>CAJUSD010000023.1 GCA_910589145.1 uncultured Oscillospiraceae bacterium
AATTTTTCGGTGGTCGCGGTTATTCAGGCTGGAGGACAGCACTGGCCGAAATGGATTAAATATTCTACAGTGAATTCCCATCTGTTCCATTGTTTGGTCATATTTGTAGGGGAGGGTATTTAAGCCATTTCGGCCAGTGCTGTCCTCCAGCCTGAATAACCGCGACCACCGAAAAATTGTGATTGTTGACGGACATACTGCCTTTACAGGGGGAATAAACCTGGCTGATGAATATATCAATCAATATGAAAAACATGGGCATTGGAAAGATGCAGGGATTATGATAAAAGGGGACGCAGTATGGAATTTTACCATCATGTTTTTGACTATGTGGAACTTTCTCAATTCAACTGAGGATGATTATGAAAAATACCGTCCCCACATTCACCACCCAGAAAGTTTTCATGAAGACGGTTTCTTTACTCCCTATTGCGACAGTCCCATAGACGGGGAACCTGTTGGAGAACAAGTTTATCTTAATGCCATTTCCAGGGCACAAAAATACATTTATATTGAAACCCCTTATTTAATTATGGATAATGAAACGGTTACTGCCCTTCGCCTGGCTGCCAAAAGCGGAGTTGATGTGCGGATTATTACTCCTGGGGTTGCAGATAAGTGGTATGTTCATACAATGACTCGCGCTTACTACCCATTGTTAATTGAAAGCGGCGTTCATATATATGAATACACACCGGGATTTATTCATTCTAAAGTGGTTGCTGTGGATGACGAAATTGGGATTGTAGGTACAATTAACTTAGACTACCGCAGTTTATATTTGCATTTTGAGTGCGCAGTATGGATGTATCAAACACAGGCAATTTTAGATGCAAAACAGGACTTTTTGGATACATTGAAGTTGTGCCGGAAAATTACCTTGGAAGATTGCAGGGCTGTGAAATGGCCTGTCAGATTTATGCGTATGATTATGAGGGTTTTCTCCCCTTTAATGTGATAAAAGCATATGCCCTATATATAGGGCATATGCTTTTTTATTGGGAGTGCTGTTTTTCAATGCAGTTACATAAGATTGAACTGACACTCCACACAGCTAAAGCCAGAGGGTCCTCCACTGCCTTCCACCTGTATTGCAGGCACAGCCCCTCATTTGTTCTATTGAAAGAGAGGCGCAAATCAATGAAAATTAACAAATTAACAGCATCTGTTATTCTATTTATCATACTTTTTGCAACAGGCTGCCATAAAGGAAACTCTCCCCAAACAGTTGTTACTTTATCTGGTTCAACCTCAATGGAGGAAGTCATTCAAGCATTAAGCGAAGGATTTACGGAACAGAACCCTGATATAGCTGTTATACCACAGTTCAGCGGTTCCAGCCAAGGGATACGCGATGCAGCAGAGGGCAAGGCAGATATTGGAATATCCTCCCGCGAGCTGTATGCAGGAGAAAAAGCCTCTTTGGACGCTGTAACAGTAGCAGTTGATGGTATTGCTGTTATTGTCCATCCAGATAACCCTATAACAGATTTAACTTTCCAGCAGCTATCAGATATTTACACTGGAAACATACGAAATTGGAAAGAAGCGGGTGGGACAGATTCCCCTATTGTTGTAATTGGCAGAGATACTGCTTCAGGAACCCGAACCGCATTTGAAGAGCTTTTAGGGATATCTGGGCAATGTACATATGGACAGGAAAAGGATTCTTCCGGCGGAATTAAAATTGCAGTAGAAGCAACGCCTGAAGCTATTGGTTATGTTTCACTGGAAGCTGCAGACGCAAATAAGAAAACAAAAAAGATTTCTCTTGAAGGAGTAGAAGCCTCTGAGGAAAAAATACATTCTGGGGAATATTTCTTGTCACGTCCGCTGCTTATGGTGACAAGAAAAGGGGAACAGCTCCAACCGGAAGCACAGCTGTTTCTGGATTACGTATTAAGCGGTGAGGGACAGGAAATCATCCAATCTCAAAGTTTAATTCCTATAACGTAAAAAGTGCGGCAAAGGGGTGCTGAATTTTGGTAAAATATGTCTCCCAGCCTAGTGTAAAAGAGAGTGCCTCCATTACAGCAGAAAATTTGAAATCCTGCGGAAATTCCCTTTTTACCAATACCAGAAGCATCTATTATTTATGGGATATTCTGATGTATTGGATTTTTACCTTTTGTGGGATTTCTGCTGTAGCCGCCGTATTGGGAATTTCTATCTATATGGTTCTTGCAGGCATACCTGCTATTCAGAAAATCGGGCTAATAAAATTTCTATTTGGAATCAGTTGGAACCCTGCATCTTCCCAACCATCCTTTGGAATTTTTCCAATGATCCTTTCTTCTGTTGTGGGGACGCTGTTTTCAGTATTCCTTGCAGTGCCTATTGGAGTGCTTACAGCGGTTTTTTTATCAGAACTTTCCCCAAAATGGATTTACCGATCTGTCCGCCCTGCAATCGAACTGATGTCTGGAATCCCTTCTGTTATTTACGGGTTGCTTGGGGCAATCCTCTTAACACCATTGGTGCGGAGATTGGAAAACTTCTTCTTTCGGGCAAGCGTTTCCCATACGTTTACAGGCGGTGCAAACCTGCTTTCTGCTGTGATTGTTTTGGCGGTTATGATACTTCCCACTGTAATCCATATCAGTGAAATTTCAATTCAGGCTGTTCCAGGAGAACTTCGGGAAGCTTCCCTAGCTTTGGGAGCCACAAAAATGGAAACAATTTTTAAGGTTGTCCTTCCCGCTGCAAGGCCGGGAATTTTGTCGGGGGCAGTATTAGGGATTGGCCGGGCAGTTGGGGAGGCCATGGCAGTTATGATGGTTTCCGGCAATACAGTAAATCTTCCTTTGCCCTTTCACAGCGTCCGCTTTTTGACAACCGGGATTGTAACAGAAATGGGCTACTCCAGCGGGCTCCATCGCCAGGCCCTGTTTTCCATTGGACTTGTGTTATTTGTATTTATCCTGTTTTTAAATCTTTTCCTAGAATCCACGCTGAAAAGGGGAGGCAGCTCTAATGTCTGATAAGTTCTCCCGTCATAAACATTTACCTGATGCAGTGGCAAAAGTTGCTGTGACTCTCTGTTTTGCTTTTACAATCACCGTCTTAGCGTCAATGCTCTTTTATATCATCATTCGGGGAATCTCAAAAATCCGTTTTTCCTTTCTATTCAGCCAGCCAAGTCCTCTAAAGGGCACATATGGAATCTTTCCAGGTATCATTAATACTTTGTATATTATTGTACTTACGCTAACCATCGCCGCTCCCATTGGAATAGGAGCGGCGATTTACCTTAACGAATATGCAGGAACTTCCCGGAAATTTGCCAAAATAGTTCGTCTAATTGACTTTACAATCGAAACACTGTCAGGAATTCCCTCTATTGTTTATGGGCTGTTTGGGGCTGTATTTTTTGGGGAAACCCTGAAACTGGGTTATTCGATTTTAACTGGTTCCCTGACTTTATCCCTTATGGTTCTTCCGATTGTCATTCGTACCAGCCAGGAAGCCCTGCGTACTGTCCCCCAAAGTTATCGCGAGGGCTCTTTGGGATGTGGAGCCACCAAATGGTATATGATTTGGACTGTCGTTCTGCCTTGTGCCAAAAAGGGTCTTACTGCTTCTGTTCTTTTGGCGGTGGGGAGAATTACAGGGGAATCTGCCGCGCTCCTTTTTACGGCGGGGGCGGTTTCCCGCTTGCCGGAAAACTGGCTTACCCATCCTCTATCTTCCGGCGCTACGCTGACCGTCCAAATGTATTTTGGCGTTTCCAGCGGAAAGTATATTGATGAAGCTTTTGGAATTGCTTTTGTGCTGGCATTTATCCTTTTAGGGATTTATTTCCTTTCAGATTTTTTAACCAGACAGATTCATAATAAGAAAGGATAATATATGGAAGGTCATTTTATAATTGAAGATTTTAACCTTTGGTACGGGGACCCGTCCCACAAAACCCGTGGAACTCATGCATTAAAGCACATTTCCATTGAAATTCAAAAAAAAGAAGTCCTTGCTTTGATTGGGCCGTCGGGCTGCGGAAAGTCTACCTTTCTACGTTCTCTAAACCGTATGAACGATTTTATTGACGGAATCGAAACATCAGGAAAAATTCTGCTTGACCAGCAGGACATATATTCCCCTAAGACAGATGTTGCTTTGCTTAGGAAAAAGGTTGGTATGGTATTTCAAAAACCAAATCCTTTTCCTATGAGTATTTATGACAACGTGGCTTACGGGCCGAAAATTCATGGGATACGGGCTAAATCCCAACTGGACGGCATTGTAGAAACAGCTCTGAAAGCAGCAGCTCTTTGGGATGAGGTTTCAGACAGGCTGAAAAAACCAGCGCTGGGTCTGTCAGGAGGCCAGCAGCAGCGGTTATGTATTGCCAGGGCTTTAGCAGTTGGGCCTGAAGTTTTACTGATGGATGAGCCTACCAGCGCGCTGGATCCTGTTTCTACAAACAAAATTGAATCCTTAATTTGCAGGTTAAAAACCAGGTATACTTGGATTATTGTCACCCACAACATGGGGCAGGCTAGCAGGATTTCAGACAAAACCGCCTTTTTTCTGTCCGGGGAGCTGGTGGAATCCGGCCTGACAACACAACTATTCCATATGCCAAAGGACAAAAGGCTGGAGAGTTATATTACAGGAAATTTTAACTTTACATAATATCGTGGCAGGTTCGATGGAAAGGGCCTTTTTAATTTTAGGCTGTTCCTTTATTTTTCCGAGGGGCTTCCTCCTAATGGGATTACATTTTGAAAAACAGCGGTATGATTCGGCGGAAACTTCTTGTCCAAATGGTAACAGCCAAAATACCACTGTTTAAACCTACATTCCCTGCTAACCTGGTCAAAAAAGAGATTTAAATGATTCACAAAAGCTGTTCCCTCTTCTCTCTCTACATTTTTCAACAATGCAGCAGGGCAATCGTGGGAAATGATAAAATCCACTACATCCCGGTATTCTGTCAAACGCTCACGGGCAGCAATTAATTCTTGCGGCGAAGGCATTTCCTGTTCCCACCAAGAACCATTTGCGTCCCGTTCCTCCATATCCTGGCTCTCCCCGCCTCCAACAGCAAAAATAAAATTCCCATCAATTTTAAAAACAAACCCACGGCACAACTGAATAAGGTTTTCCTGCATTTTTCTAACCTTGCCTCCGCACCAATCCTCTTGTGGAATTTGCTCCAGCATATTAAGGTTATCATGAGTACCTTCTACAAAGAGGATTGTATATTTCCGTTTTGAAAGCCATTTCCTTGCTTTCCGTTCCGCCTTGCTGTCATTCCAAAAAAAACCTAAATCCCCGCAAACAATCAAAAAATCCCCTTTTTTCAATCGTTTGGCAATTGATTTACTTTTGAAACGCTCCAAATCCCCATGGGTATCCCCTGTAACATAAATCATCCTGATTCAATCCTCCCATTGTTTCAATCCATATTAAAATAACAGAGTACAATGATATCTTAAAAGGCGCTTAAATTGACCTTGTTTTACGCAGCTTTTTTCTCCTTATAGATAGGATAGAGAATCCTTATGTATTTTGTTGAAAAAAACGTAAGAAAAAGACTTACAAAAATGTAGATTTCAGCAGAAAAATAAGGTAAGATAATAAAAGCCGAATAAATACGGCAAAATGAAAGGGGGCAAAATAATTGGTACGAAATATGGTATTTGATATGGGCCGGGTTATGCTGCAATTTGATCCATCCTATATTGCAGGCCATTTCGTAGCGGAAGCAGATGTGGAACAGTTCTCAGAAAAAATATTTTGCAGTGCATGCTGGGATTCCCTGGACCGGGGGACAATTACCATTCCACAGGCCAGGGAGGTTATCCGCCGCACCCTGCCGGAACGTCTGCTTCCTAATCTCGATCAGGCTTTACAGGAATGGTATCATTTTGTTCTGCCATTAGAAGGGATGGAACAGATTGTCCGGGGATTAAAGTCAGCGGGTTATTCCATCTTTCTTTTGACAAATGCAAATGAACAGTTTAAATTGTATCAGGAAACTGTTCCAGCCTGGGATTGTTTCAGCGGGCTTTTAGTGTCCTCTGACTATAAGCTGCTTAAACCTGAACCAGCAATTTATCAGGCTTTGGCAGAAAAATATGGATTGTCCCTGCCGGAATGTCTTTTTATTGATGACAGAGAGGAAAATGTCGCAGGGGCGCAGGCTGTAGGGATGGAGGCAATCCAGTTTACCAGTCCTTCAGAATTACACCGCATACTGGTAGAAAAGGGGTTTTTGCCAGAATAACTTGATACTTACTAAATTTTTAAAAGGGGAACAGCCGTATGGAATTAGGAAAAGAGCAGATTTTAAGCAGTATCCTGGACAGCCTTCCTTATCGAGTCGTGTTCGTAGATACCAACCATATCATCCGGTATATGAACCGTGAAGCTAAATACCATTACTACCAAGTCCGCGGTTACAGCGACCTGATTGGACATTCTATTTTCGAGTGCCACAATGAAAAATCAAAGGAAGCTTTAATTGCTGCTGTAGAAAAGCTGAAAAAACATGGAAATGAAATTTATCTTGGGGTCAGCGTCCGCAATGAGCGGAAATATATCAACCCTGTCCGCAACGAACAAGGGGAATTAATCGGATATTTTGAACGGTTTGAAATGAACCTGCAAAAGTAACTGAACTCTCCAAATAGAAACGCCGTAGGATATAAACCGCGTCCTGCGGCGTTTCGTATTGTGTCGATAAAGTAAATTTGCGGGAGCAACCTAAAATGAATACAGGCTGGAGCGAATTAAAAAGGTTTGAAGGTCCAGGGAACTTTCCTAAAAAGTTCCCTGGTCGCCCTCCGCAGAGGGCGAAATACCCCAGCTTGCTAAAAGCCAGCATAAACTGTACCTAAAAGACAGATATCTAAAGTCTTGGAATAATCCCGCCATTTTCTTTAGCGGGGGGTGACAGGCAAAAAGTTTAGATCAGCTTCCGCGGGGCATATATGGCGGGATTTTTTCCTGAAGGTTTTCTCCTGCAGCCAGCGAACAGCCAACGGCTGCTAAGATGGCGTCCCTAATACCGAAAGCCATAGAACCGAGAGCAGTGTTTCGCCGAACTCAGAACTTACGTTAAATTAACTTTCAGGGGGTGGTTCATCTGTATCTCCAGGGTCTTCCGTCATCGGTTTTTCCTGCAAATATGTCTCTCCAATAACCTCCTCCAGCATACCCCATATATAATCTACAGAGAAATTAGGATAATTTCTCCGTACCCCATGAAATTCTGCTAATTCTTCGGTATATTCGCTAAGGGGATATAAACTTAAATTCTTTTGCCAGGCAGTTTCATAATGTGTGACAACCGGTGTGAGGGAAGGCTGCCCAATGGAAATTTCCCCTGTTCCCATATTTTTATATATTGTAAAGTCCAAAATGCCTCCAACTAAATTATCCGCTGCATCCTGAGCAGAAATGAAGTTTCCGAGGCTGTATATAACATATCCCTGCCGTTCTCCATTAGTAGAGGTTATGGACTCAACAGGCTGAAGCACATGGGGATGGGTTCCTAAAATAATATCTGCACCCCAATCAAACATCTTCTGCGCCAGATCTCTCTGGGCATCCGTTACCTCATGGCTGTTCTCAATCCCCCAATGAACTGATACAATTACTACATCTGCTGTCTGGTCCGCTGCCTGAATCTGATTTTTTATTGTTTCAGTATCATTGGTATATATAATTTTATTTTCAGCGGCAGAAGGTAATTTCAGGCCGTTGGTATGCTCTGTAAACGCCACCAGAGCAAGGGAAATCCCGTTTTTCTCCATAACGCGGACATGATTCATATCATTCTCGTCCCGAAAAAGCCCGGTTACTAAAAAATCCTCTCCAAGCCCCTCTTTATTCTCCCAATAATCCAGAGTAGCGTTAATCCCCTTTACGCCTTTGTCTAAAGCGTGATTATTTGAGTGGGAAAAAAGATTAAATCCTAGCTCCAACATTGTATCCCCAACCTCTGTAGGGGAATTGAACATGGGATAAGAAGATGGTTCAAATACTTCAGAGGCTAACAGCGTTTCCTGGTTGATAAATGCAAAATCTGCTCCTTCCAGCAGTTCAGCAATTTTCTCATAGGCGGGATAAAAATCATACGCCTGTCCATTTGAAGCCCTATTTTGTGCTTGAATATAAATGGTATTGTGAATCAGGTTGTCCCCTACTGCTTTAAGAGTAACAGAGGAAATTGTTTCCTCTGGCTCCGATGAAGAATTTTCCAGTTCATTGTTGGACAATGGATCATCCTTTTCAGATGGTTTGGAAGAAGAAATAGAACTTTTATCTTTTTTCGAGGAAGAAGTTTGATGCCTTTGTTCCAACTCCCTTAGTACTTCTTCAGGAACTTCCCTGGTGCAGCCTGCTGCCGTAAGTCCTAAACAAAAACAGACGGCCAGAGTTGCTGCCAGAAAACGTTTTTTCATACTTTTTTCACTCTCCGGTCAAACCAGTTCATGGCGTTTCCGGTAATCCGCCAGCAGGAGGTCAACCATCCTGCCGTAACTTCGCACGCCGTCGTTTTGAAAGTTTGCTTTCAAATAAGAATCATTGATAATATTGGAGACCTCTGCCACGGCTCCTTCATAGCGCCGCCAGTACTGGTTATTATATAGCAAATCCGCCGCCACTCCCTGAGAATACTGCTGTGCCAATGTAAAATACCATTCCGGGTCTGCACCGTAGAGGCTGTTCATAGAATGAACCAGTGCAAGCATTACCCCGGAATACTGGAATTCCAGGTTGTCCGAATAGCGACAGGCCAAGTATCCAATAAAATTTGCTTCATCTTCCCGCATAAAACCTCTCAAATGCGCCAGTTCATGGCACATGGTTGCAGGGATGGTATACTCTGGAGCTTCCCGATTTATATTCGCTTCAAACGTCAGCGGGAAAAAGACACCTGTAATTTGTGCATAAGACATAAAGCGGGAAAGTACCACTGGCTTCGGCTGGGCATAATTCCCCTGAAGCACCGGATAACCTTGGGAAAGAATGTCAAAGGCTGTTTTTGCGTCATTTGCTGTTTGGTACATAGACTTGGAAAGCTGTGTGATTCCCGATTCATTTTCCTGAACCTGTTCCCGCAAAAGGTTTGCCTCTTCTATCAATTCAGCGCACAATTCCGCCAATTCCTGGGAAGACGAATCCCGAACAGACAGGCCGCTGTAATATGTAAAAGGATAACGGCTGTAATTTAGGCCGCAGTCCAATACAAAAAGTGCATAGATAACCGAAGCTATTGCTAACACTGTAGACAGGAATCGGACAACATACCAAGAGCGGGGGCGATCCCCATCATTTCGGACAAGGCGAAGGACAAGGGACACAACTAAGTAAATCCCCAATACAATCAATCCTACTATGATACATTCGGCGAGGGAAAATGGCACAAGCGACGACAGGAACCCTAACGCCTGTGATAAGATTGGATAAAATTTAGTGGAATAGACAAATTCTACCCAATTAGGATGGTTCTTTGCAAAAAATGAGAATACCGCCGCAACAGGTGTTAAGAGAATCAGCCATTGACGCTTGAACAAATAATCGTGTATGGTGACAGAAGGGGTGGTTCCAGGATACCTCCAAAGGCGCCCTCTTCTTTTAGGATAGAGGCGGCGTTTAATGCAAGGTGGTTTTTCGGGGCGGTTAGGATTGGAAATCATAAAAGGCATAGCAAACACGCTCCTTGGACTGCTTGGAAATCTTTTGCAGAATTTATTGCAGGTTTAAGAAGCTGTACCAATAGGTGACGGTATGCAGATTGGCGAGAAAAATTTTTTGCCTAGCAAGGAAGAAACTCGCAGGAATCCTGACGGATTTCAAGAGTTTCTGACGCAGCCAGACGAAAAATTTTCCGTCAAGATGCGTGCCGGCGCCTATTGGTACAGCTTCTAATATATTGGCTTGTGAAACTTAGCTTTTAGGCCCGCCTCAGCTGGGCGGTAACATCTGTGAATGAGAATCCGCTAGATCAAAGGCCCTTTTATTTTTCCTCATCATGTTTTATGGAAACCAAACTTGTCCTCTCACGAAGGCATTTGCCTTCGCAAATGAACTTTTTTATGATATTTTTTCGTTTACCTTTTAGGGCTTCTTTTTCTCCCTCTTTAGTATGTGCAGGGATTTTTCGCGTTTGACAGTCCTCATCTTGGGCTGTATCCAAAAATTTGCTTTTTCCTCAAAACAAAACAATGGTAATCCCTTTATTACCGCGTGAATAATCCTGATCGTGTGAAAGTTCCGGCAAGGAATTCAAAGCCTTTCTGCAACTGGCTGAAAATGGTGAAAATTCTTCCCCTGGGACAAAGTCTCGAATGGTTCCGTCTTTCTTTTTCTCTGCCAAAACCCGCAGCACTTCCTGTCGAATAACTCCGCCCTTGCCGCTGGAACCATACCCATGGATCAGCTTAATCGCTTTTGTCCCCGACGCCCGTGCAGAAGCAACCGCCTGATTCATCCGTGTAATTGCCTGAGCAGCCGAGGGCCGTCCCGCTTCCAGGTTAACGGAACGAAGTTGAAATTTTATATTTGTCTTTGCCCGTGCCATAGGTATATCCCCAGTCAGGCTAGCAAAACAGCGGATGGAACAACCATCAAACTGTAAAGGAAGGCAGCGCCAATTGCCGGAATTAACCTAGCGCCAGAATGACGATGAAACGCCCCGGAAAAATTCAAACAGATTGCCAATGGAAAAGTTGAATGAAGCAATCTAAAGCAAGAAGAATACTGTCCAAACATCCATTGAAACAAACATGGAAGCAGCAAAGGGGTTAAAAGAATCAGCCGGTAAAGGAAACCATGTGAAATTCCAACACCGTTATCGGAGAAAATATCCGCTTCCAGTTCGATCATATAAAAGGATGCTGTCATCAAAATGGTGAAAATAACGATCCAGAAGGTACGCTGGCCCCCAAAACTGGTATAAAACAAGCCGCTTTCGCCCAAAAACCAGACCAGCACACAAAGTCCAGCCAGCATAACTGTTGATGTGCCGGTGCGCCAAAAAGAAAGCGTTCCGGTAAAGACCTGAAGGGAACCCCTTACTCCGGGCATCTTATGAATTCCATAAAGAAGGAATGCAGCAAGTGCATAGCCAGTTATGAGGGCAGCGGGAAGAATTCTACCCGAAGGCTCCGCAACTGGCAGAATCCATAGCACAAACCATAAAAGCAAACCAATTACTGCGCCAATAAGCCAGACTACTAGGCGGACAATCAGGGCACGCCATGGATATAGGGTGATTCCGCAGCTGTCCTGGCTTACTCCCGGGTAACGGTTCCAGGCTAGTGACATAGAACAAACACTCACCAGCAGAAGGGCGAATGCCCCAATGCACCAGCAAATTACTTTTAGCAACGGGAAAAAGGATGTGCTGGAAACGGTACGCATCCCAGCCTTTGAATGTGCCCAGATTTTCGAGGCGGATACCACCCCGTTAGACTGCATTTGATAGCTGTGATAACCAGAAGGAAGAAAGGTAAAGGTAACATTCCCGTTTGTAAAAGATTCCCCATCCGAGTGGGACGAACCCCCATTCAGCAACGTGTTATATAGTTGAGTAAATAGGGGGACATCTTCCTCTGATTCTTCCTTTTTCTCTTCTTTCTTGTCCTTTTTAGGGATAGATAGAGAGGTTCCTGTCAATTTTCGGTATAATTCCTGAAGGGAGGTTAGGGAAACAACATCATCCTTTTCCGTTGCGACAATTTGCAGTGGGATTGTAATAGATTGCGGGCTTAAAGAGGAAATCCAACTTGTTTTGCTGTCGTCCCAATCCCCTGTATAAATCGAACCGCTGTCTTTTCCGTCCAAAACAACTTCTGGAGCTATCAGGCTTGCCCCTAGAAACGTCTGGCTGTCCGACGCAAGCATTTGCAGGAGCGAACGCGCCCCCATGCCATGCCCCACTAATAAAATGGATTCGTTCTCCAAACCGGACTTCTTTCGGAATGCTTCCAGGCCACTGCGGACTTCCTGAACCAATCTGTCCTGAAATCCCTTTCCTGTATCTAAAGCCTTAGAAGAAGTTCCATGTCCGCTTAAATCCATTATCATAACAGAAGCCCCGCTTCCATAGTAATCCTGCGCCAGAGTTGTAAGAGCTTTTTGATCCTCTCCAACATCTCCTACAATAAATACACCCGTAGACAGCGCCCCATCATAATAGGTTCCTTTTGATTGACTTTTCCCCGATGTAATGGAAACTTCCTCTCCGCGCCGGAATAAGGGAAAATTCAAAGCAAACAGGCCGATTACGACCCCAAGCAGCAGAACAATCCCCATCCATTGAAAGAACCTTACAGCCCGCAAATATAACAACCCCTTTTGTCCAATCTCCGTTTCATTTCCAATCGTTGGAATGACTCGCAGAATAAAATGTCATCTCATGAAAATAGGATTGGAATTAGTATAACACAAAGTTCGCTATTGTTCCACAAGATAAAACAGGATATTTTTTGACAGAATAACACCTTATTCTAATAAATATATTATATCTCATATCAAACTCTGGAGAAAATAGTCGATTTTCCCTTTAATATACAGATTTTTTAATTAATAGCGCAGCTTTGGAATATTTGTATCTGTCACAAAATTCATAAAGTTGTATAAAATTAACACATCGTTAAAGTTTAAATCCATATCAACGAGGACAGCGCTCATTTTACCCAAATAGCGCAGATCTACAACATATACTTCATCGAAATGATAGCAGAGATAAGGCGCAAACGAATTTCCATATGAGTCCTTTACCACAAGAACCCGGCTGGTTTCTCCTTCCTTGGGGTTCTGGTTACATTCGCTGAACAATACGGTCAGCGCTTTGTTGCCGTGCATCAAACCAGAGTATTTATCCCGAACCTCAAAACGGCTCAGGTCGTGAAGGGTCTCTACAGGTTCCTGGTTAATCTCCACCTTGCAGGGTATATCATACCAGACAATGGTATCCGATAAAGTTCCAGCTTTTTTCGCCTTAGCATCAAAGGTTCCATAGAAGCCTTCCACCTTATGTGCATCCATTTCCGTAAGAGCTGCTGGCTCCATCCCAAGGGAACGGACATATTCCGCATAACCCAGATATGCCCCATATGTCGTCCAATGGTGGTCTGTGTGGTAATAAATATCCTCGTTTTTATGGGCGGAAAGGGATTCTGAAAGGCTGAGGAGTTTCAAACTTGGATAATCCATTCTCAAATGGGTATATAGTTCTTCGATACGTTGGTTCTGTTCCACAGAAACAGCAGAAAAGCCAATAGGAACCTTGTCTGTTAGGACGGAATAAGCATTGGGAATCACTCCAAAGGTAACGGGCAAGTTTGGATACTTGTCTAAAAACTCCCCTATATACCGTAGGTTTGCAGCCAAATTTTTCTCATCTATTGAAAAAACCTTTTCAAATAAATATCCGTCTTTTCCATAGGCCACATTATTATTTTCAATTTTAGCCAAAATGGATTCCACCCTGGATTTCAGGGATATCCAGCCATCACGCAGTACAAACTGATCGTTAATATACTTTTCGTATTTTCTGGAATATGCCTGCTCCCCGCTTGCCATCAGACTTTTAATGGTAAAGGATGGTTTTTGCTGGAGCATACGGTTTTCCGTTTCCGAAAACTCACGTGCTGGCAGCAGCAAATCCCACAGTGTAAATCCAAAAATAAACAGGGCAAAAAGCCAGATCAAAGGATGCCTTAATAATTCCTTCCATTTCTCTTTCACAGGTTCTTCCTCCTTTTCCTAGAAGCGAAAGTATAAGAACGGATTATAGGTTGCATCCACCAAATAGGCAACCGATGCGACCAGCACCCCACCCATTAAAAGCAAATTTACTACTGTATGATCTTTAACTTTGCAGTAAAGCTTCCAAGGCAAAGGCGTGGAAAAGAGGATTGCCACCACAAAGGTAACAACATAATTGCGCAGATAATATATCCAATCCATTCCGGCAGAAAGAGAGAACATTTTACGGAGAAGCACGCCTAACTGGGCAAGGTCAGTGACAGCAAATATTGCCCAACTAATCAAAAGAAAAAACAGCACATAAATATGCGGCCAGCCTTTCCCCTTGTCTAAATAAGGAAAGAGAAAGGTTTTTTCCAGGATTAAGAAAATGAGGAAAAACAGGCCCCATAAAATAAAATTCCAGCTTGCGCCATGCCAGAAGCCAGTACAAAACCATACTGCAAAGAGGTTAAAATACAGCCTGGCTTTGGTATCGACCCGGCTGCCGCCCAGCGGAAAATACAAATACTCGCGAAACCAGGAACCTAAGGTCATATGCCAGCGCCGCCAAAATTCCGTAAAGCTTTTGGAAATATAGGGGAAGTTAAAATTCTGCGGAAAGTGAAAGCCCATTATTTTTCCGAGCCCAATCGCCATTTGAGAGTAACCGGAAAAATCAAAATAAATCTGAAGTGTAAAGGCAATCACACCCATCCATGCCAGCGGGGTAGAAATACGTGCAAATCCCAAGGTCTCTGATATCTCCGTCCAAAGTGCACCAACATTATTGGCAATCAGCACTTTTTTTCCAAGTCCCATTATAAAAATACCAATGCCGTCGGAAATTTGGTCTAAATCAATGGTGCGTTCCTTTAACTCCTTGGAAATGTCAGAATACTTTACAATAGGGCCAGCTATCAGCTGCGGGAACAATGTGACAAAGGCTGCAAAATCTATTATATTTTTTTCCGCCTTTACCTTGCCACGGTACACATCAATGGAATAGGACATTGTTTGGAACGTATAGAAACTTATCCCAATTGGAAGGGTGATATTTGGCGCTTGCAGAGAAAGCCCAAACAGAGCATTGAAGTTTTCTACAAAAAAACCTGTATACTTGAAAAAACCTAACATTCCTAAATTAAATACCACAGAACACGCCAGCAGCCATTTACATATGGGCTTGCTGCGCCAGAACCGGTCAATCCCTCTGCCGACAAAATAGTCTACCAATACAGAAGCTATCATAATTGGAAAGTATTTTGGTTCTCCCCAGGAGTAGAAAATTAAGCTTAGAATAAATATTGCCGCATTTTTTCCCTTCTTGGGCATGAGAAAATAGATTAACATTGCTGCCGGGAAAAATCGGAATAAGAATAATACGCTGCTAAATACCATCCGTTAGAACCTCTCCTTTCATTTTCATCCATAGTGAATTCCAGTATATCAGTTTCTTATCCAAGTTTCTACACCTGATGGGAAATTTCTGGAGAAAATCTTATAAATGATGCAAACCTGACGAAAAGGCAAGTATGCAGGCACAGCCTGGCACGGATTAAAAAGGGAAAGATTAAAATCCCTTTTGCGGCGGGAGAACCGAGTTTAAAACCTGTAAAACATTGAGGAGGAGAATATGGATGTTATGGTGTTATTAAGCATAAACGTAAAAGCCAGATTTCCGTTTTTAAAGACACGGATGAACCTGCACAATAAAAGGAAAGAGGCCATTCCGCCAGTCCAGCGGAACAGCCTCTCCAGATGGGATTATATAAACTACTAAAAATGTTCCGCGATAGCGTCCACACCAATTTTTATCTGCTCCTTGGCAAATTCCAACTGCTGGTCTTCGGTAGCTTCTGTTCGTTCATCGAAAGCGCCAAGCATTACAAAGAATACATAATCGCCATGGCGTACCACCTGAGAAGCATTGACCTTTGCCATATTCATAGGATACTGTAAAGCTTCTGTTTGCTGGGAGGTTTGATAAGCGGTTAAATCCTTCTCTACATCTTCGCCTTTGCCTTCCACAGCCTTTACTGCAAAGAAGGTGTCCACATGAGTGGACATCATGGGAGCTTCAGCAATAAAGCTTTCTACGTTGTCCATATTAATACCATAGACTTCGGATAATTGCTGTGTCTCCAGCATCATTGAGGGAATGTAGTTCTCTCCATAAGCAGTTTTAACAGCGTCATAAACTTCCTTAAGGGTGGGATCTACATCTTGGGAAACATCAGTATCGGGTTCAGCCTCGCCGTCGTCCTCAAGCATAGGAGGCGTTTCTGGAACGCTTACAGAGCTGCTGTCGGAATTTGATACAGGAGCAGAGGAACTGCTGCTGGAGGACGATGATGAGGACGGGGAACGGTTGCATCCGGCGATAGCGGACGCTATCAACAGGGCGGATAATAAAACGGCAAATCTTTTTTTCATAAAATTTAGATTCCTTTCTGTTTGTTTTAAGGGTAAGCTATCTATTAAGTAAATCCAGGATAGGATTTTACTGCATAAAGGGAATGTTTTACAATTCGTTTAAAATTAGAGCAAAAGCATTTCATAAAACTTCATAAATAAGGATGCCCTGTTTTACAAGGTTTATAAATACCCCATTGAATAATCCATTTTTTGGGAAATTCAAAATTCCAAAAGGAAGGAACGTCTACTATCAACGACAATAGACGTTCCTCCCCACCTCAAAAAACCTTACAACATTTTAAACTGTCTGCGCAAAAAAGTCAAGCATAAACCCATCCATTTTCCGGTTTCAGGCAAAATTCCTGCGGGGGATGAGGCAACATCCGCCTGACAGGTGGATAGACCATGACCTCCTTTTTCAAAAATGTGCAGTTCAAAGGGAATATTATGTCTGCGCAGAGCAGACGCAAAAATTAGGGAATTTTCCACAGGAACGGATTTATCCTCCATGGTATGCCATAGGAAACATGGCGGGGTATGTTCGCCTATAAATGCTTCCAGGGACATTTTCATCTGATCTTCCAGACTGTCGCCACATAGCATTTGGAAAGAACCCAGATGACTGAATTCCCCTGCAACCAATACTGGGTAGCACAACACCAAAGCATTGGGCTGATTGCTGCCCTGCGGAATTCCTAAGGTTTGGGCCAAATCGGGGCGATTCCAGAAAACACCCAATGAAGCCGCGGCATGAGCCCCGGCAGAACAGCCCAGAACGGCGATCCGGTTTGAATCAACGTTCCATTCCTGCGCATGAGCACGGACAAGCGAAACTGCCCAGCTAACGTCCAACAAAGGCTCATCTCCCAAAGGCGGCTGGGAATCTTCCTCACGAACTGTATAATTCACAACAAAGGCATGGAAGCCATTGGCATTTAACCAAACTGCCAGGTTTTCCCCTTCCCTGGGCGAAAGATGCTTATAGCCTCCGCCAGGGCAGACGATCACCGCTGGACGGATTTCCCCTCCTAACATTTTAGGGATAGGATCCATTACAAAGGTCTGCATTGTTGTTTTTGGATGGCCTTCACGGGTAAACGTTTGATAAATCATGATGAAATCTCTCCTTTTTTCTGTCAGTTCTTTTCCACTGCCTGCTTCTGAAAATGTTTAAAAGTCTGATAACCATTTTCTTTACCGTGGCGGCAGGGATTCTTTAAGGTATGTACCAGACCCAAAGTATAGAGGCATCGGGGGCATGGAGGTTTCATTTGAAACAACAATTCCCTTATTTTCAATGGCAGCGCCTCCTTGTTGTTATGGACATATGAGTTTAACGAAAAAGACCTCTTAAAATGAAGATATTTTTTGAAACTGATTTCATTTCCAATTAGGCTGCTATATGGCACAGTGCACAAAAGAAGCTGTTGTACAGCGAATGTGTACAACAGCTTCCAACTACAGGCCCGCAATCGGCTGTATTATTCTTCCGCTGATTCTTCCGTCTGAGAAGCCGCAGCTTCTTCTGCCAAAGCCCGGATAGACAAGCTGATTCTCTTTTTATCAAAATCAAGCTCAGTAATCTTAACATCAACCTCATCGCCAATATTAAGCACATCTTGGGGTTTTGCAATTCTCTGGGTGGAGATCTGGGAAATATGAATTAATCCGTCCACGCCAGGAAGGATCTGGGCAAACGCACCAAAGGTAGTCATAGAGACAATCTTAACCTTGGCAACAGACCCAACAGAATAATTATTTTTAAGAATCTCCCAGGGGTTGTCCTCTGTTTTCTTATAGCCAAGGGAAATCTTTCTGGCTTCAGGATCCAAATCCTTTACATAGACCTCAATGGTATCCCCCACCTTAACAACTTCGGAGGGATGACGGATACGGTTCCAGGACAGTTCAGAGATATGAACCATACCGTCCACACCGCCCAGGTCTACAAACGCCCCATAAGAAACAATGGATTTCACTACGCCTGTGTAACGCTTGCCAACCTCAATATCATTCCAGAATTGTTCTTCCTGAACTTTTCTCTGTTCACGGAGAACCGCTTTAATAGAGCCAACAGCGCGTTTACGTTCAGGATTGGTTTCAATAATTTTAAATTCAACCGTTTGCTTGAGCATAACGGAAAGGTCTTCCACTCTGGAAAGCGCCACATGGGAAGCAGGAATAAAGACTCTTACTCCGTTTGTCAAAGCAAGGATTCCTTTATTGACAACTTCAACCACAATGCCTTTTAAAGTCTCACCAGTGTCCTTGGCTTCCATCACTTTACGAATACCAGCAGCGGCATCAAGACGTTTCTTGGAAAGCATCGTGGTACCGTCCACATCATTGATACGTACGACCAAAAGGTCAAGTACATCGCCAGGCTTGTACGCATCCTCAACTTTAACGGTGGGGTCGTCGGTAAGTTCCTGTAGGGGGACATACCCAGCATATTTTGTTCCAATATCCACTTGCAGCTCTGTAGGGGACACTCCTAAAACTGTACCTTTTACAATGGCACCATTATATGTAGTAATGGTGGATTGGTTTAAAAGTTCCTCGAAATTCTCCTCCTGATTATTCATCATCAATTCACTCATGGTTTCTTGTACCTCCTTAATTATACGAGCCGGCGTAGATGCGCCAGCAGTAACGCCGATGGGTTTGCCAAATGGGAAGCCTTTTGGCAAAATTGCACGGTTGAGCTCAGATGCCGCCTCCACCAAAAGGGTGGGACAATATTGACTGCATATCTCTCTCAGTTTGGCGGTATTCGAACTGTGACGATCCCCCACAACCACCATCATGCCAGATCTTTCCGCCAGTTTCGCTGCTTCCCGCTGCCGCTCGCTGGTTGCATTACATATTGTATCAAAAATCAAAAGGTTTGTATACTCTTTTTTTGCTGAATTCACGCTTTTTTCCCATTCTATCATGTTAAAGGTCGTTTGTGCAACAAAGACCAGATGCTTTTTTACAGAAAATTTACTATTTGACAACATTTGTAACATCTCGTCTTTATTTTGAAACACGCCCGCCGGATAACGGCAATGCCCCAAGATTCCCTTTACTTCCGGGTGGTTTGGATCCCCAGCTATCAGAATACTGGTGTCTTCATCATACTCTTTGGATACGATCCGATGGATTTTGGCAACATAGGGACAGGTTGTATCTATTATTTCCGCCCCTGTGGACTGAAGTTTTTCATAAACCTCCCGCTCTACACCATGAGACCGAATGATAACTGTATCCCCCGGTTTTACATCTTCCGGGTTCATCAGAATCTGCACTCCCTTTTGGGCAAGTTCCTCAACTACCTGTGCATTATGGATAATTGGACCAAGCGTATATACTTTTTTCCCTTCCTCTATTGCCTGATATACAATATCTACCGCCCGCTTTACACCAAAACAAAACCCCGCACTTTGCGCTACCGTAATAAATGCCATACACGCCACCTCATGATTCGTGTGCTTGTCCTTTATTATATCACACTTTTACAAATTATCCAGTGCCAAAATACGGGGACAGCAAATTAATTTTGTTTGATACTGCATGACCTATGATGGGAACCGTCTTTTTAACTTGCTTTTGGTTATTTGCTGATTAATTCTTTTTCTCTTCCAGCAAAGAGCTATTGTTCTTGGGGATATCCACCAATTCGACAATCTGCCCCATAATTTTTTTACTGACTGCTTTCATTTCGCTGGGAACCCCTTTTTCCACGCCCAAGCTGTCGAAATGCAGCATTTTCCCATATCTAATCTTAACGGCAGACCGGAAATGCAGCGGCAGATCAAAGGAAATTCCCACCGGCAAAATATCCGCATGGGTCTGTATTGCAACCAGTGCTGCACCGGATTTAGGTCTTTGCGGGATTCCATCTTTTGAGCGCGTGCCTTCCGGGAACATAGCCAATACTTTCCCAGATTTAAGCGTATCAACAGCAAAATCAATAGCCCCGTTATCACCTTTCCCGCGTTCAACCGGAAAAGCGCCTAAGCCCTTAATAATGAGTCCGCTAAACTTATTTTGAAACAGCTCCTGTTTTGCCATAAAGAAAAGCTGGGGTTTCAGCTTTTGGGCAATGAAAAGCGGGTCCATATTGGTTCTATGGTTGGAACAGACCATATATCCCCCACCCTGACGGATGTTTTCCATCCCCTCATATTCCATTTTATAGAGAATATGAATTAATATATTAGTAGCAAACTTAGCGATTGAATAAAAAAGGGACATTTTGAATTAGTGCTCCTCCCGATGGAAGATAGCTTCCTGAGCCAAATCTTCCAGTTTATCAATAGAGTCTTCCAAGGAAAGCCCCGTGGTGTCTACCAGAACTGCGTCCGCCGCTTGGCTTAATGGGGAAACAGCCCTGTGGGAATCATTGTAATCGCGTTTTTTTAAATCATTCAAAACCTGTTCATAGGTACTGCCATCACCTTTTTCCCTAAGTTCCTGGTAGCGGCGTTCAGCACGTTCCTCAACAGATGCAGTCAGAAAAATTTTAAAACTGGCGTTGGGAAGGATTGTTGTTCCTATGTCCCGTCCATCCATTACAACATTGTTTTTTTCAGCTATCTCCCGCTGCAGTGAAATCAGGAACTCTCTTACTTCAGGGATGGCTCCAACCTGTGAAGCCGCCATGGAAATTTCCGGCGTGCGGATTTCATCAGAAACGTCTGCATTGTTGAGAAATACTCTCTGCTGGTTTTGGTTATTATAACGAAGCTGTATGGATATATCATGCAGGCGTGGAATAACATCTTCCGGGGAGGAGGGATCCCCGCCCTGGTCAACAATATATTTACCAATGCTGCGGTACAGGGCGCCAGTATCTACATATAGGAAATTAAGACGCTTTGCCAGCTCCCTGGCAATCGTTGTTTTTCCAGCTCCTACCGGGCCATCTAATGCAATCGACAACATAAAAATCCCCACCTTTCCAGAGAGGGTCCCATTGGGAACCCACGGTTAAATGTTTGTAAAAAGGGAGTCTGCTCTTTCTGTCAGACATCACGGAAATCAATTTTCAGAAACATTGCAAAAAAAGAAGAAAACCTTCGGCGCGAGCAAAAAGCAGCAGTAAGCACAAACCAAACCCGTATGAAAAGCTTTGGCCGCTTTCTCGAAAGTGGCAGGGGTCCAGGGTTGAGCAGCGGAGCTGCTCAGAGTCCTTGGCCGCCAGTTCAGCTCTGCTGAACGTAGCTCTGCTGAACTGAACCCGCAAGACGCGAAACTCCTTTTACAAAGAGCTTTTTCTTTCCTTCTTTTTTTGCGATAGAATAAATAAAGAAAGAAGAACCTTCCCTGACAAACACCCCGGTGGGGTGTTTGTCAATATCAACCTCAAAATCTCCACAAAATTGATTTCCCTGGTCAGATGTACCTTTGCTTGACAGGCAAAGGTACCGCTATTTAATTTATTTTACCACATTTCAGAGGAAAAAAGCGATACTTTTCCAAAGGATTCACAAAATTTTTACTTATCTGGCGGCAATAAGCTTATAGACTTTAAAATTCCCTGGGCAGCAAGAAAACCAGTGGAAAAAGCAATTTGCAGGTTAAATCCTCCAGTATAAGCATCCACGTCCAAAACTTCCCCAGCAAAAAACAATCCCCGGATTAATTTGGATTCCATAGAACTGGGATTTACTTGTGAGACCTTCACGCCACCGGAAGTAACAATGGCCTCCTCAATAGGCCGGAAGGCAACAGGGGTAAGGGTAAAATGCTTTAACAGGAATATAAAATTTTTCCTTTGTTCTTTCGTAATCTGATTTACCTTTGTTTGTGGAGGGATGCCGCTGCGTGAAACAGCCACAGGAATCATTTTGGCAGGAAGGAGGGCATTCAGGGAGTTCCCAAAATCTTTATTCTGATTTTGAGAAAAATCGCGCAGAAGCCGATCATCCAGCTGCGATTCATCCAGCCCTGGCTTTAAATCAACAGAGATGGAAAAATCGGGGAACCTTTTTGGATCAATGTGTGCCGAAGCGGACAGAACCAGAGGCCCCGACACTCCAAAATGGGTAAAAAGCATTTCGCCCAGCTCCTGAAAAACGGGTTTTTTCTTAGTACGGTCTAAAAGGGTGAATGTGACGTTCCGCAGGGAAAGCCCCATCATAGCGGAGCAGAAAGGTTCTGCCGCAAGGATGGGAACAAGGGAAGGGCGCGGTTCTACAATCTCATGGCCTGCCTGACGTGCCAGGTTGTACCCGTCTCCAGTAGAACCAGTAAGGGGATAACTCATTCCGCCGGTAGCAACTACCACTGCCTGTGCAGATAGAACCGTCCCATCCTCCAATGTAATACCCTGAACTGCATCATCTTTTATGGACAGAGAAACGCATCGGCCAGTAATAAACTCTGCGCCGCTGCGTTTTACAAATCCGTTCAAAGCGTCTACAATATCAACCGCTTTATCTGAAACAGGAAATACCCGGTTGCCGCGTTCCACTTTCAATGGAACGCCTAGATTTTCAAAAAAATCCATTGTACTGGAAGGCGGAAAGGCATTGGCTGCGCTATATAAAAAACGCCCGTTTCGCTTTACCATACGAATAAAACCATCGCTGCTGCATTGGTTGGTAACATTACAGCGTCCTTTGCCGGTAATCATTATCTTTCTAGCAGGCCGGCTGTTTCGCTCTATTACAGCAGTACGCAAACCGCCTTTCGCAATATGCCCAGCGCAAAGCAGCCCAGCTGCCCCGCCGCCAATTACAATTACATCGTAGTCAAATTTTTGTTTCATAAGGCTGTGCTCCTGAAGATATAAAATACATATCCATTCACCATTTTACTATTTTTTATTTAAATCTGCTTTTTCGTAAACGTTATATTCATCCCAAATGCCTTCTAAACGCTGGAAGGTATCTGCAACTTCATCCCGCTTTTTCAGTCCAATAGAAACAATCAGCGCATTGACAATGCTCAGGGG
This sequence comes from uncultured Oscillospiraceae bacterium, assembly GCA_910589145.1. GTDB lineage: Bacteria > Bacillota > Clostridia > Oscillospirales > Ruminococcaceae > UBA1405. The sequence goes on from CAJUSD010000023.1 coordinate 23,069, forward strand.
GGCGACCAGGGAATCTACAAAAGAAGCCATATCGCTTCTCGCCAAAAGAACCCGGTTGGCGTTTTCAGCGACTGGGGAAAGCTGGCTGTCAGTAATTGCGACAACGGTTGCTCCGCGGTTGTGGCAGTATTGAACTGCCTGCACTGTTTTTTTAGAATAGCGCGGGAAGCTTACTGCAATAAATACATCCTCTGGGCCAATCCGAAGAATCTGTTCAAATAATTCGCTGGAGCTGGAAGTATCCACAAGTACAACATTATCAAAGATATAATGAAAATATGTACTGAGGAACACCGCTAACGCCGATGAAGAACGAACTCCCATAATATAAATTCGTTTGGCAGCAATAATGTCATCTATTGCACCGTTAAAATCCTCCCGTGAAGTTTCTTCCAAAGTACGCCGGATTTTTTCAATATCCATATTCAACACCTTGGAAAGAACGTCTGAGGTACCTATCTGGTCGTTTGTCACCTCAATACGCTGCACAGAGGTTAAACGATTTCGGATCATCTCCTGAAGCGCCCTTTGAAGCTGCGGATATCCTTCATACCCAATTTCCGAAGCAAACCGAACCACCGTTGATTCGCTGACCCCTACCGTACTGCCTAACTTGGAAGCAGTCATAAAGGCAGCTTTATCATAATGCTCCATAATATATTGTCCGATGAGCCGCTGTCCCTTTGAAAAATCCCCCATTCGGTATTGTACAAGACTGATTAAATCCCTGTTCATCCTGCTAAATCCTCCATTATCCTGCATTTCATCTCTGCAGAAGGAAAGTCTAAATTTCTGTCTGGGACCTTCAAACTGCCAGAGGCGGGAATATCCTTTCTTATCTTAGCCTTTCTTGTGGAAAAAATCAAGGAAAAATGCAGGAGTTAATAAAAATCCTGCAAATTTTTTAAAAATTTTGCTTGAGATATGGGACAGAAAATGATATTCTCAGCCAGGCAAAGCAGTCCTTCAAAGAAACACATTCATCTTTCCAAACTACTATTCTGTCTTTAACTTTGTTTATAATAAAAGAATATTGTTTTTTATTTACGGACATTTACATATATTTGATTAGAAAGTTATCCTTTGCTAATTAAAAAAGGCCCAATGCAAATGGGCCTTTTTGTTCAATGCAAAAAGAAATTTGTCCGCTCTGGTCTCGCAATGGGGACTTCCGGCGTTCCCATTCCAGGCACTGTCCCTGTTGAAAAATCAGAGCCCAGCTCCTGTATCTGGCTTTGCCTTAGATATTCCTTATATTTGCTTAAAACTGCATCCTCTAATTCTTTCCTTGCTTGTGGGGAGATTGGATGCGCAATATCCCGATACGTTCCCCCTTCATCCCTACGGCTGGGCATTGCGACAAATAACCTTTGCGGGCCTTCAATTACTTTAATATCATGAATCGCCAGGTCATTGTCAATTGTTACGGATACCACTGCCCGAAGCCGTGCGTCTTGGTATGTCCTTCTGATTCGGATATCGGTTATATTCATCTGTACTTCGACCTCCTTGATGTCCGAGCGGCTATGATGTTAGAAAACGACATAAATTGTTTCCCAAAACCGGCTTTAGGACAATTTCAATGTCGTTTGCTATAGGTTGTTACCGCCGGTTCAATTTTATTATGGGGTCCTTTTTAAAAGACTATTCACCTTTTTAAAGAAAACCAAATATGCGGGCACAATCCAGGCTATACTCGCCTTAGATTGTGCCCGCATATCTGTTTATCGTTATAACAGTGCTAAAGCAGTAACACAAACAATACCAGGAAGCCCCAAAACTGCCGCAACAGAAGAAGTAAAAAAATTGATTGTCACTGGCGCACCTGTCACCGGGGATAAAATGCAGGCAGCCGCCAACCCTGCAAACCCCAAAGCGGCTGAAAGCAAACCCGTTCTAACCGGACTCTTTCCTAATGAACATCTCCGTAAAAGCGGATATGCTGGAAGCAGCGGAAGTATCCAGCACAAAAACTCCTGTATCATTTATCTTCCTCCTTAATATTTTACGTGGGATTGATAAAGTAAATTTGCATAGAATTTATGCATTGACTTTAAGTTCATCCTTTTCCATTAATTGGGGATGCTTCCGTTCCTCCTCCCGCTCAACGCGGAGCAGGTATCTAAGACGGGCCATCAAAGCGGCACGTTCATAAATGTACGAATCTATCATATCTGGATCCGTCACCAGGTTAAACTTACGTTCTACTCCTTCCAGTTCCCTTGTTAATTCTCTAGCCAGTTGCCCAGCGGTATATTCTGGGATTGCTTCAAAGCCCTCAGTTTTCTCCCAAGGACGTTGGCGTTTGGTTAGAAACATTTTTGACTCCCCTTTCCTATATAATAACTTCCATTTTTTGGATTCTATCTATAAGTATGCCCTTTTTGCCTTGTTTAGTCGCTTCTGTTCTCTAATTTATAAAATAAAACAGACAGCATACAACCCCTTTCGAAGTTGTATGCTGTCTGCTTTTATCTGCGACCAAACATATAAGCCGAGTTCTGTATTTGACAACAATCTATCTAGGCCGGTTGTTGCCAACCGGCTCAAGCCACCTTCCCGAAAACCCGACGGGCCGCCGCATTGTTTTCTAACCAGGTGTTGCTTCGGATAGGGTTTACATAGCCGCATGGTCTCCCATGCGCTGGTGAGCTCTTACCTCGCCTTTCCATCCTTACCAGTCTGAAGGCTGGCGGTTTCTTTCTGTTGCACTTTCCCTAGAGTCGCCTCCGGCTGCTGTTAGCAGCTATCCTGCCCTATGAAGCTCGGACTTTCCTCACGTACTGCCTTTCGGCCGGCTGTGGTTTCCCGCGCCTGTACCCGCTGCTGTCTTGTTTACTCGCATCTCTGGTATTATAACTTATTTTATACAGTTGGTCAACTATTTAGGCGGTAGGATTCTATCAGCTCTAAAACCTTTAGGGAAGGCGTTGTTTTCCCGCTCCCATATATCGCGGCTATGTTGTATTCCTCTCCAAGCCATCTATTTTGTTCCACAAGCCCATACCGTTTTAATCGTCCTCTGTCTGCTGCGGGATGCAGCATATAGCCATTTTTTATCTCTTTCAGTATTGACAATCCATCTTCTTGGCAGCCAGCCCGAACCATTCTTTGTGAAGCTGTAAAACTTGGAGCGTCCTTTTTTTGCCTAGCCGATAAAGAGGGAAAATCCCAGTCCATTACTACTTGTATATAATCAGACAATATCTCTTGTGCAACATCCACTTTCAGTAAAGGGCTTTCCCGGCTTAGGAGCAGCTTGTATTTTCCTTTGGCTAATGTTTGACACGTTATTTGGTTTTGCATAAATTGCTGCTGGAAAAATTTCTCATATACTGCCGGATAACATAAGAAAGCCACATCTGCTTCCAGCACAGCAACCTGTTGGACAGCCTCTTGTGTTCCTGCCTGTTTGACTGTCACTTCCCAGCGTGAGCCCAAGCTCTTAAGGGATTCCGTCAGATTTGGGGGATTTAAATATGGAGAATAGAGAATATTAAGTTTTGGTTCCTTTTCTGATTGTATTCCTTCTTTTAAATTGTCCAGCTTTTGCAGAATGTCCTTTGCAGATTGGAGAAAGATTTTTCCCGCGGGGGTAGGATGGATTCCCTGGGTTGTTCGGATAAACAGGTCTGCCCCTAGTTCCTCTTCCAGTTCCCTAAGACCTTTGCTTAAATTTGGCTGGCTAATATAAAGCTTTCGCGCTGCTGCTGTAATACTTCCGCAGGCTTCTATTTCCAATGCCTGCCGCAGTTGGCTTATTTGCATCTTTTTCCTTACCCCTTTCATTCTTATTTTATATGTATTCCATTCTAATTATATATTATTATTTCTATAGTTTCAATGCTATAATGAAGTTGTTAAATAATAGTCAATCTTATTATTTTAATATTTTGGAGGTAATACATATGGCTCGTTTTACCCTTCCCCGCGATCTCTATCATGGCAAAGGTTCCTTGGAGGAACTCAAAAATTTGAAAGGCTCTAAGGCTATTATTGTAGTCGGCGGCGGTTCGATGAAACGTTTTGGTTTCCTCGGCCGTGCGGAGCAATACCTGAAAGATGCAGGTATGGAAGTTAAGCTCTTTGAAAACGTTGAGCCTGATCCCAGTGTTGAAACTGTTATGAAGGGTGCAGAAGCTATGCGCGAATTCCAGCCTGACTGGATTGTTGCCATTGGCGGCGGTTCTCCTATTGATGCTGCAAAGGCTATGTGGGCTTTCTATGAATATCCCGAGACCACCTTTGAACAGCTTATTACTCCTTTTAACTTCCCCACCCTGCGCACAAAAGCTAAATTCTGTGCGGTTCCCTCTACCTCCGGCACCGCTACCGAGGTTACAGCCTTCTCCGTTATTACTGATTATCAGAAGGGGATTAAATATCCTCTGGCTGACTTTAACATTACCCCAGACGTGGCCATTGTTGATCCCGACCTGGCAGAAACCATGCCTAAGAAATTAACTGCCCATACTGGTATGGACGCAATGACCCATGCAATTGAAGCTTATGTTTCAACTCTCCACTGTGATTATACCGATCCTTTGGCTCTCCATGCCATTAAGATGATTCATGATGACCTCAAAGCTTCCTTTGACGGCGATATGGACGCCCGTGGAAGAATGCACAATGCACAATGCCTGGCAGGTATGGCATTCTCCAACGCTCTGCTGGGAATCGTTCATTCTATGGCACATAAAACCGGCGCTGCATATTCCGGCGGGCATATTGTCCATGGATGCGCAAACGCTATGTATTTGCCTAAGGTGATTAAATACAACTCCAAAAATCCCGAGGCTGCCAAACGGTATGCGGAAATCGCTGCCTTTATTGGCCTGAAGGGAAATGACACCACCGAAATGGTAGACGCTTTGATTGCAGAACTCAAAAAGATGAATGCTTCTCTGGAGATTCCTGCCTGTATTAAGGACTATGAAGGCGGTATTATTGACGAGAAGGAATTCAATTCTAAACTGAAAGATGTCGCTGCACTGGCGATTTCTGACGCCTGCACCGGCTCCAATCCTCGTCAGCCTTCCCAGGAGGAAATGGAAAAATTACTTCTTGCCTGCTTCTATGACAAGGAAATTGATTTCTAATTTCTGATGTCTTCTCTCTTGTCCGCGTATCCGTGAATGGATACGCGGATTTTTTCTTTTCTCTAAAAATTTTTTCAAAAAATCTGTGACGTTTTGGACTTCTATATTGTCTTAATGGGTGAAGAGGGAAATTAACAGGGAGAAGCTTCTGTAATGATGTTTCTCCCGCTTCTTTTTATAAATTTATATTTTTAAAAATTTTTTCTGAAAAAGTGTTGCGTTTTTAGCTCCTATGGTGTTATATATAGTGAGAAGATAAATTTTAGGTTTTTATCCCTTTAAAACTTTTTCAAAAATTCCGTGACGTTTTGGACTTCTATATTGTCTTAATGGATGAAGAGGGAAATTAACAGGGAGAAGCTTTTGTAATGATGCTGCCCCCGCTTCTTTTTATAAATTTATATTTTTAAAAATTTTTCTGAAAAAGTGTTGCGTTTTTAGCTCCTATGGTGTTATATATAGTGAGAAGATAAATTTTAAATTATTTTCTCCAATAAAATCCTCTTCTGCCTTTCGGCTGGGGAGGATTTTACTTTAGACCAGGTAAAATGAAATCCACCCCCCGTTAAAAAGCAGAAGGTGGAAATCACTGTAAGGGCCCCAAGTATAAGTTTTCGGGGGCAGGAGATAACATCCCCTAGGCCGCACCCGCAGTAATGTGTGGAACGGGTACTTGACGGTCTAAATCCATAGTCGGCCAAGCAAATTAACCCCTACACTAATAAAGACAACTGGGAATTCAAAACGTGACGGTTTTTTTGAAAAAATTTTTAAAAAAGACAATCTTTTTTTGCAAAACTGAATGAACAACTGATCTAAAGGTTTTATTGCCATTTTCTCACCTATTATAACGATCTGGGAAGCTTTTCTTTTTGTTTTTGGCGGAGGAAACGGTTCGCAGATTAGATTTTTCGTCGAACCCACATCATTTAAACCTTTTTTGACAAGCACTCCTGAAAGTAGTATCAAATCGACGGCGATGTTCATGCCGCATTTTTTCAGAAATTGTATATCCTATAAGGGTATACAGTTTCTTTTCTATTTATGACTGGAAAATAAAGATATTTTATAAAAAGCGGCTTCATTCCAGAAAGGCCGCAAAGGAGGAATGTAAGATGCCGGTACGTCTGGTGGCAGAAGAAGGCTATCTGACAGCCTATTTATCAGGGGAAATCGATCATCATGCTGCAAAAGAACTGCGTGAGACGATAGACAGCAGGGCAGCATCCCAAAAGCCTGAAAAGCTACTTTTAAATTTTCGTGAAGTAACATTTATGGACAGCTCAGGCATTGGACTGGTAATGGGCCGCTATCGTCTCATGCAGGAACTGGGCGGCGAGCTGCGGGTAACAGGGGTTCCGTCACATATCCGCAAGGTAATGCGTTTATCGGGTCTGGACAAGCTCGCAGTTATGGAGCCGGAGTCGAAACACCCAACGCCGTCTAAAAGCAAGCCAGCTCCCAAACCTGAAAAACCAATGTTACCGGATGAACCTGTTAAAACCTTGACAGTAACAGTTCCGATAGCACCGGAAGCATTAGAACTTCCGCCATTGGATGAAAACATGAACGCCAGCAGGACGGAATAATTGTTAGTCCAGCCTGTTGGCGGACTTCATGGAGGATGTGACAGAAGATGAAATTTATAAATGAAATGAAATTAAGTTTTCCCAGCCGTTCAGCAAATGAAGCATTTGCGCGAACGGCAGTGTCCTCATTTTTGGCGCAGCTTGATCCAACTGTTGAGGAAATATCGGATATTCGGACAGCGGTTTCCGAGGCGGTTACAAATTGTATTGTACATGGATACCCGGACGGAGTAGGGATTATTACAATAGAAGCAGGGATTCAGGAAAATGGGAGAGTCATTATCAGGATTCGTGATAAGGGCTGTGGGATTGCCGACGTACAACAAGCTATGGAGCCAATGTTTACAACCTGTGAAACTGGCGAACGCGCTGGGCTGGGGTTTGCAGTAATGGAAACATTTACAGACAGGCTTAAAGTACGCTCTGTATTGGGGAAAGGTACTACTGTTACTATGGAAAAGAAAATTAAAACCAAAGGAGATTCGGATGAACCGTCTAAAAGAAAAGACGCTGGAACCCTTTGACCCGCTTAATCCCCTGGACTCCCCTGATTCTCCCAACCTTGACGATTTAACCATCCCTGCTGATGAACCTGAACCTGCCTCATTGAACCAGGAACCGTTTCCATCAAATACATTCCAAAGCCGCAATGAAATGATTGAAAAAAATATGGGCTTGGTTCATTCCTGTGCTCACCGGTTCCAGGGAAAAGGCATCGAATATGAAGACCTTTTTCAAGCCGGCTGCATGGGGCTGATTAAGGCTGTAGATGCCTTTGACTGGAACCGGGGCGTTCGATTCTCTACCTATGCTGTACCTGTCATTTTAGGGGAGATGAGAAGGCTTTTTCGTGATGGGGGCACTGTTAAGGTCAGCCGTACTTTAAAAGAACTTTCTATGCGTGTTATGAAAGAGCGGGAAGCTTTCTATTTACAATGCAACCGGGAAGCTACCGTTCATGAATTGGCCCAGCGTATGGGTGAAAGCGTGGAAGATATTGTTGAAGCAATCGGCGCTGCTGCCCCTGCAATTTCTCTAACTGTTGCAGAAGATGATGATAACAATAACAGCCATGTTCAGTTGGACATTCCCGTTGAATCAGAAGAAAATAGACTGTCAGAATTGCTTTCTTTAAAGGATGCACTGGGTACGCTTTCTTTAAAAGACAGGAATTTAATTATTTTGAGATATTTTCAAGGGAAAACGCAGATGGAAACCGCTAATTTGTTGGGAATGACCCAGGTACAGGTGTCGAGAAGGGAAAAGAAAATCCTTTTGATGATGCGGAAACAGTTAGAGGAACCGTGAAAAGGGCTGATTTGCGGATTGCTGCCCCCATCCCTGGACGAGCATAAAAACCTGAAATAAAAAGGGTACAGGCTCCAAAAAAGCCTGTACCCAAATGTGTTAAAATTGCCCTGAAAGGTCAAAAGGGGTTTTCTGATAAACAAAATAATTCAGCCAGTTAGAATAAAATAAACTTCCATGAGAACGCCAGGTAAGTAAAGGTTCTCTGCCGGGGTCGTCGCCGGGAAAATAATGTTCTGGTATTTGAATAGGCAGGTTTTTGGCTAAATCCCTGCGGTATTCGTTGGCTAAGGTGTCCCGGTCATATTCAGAGTGTCCCGTTACAAAAAACTGCCGGCCATCTTTGCTGCCTACCAAATGTACCCCAGATTCTTTAGAGGCCGCAAGAATTTGTAAATTGTCTGCTTTGGCGATATCTTCAGCCCGTATTTCTGTATGCCGTGAGTGGGGTACCGGAAAACGGTCGTTAAATCCACGCAGCAGTTCATGGGTTGGAAGCAGCGGTGTTTGGTCATATATGCCGAACATCTTCCGGGGTAAATCATACTTTGGGATTTTGTAATGGTAGTACAGCCCTGCCTGAGCGCCCCAGCATATATATAAGGTGGAAAAGACATGGCTTTTTGTCCATTCCATTATTTGGCATAATTCTTCCCAATAGTCAACTGCTTCAAAGGGCATCTGCTCTACAGGAGCGCCGGTAATAATCATCCCATCAAATTTTTCCTGCCGGATTTCCCCAAAGGTCTTATAAAATTTCAACAGGTGTTCCTGGGGCGTGTTTTTCGATTTGTGGGACGTTGCCTGCAAAAGTTCCATTTCCATTTGCAGGGGCGTATTACTTAACATTCGGAGAAGCTGCGTTTCTGTCTCCACTTTTTTGGGCATAAGGTTTAGGATAACTATTTTTAGCGGTCGGATATCCTGATGGTTTGCCCGATATTCGTTGATGGTAAAAATGTTTTCCCGGCGCAGTTCTTCGATTGAAGGCAGCCCGTCTGGTACGGTAATCGGCATTTGCGTCCCCCCTTTTTTATATGATTATTGTATATGCTGCGGGGACTTTTTGCAAGTGATTTGGAAAGATTTCATACGTTGACACTCCCCACGTCTTGGCATGGGGATATAAGCCACATTTGGTAAAAAGAAGGGTTCTGCTGCAAACTGTTACAGCAGAACCCTTTAACTGTCCCCCATCAGCCGGCTTTGGTGGATGACAGATTATATTTTGGGCTGGAAAATGAACGATTGGGATTATTGCAGGAGTTGGAGGACGCTCTGGGGCTGCTGGTTCGCCTGGGCAAGCATTGCCTGGGCAGACTGTACCAGTACGTTCATCTTGGTGTAGTTCATCATTTCTTTCGCCATGTCGGTGTCACGGATACGGCTGTTGGCTGCGCTCAGGTTCTCTACAGCAACATCTAAGTTGTTGATGGTGTGCTCTAAGCGGTTCTGGAGTGCGCCCATAGAGGCACGAGTAGAAGAAACAGTATTGATAGCGTCCTTAATCTTCTGAATTGCATCGCTGGATTTGCTTTCGGTTGTGATTTCTAAGCCACCCAGACCCAAGCCCTTTGAGCTCATATTTTTAACAGCAACAGTCATTTTATTGAAATCATCTGCAGTATCGCCAATTTGCAGAGTTAAGCCACCGCCAATAATGGAAGGGGCAGCATCCTTCTTAGTAGCAGCTTCTACAATCAATTTGTTGCCACTTACTGTAGCAGAAGAGCCGATAGCTGTCTTGAGATTATTCAAGGTTTCAGTAGCATCAGCACCAATCTTTACTGTATTGTTTGCACCATCTTTAGTGAAGGTATAGGTCTTTCCATCAATGTTGATAGAATCGCCAGCAACCAAATCGCCGTTAGATTTCAATGTGATCTCACTCTTGGCATTTGAATCAGGAGTTGTATACTGGAATGCATTGACCAGTTCTTCCTTTGTGAAAGAGCCATATGGATTAGTTGCTAATGTAGCATCGTCTTTCACTTTTTCTTCAATTTCAATCGTATCTGTAGCATTGCCGCGGCCAATGGTAAAAGCATAATTTTTTCCGTCTTTCACTACATTGACATCGCCTCTATTGGATAGCTGCTTAGTAACAGACTTTAAGAGGTCTGAACCAGTCAGATCCTTAATACCAATGGTAGTTCCACTTGCTTCAGCTTCTGTCTTAGTTGCATCGAATGTAAACGTTGTATCGCCAATTTTCAGTTGAGCACCATCCTTAACCATATCAGCCGTCAACTTCAGGGAAACACCTCCACGGTTGGTTGTACTCTTCACCTGTGCATCTTTGATCATGGTTATATGGCAGTTATCACGATTTTCAGTTGCAATATCACCACTGCCAGTTACAGCAGTAGCGTCAGCAATTTCTACATCACCCTTTAAATCAAGAGCAACTGTATCTTCATCCACCTTAGCGGTAGCATCTAACTTATTGCCAGTGCCAACTTTACCAGCCCACACGAATTTAATGCCAGTATCGCCTTCCTTTGAAATTGCGAACACTTCACCATCAATAACAGCATGCTTTGCTGCGCCTGTAATACCTGCAACAATTTCCTTACCGGTCAATGTTGCATCAGTGTTAGCGTCTGCCGCAGCTGTTCCCTGAGTTGCTGTTGCTGCAATAGGTGTAGTAGTGCTGGTTGCAGCATCTGTAACAAATGTTACATTCTTACCACCAATCGTAATTGCGCCTGCTTGAAGTTTACCTGCAGCAGCTCCGTCTGCTGTTTGTGTATACTTAATATCAGCTAAATCAATTACAAACTCCGGCTTCTGCTCTGCCTTTCCAGCACCCTCATTGTAGTGGGTGGCATCAGTTGGCTCAATAGCACCAGCTGCTACACCGATTTTGGTTTCCGAATCAATAGCAGCGGTAGAATCGCCTACCTCGAAAGCTTTCTGATTCAGTCCCATTGACCCATCCAATAGGTTGGTTCCATTGAAGTTAGCGGATTTAGAAATACGATCAATTTCGTCAAGAAGAGAATTAACTTCATCTTGAAGTGCGGTTCTTTCAATATTAGTATAAGTTCCATTAGCGGATTTAGTAGCCAGTTCCACCATACGGTTGAGCATGGAATGTACTTCAGTCAGGTTCCCTTCTGCGGTCTGGATCAAAGAAATACCATCCTGCGCATTTGCGGAAGCAGTTTCCAAGCCTGTAATCTGCGCTTTCATCTTTTCGCTGATTGCCAATCCAGCAGCATCATCGCCTGCACGGTTAATTCTAAAACCAGAAGAAAGCTTCTCTAAAGACTTTGCAACTGCGCTGTTGTTCATGCCCAGCTGGCGGTATGCGTTGAGTGCCATTGTGTTGGTTCTTACGACCATTCCCATGATAATACCTCCATGCAGCCCTTTTCCTTGAATTATCAGCGTCCTGCTTGATTCATATTAGGAAGGGCTTTTCTAAAAATAAATTATTTATTCAAACACCGCCCTCCTGCCGCGCGCTGGCTTGGGGCAATGCTGAAATCTTAATTTATGCCAAAGACCTTTTGCCTGTAGTAATTTGAGAAAGCTTTTCATGCTGGACAGTATCAGGCGGATACAGCTCCCCACGGGAAATCTTTACATCTTTTGGCGCGTCAATCGCCAGTTTAAACTTGTGCCCGCTCTTATCTGTTTCCACGAATTTGATATAAATGTTATCCCCTATGACGATGCTTTCCCCCAGGTTCCTTCCCAGTAACAACATGGCCTCTTGCCTCCTATCTACAAAAAGTAGAAAATTTCATTCGGCAGGAACTTACAATAAATCTGCAATAAGGTATACTTTATTGTAAATTGATTTTTTTCAAGAAATTTTAGAAAAGGGGTTGCAAAGTCAGTTATAATGTGCTAAAATGATACCAACAGGCAGGAAAGAGCAGCTTACAAAAAAGTATACTTTTTTGTAAGCTGCTTTGTTTTTTGATATGGGTAAAACGGCTTGACAAAACGAAAAATTAGTATAAATAAAAGGGAAGAAATGGAAAAATTATCCATTTCTGTCTTTATTTTTTGAAGAAAACAGTTTCGTTTTAAAAATTCCCCTGTTTACAGGAAAGTCCCCTTTCCTAATTTATAATACATTTTGATATTTTGAAATCAAAAAAGCTGAGATGGAAGATTTCCATCCCAGCTATTGATAACTATCGAAATTTATGATCATCTATATATTGTGATGTTTCCACCAATAAAGGCAGTTAGCTCCCCCCGCAAAGAGCAGGAACTGCCCCTCGTTTGTACATACGAAAGGGGAACTGCCGTCTATTGGCAGCATCACTTTATGTTATTAGTTGAATCAAAATGAATCTGTTGCCCAGCCGCTGAAATCATGCTACAATAAAAGACAACAAAATATAAGGAGATGCCCCATGAAAAAACAGGTATGGAAGCCGGGAACCCTCCTAGCGCCAGTACCCCCGGTATTGGTAAGCTGTGGGACAGTAGACCAGCCAAACGTTTTAACAGTCGGCTGGACAGGGATTGTAAATACCAGTCCAGCAATGACATACATTTCTATCCGGCCAGAGCGGTTTTCTTATCCTATTATCAAAGCAAGCCGGGAATTTGTGATAAATCTTACAGGAAAATCCCTGGTGCGGGCAGCAGACTTCTGCGGGGTGCGTTCCGGTCGGGACATTGATAAATTTGCACATTGCCACTTAACCGCTTTGCCGGCTTCAGAAGTAGGCGCGCCGCTGATAGAGGAAAGCCCTGTCTCTTTGGAATGCCGGGTAGAGCAGATAATCCCCTTAGGTTCCCATGATATGTTCTTATCAAAAATAGTTGCGGTAAATGTAGATGAATCTGTAATAGAAGAAAGCGGACGCCTAAATATGGAAAAATGTGAATTAATCGCATACGTCCATGGTGCATATTACGGACTGGGAAAGCGTTTGGGGACATTTGGATACACTGTACAGAAAAAGGCAAAAAAACATAGGGGCTGATAAAATGACGCCAAGGGAAATATTAAAAAAGTATTTTGGTTATGATGGTTTTCGGGCAGGACAAGAGGAAATCATATCGCAAATACAAGCCAAAAACGATGTTTTAGCGGTAATGCCCACAGGGGCGGGAAAATCCCTTTGTTATCAAATACCCGCTTTATTATTTCCAGGATTAACGATTGTCATATCCCCTCTTATTTCGCTGATGAAAGATCAGGTAGACGCTTTGCAGGAATATGGCATTTCCTGCGCCTTCCTCAACAGCAGTTTAGGGGAAACAGAATACAGGGCTGTTATGCGCGCGGCGGCTTACGGGCAGTTTAAACTTTTGTATATTGCGCCGGAACGTTTGGAAGCGCCAGGTTTTTCCCAAATGGTACAGACCCTTCCAGTTTCCATGGTGGCAGTAGACGAGGCCCATTGTGTTTCCCAATGGGGGCATGATTTCCGGCCCAGTTATGTTAAAATTGCCGAGATGGTTTCCTATTTTCCAGACCGTCCAATCATAGCGGCTTTTACTGCCACCGCTACGGAACAGGTCCGGGAGGATATTATAAAGCTTCTTGGCCTTCACAAGCCTTATATAACGGTCAGCAGCTTTGACCGTCCAAACCTTTTCTTTGGGGTAGAACGCCCCCAAAAGCGCATGGACGCTATGCTGCAAGTATTACAGCGGCATCAAAAAGAGCCGGGAATTATCTACTGCTCCACCCGGAAAACTACAGAACAGGTTTGCCAGGTCCTTCGCGGCAAAGGTTTTTCTGCGTCGTTTTATCACGGCGGGCTTTCTGCATCCAAACGGGATGAAGCACAGGAAGATTTTGTATATGACCGGATACAGATTATGGTTGCTACCAATGCTTTTGGCATGGGGATAGATAAGCCAAACGTCCGGTTTGTGCTTCATTATAATATGCCTAAGAATATGGAAAGCTATTATCAGGAAGCTGGACGCGCAGGGCGTGACGGTGATCCCGCAGAATGTATTCTGTTTTTCGGCCAGCAGGATATTTTAACCAACAAAATGCTGATTGAAAATGGCTCCGAACAACCGGAACCGTCCGCTTACCGGAAGTTGGATCAGATGAAAGACTACTGTCATATTGACCGGTGCCTGCGGGGATTTATACTGGAATACTTTGGACAAACGCCGGAATTTGCAGAGGGGAACTGTCACAATTGTTCCAACTGCAACAGCACCGCCCAAATCACAGATATCACCATTGAAACACAGAAAATCCTATCCTGTGTGAAACGGATGGGGGAACGCTTTGGCAGTTCAATGGTAACGGATGTTTTGCGGGGTTCCAGGTCACAGAAAATAAAATCATGGGGGTTCGAAAAACTCAGCACCTATGGAATTATGAGGGATTATTCCAGCGCTGAAGTCCGGGAACTGATAGCCTTCCTGGTCAGCGAAGGATATCTGGACAGCCAGGGGGACAAAATGCCTTATTTAAAGCTGTCACCCAAAGCAGCCCCTGTATTAAAGGGCAAGGAGTCAGTATCTATTCGGCGGGCTGTCCGCAAGAAGAAAGAGAATAAATCTATCGAATCCCAAAACCCGGAATTATACCGCCTGCTTATGGAGCACTGCCAGGAGCTGGCCATCAATGCAGGGATTCCAGCATACTTTATTTTTTCGGACGCAAACCTGCGGGCTATGTCCAATATCTGCCCTGCTACTCTGGAAGAAATGCTTACTGTTCCCGGAGTAGGGGAATTCAAATTAGAGAAATATGGTTTATCTTTCCTAGAGATTATCAACCAATACCGGAAAACACATCCTGATTTAAAGGTCCAGCCTGTTGTTATCAAACCCTCTGATACCGAGTCGTCCAAACCCCGCCGCCATACAACAGAAATTATTCGGGACAGCAGCGGAAACCGCGTTCCAAGTGAAGATATTACTTTTGCCTTTTTTCAAATTGGCAAATCTGTTGAAGACATTGCAGAAATGCGTGGGATAAGCGTTACCACTGTTGAAAGCCATCTGCTGTCTAAGCTAATGGCTGGCGCCCCTATTAATTATGTTTTTGCGACTCCAGAACAACAGGCATTAATTCTTGATGTTTGGAATAAAGGATACCACACATTTCGGGATATTAACGACCATCTTCCCAATCCCCTGCGGTTTTGCTGTATCCAATATACTTTATATAAAAATCATTTGCAACTGGAACGCGGGAGGAAAGAACCATGATACTTGCTGTAGATATCGGAAACACCCATATTGTCTTAGGAGCGCTTCATAAGGATTCAGAGAAAATTGTGTTTACCTCCCAGATTTCCTCTGACCACAGACAAACCTCTGACGAATACATGGTTCTGCTCCATAACCTCTTTATTTTAAACGGATTTAACCTAGATCAGGTGGAAGGGTGTATTTTATCCTCGGTTGTTCCTGGGATTACCCCTCCGTTCCGCCTTGCCCTTGAAAAGTTGTCCCAGAAACAAGTTTTAGTGGTAGGCTCAGGAGTAAAAACAGGTTTAAACATTTTGATTGACAATCCTGCCCAGCTTGGAAGCGATATGGTAGTTATGGCTGTTGCGGCGGCGGCCGCTTATCCCAAACCCGTACTTATATTTGACTTGAGTACTGCAACCACTCTTTCTGTTCTGGATGAAAAAGGCGGATATCTTGGTGGAATGATTATGCCTGGGCCAAAAATTGGCATGGATGCGCTTTCCAACAGCACTGCGCAGCTTCCCCACATCAGTTTTGAAGCGCCAAAACGTTTAATTGGGACAAATACAATTGACTGCATGAAAAGCGGGTATACTTATGGAACCGCCGCCATGCTGGACGGCATTATTCAGCGTGTTGAAAGCAAATTGGGAAAGAAAACATCTGTAATCGCTACTGGTGCGCTGGCACAGACAATTGTCCCGTTTTGTAAACATAATGTTATTTTTGACGCGGATCTACGGTTAAAGGGTTTAAGGCTGATTTATTTGCGCAACTGTCCAAAGCAGGGATAAAATTCATTGCTTTTTAGAGAGCAGGGGGAGTTTCACGTCTTGCAGGCCCAGTTCAGCTTTGCTGAACTGGCGAGGGACTTTTTAATCCGCTTTAGGTTATACTCATCTTACCTTTGCTTGACAAGGGCCAACACGCCTAAAAGCAGTTCTGACGGCACATCCGCGTCGTTGTGCAGGCTCTGCCTTCGCCTCCACGCCTTGCAGCTCCACCGCCAGAACTGCTTTTGGATCCTTCAGAGTTTTTGGCGCCGTTTTTTACTTTGTTATACCGGTGTTCTCATTTGTCGGCCCCAAAAACCGCGTTTTCCCTTGTCAAGCAAAGGTAGGTCGTATCCGCATATTTCCTTTTCTATGTTCTGTTTAAATTCTACTGTAATAATAACCAAAAAAAGAATTAAAAATTGTGGGTAAAGAATTCCCCTGTGAACTCGGTCTTCCTCTTGACATTAATCTCAGGACGCATTACAATAAGATGTATGCAATATGCAGCCGCTGAAAGGCGGGCTGGATACACAGATACCTGCTTGCGGATTAGTTGGTCGTTTTGTCGATAGGGACAGCGCGCTTTTTTCATATATAGGAACTAGGAACGCTTGAGTTTGTCTGGTAAAAACCAGACGCTTTTGATATAAAATATTACTATATCTCTGCCTATTCATGCTCTTACGCTCTTATAAGTAAAATCGGCGGCATTATATGGCCTTTTCCTGCAATCAGTATATGTAAAGCAAAAGATTGTAATTACCTATTGGATATTCAATAGGGGAAAAGGAGGATTATAGTTTCTATGAACGCCACCGTGATAATCATTGGCGTAATTTGTGGATTAGGCGGTATTCTTTTAGGCGGCATCCCGCTGTTTTTTCTGGGAATGGCCTATCGCAAAAAAACATCCGAAGCAGAAATTGGTTCTGCTGAGGAGGAAGCAAAACGCATAGTGAATGAAGCGATTAAAAGCGCAGGCACTAAAAAAAAGGAATCTCTTTTGGAGGCTAAGGACGACATCTATAAGATGCGCAACGAAGCTGAAAAGGAAATTAAAGACCGTCGGGTAGAAGTTCAGCGGCAGGAGCGGAGAATCCAGCAAAAGGAGGAATCCCTTGACCGCAAACTGGAAAACCTGGAGCGCAAAGAGGAAACCGTACAAGGCAAAATGAAGGACGCAGAAACCCGTCTGGCAGAAGCCGAAAAGGTGAAACAGGAACAGATTGATATGCTGGAGAAAATCTCTGGCTTTACTTCCGAGCAGGCAAAGGAATATTTGCTTTCCAATTTGGAAGGAGAACTCACCCATGAAAAAGCGGTTCGCGTCAGTCAATTTGAGCAGCAATATAAAGAAGAAGTGGAGCAGAAAGCCCGTTCTTACATTTCCCTCGCCATTCAGAGATGTGCAGCTGACCATGTAGCCGAGGCTACCGTTTCTGTCGTAGCTTTGCCGAACGACGAAATGAAGGGCCGTATTATTGGACGTGAGGGGCGGAATATCCGCACTTTAGAAACTCTTACTGGTGTAGATTTGATTATTGATGATACCCCTGAAGCAATTACCCTTTCCAGTTTTGAGCCTGTTCGTCGGGAAATTGCCCGAATAGCATTGGAACGTCTGATTCAGGACGGCAGAATCCACCCTGCCCGCATTGAGGAAATGGTAGATAAAGCCCGCAAAGAGGTCGAACTTAAAATGAAACAAGACGGTGAACGGGCTGTAATGGATCTGGGAATTCATAACATGCACCCTGAACTGGTCCGGCTTTTGGGCCGGATGCGCTACCGCACCAGTTATGGGCAGAATGTTCTCAGCCATTCTATCGAGGTTGCCAATATCGCAGGAATGATGGCTTCTGAAATTGGCGCTGACGTTCATCTTGCCCGCCGTGCTGGACTCATCCATGATATTGGCAAGGCTCTTACCCATGAAGTGGAAGGTTCCCATGTGGATATTGGAGTAGAGGTTGCTAAAAAATACAAGGAAAATGCTGTTGTTATTAATGCAATTGAAGCACACCACGGGGACGTAGAAGCCAAGTCTATTGTCGCCTTTTTAGTTCAGGCTGCCGATGCAATCTCCGCCGCAAGGCCTGGGGCGCGCCGTGAGAATGTTGAGAACTATATTAAGCGGTTGGAAAAGCTGGAGGAAATTGCAACTTCCTTTAATGGTGTTGAAAAATGTTACGCAATACAGGCTGGACGTGAAGTCC
Source organism: uncultured Oscillospiraceae bacterium (assembly GCA_910589145.1). GTDB lineage: Bacteria > Bacillota > Clostridia > Oscillospirales > Ruminococcaceae > UBA1405. The sequence continues at coordinate 41,200 of CAJUSD010000023.1, forward strand.
GTATAATGGTTAAACCCGAAGTTGTTAACGATGACCAAACTATTATTATGGCGAGGGATATTGTTAGGAAAATCGAAAATGAACTGGATTATCCTGGGCAAATTAAAGTCCATGTTATTCGGGAAAGCCGCGCTATCGAATACGCAAAGTAATTCTTCAGGCTGCTGAAATTCAGCAGCCTGTTGTTTTGGGAATATCCTCTGGCAAATACAAGCTTATTATGGAGTTCAGTGAAAACTTTATGGTTCTCGGTATTAGGTACGCCATCATGGCTGCAAGCGGAAACTTAGAGCTTCGTCAAACTCTGCGGAGTTTGACACAGAGGAAGAAGCCCGCCTAATGGGGCTGTTTGCCCGAAGGTGGTTCCAATCCCAATCTATTCCCCCCTCCTGAACAATTCCAGCGGGCTTTATTTTATATACTGACGAAGTGGTTAGGTATCAGTCTCTTAGGCGGGGCTTCCGTTTGCTTTCAGCAAGCTGGGGTATTTCGCGCCTGGCGGGTTCAGTTCTGCACAACCCCCTGGACCCGAAACCTTTTTAATCCGCCTTAGCTTGTACTCGTTTTAGCTATCTCCCGCAAATGAGCTTTATCGAACTTTAGCCAGCAAAAAGATTTTAGGCGCTGCTTACCGCGCAGACCAGAAAGGAAATCCTAAATGAATCTACTATTTCTAGGCGACGTTGTAGGCACAGCGGGATGCGAGGCGGTACGCCGGTTCCTGCCGCAGCTCAAACGTCAATATTCGATTGACCTTACAATTATTAACGGCGAAAATTCTGCTGACGGCAACGGAATCCATCCTGTCAGCGCCCAATCCCTTTTAGACAGCGGGGCAGATGTAATTACAACCGGAAACCATGTTTTGCGCCGCAGTGAAATTTATGACTGGTTGGAGCAGGAGGATTGTCCCGTGATCCGTCCCGCCAATATGCATCATTCAACACCAGGACGCGGAATATATACATTAGATTTTTTGCGTTACCGGGTGACAGTTATTAACCTAATGGGCAACGTTTACATGGATTACTGCGGGAACCTGTTCGATAAGATTGACGAGCTTTTGGAGAAGATAAATTCTCCCATTATTTTAATTGACCTCCATGCAGAAGCTACCTCTGAAAAATTGGCTTTGGCTCATTATTTGGATGGAAAAATATCTTTGCTGGCGGGAACACATACACATGTGCAGACTGCTGATGAACAGATTTTCCCAGGCGGGATGGGGTATATTACCGACTTGGGAATGTGCGGGCCGGAAAACTCCGTTCTGGGGATAAAACCAGAGTTGGCCATTCGTAAAATGCGTGGAAATCTCCCTGTCCGGTTTGAAAATGCCGCAAATTCTGCTTTTATCTCAGGTATTTTAGCATCTATTGATGAAAAAACTGGCAAAACTACTAAAATTATGCGCATATTCATGAAATAGGTGTACAATATCTTTCTTCCCTCTTGAAAATACAGCGTTTATATTATATAATCATTTTAGAAAATGATTTTATTTAAATGTGGCATTTTCAAAAGAGTCTTGGCCCCCTTTGCCCTTTGCACTTGTGCTGGGCCGGACGCGGGAGGTTTTCATCATGATGGAAGTTCTTAAAGTTTCCGCTAGGTCGACCCCAAATGCAGTAGCAGGCGCTATTGCCGGAGTGATACGTGAGCAGGGAAAAGTTGAGGTACAGGCTGTAGGTGCAGGCGCGTCTAATCAGGCTATTAAGGCAGTAGCTATTGCAAGAGGATATCTTGCACCTGTTGGTATGGATCTCATATGTGTACCTGCGTTTGTAAATGTTTTTATTGAGGAAGAAGAGCGAACAGCTATCCGCTTAATTGTTGAGCCTCGTTAAAAAACGGCAGAAAAGTAAGTCTGCGGGCACAACGTAAGATGAGTACCGTCTAAAGCGGATAAAAATGGTTTCGGGTTCAGGGGACTGCGTTGCGTGCAACGCAGTCCTCAAAAACCCAAGCTCACTAAAAAGTTTAGAAAAACAAAATCGAAAGAGAAATAAAAAAGCCCGTTTGCGGAAGCTAAATTCCTTGGTGGGAGAACAAGCTTTGGTTTCGTAAAACATCGTGTGGAAGATTATAAGGGCTTTTTGACAAAGCACAAAGCATTAGCCGCCATCATAAATGATAGCGGCTGTTTTAGTTTATTTATAGATTTATAAAAGGAATTATATAAATATTCCCTTTTTTCCCGTTGCCTTTTTCTGTCAATGTGTTACAATAGAACCAATCCTTTGTAAAGAAAGATGGAATAGAAATGACTTATGTAATCAGTGATATCCACGGAAACCTAACGCTTTGGCAGAAAATGCTCAGTTTAATCCGATTTCAGGAAACGGATATGATGTTTATATTGGGAGATACGATTGATTATGGAAAACAGTCTATCCCGTTGCTGTTCGATTTGCTGGAACGGCCCAATGTCTATCCAATCCTTGGAAACCACGAATGTAATATGTTGATGTGTATTCAGAAACTTCCCATTGATACAACGATGAAGAACCTGCCTCAAAAGACCAGCCAGGATGTATTACCCCATTTACGGCTTTGGCTAAAGAACGGCGGGCGTTCTACCATTGAGCAGTATCTTGTTTTGGATTGCGGCCAGAAAGAACAAATTCAGGATTATCTTCAAGATTTTACAGCTTATGAAGAAATCACCGTTCAATGTATCCGAAATGGTGTAGAAGAAGGCGAACGCCATTTTGTGCTGACCCATAGCGGACTAAAGAATTTTTCGCCAGAACGCGGCTTGGAAGATTATAAGCTGGACGATTTCCTTGCCGATAAGCCAACGCCGGAAAGCCGGTATTTTAAGGATAAAACCCTTATTTTCGGGCGGCTGCCCTCAAAGCCAGCAGGAGTGGATGAAAAAATCTTCTACGGGACAGACTTTATAGCAATCGACTGCGGCTGTGCCTTTAGCGGGAAGCTGGCGTGTCTGCGGCTGGATGACGGTAAGGAATTTTATGTGCAATAAACTCTAGTATTGTCTCTTTTTGCCTTTACTTCATAGGGATTTTTGATTATAATTGTAGAGGTAGAAAAGCTATTTTGTAATAGAAAGGGTGAAACTGACATGAACGAAGTGATGAAAAACCTTTTAACCCGCCGCAGTGTCCGGGCTTTTCGCTCCGATCAGGTTCAGAAAGAAGACTTGGAGCAAATTCTTCAGGCTGGCCTGTATGCTCCCAGCGCTATGAACCGTCAAACCTGGCAGTTTACCGTTGTTCAGGGGGAAAGCAGCCGTCAAAAGCTTATAGAAGCAATGCAAAAAGCCTTGAACAACCCAAATTATAATTTTTATCAGCCTCCGACGCTGATTCTAGTTTCCAACGAAAGAACAAACAGCAATGCTTTTGCAGATACAGGCTGTACCATGGAGAATATGTTTCTGGCAGCCCATTCTCTGGGATTGTCTACTGTTTGGATTAACCAGCTAAAAGATACCTGTGATATGCCGGAAGTGCGTAAAGTGCTGGATGAATTTGGCGTACCTGCTTCCCATATCGTTTGTGCAACCGTTGCTTTGGGATATGCAAAGGATCCCCTCCCCGCTCCCAGGGAACGCACAGGGGTTATTAAGTATGTCCGCTAAAGCAGGGCCTGTAAATGGCAGTGGCGGACTGTCCCTTCCAGCCAGCTAGAAAAACGGCGTAAGCGTGTTGCGCAACGATAGGAGCAGGAACAGCGGATTATAGATGGCAAATTCACTGGTTCGCTGGATATCAGGCTTCTAGGATGCGGCTTTATTGTATTGCTGGATTACAGTTGGATAACTTGTACTTTTGGCGTAATAAAACGTTGGACAACTAATTTTGGGAAAACCTGCCCTGATATGGAAAGGGACTGCCGAGAAAGGGCAGATTCTGGTTTTTTAAATGGGGCTGGGATTTTCCAAAATCCAGCCTGTCTAAAATGATGAAACTTTTGCATTCTTTTCCCGACAAGCTGCTGTTGATGCTTAAAAGCCGGAGGATGTTCAGCGATGGCTTGAAACATGGAATATTTCAGGATTTTGATGGGAAACTTAAACGGAAATCCTGTATTCACCTTTTCACCATAAACCGGCGCTGCCCGCCAGGGTCCGCCGGTTAATGTCTTATTTACTGGAAACTATCACTTGGAAAGGATGGCAGCCGGTTATGGAGCAAAATGAGATTTCGCTTTTTTTTGAGGGTTGGCATAATAAAAGAATTGCGGTTATTGGCGTAGGGGTTAGTAATAATGATGTCATTCGTATGCTAGCCCGTAAAGGTTTGAATGTCACCCTCTGCGATAGGAAAAATCAGGAACAGTTGGGAGAACTGTCAGAGGAATTTTCCAATCTGGGAGTTAAGTTTCGTTTGGGAGACAAATATCTGGAGAATCTTTCAGACTTTGACATTATCCTGCGCGCCCCTGGTGTGTACTTTTACCGTCCAGAACTGGTAGAAGCCAGAAAGTCAGGATGTATCGTCACCAGTGAACTGGAAATATTTTTTCATCTGTGTCCCTGCCCAGTTTACGCTGTTACGGGAAGTGATGGAAAAACTACCACTACAACTTTAATTTCTGAAATGCTAAAAGCTGAGGGAAAGACTGTTCATCTTGGTGGAAATATTGGAAAGCCCCTTCTGCCGCTTTTGGAACAAGTCCAGCCTGGCGACAGGGTTGTAGCGGAACTGTCCAGTTTTCAGCTTTTGTCTATGCGAATTGCACCCTATCGGGCAGTAGTGACAAACGTCTCTCCTAACCATCTGGATGTTCACAGGACAATGGAGGAATATATTAAAGCTAAAAAGAATCTTTTCATCCATCAGGACGCATTCTCCAGAACCATTCTTAACGCCGATAATGACGTTATACGTTCCTTTGCTCCACTGGTTAGGGGGAGCCTTTGGTATTTTTCCAGGAGGGATGTTCCCTCTTTTGGCGCTTATGCAGACCAAAATGGGGATATTTTCGTTAAGGACCGGTGCGGCTCCGTTTTTATCATGAATCAGGAGGAAATCCGTATTCCCGGCCTTCATAACGTTGAAAATTACCTGGCGGCAATCAGCGCTGTATGGGGGGAGGTTTCTTCTGAAGTCATATGCAAAATTGCCCGTGAATTTGGAGGTGTGGAACACCGGATTGAATTTGTTCGGGAACTTGGCGGTGTGAAGTGGTATAATGATTCTATTGCATCCAGTCCAAGCCGCACTGTTGCAGGTCTGAAAGCCTTCCATCAGAAAATAATCCTTTTGGCAGGCGGCTATGACAAGAAAATTCCATTTGAACCTATGGTTCCCTACATTCTTGATAAGGTGAAGGCCCTTATTTTGATGGGGAACACTGCACCAAAAATTGAGGCTGCTGTTCGTTCCGGGACAGGATTTAATGAGGCGGAACTTCCCATTTACCATGCGGCGGATTTAGCAGACAGTGTTCGTATTGCGAAAGAAATTGCTGTTCAGGGCGACATTGTTTCCCTTTCCCCTGCCTGCGCCAGCTTCGACTCGTTTCCTAACTTTGAGGTTCGCGGCAGGAAGTTTAAGGAACTGGTAAATGGTTTGGGACATTGAAATGAGTTTTAGTAATTAGCCCCCTAAGCTCTGATCTCCCCTTTTCCTTAACTGTGCGGCCATGTCCGCAAATTAAAACCCGACAGCCCCAAAATACCTTTAGATTTTGTCTTTCTATACTTTTTAGTGAGCAGGGCTATTTCGCGTCTGGCGGGTTCTGTTCAGCAGAGCTTCCGGTTCAGTGGGGCTGAACTGGCGGCTGGGGGCTTTTCAGGAATACAGCTCTGCATATAGTTCACTGCTCATAGCTCTGCTGCACAATCCTCTGACCCGAAACCTTTTTAATACATCTTAGGCAGTTCGCGCTTGAGTATTTACTCGCAGATTAGCTTTTCCACTATGTATTGTTCAGGAAAGGATATATTTATGGAAGCCATTGATTTGATAGAAATTCTCACGAAAACCAACGGAGTATCTGGCGATGAATCCGCAGTCAGCGAAGCGATTGCGGAATTATGTGTACCACTTTCGGAATCCCCCATAGAAATAGACGACTATCACAATGTAATCTGCACAATACGCCCCCCAAAAGAGGGGGAACTACATCTGCTGTTAGAGGCACATTTAGACGAAATTGGATTTATGGTAACGTCTATTTCAGATGAAGGATTGCTGCATGTAGTTCCCTGCGGTGGAATAGACCGACGTTTGCAGGCAGCAACGCCCGTTTTGGTATGGGGGCGTCCGAAAACGCCGGTTCCAGGAGTAGTGGGCTATCTTCCGCCTAGCTTAGACGGGCCAAACCGTGCCATTCCAAAGGCGGATGAAATGGTAATAGATATAGGATTTTCCAAGGAGAAAGCCAAAACCCTTGTAACTTGCGGAGACAGGGTAACACCGGATATAACCCCCTTGCAGCTTAGAAACAACCGGGTAACAGGGAAAGCCCTAGATAACCGCAGCGGATGTGCAGCAGTATTATTGGCAGGTGAAATGTTGGCGGCGTGCCGGGACAGGCTTAAGTGTGGAGTGACATTGTTGTTTGGCTCAATGGAAGAGGTAGGTTCTTCTGGTACACGTACAGCAGCATACAGAATTGCACCCACCCATTCTATTGTGGTAGATGTAAGTTTTTCGGCAACCCATGATATGCCGATACAGAAATATCCGGGAAAGATAGGCGGCGGTCCAATGATTGGCTATTCTCCGGTATTGTCAAAGGATTTGTCCCGGTATTTGGAAACGCTGGCGCGGAAAAATGGAATCCCATGCCAGACGGAAGTAATGGGGGGAAGGACCGGCACTGACGCTGACGCAATAGCGGCAACACGCGGAGGCGTTAAAACAGGGCTCTTATCCATTCCTCAAAGGTACATGCATACTCCTGTAGAAATGATTGATACACAGGATATCAGGCAAACGGCCTTGTTGATGTTGTTTTATGGGTACGATTTGGGAGGCGGAGCAATATGACGTTAATGGAGCAGATACAGGCGCTGTCGGATGCAGTTGGAACGCCTGGCGATGAATTAGAGGTACGGAAAAAAATTATGTCCCTTTTGCCAGATGACTGTACCCGCCGTACAGACATCCTTGGGAACCTTCTGGTAGAAAAAAAGGGGGCGCAGACCCCTGCTAAACCAATTATGATTTCCGCACACATGGACGAGCCCGGATTGATGGTGGAGAGTGCTGATTTGACAGGGGGCGTAAAATTTTCCATTTCTGGAGAAATCGACATGCAGATCCTGCCTGGAAGAAGGGTATGGGTTTTGTCAAAGGGGGAACGGCTCCCTGGAGTAATAGGCATTAAGCCTGTTCATGTACTGAAGGGCTCTGAAATAGAAAGTTCTGTATCCGCAGACGACCTTTTTATAGACCTGGGCTGTGAAAGGAAGGAAGAAACCAATAAGCTGACAAGCCCTGGGGATTCTGTCGCGTTTAGGGGAGAAACAGGGCCGTTTGGAGACCGGCTAATTCGGGGCAGGGCCTTAGACAGCCGTTCCGGTTGTGCAGTTCTTCTTTCTTTATTGGAACAGGATCTTCCCTTTGATATAACGGCAGTATTTACCGTCCAGCGTGAAACAGGCAGTATTGGAATGAAGACCGCGGTATTTCAGGTACAGCCTGGGGCTGCTGTTATTCTGGAGTCCTTTCCAGCTGCTGACCATCCTGTTTTGGGAGCAAAAAAGGAAAGCCCCAAGCTTGGGGAAGGCCCTGTAATTTCTTTAAGGGAACAAAGATACTTTTTTGATAAAGAGTTATTTTTCCAATGCAGGGAACTTGCTCAGCAAGAGGAAATCCCCGTTCAAATAAAATCCGCCGCTTTTGGAACTGGGGACGGAGCCGCCGCCCAAACTTCCGGGAACGGTACGCGGGTTTTGGAACTGGGGATTCCCTCTCGTTATGCTCTAACGCCATGCTGCATTCAGTCTTTAAAGGATTTGGAATCTTTATCCGCTCTTCTTCTGCCGCTGATTCAGATGCTGGGCGAAAAAATGTCATGATTTATTTCTTGGAACAGGCTGACCAAGCGCTGGAAACAGCCTGTGGACTTTTTCCGGCGTCAGGAACACAGATTTATGGTTATGCTGCCCGGTATGGCGGTATGTTTCCCTTTTGTACCTCTTGGATTGTACAAGATGAATCAGGCCGGGCTGCGGGGGCGTTGGGAAGGTTCCATATGTCTCTGCGGCTCTCTTGCGGTGTGCTTTCAAAGAATATCTTTCTTGAACTGATGGAATTTCTCTCTTTCCTTCAATGGGATACTTTGGAGGGACCTGCTGATATGATTCAGCAGATTGCAGAATATAAAGATTTTTCTCAATGTACTCTGCGCCTTGGAAAGACGATGGAGCACATGATAGGACAGGAACTTCCAGCTTTGGACTGTTTTCCAGTTCAGAAAAACCCTTCCCTTCAAAAATTATTTTCAATTCTGCGGGACAGTACGCAGGACTTTTTAAATGTGGATGAAATGGAATGGCGAAGAGACGCCTCCCATCTGCTCCGGCATGAGGGAGGGGTATATGCTGCAATAGATGGGAAAGCGTTGGCAGGGGTTACGGCAGTTTCCCCTCAATGGGGATTCATTTCGCAGGTTGCGACCCTCCCGGAAGAACGGGGGCAAGGATTGGCCAGCGCTTTAACAAACTGGTGTGTCAGGTTTTTAAGCAATACTGGAAGAAGCGCTGTTTTGCTCTGCTACAATCCCCAGGCTGAAAGGATCTATCAAAAACTCGGCTTCATTGAAGGCAAAAAGTTTGGAGTTTTATATAGGTCAGACTTCAATTCTTAACTGAGACTTTTTCAAAAAGGACGAATACAAATGAACGAATTTTTTTATATTGACCCAAAGCTGGATGAGCTTTCCCAAAAGGTGGAAAAAGAAATCTATCCGATCTTTTCAGCGTTGGAAGCAACTGCTGAACATAACCAATTAAAGGTTATGTCCGCTTTTCAGAAGAACCAGGTCAGCGAGAACTTTTTTTATGGTTCCACCGGGTATGGCTATGGTGATCGTGGAAGGGATGCCTTAGACGCAATTTATGCTCAGATATTTGGAACAGAAGACGCTTTAGTAAGGCATAACTTCGTATCTGGAACTCATACGCTGGCAGCAGCTCTTTTTGGTATGCTTCGTCCTGGGGATACACTTTTATCCCTGACAGGCGGCCCTTACGACACAATGGAGGAAGTAATCGGCTTACGCGGGCAGGGGCAAGGCTCCCTGATGGATTTTGGCGTTCACTATGAACAGGTTGAACTTCTGCCGGACGGTATGCCGGATTTACCTTCTATTGAACGCGCGGCAGCGAAACCAGGAATTAAAATCGCCTACATACAAAGGTCAAGGGGGTATTCCTTACGTCCTTCCTTTTCTGTGGAAATCGTAGGAAAAATGGCAAAAGCTGTTAAGTCTGTAAATCCTAACATTATTGTTATGGTGGATAACTGTTATGGGGAATTTTCTGAACGGCTGGAGCCTACCCAGGTTGGAGCTGATATCTGCGCTGGCTCCCTTATCAAAAATCCAGGGGGTGGGATTGCCCAGACTGGAGGGTATATTGCCGGGCGAAAAGATCTTATCCAGCTTTGTGCAAACCGTTTGACTGCTCCGGGAATCGGAAAAGAAGAAGGATGCAGCCTAAATCAGTCCAGAAGTATGTATATGGGGTTGTTTTTTGCGCCGACTGTGGTTTGTTCAGCAATTAAAACCGCGGTCTTTGCTGCTGATTTATTTGAAACTTTGGGCTTCGAATGTTTTCCCAAGTGGAATGAGCCCAGAACTGATTTGATTCAGGCTGTCAAACTGGGATCACCAGAGAGTATGACTGCATTCTGCGGCGGGATTCAGAAGGGTTCACCTGTGGATTCCTTTGTTGTGCCGGAAGCTTGGGATATGCCTGGTTATAGTGATAAAGTTATAATGGCTGCCGGAACCTTTACAGGAGGTTCTTCTGTTGAATTGTCTGCTGACGGGCCGTTGAGGGAACCTTTTGCTGTTTGGATGCAGGGAGGATTAACATATCCAAGCGGGAAAATTGGTGTACTGCTGGCTGCACAATCCTTGATCGAAAAAGGATTAATTCAGTTGTAAAAAACAATTTTGCGGGTACAGTTTAAGGCTGTGCCCGCAAAATTGTTTCAAACTCTTATTAAATAAGAGGATTCCAACTGTCATCCCCGCCAAGAACATTTTCAACAGTATAGCCTTCAGCCTGTGTCTGGGTAATCCGCCTTATCCATGAAGGACGATCCTCCAGAGAAGCGCCAGGGCCTTCATTGCCGTATTCCTCATATCGGACTGTTTTTTCAGCTTCAGCCTTATTCCAGTTGTGCCAGCCTTCCTGACGGATATGTTCACCTAAATAACAGTTAATAATAGCTGTGTGGGCAAAATTCCTCCATGGCCTTCCTAAATAAACAGTTTCCGGGTCGTTATCGGAGGAGAATCTGCAGGAGTGGAAAATATATCCATATTCCTGTCCCTCTGCTGTAGAAGCTGCCGTTATATACCCGCCGGGCTGACCTTTGCCGCCTCTTTTTTTGGAGAAGATTTCACAGCCTTTAAAATAAGCTGTGGCAGAGCCAAAGATAAAATCAACATCCCCGCGAATATAACAGTCCTCATAATATTGTCTTCCATTCGACCTTGGGGCATCTTCACGGGGCCCGGAAAAGGAGTTAGGTATAATGCTGGCAGGCGGAAGCGGCCCGGTAAAAATGGTATCCTGGTATCCTAAAAAGCGGCATTTGCGGAAAACAATCCGATCTCCATCTGCGTACATTGCCAGGGACTGCCCCGCAATATTCCCTGGCCCGGCAGCATTTTCAAAGGTTAGGTTTTCCGCTGTAAGGTCATGCGCTCCAAAAAAGGCAGTATAAGAACGAAAGGTTCCGCTTCGGCTTCCGTCCGGCAGGATGGTGGACGCACCCTGATGAAAGGAAATATAGGTCTTTTCTGCGTCTTCCCCAGTAAAGTGAATATATGGTATTTCCACTTCCAATTTTTCATGGTAGAAGCCGGGTTTAATCAGAATTTCTACCCATTCCGTGTTATTTTTGGGAAGTGAATTTACTGCTTCCTGGATGCTGGTAAAGTCTCCTCCGCTCTTTGCTACAGTCAGCCTTTTCATTTTTTACGCTCCTTTTATATTTTTTCTTTCTACCAGTATAGCATATCTTTTACTTTTTTGCATCCAGGGCAATCAATAAAATGGCGGAAAATAGGGGCTGTTTGGGGCAGCTCCTGGGTTTGGCGGTACGCTTCCTTCTGGAATATTTTCAGTTGGGGGTGTTTCCGGCGGTTTCGGGGGCTGATTTTCCGGGACGCATCGTCTGGCGCCTTCAATATGAAGAATCCGTATTTTGGAAAAATGATAAGTATCCAATGGGCGGCAGTCGGCATCGTTATTATGTGCAGCAACCCTCACCCCTTCATAGGTAGGTGGATTGGGTACATCAACTACAATCACAGTATGGTAAAAATCTCCGTTGTCATCTCCAAACTGAACCACGTCTCCAGGCTGCACCGATTCAATTCCAACTTCAGCTGCAAACGGTCCCGCTCCTTGGTTTTGTGTCAGGAAATTGTAAAGGTATTCCACCCCTGTCCAGGAAGCTGTTCGGTCGTTTCCCGATAAATAGAACCATCCAAAGGTAGGTGTATAATTCATTACCCCTGTCCCTGCATACAGACATTGGGATACAAAATTGGTACAATCCCCTCCCAGTTGTGAAAAACTTAAAAATTCCGGGTTCCTTCGATATGCCCAATAATGGGCGTATGCTACCGCTTTATCCCGTTGATAAGGAATTGGGGTACAAACTTCTGCCATAAAATCGCACACCCTTTCAATCTGGTTGATTAAGAAGCTGTACCAATAGGTGACGGTATGCAGATTGGCGAGAAAATTTTTTGCCTG
>CAJUSD010000024.1:0-25521 GCA_910589145.1 uncultured Oscillospiraceae bacterium
AAAGTATACTTTATTGCAGATTTGTTGTAAGCGCCTGCTGTGCGGCTTTTTTAGTCAAAAGGAGGCATGAGGCCATGTTGTTACTGGGAAGGAACCTGGGAGAAAGCATTGTTATAGGGGACAATATTTACATCAAATTTGTGGAGACAGATAAGAGCGGACAGAAATTTAAGCTTGCCATAGATGCTCCAAGGGATGTAAAAATTTCGCGTGGGGAATTGTATCCGCCAGATACGATTCAGCATAAAAAACTTTCTCAAATAACCACCGGTAAAAAGCCCCCTATGTAATATCAAGCTTTCAACATTGCCTAAAGCCAGCGCGCGGTGGAGTGGCAATGTTTGAATAAATATTTTATTTTAAAAAGCCTTTTCCCTTATGAATGACAGCAGGACGCTAGGGTTCAGGGAAGAAAGGCTGCATGGAGGTAACATTATGGGAATGGTAGTTAGAACAAATACCATGGCGCTCAACGCTTATCGTCAGTTGGGCATGAACAACAATGCTGTAACAAAGTCTCTGGAAAAATTGTCTTCCGGCTTCCGCATTAACCGCGCTGGCGATGACGCTGCTGGATTGGCCATCAGCGAAAAGATGAAAGCACAGATTACTGGTTTAGAGACTGCTTCTGCTAACGCACAGGACGGCATCAGCCTGATCCAGACCGCAGAAGGAAACCTTACCGAAGTTCATTCTATGCTGAACCGTATGGTGGAACTGGCAACTAAGTCCGCCAACGGCACTTATACCCAGACAGAACGTGACGCCCTTCAGGATGAAGTGGATTCTCTTCTCGAAGAAATTAACAGGATTTCCCAATCTGCTAACTTTAACGGAACAAATTTGCTGGATGGAACCTTAGGCTTGAATACTTCTGCATTTACCCTGGGAGGCCCAACAGGTGCTACTAATCCAGAACCCATTGACCTTTCCGGTTTATTAACTGCTTCAACTGATACTACTAATGATCTTCACTTAGGTACAGCAAGCGTTACTGAGCAGAAACCATCGTTTACTATTGATTTAGGGGACTTTGAAGTTAATAGTGTAACCGGTGCAGGTTCAGCAGTAACTTTAACAATAGGCAGTGTTGCAATTGATAGTGTAGCATTTACAACAACACAAACAAGCGGACAGATTGCTACCTCTTTGGCAGCGTCGTTAAATGCGCTTAGTGGTGGTAAAGGTGTTATCATTAATGGAGCCCACTATCTGGCTACGACAGATGGAAGTAAGATTAAGTTTGAATATGCGGGAGATCCTGCTAAAACAACTGCGGCAACATCAAATGATGCTATTACTGTAACTATGTCAAGCCCTTCCAATACAGTGTCAATTGGTTTGAAAACTCCTGCTAATGCAGCCACAAGCGGCAGCTATAACCATAACACGATAAATGTAAACAATCCTGTAATGAAGACTGACGGGGAGAGAGCAGGTATTACATTAACGTTAGACGATACAGTCGTAAAAGACGGCAATAAGCTGACGATTGATGGTAAGACCTTTGTCTTCAAGACAGAAGCAGGCAGTTCTGTTACAGCCGGCGCCGGCGAGGTTTTGATAGATGTAACAACCCCCTCTCTGAATGTAGACTTGACCGATAGTGATGAAGTAATTGCCGCTGCAGTGGATTTACTGTCTCACCAAGCGACTGACAACTTCAAAATTGAAGCTAAGAGCGATACACAAATCCACATTGACCAACTTGCCAGCAGTACAGAAACTTATGGGACATATCAGGATCTGGTTAATGTCTTTAAGGCAGAGGAACCTGGGAAAGCAGCAGGCAATAAATTGTCAATTGCGGATAACTCCAAGATTGTTGAGGGCAACTCTATAAAAATTGGCAGCAACACCTATACCTTTGGTGAAGGAACTGATAAGGTTGCTATTGGTGCAACCAGTGCTGACACTTTGGCTAATCTCCAAAAAGCATTAGAGGAAGACGGCGTTTCTTCTGAAATCGATGCTGACGGAAATCTGGTTGTTTATGGTGAGGAAGTCTCCGGTTCCGGTCTGGTACTCCAAATCGGCGATACTGCGGACGATTTCAATAAGATGACAGTTGCTGTTAAGAACATGGGTACTGACGGTTTGGGCTTAACAGGGCTTTCTATTGAAACTGCTGAGTCTTCCAGTGATGCAATTGCCAAGATTAAGACTGCCATTAATACTGTTTCTACCGCACGTGCTGGAATGGGTGCCCTCCAAAATCGTTTGGAGCATACCATTAACAACCTGGATGTTGCTGTAGAGAACCTGAGCGCAGCCAACAGCCGTATCCGTGATACCGATATGGCCAAGGAAATGATGAACTACACCAAGATGAATGTTCTGGTGCAGTCTGCCCAGGCTATGCTGGCCCAGGCCAATCAGCAGCCTCAAAGCGTGTTGCAGCTCTTACAATAATTGTTGCAGAGTTACAACGATGCAAAGTTGATTTTATTGTTTGTATGTTGCCGCGGAACAGCAAACATAAGGAAGGAGGGTATGCAAAGCATACCCTCCTTTTTTGTAAAAATATATGGAGGCTGGAGAAAAAATGAAGGTAAGATTAAGTGACAGATACAACCGGTATACCCTGTCTATTGGTATGATTGTTAAAAATGAGGAAAAAAATCTGCGTGCATGTCTGGAAGCCTTGAAACCGCTGCGGGAGGCGGTTTCAAGCGAGTTAATCATTGTAGATACTGGCTCAGAGGATGAAACCGTGCAAATTGCCAAGGAGTATACAGAAAAGGTGTATTCTTATGAATGGAACAAGGATTTTGCAGCAGCCCGGAACTATGGGTTAGACAGGGCAACGGGACGATGGTTTATGTTTCTGGATGCAGATGAACAGTTAGTTGCCTGTGATGAACTGATTTCCTTTTTAAATACAAAAAGCGAATGGGAGAATTATTTTACAGCGGAAATTGTTATCCGCAATTTTGTCAATATAGAAGAAAATAAATATTCAGACTTTACATCAGCACGGATCTTCCGCCTGGATACAGGAAATCGATTTTCCGGTTCTATTCATGAGGTCCCAAACCGTATTTCTCCTATAAAAAACCTGCTTCAAAGCCGTTTAGATCATTTTGGCTATGTCTATAAATCAGAGGAAGCTAAACAGAAGAAGTTTCAGAGGAATAATGAACTTCTGGAAATAGAGCTGGAAAAATCACCTGACGATGTGCGTTTGCTATGTTTATATTCTGTAAGCTGTCCCGATGAGAAAAGGCTGGGCCTGCTGGAACACTCTAGAGAATTGATAAAGACCCGGCCAGAGCATTATTATTTCCCAGAAACCTATTGGCGGCTGAACAGGGAGCTAGTCAGACTGCATGAATTTGAAAAAGCAATAGAGATAGGAAAAGAATATAGAAGCTTAACAACGCAGGATCATGTAGGGGAAATTGAAATATCCTATAATTTGGCATATGTGTATAGTGAGCTGAATGACTACGAAGCTTCATTGCAGGAATGTGAAAGATATATTGAATTATACAGCCGTTACTTGGATAATTCCCTGCTCCAGCAGGAAAACGCCAGTAATGTATGCGAAAAAGCGTTTCCAGCGGTCTATAACACCATTTTCCAACAGATGGCAGAAGCCCTGCTGAACCTAAACCAATACGAAGAAGCCTTTGAAACCATATTGAAAACGGATTTAACCGTACTTCCGAGGGGATCGGAGCCCCATTTCCTTTATATCCTTTTTAAAATAATTTGCGACAGTGAACAGTTTGACTGGCTAATTACCGTAGACGAATGGCTGAAAAATCTCCAGCTCCCTTATGAAAGGGAAAAACCCTATATCACAAATATTGTTAATATATATCTTCAAACAACAAAAGAAACCAAAATAAGTTTGGGACAGACAAAAAGTACAACAACTTTTGGGCAGCTTCTTTGCCTTGGCTCTGTTGGAGAAAATTCAGTATGGGAAAACGTCCTTGCTCTACTAACGGAAGAGGATTTGGAAGCAGAAAAATATGGAGCAGTTGCTTTATATCAGGCGCTTCAAAACAAAAAAGATCCACTTCCGCTTCTTCGCAGCGCTAAAGCAGAAACCATTCAGAAATGGAACCACTGTTTAGCCAATCAAACAAAGGATTTGGATCAGATCGTGCTGGAATATCACTTTGAAAATATAAAAGATGAAATCCTGCTTTGTTTTTGGCTGGTTGACTTGGAAACCTGGATCGTAAATAAATGCAAAGAAGAATACCGTCTGCTGTTTGCCCACCGTCTAATTGAAGATGTATCCCAGTATGTAAAGCGAATTTACAGCAAAGAGGTGCTATGCCCTGAAGGTCTTTATATCCTGCCCTCATATCACCGTTTTGCTTACTGGTGTGGGAAATCCTTAGAAGCAAAATCTCAAGGGGATACCAGCGGTTATATAAAATTTTTAGGGAAAGCTTCCCATATCTGTCCAGAAATGGCAGAGGTAGTTAAACTGCTTGTAGAAGAAGTCCGTGATAATGATGAGGCATTACAAGCACGAAAGGAACAAGAAACCCTTGCCAAAAATATAAAGGGCATTATTGAAAAGTTAATTCTTAACCAAAGTATTGAAGATGCCCGTTCCATTCTAGGCCAATATGAGATGATCGCTCCTGACGATCCCGATATTCCTGCACTAAAAGCTGCGCTCGTCCAAAAATCATCCTTTACAGAAGCATAAAACAACAGTTTTCCCTAACGCCTGTCCATTTTAAGGACAGGCGTGTTTCCTCTGAAAATCTTTGTTGTGTCTATTGTATGAAATATAAAATTTAAGTGCAGGATATAGGTAGGGTTATAAAAAGATATGCTTAAGGATATGGATTTGGATTAAACTTGACAGACCGGAGGAAAGGGTATACAATAGCCCATAGAGAAGTGTTCGTTTCCGGTCTTTAGCATCCTGAAAGGGATCATTTTGGCAGAAAGCGCTTGTATGCAGGGAACGTAAAGGGGAAGACCCATCTGCATAGAAAAGCATACTGCCCGCAAATCCTGGAACATAGGCAATCTTATGTATGAAAAAGGAATCTTTTTTGTTTGGAATTGGGCGGACTGTCTTTCCAACAGAAAAGGTTAGAATGGTATTTTGCTATTTTAAAGGTTTGCCTATAAAGTTTACAGATGCGGGAAGGAAAGCCCCCAGCTCACGGGGGGTACATTTTGTCTGAACAGCTTTGGGAGGAGGAAGTACCCAGGGCCTGTATATGTTTATGCAAATTTTTATAAAGCGGCAGATTTATAGGGGAATGGAGAATTTCCCATAAAGATATTAAATTCCAGCGCCCGTCAAAAAGAAATTCAGAAACGGAAAACAAGTGGTGCTGGCAGCTCATTAGAATTGGAGGAAAAATAGTGGCACAGCAAGAAAAAAAAGCTGCAATGCAGCAGTCTGATGACAAATCGGCATCAATGCAAAATGGCGAGCCCCATCATAGAAGGCCGTCCTACCGCCGGGGGAGCTCTGCATCAAGGAAAACTTCATCAACATCCAGGAAAGAAAACCAGCCGGATTCTGCTGCCCAGCAGCAAGGCCAAAGCATATCGCAGGATACCGCCCCTGCCCAAAGTACAGGTTCAAAACAGGGCCAGCGCTCTTCAACAAGGCGTACAACACGTTCCCCGCGCCAGCAGCGAAAAACCCCTGTTCGGATTATCTCCCTGGGAGGTTTGGGAGAAATCGGAAAGAATATTTACCTGTATGAATGTTCTAACGATATTATTGTTGTAGACTGTGGACTTGCATTCCCAGATGATGAATTGTTGGGGGTGGATTTGGTAATCCCGGACTTTTCTTATTTGGAACGCAACCGGGATAAGGTTCGGGGCGTAGTCCTTACCCATGGACACGAAGATCATATAGGCTCCCTTCCATATCTGCTGAAACGTTTAAACGTTCCTGTTTATGGGACACAGCTTACACTAGGGCTGTTAGCAGGGAAACTGCGGGAACATGGGATTCTGGAGTCCTGTCAGCTTAATGTTGTAAAGCCAAAGGATACCGTTAAGATGGGCTGTATGGCAGTGGAGTTTATCCATGTCAATCATTCCATCCCTGATGCCTGCGCCCTTGCCATCCATACCCCTGCAGGCGTGATTGTTCATACAGGGGACTTTAAAATTGATTATTCCCCCATACAGGGCGGTATTATTGACCTAGCCCGGTTTGGAGAATTGGGGAGCAAAGGCGTTCTTGCCTTAATGGGGGAATCCACCAATGTGGAGCGTCCCGGTCACACTACCAGCGAACGTAAAGTAGGAGAATCCTTTGAAGCGCTTTTTACCCGCGCTGAAAGGAAACGGATTATTATTGCAACATTTGCCTCCAACATCCACCGCATCCAGCAGATTATTTCCGCGGCAGTACAGCATAAGCGGAAAGTTGCAATTTCTGGCAGAAGCATGGTCAACGCCACCGCTACAGCCCTGGAATTAGGATATTTGGACATTCCTGACGGCATTCTGGTTGACATTGATACCATTGGCAGGTACAGTGATGAACAAATGGTGATTATTACCACCGGAAGCCAGGGTGAACCTATGTCGGCTCTTTCAAGAATGGCATTAAGCGATCACAGAAAAGTTGTTGTTACACCAAATGATTTTATTATCATATCCGCCACGCCTATCCCTGGAAATGAGAAAACGGCCGGCCGGGTAGTTAATGAACTGATGAAACTGGGCGCCGAGGTTATTTATGAAAAGATGTACGAAGTTCACTCCTCCGGTCATGCCTGCCAGGACGAACTTAAACTTATGCTGGGGCTTACCCGTCCTAAATTCTTTATTCCTGTACATGGGGAATACAAGCATATGAAAAAACACGCAGAACTTGCTATGTCAATAGGAGTCGCTCCAGATCATATCTTTATAAGCGATGTGGGGAAGGTATTGGAAACTGACGGTGTAGATATGAAATTTATCGGAACTGTCCCCGCAGGAAGAATTTTGGTCGATGGGCTTGGGGTTGGAGATGTTGGAAGCATTGTACTGCGTGATCGGAAACATCTGGCCCAGGATGGATTAATTGTTGTAGTAGTTGCGTTGGAGGCAGAAAGCGGCTTTATTGTTGCTGGACCGGATATTATTTCAAGAGGCTTTGTGTATGTCCGGGAAGCCGAATCAATGATGACAGAGGCCCGAAAAGTTGCAAGGGAAATTATTGAAGACTGCTGTGACAGCGGTACAAGAGAATGGACAAATATTAAAATGAAATTAAAAGACGATTTGTCTGACTTCTTTTATAATCAGACCAAGCGCAGCCCTATGATTCTGCCTGTTATCCAGCAAGTGTGATGATTCTTTTTCCTTCTGTAAATGACAGGATTTTTTCGTCTAAATCTCAAAAAGAAGTTTGCAGTATATTACAGGAAATTACAGAGCCCCGCTACACATCTTTTATAAAAGAGTGTGATTTTATTGGGCAGGTGGATGAATTCGGCTTTATGATCTGTCCATACCGATTTCCAAGCCGTAATTCCTTTTTGCCAGTAATAGAAGGGGAAATCATCTCTAAAGAGAACGGATCTGAAATTTTGATTAAAATGCGTCTGCACAGGATTGTTTCTATTTTTATGGCTGTATGGTTTGCAGGAGTATTTTTCGCTTTCCTATTTGGCCTCCTTCTTATGCTGGCAGACGGAATTAAAACTGCATATCCGTTTTTGCTGGTTTCGGGCGGAATGATTGCTGCCGGGCAAATTTTAGTAAGGCTTTCGTTCCTTTTACCAGCCAGAAAAGCGCTGAAAAAAATTCGTGGATTACTGGAATGAGAAAAGGCTGTATCAGTTCAGGGCAACTGATACAGCTTTTTTGTAATAGGCCATCAAATTATGCTAATTAAATTATAACGATAATTCCATATCCAATGAAAGAATCCTCCTATTCTTTTTGTATTTTCACTGCCATTGTCGCATAATAAAGGGGAATATTGAAATCATGTAAATTTCCCGACGCATCAGTATCCTGATAAATGTCCTTTAAAATAAAACCAGCTTTTAACTGGCCGCCGATCTGTTCCTCTATGGTGTGGGAGAATTGAAGTCCATCGTTTTTTTCTATTGCTTCCTTGTATAAGTCCGCGTCTTTCAGCGGATTATAGGGAAGCCTGTATTTGAAACTGGTCTGGTCATCATCGAACACAAAGTTAAACCCATTGTCCAACCCTGCTAAAAGGATGCCGTTTTGCCTTAATACCCGAAAGCATTCCCTCCAGATGGGATATACATCTTCCACATAGCAATTTGAAACTGGATGGAAAATCAAGTCAAAGCTTTCATCTGGAAAGGGCAGCGGCTTTGTCATATCTGCTTGTACAATATCAATTTCATATCCCTCCCGATGGGCAACAAGGCGCTCACTATTGATTTGGGCATTGGAATAATCTAATACAGTGCACTTTGCCCCTAGTGCAGAGAATATAGGCATTTGCTGTCCCCCACCAGAGGCAAGCCCCAAAATCCTTGCACCCTTCATTGTACAAAACCAGTCTTTCGGAACAGGCTTTGTAGGTGTAAGCAGGACAGACCATTCTCCAGCTTTGGCCTTTTCATAAACCTCATGGCTAATCGGCTGACCCCATTCCCAGCCGTTAGTTACCCATTGGTCAATTGTTTCAGCATTGATCTCTGTATAACGTTTTTCCATAGTGATCCCCTTTTTCTTCATAAATGATCTGTAAAATTACGAAAATGCAATGGAGTGCAAGAGTGAGTAAAATGCCGTCGAACTCATGTTATTTTAGCGAAAGTATAACAAAAATCCCGTTCCGCTGTACTGCGAAACGGAATTCCTGAAATTATTTAATCTTCTTAGTCCAAAAACTCAACTTTGCCGCTGTCAATGTAGTACATTGCGCCGCAGACCTTTACATCCTCTGCCAAATGCAGTTTCTCTTTGATAATGGACACGCTCTGCTGTACATTCAGGCAGCAGGCTTTCAGCTCATCCTTCTCGTCTCCAATAGCCCGGAGGATTTCGTCGGTAAGATATTTTATGTAGCCCTCGGCCCCACCAGCCATAGCCGCGCCAACAGCTCCGCAGTGGCTGTGTCCCAGTACGACGACCAATTTAGTCCCCAGATGGTCCGCAGCATATTCAACGCTTCCCAACTGGTGATTATCCATGACATTACCTGCTACACGGATAACAAAAATTTCTCCGATTCCTGCCATAAAAATGCTCTCTGGTATAACCCTGGAATCAGAGCAGGTGATGACGATTGCATAGGGGGCCTGACCTTCGTCAGTAGTCTTTTTGCGCAGGACAGAGGAGATATTGCCTGTACTGGTTTCGGCCGAGAGATAACGCTGGTTTCCATCCTGTAGCTTCTTTAAGGCTTCACTTGCGCAAATGTTTTCCTTGTGCATATTGTGTTTCCTCACTTTCTGTTTTTCAGCATAGAATATGCTGTTTATTGATTTTTCGGATTGATACTATCCGCTATTTTATACCTCTCCTTGTCCCTCATTCTTCTGCCTCGATTATCTTCTGATTATAGTCCTGAACGGTCTTCATTCTGGCGTTATATTCCCTGGGCCTTTCAGCAATAAATTGTTGCTGCCCTCTTGGATTTTATTCAGCAGATGGGTGGTTTTATTACATGGAAATCCATCCTGTCAGTGTAAAGGAACCGATAGATATCCTCGCTGATGCGGAACTCTAAATGGAATGAATTTTTATTTGTAAAGGGACTTTTTCATCTTCATTTTATCATAAACGCAGTCTTTTGTCTACTTGCTTTCAAAAGCTGCCGAACTTCCAAGAGAAGTACAGTATGACGAGAAAAAGACCGGACAGAAAGCGTTCAACGGTTGTGAATACAGGTTCTTATTCCTCTGTCACCGCAATGTCACTTTTACTCTTTATAGTAATACCAAAAGGAGGAAATCAAACATGGAACTTTTACGTTGTGAAAATCTTACCAAAACATATGGCTCTGGTTCTGTCCGGGTGACAGCTTTATCCTGCCTGAATCTTTCTATTGAAAAAGGGGAGTTTGTGTCCATTGTGGGGACTTCCGGCTCTGGAAAATCTACCCTTCTTCATATGCTGGGCGGGGTGGATCGACCCACTGAAGGCCATATCTACATTGAGGATACTGATATCTCCACCTTATCAGAGGAAAAGCTGGCGGTATTTCGCCGCCGGAAGGTGGGCTTAATCTATCAATTTTACAATCTGATTCCAACCCTGAACGTCCGAAAAAACATCCTTCTCCCCATGCTTCTGGACAACCGCCGTCCAGATGAAGCCCGCTTTCAGGAGATTGTGGAAACCTTGGGCCTGGAAGAACGCTTGACCCACCTGCCTGGAGAGCTTTCCGGCGGCCAGCAGCAGCGGGTAGCCATTGCCAGAAGCTTGATTTATCGTCCTGCCCTGCTCTTGGCCGACGAACCCACAGGCAATCTGGATCGGAAAAATTCTGAGGAAACCGTAGAACTATTAAAGCTCTCCAATCGGAAATATGGCCAAACAGTGCTTCTCATCACCCATGACGAAAATATTGCCCTGGAGGCCCACCGCATTATCACCATTGAGGATGGAAAAATACTCCGGGACGAGGTGTTAGGGGGAGCAAAATGAATATTATACAGGAATATACTTTGGACTTTGTAAAACGAAACCGCCGTTCCAGCATAGCAATTATGGTGGCTCTGCTGTTGACTGTAATGATGCTGTCCGGTTTAAGCGGCTTTTTCTGGACCATGTATACTGACAATATTCGTCTGATACTTCTGGAAAACGGCAACTGGCATGGTGAACTTTTTGACGATACCTATGGCCGGGATCTGGAACAGATTGAAAACTATGCCTCTGTTGAAACCGTTATGGTCAAAGGCCCCTGGGAGGTTTCGCTGCTGGACAGCGACAATCCCCGGCGGCAATACCTGATCCTTCGGGGTGCAAACCAGGCATACTGGGAATCCATGTCAGAAAAGAACCTAATTATAGAGGGCCGCATTCCATCGGCGGAAGGGGAAATTGCCCTCTCCAAACAGTTCTTTGATGCTTATCCCGAAACCAGGCTGGGGGATACCCTCACCTTTCCCACTGGGGAACGACTGCTAAACGGAGAAGTTCGGGACGCAAGCGACGCATTTTCAGAAAATGAAACCTTTCGGCAGACTGGAACGGTCTCTTATACCATTGTGGGTAAATGGGATGTAGCGACATCTTCTATGGTGCCAGCCTATACTGCTATGGGGTATCTGGAAAATGCTTCTATTCAGTCCAATGAAATGATTACCGTTTATCTACGATTTCACAATATGCGGGATACTTATAAAGAACTCCCTGCCCTGGCAGAGTCACTGGGCTGGAAAACTAATGAATATGGAAAATATTCGCTGAGATATAACAGCCCCTATCTTTCCCGCTTCCTGGTGCTGCCTCCAAATTTTCATCTGGATATTAAAGGTATGAGTGGAGCCATTATTTCTTTGTTGGTATTTTTGATCATGGTGGTGGGGCTGTTTGTACTGATTATTCATAATGCCTTTGCCCTATCTGTTAATATGCGGCTTTCTCAGCTGGGAATTTTGGCCAGTATTGGGGCATCTCCAAAACAGATTCGCAAATCCGTCATTTGTGAAGGTCTGATTCTGCTCCTGATTCCCCTCCCTCTGGGAATATTGGGAGGCTGGGCCTTTGATAAAGCTATCTTCCAGATGATCAACAGTATGAATGAGCTTTCCAGAGGGCGTTCTGAAGAAGTAGTATTTACATTCGGACTTCCGGCAATCCTCCCGGCGGTGGTACTGGCCTTTATAACGGTCTGGTTATCCGCACTGATTCCCGCCATACGGGTTTCCAAAATGTCCCCTGTGGAGGCTATACGGCAGAATGGAGACGGCGGCAAAATGAAACGCATCCGGGAAAAGAAAAATTTTCTGCTGTGGAAATGGTTCGGCATTACAGGAGAGCTGGCTTCTAATACGTTAACTGCCCGAAAAAGATCCTACCGTGCCGCTACCATTTCATTTACAATGGCTTTTCTTATCCTGACTTGTTTTCAGACTATACTTGCTTGTCAGCGCACGGCGCAGGCCGTATTTCCTAATCTCAAAGAAGAATACCAACAGATTACTTTCTACCTGCTGGACGGTCAGCCGGTCAACAGGGAACTTGTACAGCGGATGAAGCAAACAGAAGGGCTGCAAAGCGCAACCTTCTTTTCTGAAACGCCTCATGCCCTCTGGGTTTCAGCTGAAATGGCATCCGACAGCGTCGAACAGGTTATGGGGGGATTTCAGGGGATTGTAGACAAAGGAAGATACAGCCCCATTGAAGAAAACGGCCTTTACCGCCTGACAGTTTATACTACAGGTCTGGACAGTGAATCCTTTGACCAATACTGTCAAAGCATAGGGGAGAATCCTGCACCTTATCATGAGGAAAACGGCCCTGTAATCTTTTACAACCAGACAATCGATCCAACAAAATATTCCCAAAGGAATAAGGTTTATATGGAATTGCTAAAGATAAAAGAGGGGGATACGCTCCATCTGAGCACAAAAGCCTTTGAAAGCGACTCCGATGGTGAAGCATACGAATATGACCTGACCATTGGCAAAATAACGGACTCCCTTCCCAAGTTTCAAAACCTCACTTCTTTCACCTCCTGCGCCCTAATGCCCTATGACCGGCTGCAAAAGCTGTCTGAACACTTTTATGAAAGACGGCAGCTCAATGTCAACAACATAAAGGGAATTTTTGTTACCGACGCGCAGAAAGGTGAAGACGGGTTTTATGACCGCATTTTAGAAGTTTCCGATTCCCTGACCCAGCTGGCAAATGAATATTATGGATCAAGCGACTTTGAAATTATCAATGTAAAGGAGCGTAATGATTCCAAGGAGAGCGGCTATACCCTTATGCGGTTGATTGTCAACTGTATTTCTGGGCTGCTCATGGTGATCGGGATGGCTAATGTCTGGTCTACCATTATGAATAATCTTGCTCAAAGAAGCAGGGAATTCGCCATGCTTCGCTCCATGGGCATGCCGCCAAAGGGAATCCGTAAAATGCTTTTAATGGAAGGTGTATTCTTTGCATTTATCCCACTGCTGATGAGCCTGGTCCCCTTCGCAGGGGTATTAGCGGCATTCCTTTATCTCAATGAAGTCACCCTTTGGGAGTTCCTGCCTTTTGCCCCAGTTGGCATTGTAGTGCTGTATACTGCATTGCTGTTCGCCTCTACAGTGGGGGCGTATGTAATTGGGGAAAGAAAGATTCGGAAATTGGATATTGTTGCCGCATTGAAAGAGGATAATATTTGATATTTTTGAGGTTTATGTTGAAATAACGTGAATTCGATCAGGCAAATTTGCGGGAAAAACCTCAGACGAGTACAATCTAGTACTCCATCCGGCCAGAAATCGAAGTCGGCTTTGGGTCGTATTTCCGCAGGGCTGCGTTATCGTCCTTGACGGGCGTCAGCCCGTCTGCGTCCCCTGAACCCTAAACCTTAAAATTAAGAAATGTTTTCATCGAGCTTGCGTTAAAATAAGGGTGTGCTTGAAATACATCAGCACACCCTTCTAATTTGGAAACAGGATTCTCAGTCACTTATCGCCTACAGTAACAGCTTTCGCACTTCCCCTTACTGACATGATAAGATTATATGCCCATACAGAACCAACCGCTGTGATAAACCTCGGCACAACCAACACCGGAACCCCTACCCCCAAAGGCAGAAAGTTGGCTGTTTCCTGTATCAATGAGTGCATGGAACAGATGGAGATATTTAATTTTCTGATATCCTCTTGATTCAAAGCATTGCTTTCATTGGCAGTAATCAGAATGCCCGCGCCGTATATCAAGCCGATGACATTGGCCACCAGCCAATAAAGTGCAGTCTCCTTTGCCAGCCCAAATACAAACATGATATGTTTTAACCAGCCACAGAACTTATCTATCAAATGGAACTCAATTAGGAACTTGAACGACACATTCAGCACAATGTTGATGATAAAAATTTTTACCACTGTTATATTGTCTAAAAGCCATCTTTTCAATACATCTGCCAGAGAAATTGCTTCCGACGAAAGCATTTGTGCGCCGGAGGAAAAAGCCTCATTTCCGCCGGGGAGTATCAGAGCCAACAGAAAACCCGTTAAAATGCTGGCTCCCACCCTGATAAACAGCAGCAGCCATACATTTCCGCCCGCTTTCTTTTGGATGGAAAGCTCAATGGGAAGGGTATGGCTTAATAATACCATACTTGACAGGATGGACATTTCTCTCAGGGACAGGTCCAGGGATATCATCAGCGCAATTGCCGAATATGTATTGACCAGATACCCTGAAAGCAGCACCAAAATAGAGCGCCCTCCAAGTCCTAACAGATTAGCAGCTGGTTGCAGAAATATACTTAACTTATTAATAATCCCAACATAGTTTAAAACAGCCATCAACAGGGACACGGGTATCATAATTTTAAATATTTTCAGGCTTGTTTTTACTGCATCTTTGGTTCCTGCAAAAAATATTTCCTTAAACAACTTTTGGCTGTCCTGCAAATGGAATAAATTGTTTTTCATAGAGATGGTACTCTCCTTTTTTGAAAAATTCAGCAGTATTTCATTATATTTTTGTAAGCTCTTACATTTAAGTATACAGTATGATTCTCTTTTTTGCAATAAATAGCATCAGAAAATTTGATATTATCTGATGAATAAATGTCATATATATTTAAATGAGCAAATCCAAAGGTTAAGATTATTCATACAGCCTAAGAACTGTGTTGAGAGGCAAAACCGGACTATAAGGATTTGGTTTTTGCAAACAAGCTTTTATTTTTCCTTTTGAGCATTTTTTAAGTTCATACAGGGGATTTCGCGCTTGCGAACACACATGGGGCCAAGTCTGTCGGAGCGGTTCTGCTGCTTAACCCTGAAATCAAAGGGGGCCTTTTCTGAAAAGGCCCCCTTGATTCTAAGTTTTATTTGATGCCGCAATTCAGCTTTTGCGGTTAATAAATTTCATTCTCTGGTTATTATCCAGGATTTGTTTACGCAGCCGTATATTTTTGGGTGTTATCTCAACCAATTCATCTTCCGCTATAAACTCCAACGCTTCTTCCAAACTCATCTTTTTATGCGGAACCAATCTAAGGGCCTCATCGCTCCCGGACGCACGCATATTAGTAACATGTTTCTTTTTGCAGACATTTACTGCCATGTCATCGCCTTTGGGATTTGCGCCAACGATCATCCCCTCATACACAGGAACGCCGGCAGGTATAAACAGGACGCCCCGCTCCTGAGCGTTATATAACCCATAGGTTACAGATTCCCCTGATTCAAAGGCAATCAAAGAACCCTGGGAACGCTTTGGAATCTCCCCCTTATACGGCTCATAGCCCTCAAAGAGGGTATTCATAATCCCTTCTCCCTTGGTATCAGTCAGGAACTCGTTGCGATAACCAAATAATCCTCTTGACGGGATTACAAATTCCAGTTGTGTACGTGTGCCCTGGGGATCCATAGACTGCAGTTCTGCCTTGCGGGTTCCCATCTTTTCCATTACAGCGCCAACACAGTCAGCAGGGACATCAATAATCAGTCTTTCCATAGGTTCGTTCCGTACCCCGTCAATCTCCCGATACAATACCCTGGGCGTACTGACTTGGAACTCATATCCTTCCCGGCGCATGGTTTCGATTAGAATGGACAGGTGCATTTCACCCCGCCCGGCCACGCGAAAGCTGTCTGTGGAATCTGTTTCTGTCACCCGCAGGGATACATCTTTCAGCAGTTCCCGGAACAGCCTTTCGCGAATATGACGGGAGGTTACAAATTTACCTTCTTTTCCTGCAAAGGGGCTGTCATTGACAGAAAAGGTCATTTCAACGGTCGGCTCGCTGATCTTCACAAAAGGAAGGGGTTCCGGCGCTTCCGGGGCAGTGAGCGTTTCTCCGATTGTAACGTTTTCAATCCCTGATACACAAATAATGTCTCCTACTTTGGCCTCCTCTGCTGGAACACGCTTTAATCCGTCTATCTGATACAGTGTTACAATTTTTCCCTTGTAATTGGTTTCAGGGTTGTGGTAATCACAAATAGTAACTTCCTGGTTGGCATGTGCTGCCCCACGCTCTATCCGACCGATTGCAATCCGCCCTACATACTCGTTATAGTCAATAGAGGATACAAGCATTTGGAATGGAGCGTCGGTTTCCCCTTCTGGGGCGGGGATGTGCTCTAAGATGGCATCAAAAAGCGGCTTTAGATTTTCTGTCTGCTGATGGAAGTCCAGTGAAGCAGTTCCTTCCCTTGCTGAACAGTAGACAAAAGGACTGTCTAACTGTTCGTCAGTGGCATTCAATTCCATAAACAATTCCAAAACTTCGTCCTCGATTTCAGCGGGACGGGCATCAGGGCGGTCTACTTTGTTTACAACTACAATTACTTTATGCCCCAGCTCCAGGGACTTTTGCAGAACAAACCTTGTCTGAGGCATAGGGCCTTCAAAAGCATCTACCAGCAGAAGAACTCCATTGACCATCTTTAAAACCCGTTCCACTTCTCCGCCGAAGTCCGCATGTCCGGGGGTGTCAATAATATTAATTTTTACTCCCTGGTAATAAGCAGCGGTATTCTTGGCCAAAATCGTTATTCCCCGTTCCCGTTCCAAGGCGTTGGAGTCCATTACACGGTCTTCGACAACCTGGTTTTCCCGAAACGCGCCGCCTTGTTTCAGCAGTTCATTTACCAGCGTGGTTTTTCCGTGATCAACGTGGGCGATAATGGCAATATTCCTTAAATCTTCTCTAATCAAGTTTATACTCCCCTTTTTTAAAGCATAGTGGGAAAAATACATCCTCAGCCATTCCGCGGCTGAATATTTGTATACTGCCCTATAAACAACCTTATCCTATATTATAGCAAAAAACCTGTATTTCAGGGGGCTGTATTTCCTATAAACATTTTCTGGCCAAGGTTTGTTTTTTTGTGTACTTTTCAGAGAAAATGTTGTAAAATAGCGTTTGGAGAGCAATTCGCCCCTAAAAGGCGGATCAGCGAATCCTTATTTTGCAATGATAGGAGCGGCTTTATCATGATTTGGGCGGATGGAAAACAGGGAATAACAGTGTTGGGCAGAATTCTGCCGCTGGGAAAAATATTTTCCAAAGGATGGAGAACAACCGCCCTGCTGTTGTTCTGTACAATAGTTATGCCACTTACCGGCTGTATGTTAATAGAAACTGGCAATTCTGAAGAGTCAGAAGACCCTTATAAACGCTATATTGACAGACCGGTTAAATCTGTAAGCGAATTGTTGTTTCAGAGTGCAGCCCTGCCTCAGGAACAGCTTGGGGAACCGGTGGAAGATCAATCCGCCCTGACCTTGTATTATAGTTTTCTCAGAAGTTTAAAAAGCGGTGAAGTCAAAAAAACCCGGTATTCTGCCAAGAGCCTTTATGATGTTGTTTCCTACACAACGGAAGATATTGTCTTTACAACCCGCAAAGACGGAAACCTTATTATGACTTACCGCCAAAGGCAGCCAATTGTATTCTGGTATTATCCAGAGGCTGATTATTATGACGGGGACTACTATTACTATAAACACAACGGCGACTGGTTTGTTGATACCTTTAACCGCCATGCAAAACAGGTAGAACCGGATGCGTTGGGAATTTCACCGGATGTTATCACCCAATATCGGATTACAGACAGCAAAGTATTCCGCCGCCCAGATGGGGGATTTCAGGTCTATGTTTACGCCGAATTTTTGACTGACCGGGAAAAAACAGCCCAGGTTATTGGGGTTGTGGATAAGGAAGGTATTTTTTCC
Source organism: uncultured Oscillospiraceae bacterium (assembly GCA_910589145.1). Classification (GTDB taxonomy): domain Bacteria; phylum Bacillota; class Clostridia; order Oscillospirales; family Ruminococcaceae; genus UBA1405. The sequence continues at coordinate 17,797 of CAJUSD010000024.1, forward strand.
TACATTGAAACAACTGTCGTTTATCCTGACCCAAATGCGGATAAGCCCGCCGGCAGTGAGGAAGAGCCCCTGAAGATTACTGAAAAATACATCATCGAATATTCAAAAATAAATGGAGTAGTCGAAGTAGAACCTCCGGCAACCTTAACGGAAGACGAAATTGAATATCTACAGCAGGAATATCAAAATGCGCAGAAACAGCGTGGAGTCAATTAGGGAGAAAGTATAAAAATGAATACAAAGACCTATCAGTTATTAGAGGATTATATGTTGTCCTGTATGGAAGATTCAGCGCATGACAAAGAGCATATTTATCGGGTGCTGTATACAGCGGCAGAGATTGCGCAAACAGAAAAAGATGTGGATTATGATATTTTAATTACTTCCTGCCTTTTACATGATATTGGGCGGTCTGAACAATTCAAAGACCCCAGCCTCAGCCATGCCCTTGTTGGCGGGGACAAGGCGCATGCCTTTTTAATAGGCCATGGTTTCACGGAAGCATTTGCAGAAAGGGTCAGAGAGTGTATTCAGGCGCACAGTTATCGGAAAGGAACCCCACCCCAAAGCGTGGAGGCAAAAATTCTTTTTGACGCAGACAAAATTGATGCATCGGGGACAGTTGGAATAGCCCGGACTCTGATCTACTGTGGACAGGTTGGCAGACCTCTTTACTCCCTCCTGCCAGACGGAAACATTTCCAGCGGAAAAGGCGATGAAATTCCTTCCTTTTTCCAGGAATACAAATATAAACTTGAAAGTTTGTACAGTCGGTTCTATACAAGGCGGGGAACAGAAATTGCAAAGGAGCGGCAGGCTGCTGCAATACAATTTTATGAAAATATTTTCCGCGAGGTATGCCAGACTTATACAACAGGTGCAGAATTATTAATAAACCATATTGAACCAGACTTGTAGAGTTCTGTTTTTCGGTATTATCGTTATGTTTTCTATAACATTTTACAGTAATCAATTTGTTTCTGTCAGTTTTTGCTATTTTCCATTTGATGCAAATGTTGTATAATTAGTTTATATTCTTTTGGTGTATCACTTTAAATCGTTAAATTGAGGAGCGGAAAAGTATGAACTTTGTATTTACATCTCCAAATTTTCCATCATCCTATTGGATGTTCTGTGCCCGCCTAAAAGAAAATGGTGCAAACGTTCTTGGCATTGGAGATTGTCCCCACGATCAGCTTGCCCCGGAACTAAAAGGCGCATTGACAGAATACTATAAAGTCAGCAGCATGGAGAACTATGACGAAATGGTTCGGGCGATGGGGTATTTTACGCACCGGTATGGAAAAATTGACTGGCTGGAAAGCAACAACGAATATTGGCTGGAACAGGACGCGGCTCTGCGGACAGACTTCAATATTTTTACAGGTCTGCGCAGTTGGGATACAGAACCCTATAAGAAAAAATCCCGCATGAAGGAATTTTTTCAGAAGGCGGGAATTCCCAGTGCGAGATTTCATAAAGTGTCTACTCTTGACGCAGCGCAGGAGTTTATTTCCCAGGTAGGTTATCCGGTCGTGGTAAAGCCAAACGTTGGCGTAGGAGCAAGCAATACTTGGCGTTTGCACAACGACGACGAACTGCGCTTTTTCTTTGACCATCTTCCAGAAGTTCCCTATTTGATGGAGGAGTTTGTAGATGGAATTGTCACAACCTTTGACGGGGTATGCAACAGTAAAGGGGAAATCCTGTTTTCCGCCAGCCATATCACCCCAGATTCCATTATGGACATTATCAATGAGCAGCGTCCCCTTTTCTATTATGTGGACAAGGCTATGCCCGACGATGTGCGCGAGGTTGGAACCCGCTGTGTTAAATCTTTTAATGTTCGTTCACGCTGTTTCCATATTGAATTTTTCCGTCTGAAAACCGGAAAGGAAGGATTAGGGAATCCTGGGGATCTAGTTGCCCTGGAAGTTAATATGCGCCCCGCAGGCGGGTATACTCCTGATATGATTAACTTTGCTTCCAGCTCCGATATGTATAAGATTTGGGCGGATATGATTGTTTTCGACCATTCCACTGTAAACCTGGATGGACCGCATCATTTCTGCTGCTATGTCAGCAGGCGGGATTCGGTTTCCTACGGCCATACGGATGCAGAAATCCGGGAAAGGTATGGAAACGCTATCCGCATTTCTGGCAGGATGCCCGATGCCCTTGCTGACGTTATGGGAAATTTCCTCTATATTGCGTGCTTTGACGAAAAGCAGGATATGCTGGATTTTGTCCAGTTTATTCATTCCTGAGAATTTTAAAACCTGTTTGTAAATATTGCCTCTCTGACAAGGTTGTTCCTTTTCAGAGAGGCTTTTTGTATGGGAGCAGTTTTTTTGGTTAAACTAACATTACATTTAAGAAATTTTTATGGCTATTCTCAGGAGGTTGTTATGAAAAACCATACCATCCGAATCAGCTTGCTGTTATTATTTATCCTGTTATGGATTATATTCAGTACCCTCTCCATTGCCAAAGCCAGCACCGTTCAAAATGAACTCCAGCTTTATTCTGGTCGGCAAACTCCGGTAACAGTTGCAATAGGAGAGCCTGTATCTTTACCAATAGGGACGGGAGACTTTGTCCTGCGCCATGCCGGAGAGGAGGAATCCTCTGGCCCTATTGCAAATTGGGATTCTTCCCTTTTAGCGGAAATGATTGAAAACAGACTTTTGAAAGCAACTGTTTTCATTGAGCAGGGGGAGGAACGCCTTTCCGTATCCCCATCATTGTCCACAGAAAATGGACAATTAATGCTTTCTTTTCAGCCATCTCATACCTATGGAACAAGCAGCTCTGATTTTTCCATTCGAATCCGTTTAACAGCTATAGAACCAATTTACCAAGGTGGCAAAAAGGATGAATATATTTCCCACCCTGTCGATACTTCTGAAAATTTAATTCCAATTCTTCGGCAGGGCGAAGCATTTTCCAGTATTATTGAATTTTCAGCGGTCTATGCTTCTATCTTAGACTATACAGCACCTTTGTTTATTTCTTCAAAAAATATAACCGACGGCAGGGTATTGGCAGATGGAGGAAGCTTATTTCAAGCAGCACAGGAAAAGGGAGGGGAGTCCCAGCTCCTTTTTTCTCTGGATGGCTCCAACAGGTATACAGCTGTATTTACTTTTTCCCCATCCCAAAATCAGGGAGATGTAAATCTATTTTATACTCATACCCCTATTGCCGCCATTCATTCTGCTTATCCGGGTATATCCTTTTATTATCTGTCTTTTCCTGGGGAGCCCTCTTTTTCGGCTTCCGGGTCGTTGACTTTCCCTGTTTTAAATGGCGAGGATACCGTTGTATACCATTGGGATTCTAAAGGGCCTGTCCGTATGGAATCCGTTTATGACAAGGACTCTAAAACAGTAACAGTCCAGGGGATCCGCAAGCTGGAACGTTATGTGGTTGCCCCTGCGTCTTTTGAGGAACTTTTTGAAATGAATCCCAATATGGGCGGCGGCTAAATTTTCGACAAACAAAACCGCCTGCCATAATAAATGCTATGGCAGGCGGTTTATATTTTAAGCGAGTTTGATAAGGCTAATTTGTGGGAAAAACCTTAGACGAGTACAAGCGAAAGAGGAGAAAAAGGTTTGGGGTTAAGGGGGCTTTCCTGAAAAGTTCCCTTACTGCCGACGAACAGCCAATGTCTGCTGAAATGGCACCCCCAGAACCGAAAACCTTAAAATTGAGAAAGATTTTCATTGAACTTATGTTATATTTACTATTCTTCAATGAAACGAACTACATAATCATCATCAGTACATATGATAACCTTGTTAGCGGATTCCCCGTTTCTCCACATATTTGTATCGTTTGAGCTGATTCTCAGTTTAGAAATCAATTCTAAAAGTTCTTCATTTGTGATTGCTTCGATATATAGTTTATCATCCTCATACCTGCCGTTTTCCTCGGAATCCTTTTTCTGGGATTTTTCCAGCAATGAACGGTCAATCCAGGTACTTATTTCTGAAAATCTGTAATTATCTGCAAGGTTTATAAAAGTTCTGCCTAAACGATTCTCCCAGTTTACATATGAGGATGAATTGGTAATAACCGCCTTTCTTACTTGGGAAATATCCAGTTCCAGCAGGCTTCCATAACCATATTCTGTAAGCAGGTTAATTGTTTCGGTAAAGCTTGCATAAATGGGAACGATGCCAAAGAGGCGTATAACTTCTCCCTTTTCATATTTTTCTTGTTCTTTTTTGGGGTAATTATATTTCAGCCAGGCAACAGGCGTTTCGATTTCCTTGTAATAAACATTTGGATCCATGGCAATAAACTCTCTGGCTAAGGTATTCAGCAGGCGCTGGAACTTTTGGCTGTCCTGCTGCTGGTTGGGGAATGTTTCCTCCCGCAGTCCAAGGCTGTCCAGTATGGTAAGTTCTTTCAAGTAAGATTCATATTCCGGGTTGAATATGGCAGCCACCTGCCGGATGTATTCCTCCTGTCCATATAGCTGGACTATTTCATCTGTCAGATTATAATTTGACAGATAATAATGCCTTATAATTTGTCTTCCGTTTTTTAAATGATAGGTAAAGTTAACTCTGGTGCTGTTTCCGTATTGTTCATCTGGAATCTCCCTGTTCCAACTTGCTTGGTTGTTTTCCTCAATAATATGCTTTTGAATCTCATAAATCCGTCTCAGCACATCTTCAGAATGTAAAACCAGAGGGGCATTTTCTAATGGAGTTGCACCTTTCGAGTTTTCTTTTGCTATCAGAACTTTAGAAAACAATTGGTACAGCCCAGGCTCTTCTTCAACAGATATGCTCTCAATTTGAGAAAAATCCGGCATATAATTTTCAACAAAAACCTCACAGTAAAAAATCACGCCGCCACTTACCGCTGCTATAGCCAGCATAGCCGCGCCCGCGTGGGCTAACTGTTTTTTCAGTTTGTGAAATCCACGGCTTAAAACAGCTTCTGTAATAGCAAAGCTCAAACCGCCGCCGATGGCAGAAAATAAGATCATAAAAAGCCATTCATATTTTTCAATATCCAGAAACAGTAAAATTGTAAACAGGAATCCAATGGCCAATCCTCCGGTCAGCGACAACACGATGCAAATAAAGGCTTCCAAAATAGAATTCCTGTTTAGGCTGCCGGACATTTCACTTTTACGGCGATGAATATAGCAGAAAGAAATTCCATATAACACACAGGCAGCCACAGCCCAAAACAGAATATAAGGTACGCCAGCCCATATTCCGCTTCTGCCCAAATCGAATTCTGACCATTTGAAATGTGCCGTTAATCCAGCAACAGGAAAAAGAAGCCCTAAAATTGTTTCCATACTATCTTTTGAAATCCACCATCCATAGGAAAACCTATCACATATAGACTCAAGTATTCCCCAAAATGATATGGGAAGCACAAACAGTAAGCCTGAAAACACAACACAGTCAAAAGTGGTGCCGGTACAAACCGCACAGAGCATCACAATAGACATAATGCTGAACAAAGCCAAAAGAAGCAAAAAGAAATCCCACATCATTATAAGCGGGTGGAAATGCGGATTGTGCAGGAATAAAGCAGTAAACGGGGTGCATACCAGTCCCACAAAAAGCGGAATTGCTGTAATCGTCATTCCAGCAGCCAGCCAGACCCCAAGCATCCCTTTTCGTGACAATGGCAGTGAGTTATATAAATCAGCAGCCCGTCGGTTATGAAGGGGCCGGCAAAGGGAACAGGCCGCCAAAACTGGGGCTAACAGCACATAAACAGGGAAAAACCATAGGGAAGATCCCCCATAAATATCCGCTGCACCGTACATATGATAGTAAGAACTGTTCTCCAGGACGGGCTGAAGCATATCATCGACATAGGTTGTCATAACATGGTACATTTCAATCCCATTTGCAATGGGAAAAAAGAAAAAGGTAATTGCAGTAAGCAGAAAAATCAGCCCTAAATTCTGTTTCAGGGTGGAGATATACAGCCGGAAAAACCTCTGCTTAAAAGACAATGTTGTTGTAGTCATATCCGACCTCCTCCATTTCATGAATAAATACTTCCTCCAAAGTTAGAGGGAGTGCCTCCGCAAAAACCGGCTGGAATTGTTCCAAATACTCTAAAACCTGGGCACTGTTTCCCTTCACAACCATGCTGAACAGGCTTCCGCGCTTTTCATACTGCATAATAGAAAGCCCAATAAACTCCTTTATCTCTCGTTCCGGGCGGAATGCCGCCTGTACTTTGCAGAATCCCAGCTTAAGTTCATCCAATTCTTGCGAAAATAGGACAACTCCATTATGCACTAATCCTATATGGCCGCAAAGGTCTTCCAGTTCCCGCAGGTTATGGGAACTGATGACAACGGTAATATTTCTTTGTGCAGCCTCGTCCGCAACAATGCGGCGGACCGCCCCGCGAATAACTGGATCAACCCCGTCGAAAGCCTCATCCAGCAGCAGATAACTGCATCTGGCCGATAATGCCAGTAAAATAGCCGCTTGACGCTGCATCCCCTTGGAAAACGTGTTCAGCCTGCCTTTTGTATTGATGGGAAAAATTTTGCTCAGTTTCCTGTAATACTTCCAATCCCAGCCTGAATATTGGGCAGCATAAAATTGCGCCATATCCTCAACAGTAGACTGGGGCAGAAAGTACAGCTCGTCCGGGATAAAGAAGATCTTATCTTTCAGGGCTTCCTGCTCAAAAACGTCTTTTCCCTCTATTTGAATACTGCCTCCGTCGGGATAATATACACCGGACACTAAACGCAGAAAAGTTGATTTTCCGGAACCATTAGTCCCTACAAGCCCATAAATAGAGCCCTGTTGAATCGTTATATTCATTGCCTGTAAAGCTGTCTTTTCTCCAAAGCGTTTTACAAGGTCTTTTGCCTGGATCATTTGGGTTCCCCCTCTCCCTGCTGATTAACATACTCTGTCACCTTTTGCCGGATTTCATCCTTAGACACACCTGCCCTGCGGCATAACTGCACAGCCTCTTTTAGTTTTTCCAGGGCATCATGACGGCGGCGTTCCCTAACCAATGGATTTGTTGAAATAAAACTGCCCTTTCCACTTATTGTATAGATAACCTGATCCCGCTCCAACTCCTGGTACGCTTTTTGTACTGTGTTCGGGTTTACCCCAAGTTCCCGTGCCAGGCTCCGCACAGACGGAAGCTGCATATCTGGTGGGTAAATCTCCAATAAAACCAATTCTGTTATTCTTGATTTTAGCTGTTCATAGATAGGCCGGCGGTCTTGATTGTCAAGTATTATCATTTCCTTTCCTTTCTCTTTCGTATTAACTGTACTATATCGTTTAATACAGTTGGATTATAGCATGGTATAAAATTCTTGTCAAGAATATTTCTATATAAATGATACTTCATTAAAAAAGCGTATGGAACCAATTGGCCCATACGCTTTTATATGTAAATGTTACGCTTTTCGTTTCTGCCCAAACAACGGAACAATCTGAATACTGGCATCATCTGCCCATTCTGCAATGGTGTTCGCAGTGACACGGGTAATAGTAGCATCCTCTTTGATTTGCACAATATCATCTCTCATATCTGAAATTGCTGAATCCATCCTGGAGACATCCTGTTGTAATTGGGATATATTTTGCTTTACCTGAGATATGTCTTGCTGTAGACTGGAAACATCCTGCCTTACCTGGGACATGTCTTGCTGTAGACTGGAAACATCCTGCCTTACCTGGGACATGTCTTGCTGTA
>CAJUSD010000024.1:25621-49492 GCA_910589145.1 uncultured Oscillospiraceae bacterium
ATGTCTTGCTGTAGACTGGAAACATCCTGCCTTACCTGGGACATGTCTTGCTGTAGACCGGAAACATCCTGCTTTACCTGAGACATGTCTTGCTGTAGACCGGAAACATCCTGCTTTACCTGAGACATGTCTTGCTGTAGACCGAAAACATCCTGCTTTACCTGGGACATGTCTTGCTGTAGGCTGGAAACATCCTGCTTTACCTGGGACATGTCTTGCTTCAGTCCAGATACATCTCGTTGTAGATCGGATACGTCCTGTTTCAAACCAGATATATTTTCTTTTACCTGCGACATATCCTGCTGCAAATCAGACACATCTGTTCTGAGCCCGGAAATTTCTGCTCTTACCTGAACAATTTCGCCCTTTGTATCTTTTACTTCCGAGAGTATAGCATATAGAAGCTCCTGCTCACTCATAATTTCCACCTCCATTTTTATTATACCTTGTTTTCCTACCTGAATCAAGAATAAAAGGGCTAAATCCCAAAAGGAAATTAAAATTCTTTTTGGGATTTAGCCCTTTTAATAAAATTCCGTTAAAACTGTATTACCAGACTTTAGGTCTATCTTCCGGTGCGGTATACATACCATCCCCCGGCTTGACATTAAAGGTCTCATAAAACGAATCCATTGCGGAAATAGTGCGGTTTACCCTCACACAGTCATAACTATGAACATCCACATTTGCAAGATATCTTAAATAAGTCTGTAAATATAAGGCTCTCCATGACCAGGCAAGGGCTGCAAAAAACTCTGATAAATTTGAATTTTCCTGCCCCTTTAAATATTCTACCAAACATTCTGCTGAACCCAAATCCGCAATATTTTCGCTTAAAGATCGAACCCCGTTATTTGGGAAACCCGGAGCTGCTTCAAATCCATCGTAAAATTCCGCAACCTTACTGCATCTTTCCTGAAAAGCCGCATAATCCTCATCAGTCCACCAATTAGCGGCATTTCCGTTTTCGTCATATTTCGCACCGCCGTCGTCAAAGGAATGGGTAATTTCATGGGCAATAAAAAAACCAATCCCTGCTAAATTTTCTTCCAGAGAATTTTCTTCGCTGTAAAATGGAGTCTGTAAGCTTCCGGCGGGTACAGTTATACTGTTGTAGATAGGATTGTAATATGCATTGACTGTAATTAAGTCTCCGGCCCATCTGTCTTTATTTACAGTTTCCTTCAAAAGTTCAGGATAGCGTTTGGCGGTATGCTTTGACATTTCAATGGTATTTTCCAAAAGATTATTTTTCCCTTTTTCCGCCCCGTAAACCGGAACGTTGTCAAACTCATCTTCCCATTTGTCAGGAAAGCCCACGTTTAAGCGCATTGTATCAAGTTTCTTCTTAGCATTTTCCTTTGTGGTCTGGCTCATCCAATCCACTTTGTCGATCCTCTTACGAAATACATCAATCATTTCCTGAATCATTTTGGTAACTTCATCTTTGATTTCTGCTGAGCAGTACGTTTTAGCATAATACCGGTTGACCTCTATGGACATCATGGTACGTGTTAAATAGTTTGCCGTCTCAGCCAAGGTAGGTGTTCCGGTGGTTCCAGTATACAGGTTTCGGAAATCATTGGCTGTCAGATACAGGTCTGTTGTAAGGGATGTACTAAGCCCTCCGACCAGGTTCGCAGCCGCCATTGCCTTAAGCAGCTCCAAATTTTCCTCATTACATAATGATGCAAAATATTCCAAGGTTTTCGGATTTGCTACAACAATCTTTTCCTGTTTGGCTTCACTAACGTTGTACCCCTGTACTTCAAGCATTTTTTCCAAATCAATGTTTGGGAATAACTTTTGCAGTTCATCGAAGGTATAAAGATTATAGGTTTTATCTACATCATTTTCTTCTTCTACCTCCCAGGATAAAGGAGCCATCGCCAGGTTAAAGTCAACCAGCATTTGGGCTTGTCTCTCTGCATCCTCTCCAGAAAGCCCCCCAAATAATAAAAGTTCCTTTAGATATTCCCCTAATGCGGTCACCAGCCATTTCTGATCTGGATCTGTCAGTGCAGCTTTACTTAAGGAGATCTCATTGTATGTGAAACTTAAAATATAATGTTCGCTGTTATGGCTGTCCACTATTGGAGTAAAATCATATAGGAGGGATATTCCTGTATCTTGATACAAATCGTATAGGCTTTCCAAAAGGGTATCCAAGTTTTGTGCCTGGCGAAATCGATCCAGATAGGGCTGTAGCCGTCCCGCTCCTGCTTTATTTCGGGATTCCTCATCCATAACACTGTTGTAAAAGTCCCCTATCTTTCTTTCGTCTGTTCCCTCATCCCATTTCTTCACATCTGCTGCAAGATTTTGTATGTCCTTGGAAATAACCGACACATTGCTTAGGGAAAGCAGAGATGCTGGATCGGTTTTACCGTACCCATATGGTATATTTGTACTTAACAGCCAATCACGATTGACATATGACCAAAAGTCGTCCCGTGCATCCTGGCCCAAATACATATATACCCGGCGAATCAACGTATCCACTTCATCCCATGTAACTTTATCGTTCGGTGACAGGACCGTATTTTCGGAGTTGGTTCCTGTTACCAAGCCTGCCTGAGTTAAGTTGGACACTGCCTTTTCCGCCCAGGAGGGTATATCATTAAATTCCGCATCAATTGGGTAAGCATAGATGGCAAAGACTCCTGGGTCAGGTAATGTTCCAAACGCCTGAGAAAGCATAGCCAAAACCTCAATACGGGTAGCCTGCGCATTAGGGTCAGTTGTTTCGGGGAGACCTTTTAAAAGCTCTGCCGCCGTTATTTTATTATAATGCGCTGACGCTTCCGAAAGTCTTTCCGCTATACGGTAAACTGTAGCCTCCTGGGACTCCGTATCAACCTGCGCCCCTGATTGGGATGCCAGTACGTCGGATGAGTTTTGAGGCTGACAGCCTGTTAGAAGAATAGCGATGGACGCCACAATCGCAAGCCCTCGCTGAAACCATATTTTATATGACATTCTGGTTACTCCTTTTTCCTTGTGAATCTGTGGCAGCCGCTAAATGCTTTTTTCATGCCTGACTGCACCTTTGTCAAGCAAAGATAGTATACCCTCTTGCGATAAAAAAATAAGGGAAATAATGTGGAAGAATTCTCCCAATTAAAAAACTTTCTTTCAATTCGTTAGTTTCTATGGGAGCTTTGGGGTTTTGATTTTTTCTTTACAGGTTTTTGTGGAACGCTGCACACTGGTTCTGTTGGAATAGAAAGAGACACGCCTTTTATTTTAGCACGTTTTTGGGTAGCTTCCCCAACAAGGGTATACAGTGCAGCGGCAGTTGGCACGCTTAACAGCATACCGCCGATTCCTCCCAGACTTCCGCCAATTGTCACAGCAGCCAAAACCCATATGGCCGGCAGTCCCATAGAAGAGCCAACCACACGGGGATAGATAATGTTTCCTTCGATTTGCTGCAGGGCAAGGAGAAAACCGATAAAAATGACTGCCTGTACTGGATTGACTACCAAAATCATAAACGCCCCTACTGCCGCCCCGATAAATGCCCCTACAATGGGAATCAACGCTGTCACCCCAACCAATGCTCCTATCATTGGGGCGTAAGGAAGCCGGAGAATCATCATTCCAATAGCGCACAAACTGCCCAAAATTACTGCTTCTGTTGTCTGGCCAACGACATACTTCCGAAAAGAGAGATTTACCACTCCGGCAATATGCAGAAATTTTTCAGTAAACCTCTCCGGCATCCATGCGCGCAGGATTACAACCGCCTGAGCCTTTAGTTTTTCCTTTGCACTCAGAATATAGATTCCAAATACCAGCGCAATAGCGAAGTTCACCACAGAGCTGACAATACTTCCCACAACAGAAACTGTAGAATCAACCACGCCGACAGCGCTGTTTTTGATAAAATTTATAAGTGTTGCCTGAATCTCAGACCAGTTGATATCCAGAGAATTGACAATCTGTAGGATAGCTGAATCCTCGCCATAAACCAGAAGGTTTAATTCCTGAAGGCTTTTCGCCGCTGAGGAAATACTATGTCCTAAAATGGAAAAGGCGCTGATTAATTCCGGGATAACCAATCCTCCTACCCCTGCAAATATTCCAAGGATAATAAGGATTGCCAGAAAAATGCAGCAGGGGCGGCGTATTTTATAAACCCACGGCCGGGAACTGTTTGGGAAAAAATGCCTCTCCAAAGGACGAAGGGGAACGTTGATTACAAATGCCACTGCACCACCCATCAACAGAGGAAGGATTAACTGAAACAGCCATCTTCCAAATCCCAATACGCGGTCGATCTGCTGGAGAGCCATATAAATTATAATACAAATACTTACAATGCCAATAATCCATTTAGCTTTCGCCTTTTTATCATCCAATGAGATACCCCTATTCTATTATTATTTCTATATTTTAAAAAGCCCTCCCATCCCAAAAAGAATGAGAGGAACATATAAGATTTTATGAACAGCCAATTAGCTTAATAATAATTTGGATTTGATGGAAAAGCCTTCCTGAAAACAAGGTATTCTGATTTAGCAGCACCACCTCAACAAAGGGATAACATTCAAGCTCATCAAACTTTTAGGGGGCTGCACAGCCCCCTAAACCCGACTCTTTTCAATCCTGCTTTAAGTGATATTCGTCATAGGTTGTGCCCGCATATTTACTTTCCTATTTAAAGAACAACGGCAGAGGTTCTAAAAATGTAATATCCTCCCGTTTTGCGGCGTCTCCCTCGGCAAGAACCGCAGCCCGTCCAACGATATTCCCGCCAGCAGAATGAACCAGGCTCTCCAATGCACTTAAAGACTGCCCTGTACTGATTACATCATCCACAACCAAAACACGCTTCCCTTTCATCTGTTCAGCATACTCCTGATCCAGATAAAGCTTTTGGCTGCCCGCAGTTGTAATAGAATTAACTTCTACACAGATAGGTTGTCTCATATATGCCTTAATACTCTTTCTGGCAAGAAAATACTGTTTTCCTGACTGTCTGGCCATTTCGTATGTTAGAGGGATTCCCTTTGACTCAGCAGTAATCATCACGTCGAAATCCGGGCACTTTTTCAGCAATTCTTTGGCGCAGGCAACTGTCAGTTCCACATCGGAAAACATAACAAACGCAGCAATATCCAAAGAATCGTTAATCGGACAAATGGGGAGCTGCCGCTGTACGCCTGCTACTGTAATCGGATAAAAATTCTCCTGGGTTTCCATAATCAATTCCCCTTTTCATACAAAATATGTCATAAGGCTTATCATCCGGGAGGCCATGCCAAGCTTCGTCCTGCCAGAACATGAAAGTGCAGATGCGGGACAGACTGCCCTGCTTCCTCGCCGCAGTTTGTAACAACTCGAAATCCGTTTTCAAGTTTTAAATCGTGGGACAGTTTGGCAATGACTTCATAAATATGTGCAACTATCTGGCTGTTTTCAGGGGTAATCCCCCCAACACTGGAGATATGCTTTTTGGGGATTACGAGGAAGTGAACAGGTGCTTGCGGTTCAATATCATAAAAGGCAAGTATCTGGTCATCTTCGTAAACTTTACGGGAGGGAATCTCGCCCGCCGCTATTTTACAGAATAAACAGTCCATAAGGATTCATCCCCTTTCGAAACGAAATAGTAAAGTCTATATCTATTTTAGTACAAATTAATACAGGAAACAAGGGAGTTTCTAATTTTTTCAGGAAATGTTAATTTTTGTTTTTATATAACTGTATATTACCTTAAATGATTTGCTTTCGTATATGGTAAATGTTATAATAAAGGAAACTTTTAAGATGAATTAATTGGAGGTGTACCATGTCCGCTCAAAGGAAACCGAACATAATATTTATTATGACCGATCAACAGCGTTGGGATTGCATGGGACGGTTTAACCCGCAGATAAAAACGCCTGGCATTGATAAGCTGGCAGCCGACGGCATAATATTCGATCAGGGGGTCTGCCAATGCCCCATGTGCGTACCCAGCCGCAATTCTATGATGTTTGGAATGTACCCGTCGCAAATCGGAGTGCGCACCAACGCAGGGGGCGTTTTTGACGAAAATCATCTCCCTTCCACACCTCTGCCGCAGCTTTTAAAGGATAACGGTTATTTTACGGCGGGATTTGGGAAAACCCACTGGAATAACGGCTTTTTTACAGACAAGCCCTCTAAACGCGGGTTCGATATTCGGGCGGAAGGGCAGTCCAGTAAATCAAGCTGCTACGAATACGGGGCAGTTATGATGGACGACGATGGACAGGACCCAGAAGGCTTAAAAGCCTATGGCGAGGAAACACATGGCTGGGGTGGTGGAGAAGAAAATTATCTGGGCTATCAGGGCTGTACCAGCAAGCTTCCCAAGGAACACCATCGAGACGGTTTTATTTTTAAAAAATGTATGGAATTTCTAAATGGGCCTTTGCCGGAAAACCAGCCGTTATTTTTATACTTATCCTTTATTAAACCCCATGCCGGGTTTAATGTACCTCCAGAGTATGAATCACAGTACAAATTGGAGGATATACCCGACTTGGAAACTCCCCCTTGGGAGGATGAACCAGACACACATGTTCGGGCTGTTTCAGAAGTAAGCGATGCTCTCCGCAACCGCCATGAAGATTTAAAAGCCCATTGGAAGGAGCTTACCCCGGAACAGCGTAAGCGGACAACGCTCCGCTATTGGGCGAACTGTACATTTTTGGATGACTTCATAGGCCAGGCAGTGGAAAAAATGAAGGAGCGGGGCCTTTTGGACAACGCCCTAATTATTTTCACCTCCGACCATGGAGACATGATGGGGGAGCGGGATCACCGGTTTAGCAAATACTGCTTGTATGATGGAAGTGTTCGTGTTCCAATGGTTTTGTCAGGCAGCCTTATTCCCCAGGAGAAAAAGGGCACAATAGACAGCCGTCCGGCGGAGCTGGTGGATTGGATACCAACCATATGCGACGCAGCGGGCATTAAACCTGACCCCCGGCTTCCAGGATTAAGCCTGTTTTCTGGACAAATTCGGAAAGGGGCCTTTAGTGAATTCCATGGCGGCGGTCCGGAAAATCCTCAGCCTGCTCCTTCCTGGATGTGGCGCAGCAAAGACTATAAACTTATCCTGTTCCGCGAAGGAACAGTTCTGGACAGCACTCCTTTAAAGGGCGAACTATATGACTTGAAAAAAGACCCGCACGAATGGTACAATCAATATAACAACCCGGAGTATGCTTCCGTCAAAGTCCTGATGATGGAGGAACTTTTGTCTCATATAGCGACAGTTTACGCCAAAGGTCCCGCTTTTGGAGATAAGCTGGGCCTCGAAAAGATTTCACAGAAATAAATAAAGGAGTGTTTATATATGGCTTTCTTTCATATTCAAATGGAATCCAGATCCCTGCATATGCCGGTTCCGCTGGATATTATCCTTCCACAGCCTGTTCCCGGTGGGTACCATGGGCCATATAAATCCCTTTATCTGCTCCATGGCTCCAGTGAATGCCAAAGCGCCTGGCTGCTGAATTCCTGCCTTTACCGGTATGTGAAGCATCTGCCATTGGCGGTGATACTGCCTGCTGGCAACAACAGTATGTATGTCAACACCTGCGCTGGGCAGGATTACACTGATTTTCTGGCCTGGGAGCTGCCCTCTATCTGTGAGGATTGGTTTCCCATTTCCAAATCCAGGGATGACCGGTATATCTGTGGATCTTCTATGGGCGGTTATGGTGCATTCCATGCTGCTATGACCTATCCAGAGCAGTTTTCCAAGGCGATTTCTCTGTCCGGCGCAGTAGATGCTTCTCTTATCTACCATGACGATGATGATTTGAGCAGTCAGGCGGTAAATCTGCTTGGGCCAGAAGCAGAGCTGTTTGGCGGTCCCAATGACCTAATGGCTTTAGCAGACAAGCTGGCAGAACGCCCCCTTCAGGAAATCCCCCGCTTCCTGTCCCTATGTGGAAATCAGGATTATCTGCTGGAGGATAACATTATCTTTAATGAATATATGGAACGCAATGGCCTGCCCATGGAATTTGAGACCTGGGATGGAGGCCACAGCTGGGATTTTTGGGACGAAGCAATCTGCCGCGTTCTGGAATGGCTGGAAATATAACCGGACTGCAAAGGAGTGACTGAATTATGGCTTTTATGGAAGTGCAGTTTTATTCCGAGGTTCTTAAAATGGATATGGCCGCCTATGTCCTCATGCCCCAGCCCAAAAACCCGGAGGATTCCGGCGAATCTTATAAAACCCTTTGGCTTTACCATGGAGGCAGCGGCGACCATACCGGATGGCTGCGGGAATCCCGTATTGAAACCTATGCGAAACAACGCAATATTGCCGTTATCATGCCTGGAGTTCATAAATCCTGCTTTATCAACATGAATATGGGTATGCGTTATGGAGATTTTGTTGGCCGGGAACTGGTGGAGATTATGCGGGGATTCTTCCCGCGGCTGTCCCACCGCAGGGAGGACAATTTTGTTTCAGGCCTTTCCAACGGCGGATATGGATGTATCCATGTAGGGCTTTCCAATCCCGATATTTATGGTGCAATAGGTGCGTTTTCCGCCGGGGATAAAGCTGATGTTGACTTTACTAACCGCCAAAAGGAAAAGCAGATACTTTTTGGGGATGTGGACATGCCTAATAGTCCCTATTGCTTGAAATATGTGGGCAGGAAATTGATGGAAAGCGGGCAAACGCCGCCGGTTGTGTACCACGCCTGCGGGACGGAAGATCCCTGGCTGGCACAGAATAACTTGATGAGGGATTTCTTTACATCTTTCCCTGACGACCCATTCCATTACCACTATGATTTAGTAGAGGGATATGGGCATCAATGGGAATTATGGGATATGGAAATTCAAAAGTTCCTGGATTATATGGGTGTTACCCCAAAATAAAAAATTTCATAAATGGGGAGCCTGGGGAATCAGGCTGAGAGGAAGCAGAGGCGCTTCGACCCTTAACCGGTCCGATAATGCGGACATGGGATTTACAAAAGGAAGGACGCCCTAAATTTAGGTGCGTCCTTTCTGTATATATAAAAAACTGAAAAGCGGAGGGAAACGAATGTCATTTATCCGGGAAGTTACAGAGGAAACTCTGCCTATGTGGGAAAGTTCTTTATCGCTGCCATTTGTGACAGGTCTGGCTGACGGGACTCTGGAGGAGGAATTATTTAAAGGGTATATCATACAGGATTCTATTTATTTGCGGGAATATGCAAAAGTATTCGCTATGGCTATCTTTAAATCGGAACGTATGACGCAAATGAAAGAATTCTATCAGATTTTAGGCTTTATCAAAGATACTGAAAACGTTACAAGGGTAAAATACCTGCAAAAGTGGGGGCTGGATGAAAACCAGGTGGACCAAATGAAACCCCGTAAAGAAACCCTGGATTATACAGAATTTATGATTGAAATTTCCAAAACGGAAGGGGTCCCTGAAATCCTTATGGCAACCCTTCCTTGTATGTTCAGCTATGTATATATTGGGCTTGAGCTGGTGAAAAGATATCCCAATATAAAAAAATCCCCCTATTGGGATATGATAGAGGAATATGTAAGCCCATTCTGTATTGAAAGCTGCAATCATTGGGGCGTGTTTTCCGAAACGCTTTTCGCACCTTTGGATGGAGCGCGGAAAACGAAACTAAAGGGGATTTTTCAGGAAGCCTCCCGGCATGAGTACCTATTTTGGAAAATGGCCGGGGAAAAAGAATAAGAATCTGTATTCATGCCGGATGGGCAGGGAAAAGGCTGCTCAGGCAGCATTTAACGGTTGTGATAGGAAATACAAATTAAGAAAGGAAGCGTTGTAAAATGGAGATGAAGAGGGTACTAAGTATAGCAGGAACTGATCCCACGGGTGGAGCCGGGATGCAGGCAGATCTAAAAACGATCACTGCCCATAAAATGTATGGAATGAGCGTTATCACCTCTCTGGTAGCGCAAAATACTATGGGGGTATATGGATTTATTGATACGCCTGCAGATTTTGTCGGAAAACAAATTGACTGCGTCATGGAGGACATTTTTCCAGATGCAGTAAAAATCGGAATGGTTTCTGCTCCAGCTATTATTGAGGTAATTGTTTCTAAACTGCTCCAATATAAAGCAAAACATATTGTTGTTGATCCGGTAATGGTTTCTACCAGCGGCGGGAAACTTCTTTCTGATAACGCAATGGATGCCCTGATTGGAAAATTAATCCCGATTTCGGAAATGATTACCCCCAATATACCAGAGGCAGAAATCCTTTGTGGTTCCAAGTTTGCGATACATAACCGTCAGGATATGGTTCGGGCAGCGGAAAAAATTGCTGAATTTTATACAGGCTATATCCTGGTGAAAGGCGGGCATCTGGAGGATGCCTCTGATGACTTGCTGTATTACCAAGGTAAAGTGATTTGGTTTACCTGCGAGAAGGTTGATAATCCAAATACACACGGAACCGGCTGTACTTTGTCTTCTGCAATTGCGTGCAATTTGGCAGCAGGACTGCCAGTTGAGGAAAGCATCCGAAACGCTAAGGAATATATTACAGATGCGTTAAAAGCCCAGTTAAATTTTGGAAAGGGCCGTGGACCCCTCAATCATTGCTGCCGGATGTAATTTAATATAAGTTTAAAAATAGTCACCTGGATCTTCAAATGATTCTATTTTTCTAAAAAATAACAACGGCCTAACTCAAAATGTATCATACACTTTGAATTAGGCCGTCATTTATTTTCTGGTGCTTCTATAATATTTACACCCTTTCTTAATTATAAGCAGGTTTATACAATTTTTTCTATATGATAAAGTCATATTACCCTGCATAGAAATTGGTGCGTTACCTTCTGCAAAACATATCTATTCAGCCTGCCACAGCTTTCTTTTTTCGGCAATCCTTATTTTATAAGGCGTTATCATCATTCCCTAACGGGTTTTTCATTTCTCATCCCTCGCAATACGCGGGATACCTACTGATTTGCCGCTAGGATTATATTTTTTGGCTTTCCGATACGCTCTGCCGAAAATATTACACTATGCTTTACAAGGTTTTTAGTGGCGAATAAGCTGTTTCCCCTTCTAAAATTGCTGTTCCATTTTGAAATTCATTTTCTGCCATCTTAACGATTGGTTTTCCGTATCAAATCCAGTTCCCCCATATCTACTACCCTGGCTGTTTTCAGGAGGGTTATACTTCTAAAGCTGCTGCTTCTCGTTCTACTCCTAAAAAGGTATTCGATATTATTCTGAATTTTCCGTTCTGCCATTCGTTTGCGTTTCAATGCTCTTTGTCCTGTTCTGCAATGGTATCAACTCCTATCGCTGTACGGCGTGTTGGATATGCTCCATCTTACATTCATTGCAGTTTTGCCTTGAACCGCCTTTTCGATTCCTTAAAAGCTTTTCCTTTTGGAACTGCTCTGGGAAACGTTTGCTATCGCTAGGTCATCGGATATCACATCTCCTTTCTGTGATTTTATAATAACACATTCCAATATAAATTGCAATAGGGATTCGTTAATTTCGGCATTTTATTTTATAATTGTATAAAACTTATATGCAATTTGCACATACATAAAAAAGATCGCAAATGTCTGAAAATCATTGCTTCAAAAAACTAAAATTATATAAAGAAAGATTGGCATTTACAAGTAAATCGTGTATAATAAGTCTGTAACCAATTCCAACCAAAAACAACGCAGCCAGCCGGGAGGACAGCATATGAAAATAGTTACAACGCAGCAGATGAAAGCGATAGAAGGGGCCGCTATTGAACAAGGGATGACTTTTACACAGCTGATGGAAAATGCAGGGGAAAGTGCTGCAAATATCATCCGCAAGGTAATAAAGGATCCTCAAACGACAAAATGCCTTGTATTTTGCGGAAAGGGAAATAATGGCGGAGATGGATTTGTCGTAACGCGGCACCTATTCAACGATGGGGTGAAGGTTGTAGCAGTATTGACGGACGGGGTGCCTGTTACCAACGAAGCGCAATCCATGTTGGAGCTTCTGTTAAACCAAGGGGCTGTGGTAATTGATTATAATGGACGGCAGGAGCAGGTCCGCGGTCTGGCACAAAATACAGATATTATAGTAGATGCCGTTTATGGTACTGGATATTCCGGCGAACCGGACGAACAACATAAAGAAATTTTTCACTTAATAAACAATTCAGTCTGTGCAGTATTTTCATTGGATGTGCCAAGTGGAATTCAGGCGGACTCCTGTGCAGACAATCCTTATGCTGTCAACGCTGATTTTACGGTTTGCTTTGACAGCATGAAGCTGGCGCATATTTTGGAGCCAGCTTCCAACCGGTGCGGGAGGGTCTTTCAGGTAGAAATCGGCGTACCCTCTGAATGCCATAAAGGGATTGTACCTGATACCAGCGTTCTGGAATTGAACGATGTTTTGGCGTGTCTGCCGCCCCGCACCCCAAACTCCCACAAAGGGACTTATGGTAAGTTTTTAAATATAGGCGGCAGCTTAGGATATACAGGCGCCGCTGTCCTTTCCACTACTGCGGCAATGCGGTGTGGTGCCGGATATGTTACATTAGCAGCGCCGGCACCTGTTGGGCGGGATCTTTCTCCTGCCCTGATCGAATCTACCATGATGCTTTTGGAGCCTAACAGCCTGAATCAAATAGCTGCCTCTAATCTCCCTGAAGTTTTGGAACGCGCTAAACGCTGTACTGCCGTGCTGGTAGGGTGTGGGCTCGGCAAATCTGACGATACCAGAGAACTGGTCTTTTCGCTTATCCGCAATGTGGAGTGTCCCCTGATTATTGACGCAGACGGGCTGAATGTTCTGGCTGCCCAGCCTGATGTACTTTTGGAACGAAAAGGCGATACCATTTTAACGCCGCATACTGTCGAAATGTCTCGTCTGACCGGAAAACGTTTAAACGATATTCTTTCTAACCGGTATGCTGCTGCAAAGGAATTTGCATCTCAGTTTAATGTGGTGATGGTACTGAAGGGGCCAAATACCATTATTACAAATGGCAGTTATACCTTTATTAATCCAACTGGCAACGCTGGACTGGCAAAAGCCGGAAGCGGAGATGTTTTAGCAGGTATGATTGGGGCATTTGCTGCACAGAAAGTCCCTCCATTAGATGCGGCCAGATGCGGGGTTTATCTCCATGGGCTGGCAGCAGATAACTGCGCAAAACGTCTTTCGCAGTATGGAATGCTGCCATCAGATATTTTAACCGATCTATGCCAGATCTTTTTGGAGAACGGCAGATAATCTATATACTTAAAAGGACAGGCAGGCGTAAAAATTACGCCTGCCTGTCCTCTCCTATTTTTCAATAATGTTGCGGATACTTTGCATCCTTTCATCTAACATGGCACTGATTTCTGCGCAGCAGTTCAATTCTTCAGCAGTTTGAAGAATAATAGACTCGTCTAGATTTTTCTTATAACGCAGACGATGTTCCAGGTTTGCCCAAAGCTCCATGGCAATTGTTCTAAGCTGAACCTCAACCTTCATACTCTTTTTTTCATTTTGTAGGAAGATCGGGATTTGGATGATAAGATGAAGGCTCCGGTATCCGTTTTCCTTTGGATTTTTAATATAGTCCTTACATCCCAACAATACAACATCGTCCTGCTGGATCAGGCAGTCTGCAAGCATATAAATATCTTCCAAAAAGGAGCATATTACTCGAATGCCTGCAATATCGTTGAGGTTTTCTTCTATTGAGGCCAATGTAAGAGGAAGATTTTTTCGTATGATCTTTTCGCGTATGCTGTTAGGGGATTTTATCCTAGTTTTAATATTTTCAATAGGGTTGCGCTCATGCTGTAGGGAAAATTGTTCATTTAATACCCGGAACTTTGTTTCCACTTCCAATAAAGCACAGCGGTAACAGGAAATCATCTTCTGCACCCGGAATAAAGAATCCGTTTCCAACAAAAACTCTGTAAGCTGTCGGGCGAGTTCCTCTTTGCTCTCAACTTGTGAGGCAGCATCCTGAAAAAAGTTCCCTATGGCATAGGATTTTCCCTTTGAACTTTCCAATCTGTTTCCCCCTAACCGCTATATTTTCCAGCCAACCACTACTGCTGAAGCATACTCCTTTGTATGAGTGACACTTACTGAAAAGGAAAACCCCAACCTGTCAGATATCTCTTTCGCCCTTCCTTCCAAAACGAAATAAGGTTTTCCCAATTCATCCCGCAACAGGGAAACCTCATCCAAGGAAAAGCCGCGGATCCCTGTACCAATAGCCTTGGAAAAGGCTTCTTTTGCACAGAAATTTGCAGCAACCGTCTGGGGTGCAAAACACCGGTGTGCAAATAGCTCCTGTTCTGCTGGGGAAAAAACCTTTTCCAAAAAACGGGGCGAGGCCAAACTTTTCTGGATACGTTTTATTTCAATCATATCCAGACCTACTATATAGGACATCATTCTGTCAAGCCTGCTTCCATACGCTGGCGGTTAAATTCATTGAGCATTTGCCGGGGAATGTAAATTTTAAACGCTTCCAGAATACGAGCAGTTGCGTTAAAGACTACAAGGGTTTCCCCCATGGTTTTATGATGGACAACGCAATACCAGACGTTTTTAGAAGTTTCGCTGTCGCATGCAATAACACGGTTTTTATAATTTTTATTTTGATGTTTGGCGGGATCGTAGGGGCCGATTGCATCAAAGTCCTTACATTTTACAGTAATAAGGCGTTTCCGCTTCCGGCGGGCCATAATACAGTCTACATCCATTTCGCCATTGGTGACAATATACTCAAACTCCTTATTCATGGACGAGCCAAGATAGTATGCCCCATAAAAGGCGCCCACCATCAGCAGTAAACCAATCCCGCCTGCCCCAAGGGGGAACAGGATCATAAAGCTTAAGACTGCAATTACTGCTGCAGCCAGGAACAGGCCAACACGCAGCAAAAGTTCTTTTGTTGTATTCTTTTTTACTACCATATATTCGAGAAAAATATCAGCCATAATTAAAGGCTCCTTTCCAAAATGACGGCATTTAAAACGCCAATGTAGTTAATTGTACCATAAAAATATGAACAATACAACAAATTTGTAAGAT
The DNA here is from genome assembly GCA_910589145.1 of uncultured Oscillospiraceae bacterium. Lineage (GTDB taxonomy): Bacteria > Bacillota > Clostridia > Oscillospirales > Ruminococcaceae > UBA1405. Next base: position 40,667 of record CAJUSD010000024.1, read on the forward strand.
TTCATAAAAATACGCCTAATGGAAGGCCGGATTTCCATTAGGCGTTCTAAATTTTATGGTCATTAGGTTGTACCTTTTTCGTAACCCAGAAGGAGCCGTCCGCGAATTAGAATTCGCTGGGTCAAAAAGCCCTTATATTCCCCTGTACAATGTTTTACAAGGTCTATACTTGTTCTTCCGCCAGGGCATTTTGTTTTCACAAACGGGCTTTTTTTCTCTTTTGGATTTTGCTTTTCTATGCTTTTTAGCGGGCAGGGGTATTTTGCGCTTGCGGGCGCGGCCAGGGGGTTGTGCAGCGAAGCTGCACAACCCCCTGGCTCCCCTTTTTTATTCGCTTTAGGTTGTATTCTACTTTGGGTTATACCCGAAAATTAACTTTTCCTTTTACACATATTCTGAAGGATCAAGTTCCAATGCAGGCGCCTGTGGCATCTCCCATGCATTATGGTCGGTATGGAGCAGGTGATGTGCCTTTTCCGACATAGGCTGTTGGAAATATTCCCGGTATATTTTTTGTATTGAAGGATTCTCATGAGAAAACCTTAAATTAGAAATCCTGTCCAGCCCGTACAAATTCCCAGCCCGGTCTTCTGCCAACTCTTCTCCGTCATGGATAGGCTGTCCGCCGCCGCCAACGCATCCGCCAGGGCACGCCATGATCTCAACAAAGTCGTAATGGACATCACCGCGCCTCAGGGCGCGGATAAGCCTGCGGGCATTGCCCAAGCCGCTGGCAACTGCAACGCGGATTGGAGATCCTGCTAAATCAAAAACTGCCTCTTTCCATCCATCCATACCCCGAACATCTTTAAAAGTGTCGGGCTCAGGATTTTTCCCGGTAACAAGGTAAGCAGCAGTTCTTAAAGCTGCCTCCATAACGCCGCCGGTAGCCCCGAAAATGACTCCCGCACCTGTACCAATTCCTAACGGAAGATCGCAGCCTTCTTCTGGCAAATCCTCAACAAGAATATGTTCCGCGCGAATCATACGGACAATTTCACGGGTAGTAAGAACCAGATCAACGTCCTGCCCGGCTCCAGCACTATCCATAGTAGGCAGAGCTGCCTCGGCTTTCTTGGCAGTACATGGCATAATAGATACAGAGAAGATCTTTTCTGGTTCCACGCCAAGCAGTTCAGCATAATAGGACTTAATGACTGAACCAAACATCTGTTGAGGGGATTTTGCGCTGGAAAGCTGAGGAACCAGTTCAGGATACTGGGATTTCAGGAACCGCACCCATCCAGGACAGCAGGAAGTAAACATTGGATAGCGGTCAAGGGAATGGTTTTTCAGCCTTGCCAGGAATTCTGTGCCTTCTTCCATAATGGTAAGATCAGCGCTGAAATTGGTATCAAAAATGTGATCGAAACCAATCCGGCGCATGGCGGCAACCAAACGGCCCATAGTTGCTTTCTCGCGGGGCAGGCCAAGAGCTTCTCCCCATGCGGCCCGGACAGCCGGCGCAACCTGGACAACTGTAATTTTATCCGGGTCAGCAAGAACATCAAACATCTTCTGGGTATCGTCCCGCTCACGGAGTGCCCCAACCGGGCAATGAGTGATACATTGTCCGCACAATGAACAGTCTGCATCCTCAATCCGGCGGTTATGGGAAACGTCAACAGTAGTACGGGAACCGGTATTGGAAATATCCCAAACGTTCAGGCTCTGAACCTTTTCGCAGATCTGAACACAGCGCATACATTTAATACACTTAGCGTAATCCCGAACCATAGGGAAATCCCGTTTCCAAGGCATATTGGTCAGAACTTTCTGGTAAGGTTCACTGGTAATTCCAAGGTCATTGGCAATGGTCTGAAGGGAGCAGTTCCCGCTTCTGACACAGGATGCACAATGGCTGTCATGGTGGGAAAGGATAAATTCCACATTGGTACGGCGGACTTCCCGAACCTTGGGGCTGTTGGTATAAAGAACCATGCCTTCTTCAACTTTGTTGTTACAGGCCGTGATAAGTTTATCCTTGCCTTCCATTTCTACAACGCAGACACGGCATGCACCGATCTCGTTTACATCTCTGAGGTAGCACAGGTTTGGAATAGGAATCCCGGCGGATTTGGTCGCATCCAGGATTGTAGTGCCCTCCGGGACGGTGATTTTTTTACGGTCTATGGTCAAAGTCACCATTTCGCTGCTCTGCCTCCTTTAAATACGCCGTAGCCGAAGTGGTCGCAGCGCAGGCAGCGGGAGGATTCCTGGCAGGCTTCCTGCTCCGTCATGCCGCACTCAAACGGCTCAAAGTTGTTCTTTCTTTCCTCCGCGCCAAGCTCAGCCATATTGACCCGCCCGCATGGGGGACGATCATCCAAACGCGCCTGGGGAATTTCCACATCGCAGCTAATGGTATGATGGAAGCCCAGGTATTCGTCAATGTTGGCAGCAGCTACCTTTCCGGCTGCAATTGCCCGAATAACCGTAGCCGGCCCGGTAACGCAGTCACCGCCGGCAAACACGCCAGGAACATTCTCAACGCCGCTGGTCTGCATGGCTTCAATTACCCCGCGTTTTACCGGAACACCGTGCTCTTCAAAGTGCTGGGATGCTATTCCCTGACCAATGGCTACAATGACGATATCAACCGGAATCCGTTTTTCGTCTTTATTGGCCTTCTTGGGACTGGGCCGTCCACTGTAATCAATCGGCCCAATAATCTGGGGCTGTACCCATAAGGCACAAACCTTTCCTTCTTCATCTGCTTCAATGCGGGTAGGAGCCTGGAGTTCCAAAATTTCGCACCCTTCTGCAATCGCGCCTTCTACTTCTTCCGGCAGGGCAGTCATATCCGCCTTCCGACGGCGGTATGCGACACAAACACTTTCCGCACCTAAACGGATAGAAGAACGCGCGACGTCCATCGCCACGTTCCCGCCGCCGATGACAGCAATCCGCTTCCCGGCAAAATCAGGCATAATATCGTTTCCAATTCCCCGGAGCATTTCCACTGCAGAAATAACCCCTTCGCTGTCCTCGCCGGGGATTCCAACCTTTTTATCCGTATGGGCGCCAATTGCAATATAAACTGCATCATATTCCTGACGCAGATCAGCGACAGAGGTCTGTTCGCCAACGGAAACATTAGTATGTACTTCAACCCCTGTGGAAAGGATTACATCAATATCCTCCTGAAGACGTTCACGGGGCAGACGATAATTTGGAATTCCATAGCGAAGCATTCCGCCTAATTTGGGCTGTTTTTCAAAAATAACAGCATGATGCCCCATCAGTTGGAGATAATAGGCGGCGCTTAAACCGCCAGGGCCTCCGCCGACAATCGCCACCCGTTTGCCGGTAGAGGGTGCGCTTTCAGGGGCAGGCACATGTCCGGAATGATCCACTGCATAACGTTTCAGGCCGCGGATATTGACAGAATTATCTATCATATTGCGGCGGCAGCGGGCCTCACAAGGATGCTCACAGATTAGAGCACAGGCTGTTGGGAATGGGTTATCCTTACGAATCAAACGGACTGCATCCGCATAACGCCCCTTGGAGACAAGCGCAATATAGCCGGGGATATCTACCCTGGCCGGACATAGCGCTACACATGGAACAGGCTGGTTCAGACTACAGGTACAGCGGCCGTTCTTAATATGTTCTTCATAATCATCCCGATTGCCCCGTACACTTTTTAAAACCATATTGGCGGCTTCATACCCAATGGCACAATCCGCTGACGCAACTATAACCCGCGCGGTTTTTTCAATCAAATCAACCGTATCCATAGTTGCACGGCCAGACAGGACATCCTCCAGCATCAATTCCAACTGTCCCAACCCTACCCGGCATGGCACACATTTACCGCAGGTCTGCGCATGGCACAGTTTTAAAAAGGATGCAGCCATATCTACAGGACATAGTCCGGGAGGGCTGGCCACAATTCGACGTTCCAAGTCCTTGTAGAGCCCTTCTACTACGACTTGGGCATGATTTAAACTTGCGATGGTTAGTCTGTTCACAGGTATTCAGACGCTCCTTTCGTCTTTAAATCTTTCCTGCCGCTCATACGCAGGATTCGATTATTATGTTAATAATATCACAATTATAGGAGGTTATGCAATAGTTTTTTGGGAAATATCCTTATTTGTCGTATTTTTCCATAGAAATAGCTAAGAAGCTGTCCCAATAGCCGCCGTATGCATCTTGACGGCAAATCTGCACGCTTCGGTTATCGGTACAGCTTCTAACTTTGTGGATAATACCGCCCGGTTAAGCAGAGTAGGTTCAATAAAGCAAATATACGGGAACATTCTTCAGTAAATGCAGCCTGCAACGGATTAAAAAGATTTGGGATAAAGGGGTCCTATTCTACATTTGCAGAAAACCTTCATTTAAGAGGGCTTTTCCACCGAATTCACATTAAGCAGAATATCCAAGCAATGTCTCCGGCCTTAGGGCTGCTTACTTATTAGAAGTAAAACTGTTAAACAAAATAGCATATGCAGATAAGCCCTGCTTAAATTCCGATTTATAGGGCTTGTAAATAATAATGTAAATCCGGCAGAAATCTATAAGAAAGGTGAAATTCCCCCTTGCAAAAGCATATGGGACTGTGGTATAATAGTAAAGCTTTCATCAAGGATGATAAGCGCCTGTAGCTCAGTGGATAGAGCACCGGCCTCCGGAGCCGGGTGCGTAGGTTCGATTCCTATCAGGCGTATAGAAAAGAAATCTGTCCTGTTTCCCAGTATATCTTACTGGGAAACAGGACAGATTTCTTTTTACAAAAAGCAACAAATTGAGAATAGCGAGAAGCCCTTAGCTTACGGCCAAGCTAAGGGCTTCTCGCATAGTTTGAGGTGTGTTTTTGAGGAGGGTAGAGCAGCGCTCAAAACAAGCGGCTATTTGTTTTGAGCACGTGTTTATTATACCATTTGGCGCAGAAAATTTGTTAAACCCCTGTGAATAAAAGATAAAATAATTGGCGACATTGTGTGAAATTTACGCTATGGATTTTTGAAGGATTTGTAAGGAGACAGTAGGGACAGGTTTTCTTTTATATTAATAATTTATGAACAAAAGGATATAGAAGGATTTATTTGGAATCTTATTAAAGCGAAACAATAATCCATATTAAGTGAATTATATTTACTTGATTAAAACTATATATTTTATGTGGGAATAATAATAGAACATATGTTTTTAAACAGATGCAAACAAAATAATAATGATTTTTAAGGATAAATGCTTTGTTTTTATTTCTGCTAACATTTATAAATGTGATTAAATTTTATATAATTCTCATAACGAGATAATTTTATATTTGTAAATAATTTGAGAACATTCGTTCTAAACTCTTGCAATTCATGGTGGACATGGTATAATAAGGTCAAGCAATCGGAAATGTTGCAACAAAAGAGATTGTGTAAAAGAAAGAGCATGAAAAATGCCGAAACAAAAAGTTAAAATGAAAGGAATTGACTGACTATGGCAATCATACTACTGAAAGGCGAATACCGTATCCACAGCAAAGCCAACCTGAACAATGTGCTGACTGTAAACGGGGATCTGAAAGACGCCACCCCGGTTCAGTGCCAAAAGGCGAATGGAACCCCCAAGCAGGTGTGGAGGCTGGAATCCAACCGCCTGTATACCGAGATGAACCCGAAAAACCGTGACACCTTCTGTCTGGACAGGCTGAACACTTCCAAAAGCCCGGCGGACATCTACACCAACAATGACGACGCGAACCAGCTTGTGAAACTGATCGGCATACCAAACGAGGATTATGCCTACCGCATCAGCCTGAAAAACAAGGCGCTTTTTCTCACCACGGACGATTACGGGAACTGTTCCTGGACCGAGAAACTGGACACCTCCAATGAAAAACAAATCTGGGTCTTTGAGAAGGTTGTTCGGGTAGAGGATATGCCGAATATCACCGCTTTCCAGGCAAATGGATGTGTTGAATACTTTTCCGGCTGTACTGGCTGGAAAAACGGTTCCTTTAAATATGCTGGAAATATTGAGGAGGAGAAGAACGGTCAGGACAGAAATGTTGTTGCACTGGTTCAGAAGCTCTATGACCGGGTAAGCAAGAACGGTCCCCTTGATGTTTCAGAAAATGCAGGGGCATTCCTTCATAATTTTCCTGGCGCCCTGGCATATGGGCAGGGGATTGGCTTGGATGGTTACTACCATATGGGGATTGACATTAACTATGGAACAGGAGCTGCTGTGTATCCGTTGAAAGAAGGAACGGTTTTTGGTATCATACACGACTCTTATTCCGCGATTGGTATTAAATCTTCATTCTTTCTTCCTGATGAAGATACCCCTCAAGATTTTGTTGTCTGGTATCTGCATATGATAATTAATGAAAATCTTGATGTTGATGATCCTGTCACATTTAACACCAGCCTTGGCACAATTAGCAATCAAGGTTATAAAATTCAACCACATCTCCACATTGAAGTTCAAAAACCAGATAGAGATAAACCTATGGTTCCCAGTGAGGCAGGTTTGTATCTGAAAGGCGACTACTTTGGCGCTTATGACCTTCTTGACTTTATAGAAGCTGCCTAAACGCGACCGGGGGTAGGGACAGAATTTGTCCCTACCCTAAAGTTATATTAATCATTAGGAGGACTTTCAATGAAGTATCTAAAAACATTATCTATTGTGTTTGCGGCAATTTTTCTGGTTGGCTGTACTAGGGAAATCCTGTCCAGCCAACCAGAACAAGGATCTTTGTCCTCTTCTCATCCTATACAAAGTTCCTCTGTCTCCTCTCATGCCTCTTCCAAAATCCATACTGAAGCCGAAAACGGCCCTATCCCTCAAATGCTGGAAAATGGATGGCATTATACCACTTCTAAATGGTTGTATGGCTGGGTAAAGGATGGGCAGGAATTCGTTTACTTTCATGATTCCATGCTGGATTTTTATGGCTTGGACAACCAGTTCCTACGGTCTGTCCCCTTTGACAGTTCTCAGCTCCCTGAAAAATACAAATTTTTTACTACTTCTAATCGCATTTTCTTTATAGATTTTTCTTTCTATGATGTTATTGGTAATAATGATGATTACAAACCCCTTTTATATGAAAAGGGTGGTCAGGAATATCTCAGCGGAGTTACTATGTTGGATTTAGAAGGCAACATTCTCCTGCAAATTCCTCCCCTTGACGTTTCCCAGGATGAAGACGGGGACTTCCTCTTTTCTTCAAATGGAGAACCGGTTTCTGTCAAACCTGCTTCCATTCATGTTACCTGTGTCAATGATGATTTGATTTTTCTATCACTTAATTGGTATGAAAGGAAAAATAATAAACTAGATGCTACATCGCATACAGAACTTTATTATTTTGTACCCTCTGAAAACAAACTTACCTGTATTGGCAAAAATTTTCAGGATGGTTATCTATGGACATCTAACCGTACAAATGCCTGCATCTTCTTCTATCGTTTGATGGATGACAGCTTTATGGAACACCGAATGGGATATTTGGACCAAAACGGTGTCCAGTATCCTTATCCTGGTATGATTTTTTCTGATGCCGCTATGGATGGCAACTCTATATTCCTTTCCTACCTTGCTGATAGACAAGAGGAAAATGATAGATTCTGGCGTACTTCCTCAGATGATTTTATTCTCCATACAATTCCATTTCCTGAAATGGATGAGCCATTAAGGGGATATATTCCTTGGTTTTATTCCAAAGTTCATCTGTTGGATAAAAATTATATGCTGTTTAACAATAAGGCACTTAACATTGTGACCGGAGAATATGGAACGAATGAACAGGATGTACTTCTGTCCCATATAACATCCAATCCTTCTGACTATAATTGTGGAACCAATTCCCATTATGTGGCATGGGCCAGCCCACGGGATTCTTATGGACAGGCTCAAGGATATTTCAAGATATTTCCTTTTCCTCAACAAAAAGATGAAAAAGTATATTCTGGCTTTCTGTGGGATGTTGAGGACATTCTAGAGAATATGGAGGATTTTCAATGAAGTATCTAAAAACATTATCCATTATGTTTGTGGCTCTTTTCCTTTTTGGATGTACTAGGGAAGTACCTTCTAGCCAGTTGGAACAAAGTTCTCTGTCCTCTTTTGTCCAACCTGTTCAAAGTTCTTCTGATTCTGCCTCATCCTCTGTTTCTTCTCAGTCCTCCTCTGAAAGTTCTGTTCCAGCCGAAAACGGTTCTGTCCCTCAAATGCTGGAAAATGGATGGCATTATACTGACGTTAAAAAGTGGTGGTTACATGGATGGGTAAAAGATGGACAGGAATTTGTTCTCTGCAATGACTCCACTCTGGAATTTTATAGTTTAGACAACCAGTTCCTGCGTTCGGTTTCCTTTGACAGTTCTCAGCTCCCTAAAAATTATGAACTCTTTACTGCTTCTAATCGTATTTTTCTTTTAGAGTCCTCTCGTTATCCGGTGCCTCTTACTGAGAGCGACAAATATGAACCGCTTCTATATGAAAAGGACGGTCAGGAATACCTCAGCGGAGTTACTATGTTAGATTTAGAGGGCAATATTCTTTTACAAATTCCTCCCCTTGACGTTTCTCAGGATAAAGACGGAGACTTCCATTTTTCTTTCAATGGTGAACCGGTTTCTGTCAAACCTTCCTATATTGATGTTACTTGTGTCAATGATGACTTAATTTTTCTATCACTGAATTGGTCCAAAAAGAGGGACGATGAATTAGGGTTTACATCATATGCTAACCTTTATTATTTTGTACCATCCAAAAATGAACTGGTTTGTATTGGCAGGAATTTTGAAGATGGCCATGTACGGGCATCTAACCGCAAAAATGCCTGTGTCTTCTTTTATGATTTTGGAG
>CAJUSD010000025.1 GCA_910589145.1 uncultured Oscillospiraceae bacterium
TCCACAAATCTTTGCACTTAACTTGACAATTCGCAGATAGAAAAAGAAAGAAGGAAAGAAAAAAGCTCTTGCCAAAGGGGAGTTTCGCGCCTTGCGGGTTCAGTTCAGCAAAGCTGAACTGGCGACCAAAGGGCGGCGCCCTTTGGAAACCTGCCACTTTCGAGAAAGCGGCCAAAGCTTTTAATACGGGTATGGTTTGTGCTTACTTTGGCTTTGTGCCCGCACCTAATTTATGGATCAGCTCTAAGCTCGTTCCAATTTGGCAAAATTCTGCATAATCTTTTTAGAACCTGCCTGATCAAAAGCAATTTCAACTAAAGTATCATTTGCCATGGGAATTGCGCTTAAAACCGTACCTTCTCCAAAAATTTTATGCTTTACTCTGTCTCCAACAGACAGCCGCATCTGTTCTTTTGTCTTATCGGCATGACGCGCGGCTGTAGCAACCCCGCCTGAACTCATCCCTATCCCCAGCGACCTTCCAGACTGCATCATCATTTTCCGGCGCAGAGCATGGTTGTTGCTCTCCTTTAGTTGGGCGGCAGTGATAATCGTTTTATCTGCCAGTTCCCGGTATTCCTCTGGGATTTCCAGCGCAAAGCGTGAAATACTGTTCCGAATCGTTTGCCCAAACAAAAGACGCTGTGCTGCAGCAGTTAAGAACAATTTTTTCTTTGCCCTGGTAATACCTACATATGCCAGCCGGCGTTCTTCTTCCAATTCAGAAGGAAATACCACAGCTTGTCTGCCTGGGAAAATCCCGTCTTCCATTCCGGCAATAAAAACGTTGTCAAATTCCAATCCCTTTGCTGAATGGAGGGTCATCATAATTACATAGTCACTGCTCTCATCCCAGGAATCCAAATCGGTATACAAAGCAATTTCTTCCAAGAATTCTGCTAAGGTAGGATGATCCACTTCTTCAGAATATTTAACAATATTTGATTTTAATTCATAAACATTTTCCAAGCGGTTTTTGCCTTCTGAACCCTGCAATTCAAGATATTTCTGATACCCGCTTTCTTCCAGGAGGCGGTCAAAAAGCTCCTCCAAAGGAATTTCATCCACATGATCCATCAAATTTTGCAGGATATCGGTAAATTCTTTCAAAACTTTAGATTTTTTGGAAAGGGCCGGGTAATTTTCCGCATCCTGCATTACCTCAAACAATGAAACTCCCAGTCCATTGGCAATCTGCTGGGCAGCAAGAATGGTCGCATCTCCAATGCCGCGCTTCGGTTCATTGATAATGCGCCGCAGGCGGAGATTGTCCGCCGGATTGTTTAAAACACTGAGATAAGAGACCATGTCTTTAATCTCTTTGCGTTCGTAAAACTTAATTCCACCTACTATTTTGTAAGGAATTGCACTGCGCATAAGGGTCTTTTCAATGGCGTTTGACTGGGCGTTCATCCGATATAAAACAGCATTGTCTGAAAATTTGCCTCCAGTTCTTACATGCTCCAAAATCTGCTCTGCTATAAAAGAGGCTTCGCTCTGCTCGTCCATCGTTCGGGTAACGCTCACCAGCGGCCCGGGACTGTTCTGGGTCCAGAGCGTTTTTCCCTTCCGCTCCGTATTATGACGGATAACCTCGTTGGCAGCATTAAGAATATTCTGGGTACAGCGATAGTTTTGTTCCAGCCGGATAACTTCAGCGTTGGGAAACTGCTTTTCAAAGCTGAGAATATTTTTAATATTAGCTCCCCGGAATTTATAAATACTTTGATCGTCGTCGCCTACTACGCATAGATTCTGGTACTTCTGCGCCAGCAGGCTAATCAAAAGATACTGGGTATGGTTGGTATCCTGGTATTCATCCACCATAATATAACGCCAAAGGTTCTGATAATGCTCCAAAACATCCGGGAACTTCTGGAACAGCTGCACAGTCAATACAATAATATCATCAAAGTCAACTGCATTTGCAGATTTTAGAGTTTCCTGATAACCTTGATACAATTTCCCAACTACCGTTTGACGGTAATCATCTCCAGCGAGACGTATCATTTCCTCAGGGGTTTCATTGCCGTCTTTCGCCTTGCTGATCATAGACAGCACTTGCCGCGGGGGGAACATTTTCTCGTCCAGGTTCATGGATTTTAAGCAGTCCTTGAGCACACGGACAGAATCGTCAGTATCATATATTGTAAAATTACGGGTATATCCCAGACGTTCAATTTCTGTCCGAAGAATCCGCACACACATTGAATGAAAGGTTGACGCCTGAATTTTTTTTGCATCCTCTCCAAGTTCCGATGAAAGGCGTTCCTTTAGCTCCCCTGCCGCTTTGTTGGTAAATGTTATTGCTAAAACGCTCCATGGCTTTACCGGATAATGGGATAAATAGGAAAGAGCGCGTTCTTCATCTGTTTCTTTCTCGTCTAAATACCCTTGAAGGAAATGCAAATCCTCTGAACTAAGGGATTCTGGAACGTCTATGCTGTAATAGCTTGTCCCATAACGCACCAGATTCGCTATACGGTTAATTAACACGGTAGTCTTGCCGCTTCCCGCTCCTGCCAGGATCAGCAACGGCCCGTTTACATGAAAGACCGCTTCTGCCTGGCGGTCATTCATACGTGAAAACTTTTTACGTAAAATCCGCCTTCTCAGTTCTAAAAATTGCATCTCTGCTGTTTGCTCCATACTTGAAACCTCCGTCCAATTATAAGACGTGAAGCCCCTTTTAATCCTCATCCGGCGAGGCTGTCATGCGTCCTCTCACTATATTCATCTATATCTTATTATAGCATCTTTTTGCGGCTTCTGCACCAGATTCCTTGAGGTTTTGGAAAAGTTCAGCAGTTTGAAACACTTTAAGTGGGTTTTTGAGGAAACTTTGGGCGGTTTGACAAAAAAGATAAGTTGAGAGCCGCTGAAGGTGGATAAAAAAGGACAGAGGTACACTGATCTTTTTTTCAAATTTATGTAAACTATATACTATATAAAGTTTAATAAAGAAACCTGAAAAGTTTTCCATTGAGCTCACATGATGTAAGCATGGAAAAGGGAGCAGTACACCAATTAAGCACTGCTCCCTTTTAGCCTGCGGTAAGAGGTATCCATCTTAGCTTTATGTCCGCATTTTAGCTTTTCCTAAATTTATTATGCATGGTACTTCGTAGGCCACACACCTTCTGGATGAACCTCCCCAAAGAGGGTTCCGGCAGTCACCTTGATATTTTCTGGAGAAGTAGCAAAGGTAATAACTACACATTTTGCATTATGAGGGATCGAAACTTCCTCATAAGGTGTATTTGTAACAACAATCACCTTTTTCCCCGCAGCAGAAACTTTTTCAATTAGTTCCTCAATTGCTTCCTGATTACACAGTTTCCCGCGGATAAAATAATTGGTCACAACAATGGTATCGTATTCCTCTGCTCTTTCAAATACAGTCTGTTTATCCTTCTCGTCCCAGGTGTAGTCTGTTTCCTGGTAGACAGTATTGGGATTGTATTTGAGACAGTTTTCATACAGAATCCCGGAGTGCCATTGGAAGTTGTTGTATGCCTTAACCTTCTGCTCCACAACAAGGACCTTTTCATCCTTCCCAACAGGAAGCCAGCCCTCTTTATCACGTCCAATCAGAACAGACCGTCTTGCCGCCTGTTTTGCCAGGTTGACGATGGCTTTGTCCTGAATGACAGCTTCCGGGATTTCCTCGTGGTTATTGTGGTCAAAGAAAAGCCCGTAACGGTATTTCAGATCCAGAATCCGGTAAACCTTTTTGTCCAATTCCTCCTGGGAAATGCGGCCGTCCTCTACAAAGGAGCGGATAGCGGCAATGGTTTCCTCCACCAGTTCATTTTCTGCTTTCATCAGAACCAGGTCGGCACCAGCTTCCAGGGACATGGCACAGGCGTTTGCCACACCATAGCGGGTAGCTACCGCACCCATGGTCATGCTGTCAGTGGTGATTACCCCGTCAAAGCCAAGTGTTTCCCGAAGCAGTCCGGTTAATATGGGCTTGGAAACAGTTGCGATGTTATCTGAATCAAATGCCGGGAAAATGCTGTGGGCAATCATAATGGAGGGCAGGAGCCCTTTTTCAATGAGATGCTTGTAAGGAAGGAGTTCCCGGCTCATCATGGTTTCCCGGTCAACATCAATCACAGGAACGCCAAAGTGCGCATCCACATTGGAATGGCCCCGTCCGGGGAAATGCTTTCCGGTGGCGATCATCCTGCCTTCCTGGAAACCACGGCAGGATTCCTCTGCATATTCAGCCACTTCCTCTGCAATGTCGGAATAAGCGCGGGTGTAGATTTCCGGGTTGCGGGGATCAGAGTTTACATCCAGCACAGGAGAATGGATCCAGTTAAACCCTACTGCCCTGCTCTGACGGGAAACCGCCAGGGCGATTTCATAGGCCATTTTGGGATCGTTCATAGCCCGAACGCCCATGGGCTTGGGGAACAGGTTTACCCCGCCAAAGGAGAAATCTGCACTGGTTCCGCCTTCCTGGTCATAAGAGAAATGCAGGGGGATGGAAAGGGGACGTTTCCGCGCCGCAGCCTGGAGGTCGTCCAATACCGCCTTATACTCCGATGCAGTGCATACCGGCGCAGTGGCGTATTTTACCCCGTTTTTCGGTGCAACCTGGACGACGGAGCGGTTGCTTTTGGGGTCAACATAGTTTCCGAAAATCCGGGTGTCGCAGGACAGGCGCAGGCCGCCGCAATGGTATTTGGTGACAAAGTCGTAAATTCTGCTTCCGGGAACTGTGCCCGCAAAGCCCAAAGTAAGTATAGCCCCTATTTTCTGTTCAAGGGTCATTTGTGCAATCAGGTCTTTGACAAACCTGTTCTCTCTCTTTTCAGACATCATAATCAATCTCCTTCGTAAAAGCAAATATGCAAACTCAACCTAAAACGAGTACCGCTTAAAGCGGAGAAAAAAGGTTTGAAGGTCCAGGGAACTTTTTAGGAAAGTTCCCTGGCCGCGTCCGCAGACGCGAAACTTCCCGCGCATTCTAAAAAAGGGAGTAAAGGTATCCCTAAAAAGGTTTCAGAAAGGAGAAATATACAAGCCATGGGTCCGGTTTCAGCACAGCCTTCAAACCACTCAGATTTCCCTGTTATATTCACATTCCACAGTATAAAAACATTCTACCATATGGGAAACGCTTTCCCCGCCAGCCGGAGAATCGCCTCTGTAAAGAAGTAATCTCCATAGATGATAGAGGTTTCCCTCTCCTTCTGGTCATGATAAGCCTTACTGCTGTACCCCAGTATCCCGTCAGCATCGCAGTCCCAGTTGCAGAATTTCTTTTCCATAGCTTTGAGAATGTTCCAGGCAGCTTTTTGGTACAGAGCCTGTTCATATTCTCCAGCCTGCTCTGCAAGTTCCAGAAGCCCGCAGGCAGCGCAGGCTCCTGCACTTGCATCATAAATCAGAGGTTCCTCTGGGGCCTGAAAATCACACAGGGGGAGCCAGTCAGTCAGAGCAAGGTTCGCGATAAAATAGTGGGCGGCTTTTTTGGCAGTATCCAGATAACGTTTTTCCCCGGTATGGCGGAAGCTCAGGGCATAGCCGTATACAATCCAAGCCTGGCCCCGGCTCCATGCCGAATCAGGAGAATATCCCTGCCCGGAAGGTCTGTCAACGACTTCACCTGTCAACGGGTCAAGAATAGATATATGATAGCTGGAACCGTCCTCCCGAACAGTCACTTTGGCGCAGGTGTCTGCGTGGTCTTGTGCGATATAGGTAAAACGCGGATCGCCCAGCTCGCGGGAAGCCCAGTATAATAAAGGAAGGTTCATCATGGTGTCTGCAATAGTCCAGCCGGTCCGGTCTCCATTCCATGCCCGGATAAATTTAGCGCGGGCGTTGTATCTTCCCGCCAAAAGGTTCGCTGCATGAAGCGCCCGCCGGCGGGAATCCTTGTTTTTGGTCAGACGGTAGTCTGCCAGCGCAGACAGGGTATACATAAAACCAACGTCGTGATGAAGGCCCTCATAACCCTCAAACGCCTGATCTAAACGTTCTTCTATGGTTTCGGCAGCTTTTCGGAAAGCTTCATCCTTGGAAGCGTGATATGCCTGCCAGAGCATTCCCGGCCAAAATCCATTGCACCACCAGTAAACGCCGGTAGGGGTGGCTAAATCCTCATACCGTCCATCCTTGGGGATGTATACAATCTTTCCGCCTGTCCTCTGCACTTCGGCAGATAGCTTGCACAGCAGCTTTTCCTTGGTCTGTTCCAGCCATTCCCTATCCTGTTGCGAAACTGTAAATTCCACAGTTATTCTCCCTTCACAGCTTGAAGTTCAACGCCTTTCACCTTTGGGCCAAGCCCTTTCTGATATTCTATCTTCTTTGGAGTCAGGCTCAGGGTGTATTTTCCGGGCTTTTCAATATGGAGTACTCCGCAGCGGGTTTCCACGTCTTCCCACAGGAATAAATCTCTGGGATGGGTTCTCTTGTCGTCTGTAACAGTAAATGCAATCTCCTGTCCTGCGCAGGAAATCACAAACTCGTGTCCGCCTTCCCAGCTCATATCGGGATGCTGTTCCGGGTCTTTCTCGGTAAAGGTATGGAGGGATACCCGATAATCTCCAGCCTCAGTGAGAACAAACTCCCAGGAAAGATAATCCTCGGTGCGGTTCCAGTTCTCAACGATACCGCTTTTTGCCAGCATAAAGCCTGGTTCCCCGCTGGCGCTCAGGCGCTTTGCAGATATACCGGTCAGAGAAAGCGCCCCATCCCGGTCTGTCAGGGCAACGTCGATTTCCGGCTCACCATCCAGTTCCAGTGCTATCACGGAAACATAGGGGTCTGGGCAGGTTTCGGGCAGGTCAATGATAAGCTTATTGACACCCATGTCTGTCTGTACTTCCTGACGGAAGGAAAGTGTTTCCCCAGTCGAGAGGACTTTTGCAGATTTCACACGGTTTTTCAGCCCGATAAAGACAAATTTCCCGCTGTTCCAGTCAAACAGATGCAGATATAAGGTTTCGCCTTTTCCTGTCGCTGCTCCCCATTCGGATTCATATGGAATCAAACCGCCGCGGCAGCCATAAACTGCTTCCCCGTTGCGGCGCAGCCATTCGCCGATGATGTGCAGGCGTTCCACGCTCTCCGGGGGAATTTTTCCTTCCGCTGTCGGGCCTACATTGAGCAGGTAGTTTCCGCCCTTTGCCGCAATGCTGACCAGCAGACGGATCAAAGTTGCAGGGGATTTCCAGTTGGTATCCTGTTTTTTAAAGCCCCATGTATCGTTCATGGTAGCGCAGGTTTCCCATGGCAGCGGGTTGGAGCCGGAAGGAACCTGATTGTCCCTGTATCCAATGTAATCGCCCAGATCCTCGTCATTGCTGACCCTTGGCCCTACGATACATTCCGGCTGAATGGCATGTACCAGGTCGTTGAACCTTTGGGCATTGTAGCGGCTCAAATCGCCAGGGGTGTCAAACCACAGGAGCCCAACAGGGCCGTACTGGGTGAGGAGCTCTGTAATCTGGGGGATTGCCTTTTGGTTCATGTAACGTTCAAATACCTTTTTATCTTCTGGATAGGTGGTATCCCACTGGGTGCCCTTGACTACGCCGTCCGGATCGTCCCAGTCCTGGTAGTGAGAATAGTAGAAGCACAGTTTTACTCCGTGTTTCTGGCAGGCTGCCGCCAAATCCTTCATAGGATCGTGGGCGTAAGGGGTAGCGTCTACAATGTTGTAAGGGGAACAATGGGAATGATACATGGCAAAGCCGTCATGATGCTTGGCAGTGATAACAATGTATTTCATCCCTGCATCTTTGGCAATGCTCACCCATTCGTCAGCGTCAAACTTTACAGGGTTGAAGTCTTTGCATATCTCCCGATACTCCACCGCCGGAATGGAACCAAACCTCATAATCTGTTCGCCGATACCGGGGATTTCCTTCCCCTTCCAGGAACCGGCAAGCTGGGCGTATACGCCCCAATGGATGAACATTCCAAATTTCGCTTCGCGGAACCATTGAAGGCGTTCCTCGTTGGTGCAGATGCGGCGGTTGGCAAATAATTCTGGCATAATTGTCAATCCTTTCTATATCTCTATTTTGTAAATGGAATTCCGTACAGTCTCCAGGGCTTGAACCCGCCCCAGTAATTGCAGAGGGAAGGCTGCGGTTCACAAAGTTCAGGTATTCCATCACAGCAGGGATCGCAGGACAGCAGAACGGATTCCCCTTTTTTCAAGTCTATCTGGAATTTTCCATTGACAGGCGTTAGTTCACAGGTTTTCCCATTGGAGAATTTCGCTGTCAGTGTATCTATGCTGCAGGCAATCGTCAGGGGTTCCCCGGCAAGGCTTTGAATCTGCGCAAACTGGAATTTTCCGTCTTTCCTTTGGGCAGAAACCAGGAACGCTCCTTCTGCCCTCAGATTGCGGAATGAAACATCCTTCCACTCATCCGGCACAGCCGGGAAAATACGGATGACCCCTCCAAAGCTCTGTAAAAGAAGGTCGTGAAGGGATTCAGCCATTCCCAGGGGGGATTCAATCACCGGGCCAGCCTCCCGATAAAAAGTGTTAGGCTTGCAAAGCTCCATTCCAGATCGGAGATACCGGAGGGCCTCCTCGCCTTCACCGATGGTCGCTGCAAGGGAAGCAGCTCCCGCAAAGGTGAAGCCCCGCAGATCCCCCTCCATGCCGAACCAGTGCCGCAGGGAAATAATGAGCTTTTCCCTGTTTTCCGGTTTGTCGCAGTCGATAATGTGGAGCGGGTAAATTCCCATCAAATGGCTGTAATGCCGGTGTCCATGTTCCATACGAACACCCCTGCCAATCAGGAAGCCGGTTTCATCCTGGGGATAGTCCGGCAGGCGGGACTGAATTTCAGCCCAACGGGAACGGTCTGAGTCGTCAATATGGAGACGGTCGCAGATTTCATTTAAGGTTTGGATTCCCCACTGCATCAGGAACAGGTCATAATTGCAGTCCTCGACAGTCAGCTTGCGGAAAGAACCGTATTCCGGGGAAATGGTTTTGGGAAGGTGGAGCTTTCCGTCCTCTCCCTCTGTCAGCAAATGGAAATAAAAGTTCATTGAACGGCGCAGCAGGGGATAGAGGAAATCCTTTAACATTTCATCATCCATGGAATACCGGTACTGCCTGTAACAGTTATGGCAGGTCCAAGCCAGATTTCCAATTTCGTCTCCCACCTGGGAAACCATATTGTGGCTCATGGAACGGCCCATAGCGGCAGAATCAGAGCGGAAAGATTCAGGGACATTTTGAATCAGGTTTTCCATATTTTCCCGAAGGGCATTTACCAGGGATTCCCCGATTTCCAGGTGGTTGGAAGCATACACAGGGGCATAAGCAAGCTGTACGTTCATATTGTACCAGGTTCCCGGCCATGGGGTGGGACCAGTCCAGGGGCCTTGGGTGTCCATAACGGGCTTGTCAGAACGGGTTGCACAGGCCATTTTATACATCTGGATATAGTAGAATCCTTCCAGACGGGTGTCCGGGATGGAGAGCATAGACTTTGAAAAATAGTTGTGCCACCAATCCTCATGCTCCTTTTGAAGCAGGACAAAGTCTTTTGCTGCCGCTTCTTTGAGAAGACAGACAGCCCGTTTTCCCGATTCCTGGCTGCATCCCTGCTGAACGGTGCAGAAATATCTTTTTTTGCGTCCTGCCTTGTCCAGTGGAACACAGAGAAATGCGCTGGCGCAGCCGTCTTCCGAATGGTTGTACTGCTGATAATAGACCTTTACACCATCTATATCCCCATCAGAGCAGGTGATTTCCGGGAAATACTGGTCGATATTAGGACGTCCATCGTCCACAAGAAGGGCCTCCGCCACCTGGGGATAAGCATACCATTTTAACTCGGCTGTTTCCGCTTCGTCAGTCTCCACATCTATCACCAGAAGGTCAGAAAGACTGTGGATAAAGGCTGAGGCTTTCCCGCTTCCGTCTACCGTTACTACGTCAGAGGTAAAACGGGCGTTGTACAGGTCAAGCCCTGCGGTTGTGCCGCCATAAATCCAGCTTCCAAAATCCAGTTCAAATTCCCCTACCGGTACTCTGGCAGCATAGGCATTTTCACGATGGGCAGTAACATCCATCCGTCCCATGACAAACCGATAGGTCTGGCGTTTGGATTTATGCTCGGCATTGTAAATGGCTGCCCCAAGCATCCCGTTTCCTAAAAACGCGCTGTCATCCCAGGTTTTTGGAGACTGGCTCCAAAACAGATTGTGGCGTTTCAGAATTTTTTCACAGGATATAGGGGATTCTGTTGAATATGTATTCATTTTAATTTTTCCCTTCTTTCAGCTTTTTCTCTATGGTTGTTTGCTTTCGGTACGCCATCATGGCAAACCGTTGGTTTGCTGGATGGCTGCAAGAGGAAATTTTAAGCTTCGTCAAACTCTGCGGAGTTTGACACAGCGGAAGAAGCCCGCCTAATGGGGCGCTCCCACGAAATTTGTTCCGCTCCCAATCCTTTCCCTCCCCCTGAGCAATTCCAGCGGGCTTTTTATTTTAAATACTGACGAAATGGTTAGAGTTCTGCTTTCTTTCAGCAAGCTGGGGTGTTTCGCGCCTGCGGGCGCGACCAAGGCGCCGCCCTGGACCTGCCGGGGGCTTTTGAGGAAAGCCCCCTGGACCCGAAACCTTTTTAATCTGCTTTATGTTGTACTCGTTTGAGGGTTCTCCCGCAGATTGGCTTGATCAGATGATTACGGGGTTTGCAGATTTTCCTGGAATTCTCTGATAAGCTGTTCCTGGTACTCACTTGCAAAATTATCTGTCAAAAGCCGTTCCAATCCTTCTTTGCAGAACTTTTCCCAGGAATCTTTTTCCTTTTTTACCAGAATCGGGAAGAAGAATACTCCGGCAGACTGTGCAGCTGCCAGGTCTCCGGGGGCATCCCCGACCATGACAGTTTTCCCGGCAGAATAACCCGATTCCAGCAGCTTCTTAATACAATGGGCCTTGCTGCCGGAATCTTGGGCACAGATTTCATTGACTGCAGAAAGTGCCCCGCAGCGTTCCCACTCTTCCTCTACTGCCTGACGGTTGGCAGAGGACACAACAGCAATATCAGCTTTCCCACGGGCCGCTTCCAGTGCCTCCAAAACTCCGGGAAAGGCTCTCTTGGATTCTTCCGGCAGAGAGGAAATAGCCCGGTTGACCTTTTCCGACCAGGAAAGGGCGTGCTTCATGGCAGAAGTATCCCCATCCGTTTTCCCAATGGCGGTTTCCAGTGCGCTGTTGGAAAGCTCCTTTGTCTGTGATGCCCAGTTTTCAAATATTTTCAGCCCGGGAACAGGACAGTAAGAGCAGTCTACCTCTTTTAAAAGAAGAACCAGCGCTTTAAAACGGTTAATCCCCCGTGTAGCCGAATACAGGTTGATTTGATTCCAGAGGTCTAAAAGAGGGCTGCGCCATTGTTCCAGCCCCCATTCTTCTATTGCGCAGGGGCCGAAGCACTGGAAGTGCTTAATATCCATGGTATCCATAGCGCAGCCGTCCGAATCAATGCACACCAGATACTCTTTGCTATGCTCCATTTTTAATGTCCTCCCATCTTACAGTAAAAGCTGCGGAGACTGGATGGCGTTGTTGCGGTTTACCTCGTCGGGGACAAGGGGACTTGGGAGGGTTTGGAAAAGATCCAGCAAATCCTTCTGTCCAAAACGGCATCCTGCGAAAAGCATAAAGGAAGAACTCACAGGGAAATCGTCAAAATACATGACGTCCTTGGGGTAAGGCCAGGAATCTTTATTCTTTAAATAAGGAAGCAGGAAGTCAATGCCGTTTTTAATAGAAAGCCCCTTCTCATTTTGGTAAATCCACAGATCATCCTCTGGGGAGGAAAGCATCTGGCACAGGGCGATCATATTGTCCAGTACAAAGATAGAATAACTGTACGGCTTGGTGCGCCCTAGTTCCCTGGGGAAGCTGCCGTCAGAGGCCATCTGCGCAAGCAGATATGTTTTATAGCGGTTCCGGCACATTTCCACAATGGGAAGGTTATCAGTAAACAGGGCGAATGCTGCCGCCTGAACGAAAAAGCACACAGAATGGTTGTTATCAGCAGAAGCCTCCTCAATCCCGTTCTGGCTGGTGAGCATCCATCCCAGATACTGGGCAAACCAATCCTTTAATCCCTGGTAAACGCAGCTTTCCATAGCCGGAGAATCCTTTAAAGCTTCAATGGCAAAGGGCAGTTCTGCGATGTGTAACGTATCAATAATACCAATTCCCCTGCCGGGGCAGATTCCCGGTATTGCCTGGGCATATGTAAGGCTGGGGTTCATTCTGGTTTCCGGTGAGAGGAAAAATTCTTTCAATACTCTGACAGCACGCTGGGCATATTCTTCCTTTTGGGTCTGCTGATATCCAGCAGCCAAAGCGCAGACATCGCTCCGCATCTGCCGCAGGATATGGCGGTGTGTGTCAAAATTTCCAGGGTTGGTTTCCCCGTCCCTGCGGATATAGGGAAGGCCGTCCGGTTTTTCCGGGTCCGGCCACCAATAATCCCCATTGGAATAAAAATCATGGGGGCCGCCTTCGCTGAGAGGGGAGCGTACATCGGTGATATGCTGGATTGGATGTGTCAGGGCTTCCTCTGCCTTTTCTGTGATTTGGCCAGGGGAGTCCTTTCCAGGCTGAAGCTGGTACTTCTTTTCCCAGGTAAGCATAAAAGCCATTCCTCCTTACTTATGTCGAACCAATTATTTATACCTATATATAATAGGAACTTATCAAAGATTAGGCTGGGCGGTAAAACCGGAAACTTTTTCATCCGATTTGGACAGCTTTTCCAAACATATTGATTTCCTACCTTTTTTATTGTATCGAATTTCCCTGGGAAAGGATAGCGTACATTTTTTAAATCTACGGTTAATTTTTCAGATTTCAGAAAATGAAATATATTTCATTTTCTCCAACTTACGTTCACTTTCTACAAAAAAATTAGATATATCCACCTAATTCGATCTAAGCTATGACGAAAAAGGATGGAAGTATAGAACAAAAATACCCATAAAAATAAAGAAAAGCCCCTTGTCTATAAAATTGCATGGTTAAAAAACGGTCAAAAAAGAAAAAAACAAATGGTATATAAAGAATCTGCTCTTGTTGTCCAGTGGAAATTTTGGTATCTTTTAAACAGAAAAACGAGCGAACAGTTTCTTACATTCAGCAATTTATCAAAAAGTAATAAAAGGAGGATTTCAGATGTCCCAAATCGTAAAAGCACAGGTAAAACCTATTGCTCCTCAAAGCACATTTCAAAGGGGATTAAAAGAATTCAAACGCCATTGGCAGTTATATCTGATTATGCTGCCGCCCTTACTGATTATTTTGATTTTCCATTATGGCCCAATGGTGGGGCTGCAGATTGCTTTTAAAGAATTCAATGTAGTAGGCGGTATATGGAACAGTCCCTGGGTTGGATTAAAGCACTTTAAAGAATTTATAACTTCTTATCAGTTCCCTCGTCTTATCAAAAATACATTGGGAATCAGCCTTTACTCTTTAATTGCCGGCTTTCCTGTTCCGATTCTGTTGGCGATTATGATTAACGAATGTACCAATACGAAATTTAAAAAGGCTGTCCAGCTAATTACATACGCTCCCCATTTTATATCTACAGTTGTTATGGTTTCAGTGGTATTGATGCTGTTAGCTCCCAGAGCAGGCATGATTAATAATATGATTGCTCTTTTTGGCGGAGAGAGGATTGACTTTATCGCCAAACCGGAATATTTTAAATCTATTTATGTCTGGTCTGGTATCTGGCAGTCAATGGGATACAATTCTATCATCTATATTGCAGCCCTTTCAGGAATAGATCCTTCTTTATACGAAGCAGCAACAGTAGACGGAGCTTCCAAACTGCAAAGGATTTTCAATATCGACATTCCTGGAATCCTCCCTACCATTATTATTCTGTTGATTATGCAGTGCGGACGTTTGATGAACGTAGGGCATGAAAAGGTTCTTTTGATGCAAAACAGCCTGAATATGGCTTCCTCTGATATTATCTCCACTTATGTTTACCGGATAGGTCTGGAAAACGCAAGGTACAGTTTTTCTGCGGCTGTTGGAATGTTTAACTCCATCATCAACACCTTTTTGCTGATTTTAGTCAATACCATTTCCAGGAAGGTCAGTGAAACAAGTCTCTGGTAATTAATATCTTAAGGAAAGGAGCTTTCAGCTTACTATGAAAAAGAATTCAACTGCAATTCGCCTTTCTTCCGGCGACCGTATCTTTAATTTTATCAATATGGCATTGTTGTCCCTTGTTATGTTAATTGTCCTGTATCCGCTGATCTACATTCTGTCCGCCTCATTCAGCAACAGCAACGCAGTTATGGCGGGAAGGGTATGGCTTTTTCCGGTAGAACCCACCTTGGCGGGATATGAGGCCGTGTTTAAAAATCCTAAAATCCCCCGCAGCTTTCTGAATACCATCTATTTAACTGTTTTTGGAACGATGATTAATATTGCCCTGACAGTAATGCTGGCATATCCCCTGTCACGCAAAACATTGTTTGGCCGTGGGGCGATCACCGGGTTTATTACTTTTACCATGCTGTTCAGCGGCGGTCTGGTTCCATCTTTCCTGTTAATTAAAGGACTAAATCTTTATAATACTTATTGGGCGTTGATTCTGCCCGGTGCGGTAAGTGTTTACAATGTAATTGTAGCCCGGACTTTTTTCCAAAGCAATATCCCAGATGATTTATATGAAGCCGCCTCCCTGGACGGATGCAGCGATCTCTACTTCATGTGGAAAATCGTCCTTCCCTTATCAGCTCCCATTATTGCGGTTTTGACCATGTTTTATGCAGTTGGCCATTGGAACAGCTACTTTAACGCGATGATTTACCTTCAGGATTCCAAAAAATTCACCCTCCAGGTGGTTCTTCGGAATATCCTCATTGCAAACCAAATCGACAACGATATGATGAAAGACGTTGACGCCATGCAGAAACAGGAGGGGCTTGCACAGCTTTTAAAGTATTCCCTCATTGTGGTAGCAAGCGTTCCCATGCTGATTCTTTATCCCTTCATCCAAAAGCACTTTGTCAAAGGCGTTATGATCGGCGCACTCAAAGGTTGATTTTCGGGACATATCCTGTTCCGGTTTCATAAAAAATAAAAGGCAATACTATGATAAAAAGGAGAATTAAAATGAGTATTAACAAAAAAGTTCTGTCCAGCGTTCTCTCTGCGGCTATGCTGCTTTCCGTTGCGGCAGGATGTTCTTCAGGCAGCCAGCCTTCAAACAGCGGAAGTACTTCACCAAGCGGTTCTGCTTCCACATCTGCCCCGTCGGATTCTGGAAACGATTCCGGCCTTTCTGCACCAGGAGAATTCCCCATTACACAAACCCCAATTACATTAAGCGTAGTTGCCCCTGATGCAACCTACCTTACCGATTTAAATGAAAATGACTTTACCAAATGGTATGAGGAAAAGACCAACATCCATGTGGACTATATTCAGGTTCCCGCCCAAAGCAAAAAAGAAAAGGTAAACCTCCTTTTGGCCAGCGGCGATTATCCCGATATCATTATGAACTGCGGCCTTACCACCGCTGACGAAGTTTCCTATGGCGCGCAGAAGGTTTTCCAATCCCTGAACGGCCTGATTGACGCTCATGGTTTTTACCTCAAAGATGTATTTGAACAGCAGTCATCCCTTCCGGGGGCAATTACTGCACCTGACGGCAATATTTACGCTCTGCCCAACATCAACGATGCTTTCCATACCCGGCACATCTACCGCGCCTGGATTAACACTGGATGGCTGGATAAACTGGGTCTGTCTGTACCTACTACCACAGATGAGTTCTACAATGTGCTGAAAGCCTTTAAGGAGCAGGATCCCAATGGCAACGGCAAGGCAGATGAAATTCCTATGCTGGGATGCAACAAAAACAACGCTTACGAGTTTGCCCCTTATACTTTCCTGATGAACTCCTTTGTATACTTTGACCAGCAGGCAAACAGCGCGTTTTTAGAACTGGACAATGGGACAGTAAACTTTGTTGCGGCCTCTGACGCATACAAGGATGGCCTTTTGTATATTAAAAATCTGATTTCAGAAGGTCTGCTTGATCCCACTTCCCTGACACAGACAGAGGATGAATACAAACAAATCGGTACAAATCCCGATGCACAGATGGTAGGAGTTGGGGCGTCTTCCTTGTGGTGGAAATTCCTTGGCTATGATAAGGATACCGCCGACCAGCGGGCAAACAGCTACGATGCACTTTCTCCCCTGAAAGGGCCAAACGGCGCGCAATATTCCCCGATTACCGCAACGGCCGTTGGCACAAGTACCCTTGTACTTACGAATAAATGCCAGTATCCTGAAGCTGCACTAAAATGGATGGACGGCTTATATTCTCAGGAAGTAACCATGCGCTCCCAATTCGGTATTGAAGGGAAAAACTGGGAATTCGCACCGGAAGGCTCCCTGGGAATTGACCAGAAACCCGCTGTTTGGCATAAGCTGGAGGAATTTGTGGATGGTCCTGATCCCTCTACCGCCAGAAATACCTTCCCTGGCAACCGTACCTCTGAACTGAGATTGGGCGAAATGACCGATTATTCCGACCCCAATGCCATATGGACCCAGGAACCCAGACTTTACAGCATTACCAACATCCACTATTATCCATTTGAAACCCCTGAAAAGCAAATTCCCCAGTCCATTTACTATACCGCCGATGAGTCCAATGAGTATTCCAGACTGAAAGAACAAATTAACACATATGCCCGCGAGAGCCTGGTGGCCTTTATTACCGGAAACCGCGACCTCGAAAAGGAATGGGATTCTTATGTGAAGGAATTTGAAAAGCTGGAACTGCCAAAATATCTGGAATACGTCCAGAAAGCATATGACCGTCAATACAAATAAGACAGGCAATCCCTCTAAACAAAACTTATCCTATAAATGAAAAGATTGACTGAAAAACGTAAAAGAAGCCGTCCTGAAATATTCAGGACGGCTTTTTCTATCCTTTTTCCTCCCCACGGGTTTGTGAGGGGCTTACCCCATAAAATCTTTTATAAGCCCGCCGAAACGTACTTGTAGTACTGTACCCGCATTTTTCTGCCACATCATCAACCTTCATTTTCTGTTCCGACAGCAGACAATAAGCGTATTTCATGCGGATCTGGTCTAAATATACAGAAAAGTTCTCCCCAGTCAGCTCCTTAAAAAGCTGGGAAAAATATGCTTCTGAAAGCTGGAAACGGGAAGCGGCGTATTTCAGCGACATGGCAGGATTCCCGAATTCCTGTTCTACAAAGGAGAGCATTTCCTGTTTCAGACCATCCTTCTTTTTGCTGCCCCGGTTCTGATATACTTCACCGATTTCAGAGGTAATTCCCAACACTTTTTCCTGTAAGGTTTTGGGAGGCAATTCAGGGTCGAGGCGGAAAATCTGATCTTGATAAGAGGGAAGCAGGGAATTGTCAAGGGAACGAAGCAGTGCGGCTTTCAACTGGCTGACAAAGATCTGGCGCATTTTAGGCTGGAGGTGCATCTGAAGCAGGTTTTTCTCCAAAACTTCCTTAACATTTTCCAAAGCTGTATCTGTCTCCCCTGCCTTAAGCTGCCTGCAAAGGCGGGCTTCAAAATCAGCAGGATAATAAAATAGGTTATGGCCATCGGAAAGTTGAGCTGCATCCCATATAATGCTTCCCTTAGCATTAAGAAAGGCCGACTGCCTCAGCGCCTCCCGGCAAAGGTTATAATGGTCACATACCCTGTGGATATCTTCAAAAAGTTCGCTGCCTACACAGCGCAAAGAAAAAATTTTGTTATCCTCAGTATAATCAATACATCTTTGCAGACAGGACTCACATATGGCCTGGTACTGTTTTGCATCCTGAACAGCAAAACGACAGATAATTACAATCTGGTCAATACTGCGGCTGTAAAGGAATCCCCAACCCTTGAATTCATCCTCCATTTGGGTCAGGAGGCGTTGTTTTTCAGCAGTAAAAGCTTCCAGTATATCCAGGGATTCAATAGAAGAAAGGTCGTTTTGAGGACTTTCGATTCCAATGGCGAGAACGCAGAAGAAGCCATCCAGAGAAAGCCCCAGCCGGCGTTCCAGCTCCTGGCGTTCTGGTTCCCCGGTAAAAGAATCATTGATGAGCTTATCCAGATATGCCGCCCGCAGAATGGGGAGCTGTTCCTGAACATTTTTACTTAAAAGCCTGTTGTCCTGCACCACATGAAGGATGGAATTATTTAGATATGCAAAAACATTTCCCCCCGTAAAGGCAACAGAGGTATTTTTCTCAGCACCTTTTAAGATATCAGCTATACTGCTGATTTGGGAGCTGGATCTAAATGCAAGGTAAAACGCATACCCTAAAGCCAGAAGGAGAGCAAAGATATTCATAGCCGCAGAAAGATAGCCCAGATAAATAGCATCTTTGTGCGCTACGGCAAGGGGCATTGCAGCAATATATTTCAGTCCATAATCGGAAATAGCATATGTAGCCAAATTCTGTTCCCCAAAAAAATCTGTAGGAACTTGTCCTCTAGGGACAAGAATCGAAAGAGAGGGAAATAAAAAGTCTTCCGGCAGATCAGGATTACTGGAAAACAAAAGCTGATTCCGTTCATCAAGAATATAAAAGGAACCTCCATAATCCAAAATCTGGGAAAACGCATCGGACAAAGCGCTGTCTTCTAAGAGGAAAAACAGCGTTGCCTGACATTCTGTTGTCATTGGCATTGCATATAAAATCCCCTGATACTTGTAGCCGTTCCATTGAATTGTTTCATAGGAGTGGAATTCCCTTAAATAAGTTTTTGCAGGATACTGAGTTAAAAAATCCTGAAAATCCCCGTTTCCAAACTGATATCTTGCCCCATATTCTCTTTCCAGATTGTTGCAGGTAAAATATTGAGAAATCAGGATACGGCTGTTATGATAGTAAATACAGGCTCCTATATTCCGGTTAGTTAAATCAGATTCCCGGAGGGCGCTTAATGCTTTCCATAAAGTATAATAATCCTCTGTTTTTCGGGTTTCCCCAATCTTTTGGAGGTTAATTAAGTCATTATTCATTCGGATATGGGGGGATATCAGATCAAAAGTCTTTAAAGTAGTATCTACATATGCAACCCCTTGGTCCAGCGCAGCCATTTGCCGTTCTATGGCATTGCTTTTTGTAATATGTATTGCCCGATTGGAAACAACTGCCAAAACAATAACTGGCAAAAGTAC
Organism: uncultured Oscillospiraceae bacterium; assembly: GCA_910589145.1. Taxonomy (GTDB): domain Bacteria; phylum Bacillota; class Clostridia; order Oscillospirales; family Ruminococcaceae; genus UBA1405. Next base: position 19,221 of record CAJUSD010000025.1, read on the forward strand.
AAAAACGGCGTAAGGCGCTAAAAATTGAAGAAGTATTCGTTTAAAGCCTTCATCCCGCCGTTGAAATCTAGAATTTTGAGACATATTACGCCCCTCCTCGATCGCCTGTTCCTATATCTTAAGGATATCTTTTTACATTATACAATAAATCAATCCATTTTTCCAGCGTTGTAGGAAAAATGACTAAAAATCCATTTGTTTTTTTGGCTTAGGGGAGTAGATTTTTTTCGATATCAATTTTATGGCGTCCCGGAAACTTGGCTTTTTGGTTATACTTAGCTGGTTGATAACATCTTCAAATTAGAATTTGCTGGGTCAAAAATTCCTCTCAATTTTTCCTCGCAATATTATACAGAAACTGAACCAGTTTTCCCACCAAGGTATTTTTCTTTTAAAAACAGTTATTTATTGGACTTTGACTGCACCCGTCTTAGGTTACGCTCAAAGATTAAGATATACTCAAAAAAATGCCCGCTGTATTGTACAGCGGGCAAAAACATATATAGAAAGGAAAAGACTGTTTATTAATACATACCGCCCATATTGGGGTTAGCAGCAACTGGAGGATTTTCCTCTTTCTTATCTGCAACCAGCGATTCAGTCGTAAGCACCATGGCAGCAACAGAAGAAGCATTTTGAAGTGCGCTTCTGGTAACTTTAGTAGGATCAACAATACCAGCTTCAATCATATCAACATACTTCTCATTATAAGCATCAAAGCCATAACCAGATTTCTTAGAACGCTTAATGGTATCAATGATAACAGAGCCTTCCAAGCCGGCGTTTGCGGCAATCTGGCGGACAGGTTCTTCCAAAGCTTTCAGGACAATTTTCACACCGGTCTTTTCATCGCCTTCGCAGGAAGCAATGACCTTTTCAACAGCGGGTACAGCATTAAGCAGAGCAGTACCGCCGCCGGCAACGATTCCTTCTTCCACAGCAGCCTTGGTAGCGGAAAGAGCATCTTCAATGCGAAGTTTCTTTTCCTTCATCTCAATCTCAGTTGCAGCACCGACTTTAATGACAGCTACACCGCCAGCAAGTTTGGCGAGACGTTCCTGAAGTTTCTCTTTGTCAAAATCGGAGGTAGTGGTTTCAATCTGAGTGCGGATTTGTCCAACCCTGGCTTTAATGTCTGCAGAATTGCCAGCACCGTCAACAATAATTGTATTTTCCTTCTGGACTTTAACTTGGCGGGCACGGCCCAGTTGATCCATAGTGGCTTCTTTCAGTTCAAGACCAAGTTCTTCAGAAATAACCTGACCGCCTGTGAGAACGGCAATGTCCTGCAGCATCTCTTTTCTGCGGTCGCCAAAACCAGGAGCTTTCACAGCAACACAGGTAAAGGTTCCCCTTAATTTATTAACAATAAGGGTGGAAAGCGCTTCGCCTTCTACATCCTCGGCAATAATCACAAGCTTTTTGCCGGATTGTACAATCTGCTCCAGCAAGGGAAGAATCTCCTGAACAGAACTGATCTTTTTATCGGTAATCAAAAGGTAAGCGTCGTCAATGACCGCTTCCATCTTGTCCATATCGGTAGCCATATAAGGGGTAATATAACCGCGGTCAAACTGCATGCCTTCAACAACTTCGCTGTATGTTTCAGCAGTTTTAGATTCTTCAATTGTAATAACGCCGTCAGCGGTTACTTTATCCATTGCTTCTGCAATCAGCTTGCCAACAAAGGGATCCCCTGCGGAAACAGTGGCAACGCGCTCAATATCTGTAGAACTGGAAACCATCTTGGAACTTGCGGTAATTGCCTCTACAGCGGCGTCAACTGCTTTGGCAATACCTTTTTTAACAACCATGGGATTAGCACCAGCAGCAACATTTTTCATGCCCTCACGAACCAGAGCCTGCGCTAACAGAGTAGCAGTTGTGGTACCGTCGCCTGCTGCATCATTGGTCTTAGTAGCAACTTCCTTGACAAGCTGTGCACCCATATTCTCAAAGGCGTCGTCCAGCTCAATTTCTTTTGCTATTGTAACGCCGTCATTTGTAATCAGGGGAGAACCAAACTTCTTATCAAGAACAACGTTACGGCCTTTAGGCCCTAATGTAATTTTTACAGTATCTGCTAACTGATCGATACCGGATTGAAGCGCTTTCCTTGCTTCTTCACCGTATTTAAGTTCTTTTGCCATGTCAAACGACCTCCTGTATTCAAATCTTTTTATTATATGCTATTAGAAAACTTCAAATTGTCCTTATTCTACAATTGCAAGGATATCTCCTTGACGCAGAATCGTGTACTCAATGCCGTCTACCTTGACTTCTGTACCGGAATATTTGCTGATAAGAACCTTATCACCAACTTTAACGGTCATAACTACATCTTTTCCATCAACAACTCCGCCAGGGCCAACTGCCACGATTTCTGCTACCTGGGGTTTTTCTTTGGCGCTCCCTGCCAAAATAATCCCGCTCTTTGTTGTTTCTTCTGCTTCTACCATTTTGATTACAACTCTGTCTGCAAGAGGTTTAATGGTCATGTCTGTTCCTCCTAAATAAATATTTGTATGTGTGCAGCTTTTGACTGCACTGTGATTTAACATGCCTTTGGATGATTTTCCCTGAAAGAATATCAGGCTTTGGTGTGTTAGCACTCTATCTTTTGGAGTGCTAACTATATTTTATCCATTTCTCAAAAAAAATCAACCCCTTTTTGGAAAAAACTTCGGGGTTTTGCAGATTTTTACAGTTTGTTAATTTTTAGTTCAAAAAAAGATAGGTATATAACACTGATTAATTTAAAATAGAAAAGCTAATATGTGGGTACAGCCTAAAACGAATACATTCTAAAGCAGATAAAAAAGGGTTCGAGCCCAGCCCGCGAACAATCATCAGCTGCTGAGACAGTGCCCTAAAAACAGAAGCCCTTACTTTTAAGAGGCTCTTAATATAACTAAAAACCAGATATCTCTTAGAACCTGTATTCACAACCGAGGGATGCTGGATGGACGAGGATTTTTCTCGTCAGACAAGGAGATTTTCCGCAGCCATACTGACGTATGGCAAGGGAAACCGACGCAGTATGGCGGGAAAAAGGCCAGCCGGACGGCGTGCAGCGGTTGTGAATACAGGTTCTTAGACTTCACCAGCATTTCAAGATTCTTCCTGACCGTCTTTAAATCCCTCCCCGGTTATTTCATGGGCATCGCCAACAATTACAAAAGCCCTTGGATCGGCATTTTTGACAATATCAAGGGTCCTGTGCATTTCCCCCCTGCGGACAGCACAGAGCAGAACTTCGCCTTCCACGCCGCTGTACCCTCCCCTTGATTTCAGCTCAGTAACACCGCGGTCAAGATCCTTTAAAATATGCTCTTTAATCTCCTGATTATTTTTTGAGATAATAAACATCATTTTCCCAGTACCGCTGTCGCTGCCATACATAACCATGTCAATTACCTTTGTTGTAACAAATACAAAAACAATAGCATAAAGGGGACTTTCAATAGAGCGATAAACAGGAATCGTAGCAAGCACAACAAGCATATCCGCGGCAAGGATAAGATGGGCCAAAGAAATAAAGCGAATAAATCTGTTCAGCAATTTGGCAATCAAATCAGTTCCGCCGGTAGCACCGCCGCGTAAAAAGATGAGGGCAAGACCTGCCCCGCTGAGAATCCCGCCGAAAATACAGCAAAGCATCATATCTCCCTGGTAAGCAGGCATAAAGGGAGCAGTAATATCAATTACAACGGAAGAAAGAACCGTACCAGCAATTACTTTCGCCAAAAAACCTTTTCCAAGCTGCCATGCGCCAATAAAGAAAAAGGGGAGATTCATTACAAGAATAGTTGAACCGATAGGCAGGCCAAAAAGATAATTCAGCATTGTAGCAATGCCGGTAAAGCCCCCAGGGGCGATATTATTGGGAGCAGTAAAAATATTAACGAAAGCTGCATATAAAAGGCTTCCAGCCAGAAAAAAGAGAATATCCACAAAGATGGAAGCCCATTTTCTGACAGAGGAGGACTGCCGCAGATTATTTTTCTCCATGAAAAGTCTCCTTTCAGTTCGTCTATATGCCATTTGCATCTGAATTCTGTATCTTTCAAAAATACAAATGATATAAATTTAATCTATCCAATTCAAATTTTATATGCTATACTTTATCAAACAGCAAATTCAAATCTATCATTTCATTTAAAGGAGCTGGATGATATGAACTCATTTTTTGCAAAAGGATCAACCGTTTTATTTTATGGAGACAGTATAACGGACGTTCACCGCGACCGAAGCGGCTTTCATTCCCTTGGCGAAGGATATCCCGCCAAAACTGCGGCAATTTATCAAGCACTGTTTGCAGAAAATGAGGTGAAATTCCTAAACCGGGGCATTTCCGGCGATACTACCACACAGCTTTTAGAGCGGTACGATGCTGATGTAAAAGCCTTGAACCCAGACTACATATCCATATTAATAGGCATCAACGATACCTGGAGACGGTATGACTCAGATCGTTACACCAGCACAGAACAGTTTGAAAAAAATTACCGGCAGCTTCTGGGCCAGATACGCCGCGATCTGCCAAAATGCAAAATTATCCTGATGGAGCCATGGCTGTTATCCAGCGATCCCCAAAAAGAGATGTGGCATGGGGATTTTGACCCGAAACAGGAAACTGTAAACATGTTGAAAACGGAAGGGGACTATTTTCTCCCAACGACCAAAGTTTTCGATGAGGCTAAAAAATCCGGCGCAACCGATATTGACATAAGCGCCGACGGCGTGCATCCTACAGATTTTGGCCATGGACTGATTACCCTTGGATGGATGCGGAACCTGGGGATCCTTTAAGACTGGAATATTCCGGCTTTATTAGTATAGCACATTTTAGAAAAATTTGCATCAAATTATGGCATCTTGTTTTGTATCTCTGCAAACATAGACCTGATTTTGATTATAAAGATGGGGATCGCTTCTTCGAAGAAGCGATCCCCATCTTTAAGTTTCCCCAGCATTGGGTACAAACATCGGCAGCCCTGTTATGGGGTTATCTGTTATAATTCCTTGAATTCCAAATACCTCTTGGATAAAAGGGGCGGTCATCATTTCCCGCACCGTCCCTTCTCCCTGCCATCTTCCCCCGCGCATGGAAAAGATTCGATCTGAAAACTCTGCCGCCTGATTCAAATCATGGAGAACCATCAAAACCGTTAATCCTGTCTCACGGTTTAACTTCCGTACTAACTGAAGCGTTTCATATTGGGCGGCAATATCCAAATAGGTGGTAGGCTCATCCAATAATAAAATTTCAGGCTTTTGTGCAAGCCGCATTGCAATCCAAACCCTCTGGCGTTCTCCTCCTGAAAGGGAGGAAGCCGCCCTTTCCTGGAACCCGTCTAAGTTCATCTGAGAGATTGCCCATTCAACAATCTGCCGGTCGTTTTCCTGGAGCCTTTGTCCAAAGGATAAAAAGGGAGTCCGTCCAAATTCCACTAATTCCCGGACTGTATAATCAGGCGGGGAGGAAAGCTGTTGGGGAAGGTAGGCAAGGACTCTAGCTATCTGACGGTTTTTCCATTTGGAAGAATCCTGCCCATCTAAAAAAACCGCACCCGCCGAAGGTTTAATGACATGCGCAATTGCCTTCAAAAGGGTTGATTTCCCGCAGCCATTAGGACCGATTAAGGCAGCGGCGCAGCCTTTTGGGACAGAAAAAGAAACATTTTGAACAACAAATTTCCCCTCATATTGGACAGAGAGAGACTGCACCCTAATCATTTGTATTCATCCTTTCGCGCAAAAGGCAGAGGAAAAACGGCGCGCCGATCAAAGCAATAATAACGCCAACGGGCATTTCCGCCGGCCGGATGACAAGACGTGAAAAGGTATCGCAAAGCATTACAAACCCTGCGCCTGCCAAAGCACTGGCAGGGAATAAAACCCTGTGGTCAGAACCAATCACAAGCCTCATGCTATGGGGGACGATCAGACCAACAAATCCCAGCAGTCCAACCACTGCAACTGCTCCGGCAGAGAGCAGGGATGAAACCACGATAAAGAAAAAGCGCACCTTTTCCACAGACATTCCGAAACCGGCAGCAGTTTCATCTCCCAGCCCCAGCAGGTTAAGTTTCTGGGAAAAAAGAAAAGCTAAGGTTATTCCAACAGCGGCATAGGGGAACAGGGTAAAAAAGTCCCCCCATCCCTTAGCTGCCAAACTTCCCACGCTAAACCCTAAAGTATTTTGAATCCGTTCCGGGAAAAAAAGATGAACTGCATTAATAACAGCGGAAACAAATGAGGATACCGCCATTCCCGCCAAAACCATTCTCAATGGATTCACCCCATTTTTCCAGGAAAGCGCATAAATCAGCAAAGTAGTGCCAAAGGCCCCTAAAAAAGCCGCTGGGGTAAGAAGGGGCTCCATATGCGGGAACAAGACCAAGCAGAGGGCAGCGGCAAGACCCGCCCCGGAATTAACCCCCACTGTACCGGGAGAAGCCAAAGGATTCCGCATGATTCCCTGTAAAACGACCCCTGCCACAGCCAAACAGGCCCCTGCCAGCGCTCCCACTAAAGCCCGGGGAACACGGATGTTCCAAATAATCGTTCGGTTCAGTCCTTCCCTTTTATAAAAGAGCGCGGAAAGGACTTCTGAAAGCGTCAAAGGCTGGGCTCCCATACAGATACTGACAAAAAAGGCCAAAATGGCGGCAATTGTCAACAAAATAAAAAAAAGCTGCCGAAATCTCCTTCTGTTACAATTCATATGCTGCCTCATGTCTGAAACTCTGGATACAGCAAATCAACCAAATAAGAAAACGCTTCAAAATACCGCTGGTTAGGTTTGTTCAAAGAATATTCCTTTGGAAGATAAAACATCCTATTTTCCTTAACGGCATCTAATTCAGACCAGGCAGGATTGGAAAGCAAAGTCTGCTCAAAGGCGGCTTTGCATTTTTCTTCATCGCCCATTGTTACCACAAAAATATAATCTGGATTTCGGGCAAGAAGAACCTCAAAACTCAAATCAACCCGGACAGAGCCGTCGCTTGGTGCTTCTTCTGGCGCAAGGATATTATTTGCCCCCAGCATATGAACCATTTGTCCGGTTTGGGACAGATTTGTCTCCACTTTCACATATTTAGGTGTGGAATACAATACGGCAACAGAGGGCTGCTCTTTTATGGCTTTGGTTTTTTCGGTCAAATCCAAGCAGCTTTGAATGACAGGTTCTATTTTTTCCTGGAAAATTTTGTCCTGCTGGTTAATTTTAGAGAAAAGATAACTGTACCTCCCAAAAGAACCAAAGGGATCTTCCCGCAAGTCGCATAAAAGATAGGATATATTATTTTCCTTCAGCCCTTTGGCAATTTCCCGCTGGCCATCCAGCGTTGCTGTGAGAAGCACTAAATCCGGTTCCAACGCTACAACCTGCTCTAATCCGATTGAGGACATGCTGCCAGCTTCGGGCAAACCGGCAGCTTCCGGCGGAAGCTCTGTATCACCGGAAACACGGGCAATGGCTTTCCCGCCATTAAGGTACCACAAATCTAAAAGAGAATTGTAAAGGCAGACTACCCGCTGAGGGGACTTGTTTAAAACCTTTTCCCCTTCGGCATCCTGTATTGTTATTGTGGAGTCTGTTTCAGAAAGAACCATGTCAGAGTATTTTGTTTCAGAAATCCCGGGAGCAGAAGCCGTCTCAGAGGAAGGTGTACCGCCGCACCCTGTTAAAGCAAAAGCCAACACCAATGCAAAGACAGTTATATAAGCAAAATAACAACGATAACGTTTCATGTTAAATCCCTCCATGCAGCTTTCCTGCTTTCCTCGAACCATTTAGGAGAAATACGATGGAACCATTCATAATCCTCTAAACATTCTTTCCTTCTGCGAGCCATATTGCTGACATCAAACATGCCGAAAGGCTCCGCCCATTTGACTGAGTATAAACTGCTCCAGGCACAGTATACAGCAAGAAGCTCCCAGAATTCTTTTGGGGGTTCGCTGTCAAAATAACCATCTATCTGTCCCACACAATAAGGTATGCTACATTCTTTTCCAAAAAACTGAAGTTTATAAAAATCTTCCGCACTGTCACTAACTCTACAACGGTTAAAGTCAATCACCCCAATGCTGCCTTCCGGGGTAAGGATCAAATTTCCGGGATGATAGTCCCCATGGCATAGTGCAGGCTTGTCCTGCCGCATCAGTTTAATATGCCCAGTAATGAACTGTATTATTTTTTCATCCCCTGCTATGCGCAGATGGGCAGAGGCTTTATATTCTTCCAGCTTGTCCAATATAGACTGCCGCTTTTTTTCTGGAGAAGGAGTGAATTCTGTTTTTAACGGCAGGCTGTGGAAGTCCTTCAAAATACTCCCTGCATGCCGCCCAGCCTGATACTGCTGTCTTGGGGTAAGCCGCGGAAGAGCGTCCTCCAAGGATTCCCCTTCTACCCAACTGAGCAGCATATAAACAGAAGGTTCCCCTTCCCAAAGGGTAGAGCCAAAGGAGATAACCCTGGACATTATATGAGGAAGCCGATTAAACCTCTGAACAACAGCAAATTCCTTTTGCTTGCGTTCCATCTGATCTATGGGGGATATCCTAAGCAGGCACTTTTGACCATTTTGCAGTATAATCTGATATTTTCTGTCCTTTGACCAGCCATAGAGGATAGGGATTATATTGCTCCAGGTTTCTCTTTCTGGGATAGCTGAATTCATTTCGGCAAACCTCCTTTGTGCAGACCAAGTAAATTCGATAAGGCTAAGCTGCGGAAGAAACCTCAGACGAGTACAACCTAAATCGGATTAAAAAGGTTTCGGATCCAGGGGGTTGTGCAGCACAGCTGCACTCCTAAAAAGCCCCCGGTCGCCAGTTCAGCTCTGCTGAACTGAACCCGCAAGGCGCGAAATACCCCAGCTTGTTTAAAAACACTATAAGCAAAACGAAAAAGATAGATACTTAGAAGTAAAGTATAGAAAATCCCGCCATTTTCTTTTGTGGGAGCAGAAAGTGGAAAGTTTGGAAAAGCTTCCGGGGGGATATATGGCGGGATTTCCTGCTAAAGATTATCGCTTGCAGCCAGCGAACAGCCAACGGCTGCTGAGATGGCGTCCCTAAAGCTGTAAACCTTAAAATTGAGAAAAAAATTCATCGAACTCACATTATTTATAGGAACATTTTTTGATTATATCAGAAAAAGGAAACCTTTACAAGAATTTCTGTTTCTTCAACAATAGGCCAATTACGAAAAGTTAAAGTGGAAAAACCTTATGCAAATCCACAGAAGAAAAAATGTTGACTTTTCAAAATTTTATGGTATACTATAATCAATTCATCATAGTAAAGCGTTAGCGTAGTCAATCAATACAATTCAAGGAGGGGCCAACATGATAAAATGGTCTGAAACCATGACCCGCCAATCTATCCAATTTCAAAAAACAACTTCTCAACTCCATCCATGTTCCACTTTAGTACGACATTGTCATTGATGCTGAAAATAATCCTATTTATTCTGAAATAACATCATACAATCTAAAGTGACATGAAGGAGATAAATATAATGAATAAGTTTTTTTCAATGGTAATTGCCGCTGCTCTTTCCCTTTCCCTGTTTGCGGGATGCACCGTCAATGCCTCTTCAGCCAGCGAAGCGGAAAACCGCCTGGAGGCCATCAAGGAAAGAGGTTATATAGAAATTGCGACTGAGCCCTACTTTGCCCCCAATGAATTTATTGACGCCTCCAAGCCCGCTGGTGAACAGGTTGTAGGAAGCGATATCGAACTGGCAAAACGGATTGCAGATAAACTTGGCGTAGAGCTCAAAATTGTTCCACTGGAATTTTCAGCGGTTTTAAGCAGCGTAACCACCGGCAAATATGACATGGCAATTTCCTCTCTGGCATATATGCCCAGCCGTGCAGAAGCAATGGAATTAAGCAAGGCTTATTACATCAACCCCAACAGCGAAGGCTACAGCTTGATGGTTCGGGAAGAAGATGCTGAAAAGTACCAAACACTTTCCGATTTTGACGGCAAGAAAGTTGTCTGCCAAAGCGGTTCCCTTCAGGAGTTGTATGCGACCACCCAGATGGATACTTCCAAACTGGCGAATCTGGCGCGGGTTTCCGCGACAACGGACGGCTACTTGATGGTTTCAGAGAAAAAGGTTGACGCTGCTGTCTGCGCGGTAAGCAATGCAAAACTTTATTGTTCAGCCAATCCCGGCCTGGCGGTATTAACCAATATCCGTTTCGAGGAAGATGAAGAATTTTCCGGCACCCGTGTTGGGATTCCCAAGGGTGAAACAGAACTGCTGGATTTTGTAAACGGCGTTATTGATGAAGTAGTAGAATCCGGCGAATACCTCCAATGGTATTCTGATTACCAGGAATATGCCGCTAAACTAGGTATTTAATGCGATTATCCATAAAAAAGCTTCTCCCGGACGTTGGAAGCAGTACGTCCGGGATTTCTTTTTGGATGAAATCCGATTGTATGGAGGATACATAAGTTATGGCTGATATTATAAAAATCCTGGAAAAATACGGGATGGTCTTTTTACAGGGATTAGGGGGAACGCTGTGGATTTCCCTTATCACGGTTATTTTCGGTACTTTTCTGGGCACCCTTATTGCATTGATGAAGCTTTCCCGGATTAAGTTCCTTCAATGGATTGTAGATATTTACGTAGAAATCATCCGCGGCACCCCTGTACTGCTGCAGCTCTACTTTTTCTGGATTGGGCTGCCACGGCTTTTGCCTATGTTCGAACTGTCAGATACGGAATGTGTTGTTGTAGCGCTGATTTTTAACGCCAGCGCTTATATTGCCGAGGTAATCCGTGCGGGGATTCAAGCCGTTGATCCCGGCCAGACGGAAGCCTCCAAAAGTTTGGGGATGAGTGACTCCCACACTATGACCCGCATTATCTTGCCCCAGGCAATTAAAAACATCCTTCCTGCCCTTTGCAATGAGTTCATAAGCATGATTAAACAGACTTCCCTTGCTTCCGTTTTCTTTGTCAACGAATTGACAACCTCTTTCAAAATTGTGCAGTCTGCTACCTTTTTAGCAATCCCTCCCCTTATTATTTCAGGGCTGATTTACCTTATTTTAAACTGGTCATTATCAAGGCTTATTGGACTGCTGGAAAGGAGGCTTCACAACAATGACTGACCGCGTTTTAATCCGTGTGGAACATCTGGTAAAACATTTTGGAAAGCTGAAGGTTCTTAATGATATTTCCGAGGAAATCCATGAGGGAGAAGTTGTTTCCATTATTGGGCCGTCCGGTGGTGGGAAAAGCACCTTTTTGCGCTGCCTGAACCTTTTGGAAAAGCCTACCTCTGGGAAGGTTTTCTTTGATGATGTGGAAATTACCGGTAAGCATGTGGATATCGACAAGCATCGGCAAAAAATGGGGATGGTGTTTCAGCATTTCAATGTTTTCCCACATTTATCCGTAATAGACAATATTACCCTTGCGCCTGTTTTGGAAAAGAAAATTCCTAAGGATACTGCTGAAACAAAGGCGATGGAACTGCTCCGGCAGGTGGGGCTGCAGGACAAGGCAAATGAGTTTCCCGGAAAGTTATCAGGCGGACAGAAACAGAGATTGGCTATTGTCCGTGCTTTGGCTATGGAACCAGAAGTGATTCTCTTTGATGAACCTACCAGTGCTTTGGATCCTGAAATGGTTAAGGATGTCTTGGATGTAATGAAATCTTTAGCCAGTTCAGGAATGACTACGGTTGTTGTCACCCATGAGATGGGATTTGCAAGAGAGGTTAGCAATAGGGTTTTGTTTATGGATGGAGGAGTTATTGCGGAGAAGGGTACGCCAGAAGAAATTTTTGGGAACCCGAAAAATCCAAGAACAGTTGAATTTTTAAGTAAAGTGTTGTAAAAACATTAAATTGCAGGCACAATTTATGATGGTTGTGCCTGCAATTCTGTTTTATTGCATTTACAATAAGCTAATATGGGTTCGATAAGGCTAAACTGCGGGAAAAACCCCAGACGAGTACAAGCTAAGGCGGATTAAAAAGGTTTGAAGGTCCAGGGAACTTTCCTGAAAAGTTCCCTGGTCGCGCTCGCAAGCGCGAAATACCCCAGCTTGCTTAAAACCAGCACCAACAAAACGAGAAAGACAAATACTTAAAAGTACAGAAAAAATCCCGCCATTTTCTTTTGTGGGAGAAGTAAGCGAAAAGTTTGGAAAAGCTTCCAGGGGGAAATATGGCGGGATTTATTGCTGAAGGTTATCGCTTGCAGCCAGCGAACAGCCAACGGCTGCTGAGATGGCGTCCCTTAAACCGTAAACCTTAAAATGAAGAAAGGGGGTTCACCGAACTTATATTAAGTTAATATGAGTTCAACAAAAACTTTGGAAACTAAGCTGATACCGCTGAACTTAACTAGGTGAAAACGTCCTCGAATATAGAAATCGCTAGGTTAAAAAGCCCTTATTTTCCCCTACTGCAATGTTTTACGAAAATAAGGCTTGGCAATTCCACTTAGGTAATTTTCTTACGAAAACGGGCTTTTTCATTTATGTTTTTCTTTTCCCTTTTTAGGGATGCTTTTCCCTATCTTTTAGTTTGTGCAGGGGAGTTTCGCGCCTGCGGGCGCGACCAGGGGGCTTTTTAGGAGTGCAGCTCTGCTGCACAGCCCCCTGGACCCGAAACCTTTTTTCTTTACCCAGGTAGTACACATCTGAGGTTGTGCCTAAATCTTTGCCCTTTTCATCGAACTTACATTTAAGCTAAATGAGGGCAAACATTTTCAAAAGATAAATTCCTAAAGTAATGGTAATCATTGAGAAAAAGGTAGTCACCAAAATAATCTGGCTTGCCAAATCCCCGTCTCCCCCCATATTTTTAGACATAACATAACTGCTGACAGCAGTTGGGGCAGAAAACAGAACAAACAGGGCTCCCAATTCAGGACCGCGGAATCCCAACAAAATCCCAACTCCAATAATCAGGCATGGGAACAATATTAAACGGCAAAAGGAAGCGCTCAAAGAAATTTTAATATCAGACTTAAACTTTTGAATGTTAAACTGTGCGCCCATTGTTAAAAGTGCAAGCGGCGTAGCCATAGAGGCAATATCAGAAACCGCCTTGTCGAGCACAGAGGGAAGGCGAATCTGAAACAGGGAAAAAATAATCCCCAGTACAGCCCCGCAAAACAGCGGATTTTTTAGAACCTCTATAACAGTATTTCGAATTCTAAGCCATAAAACCCCGTTTGAATCACTATTTGTTATCACAGTAAACGCAATAATGGCAAGAACGTTAAACGCAGGAATTGCAAAAGCTAAAAGCAGGGTTGTAGGCCCCAAACCTTCCTCTCCAAACATATTTCGCGCCATAGGCACGCCTAAAATTAAGAAATTGCTACGGAAAACCGCCTGAACTACTGTTGCAGCCTGGGGGCGGCTTTTGATAATCCGCGGGACAATCAGGCAGAGAATAAGGAACATCCCTATAATTCCCGATAAAGTGGTTATCACTAGTTTTGCATGAAACGTCTGTGTAATGTCTGAATTACAGATGCTCCGAAAAGTGGACAGAGGCAAAGCAAGCTTAAAAGTCATTTTTGCCCCTTCCTCTGCAAAACTCCCGCTCATGATATTCATATGCCGTAAAAGATACCCTATAATTACCAGCAGGAAAATTGGAGTGACTACATTCAGGCTGTATAGTAAACTATCCATTTTTCATTTCGTATCCTTCCCTAAAAAGACCATATTAAATTTATCCAGCGTTACAGTTTTAGTTTGGGCGTTCAGTGCGCTCCCGGTAATTCCCCAAAAATTCCAGGAAGTTCAGGCTTTGATGCAAACCGCATACAAAGTTGAGTATTTTTTGATTATGTAAAGAGCCTTCCACATCCAGATAAAACATAAATTCAAAATCCGTATTGGGAATAGGGCGGGATTCCAATTTGGTAAGATTCAGATTATTTGCAGCAACCTGCGAAATCAGCTGGTTCAAAGTACCTGCCCGATGAGGGAGGGTAAACGCCAGGCTAATCTTATCTGCATCAGGATATATCCACGGCTGTTTGGAGATACAGATAAAACGAGTATAATTGGATTTTGCATCCTGTATTCCCTGCTCTAAAATTTCCAGCCCGTAAAGCTGTGCACATAAATCCGACGCAATAGCTGCTGTTCCCCGTTCCAAACTTTCAGATACATATTTTGCAGCAGCGGCAGTATTGGGGTATTTTACTGGCTCCCAGGAGGGGTGGGACCCAATATAGGCTGTACACTGTGCAAGCCCCTGTTCATGGGAGTAAACTTTTTTTATTTCCTCCAGTTTTACGCCTGGTTTTACCAACAGGGAGTGATCTACCTTTACCCTTGTGCCCATACAGATATAAAAATGGTGTTTCCTCATTAAATCATATACAGCGGTGACAGAACCGGCCGTGGAATTTTCAATCGGAAGAACCCCAAAATCCGCTCCTCCCTGCTCAATCGCACGGAAAACATCGTCAAATGTTTTTAAAAACAGAATGTCCGGCTCTGAAAATAATTGAAGGCAGGCCCTTTGCGAATATGCCCCTTCTACCCCCTGGCAGGCTACCTTTGCCGCTGAGGGAAGCCGGTTCCCTTTGGAACGTTCCAGGGCATCCATTAAAAACGTTCGGTAAGAATCCGCACTTTCCTCCTGAAAACGCATTATCTGCTGCGTTTTGCTGATATTCATCATAGCTGTAAACAGCGCCTTTGCAGCTTCCCCATAAACTGGCCCTGCCAGCTGGGAAACATGTTCCAATACTGCTGTTTCCCGGCCAGACTGCAAAACCGGGAGATGATTCTCCTTTTTATAAGCAGCTACATCCTCGACCACCTTCATCCGTTCACAGAATAATGAAACCAGCTTTTCATCAATTTGGTCTATCCGGCTGCGGCATTGTTGTAAGTCCATACTAGTTCCCCTTTTTTCCGAAATGTTATGTAAAATTTACATCTTTCCCATTGGCGTTGGTTGTACATCCTTGGGAATGGGGCAGCAGTATCCTGCACCATCCAGTTTCTTTTGCTTTTTCATCCTTTGCCTTTTGAATGAGCTCAGGATTTTCAAAAAGGTCTATCGCTGCTCCTGCCAGTACCTTTCCAGCATACAGGGTGGACTTATGGGCTAATTCACTTTTCCCCTGAGCTACAATCTGCCAAGAATGGCCTGGAGTAGCCGAAGCCCATGTTGCTGTTGAAATCTGCGCGGTAGGACATACCCAGCTTACGTCTCCTACATCTGTAGAGCCGCCGCCTGCCTGTTCGCTGTGGATCAGAGGAACAATAAAATCGTTGATATCCCGCCCTTCATGGTCTTTCAGGAACTGGATGATTTCCTCGGAAGAAGTTTTTTTCATCAGTTTTTCAAAAACAGGGGTGCGGTTTTCTACACTTTCATTAATCGCTTTTGCAAAAGCATAATCTTCCTGGGTATATTCTGGCAGCGGGATTTGATTCATATTGTCAAAAAGAAGCTTTTCCAGGGTAGAATTTAAAACTGTATTGGAACACGCCTTGATAAATTTGATTTCCACAGAAGTCCCTGTCATCAAGGCGGCTCCTTTTGCAATATCGTTGACCCGCTCATAAATTTCCTGTACCTGGGAGGCAACAGGGGCGCGGAGCAGATACAGAACGTCAGCGGTTGGCTGTACTACGTTTGGAGAAATACCGCCGGAATTAATAATGGCATAGTGCATACGCGCTTCCTGGATCACATGTTCCCGCAGAAAATTCACACCTATATTCATCAACTCTACTGCATCCAATGCAGAACGTCCCAAATGGGGAGCGCCAGCAGCATGGGCAGATACCCCTTTAAAGGAATATAAAATCTGATAATTTGCCAGAGAACTTCCTGAAGTGACAGAATTGGTAGTGCCAGGGTGCCAGCAAAACGCGCAGTCCAATTCGTCGAAAATACCTTCCCGCGCCATAAACGCTTTGCCGGAGCCCCCTTCTTCCCCAGGACATCCATAATAAACGACTGTGCCCGGCTTTCCCGCTGCCTCTAAATAGTCTTTTGCTCCCATTGCCGCTGCAAGGGAACCTACCCCCAAGTTGTTATGTCCGCAGCCATGCCCGCAGCCGCCGGGATCATCAGCCTGTTTCTCCGAAATTCCCGCCCGCTGATTTAAACTGGACAGTGCGTCAAATTCCCCCAAAAAGCCTATAACCGGTTTCCCGCTCCCAAATCTCCCTGTAAATGCTGTCCCAATTCCTGCAACGGGAACAGTTACTTCAAAACCTTCCTGTTTTAGAGCTTGGATCAGTACATTTGCAGAATGTTGTTCTGTAAATGCCAGTTCAGGAGTTTCCCATATTTCATCTGATAATTGATTCAGGTATTTCGCCTTTGCATCAAGCAGTTCACAGAGCATTTTTTTGTCCATATCAACAGCCTGTCCTTTCCCATTTTCTGGCGGTTTCAACAAAACAGCGCGGTACGTTTGCCGCAGCAGCAGCTCCCGCCCGCGCCGTCATTGGCGTTTTTACTTTTTCCTATTGTACCATTTTATCTATAGATGTGTCAATCAGGGAAAAATGAAAACAGATAAATCCCATAAAAAACAAAAATGTTATAAAAAATTATTTATTTCTTAATGCGAAATAAATAAATCTGCAATAAAGAAACTGTATCATATCTGTCAAGTCCAAAGGAAAAACAGATATTGTTTGAAAAGGAGAATCCTTATGAAAGGTAAAAAATTTGCAGCAGTCATTACAGCGGCTATCCTATCGCTTACATCCTTAAGCGGATGCTCTGAGGAAAGTTCAAAACAGAACAACCCTAATATTGTAGTAAGCGCCTCCTACGTAAACGATGCAGAGGCAGACAACCTAAAGCAGCAGATAAATGAAGTTTTACCTGATATGGGAATTGAAGTAACAGCTATTTCTGTTGGAGACCCCAATAAAGATCCTGCATCTGCCATGGCTGGAATTATGAAGCTTACAACAATGTTCGCCGGAAAGGAAGCGGACATTTTAATAGCAGATCACGATACAGCCCAGCGTAACGCCGGAAATGAAATCTTCTATTCTTTGACAGATTTATTTACCGAAGAAGAGCTGGAACCCTTCCAGGATAAATTAATCTCCTTTGAAACCACTGACGATGAGGGAAAGCCAACCGGGGAAAAATTTGAAAATTGCGGAATTGATATTTCAGACCGTGCAGAATTAGCTGGAATGTGTGTAGGAGCCGATTCTGTGGGGATATATGTTATTAGCAATTCCACAAACCTTGATACGGCAAAGGAAATTTTCCGGCAGCTTGTGTTTCAGTAAAAAGCTAAGCCACAAGATAAATGAAATATAGCAGATACAGCCTGAAACGGGAACCACCCAGGCGGTTCCCGTTTCAGGCTGTGCTTACATCCCTGCTTTTTATCTAACCTGCATTATTTAACGTGAGTTCCATGAAAATCTTTCCCATTTTTAAGGTTTACGGTTTGGGGAACGCCATCTCAGCAGCCGTTGGCTGTTCGCTGGCTGCAAGTGATAACCTTTAACAGAAATCCCGCCATATATCTTCCGCAAGCTTTTCCAAATTCTTTGCCCGCTGCTCCCACAAAAGAAAATGGCGGGATTTTCTTTACTTTTTTCGCTTTGTTGGTGCTGGTTTTAAGCAAGCTGGGGTATTTCGCGTCTTGCGGGTTCAGTTCAGCAAAGCTGAACTGGCGACCAGGGAACTTTTGAGGAAAGTTCCCTGGACCTTCAAACCTTTTTTATCCGCTTTAGGCTGTGCTCGTCTGGGGTTTTCCCGCAACTTAGCCTTATCGGACTTACGTTATTTATATTCCGGCAGCCAATCCTTATGCGCTTCAAAAAGGTCATCACACATATTGGTAATTTCATCCATTGTTAATTCTGCGGCAGTATGGGGATCCATCATAGCAGCCATATAAACATATTCTTTTTTCAGTGTATGTGCTGCTTCCATTGTTAAAAGCTGGACATTGATATTTGTCCGGTTAATTGCAGCACACTGTTCAGGAAGCGCTCCCACATAACATGGATTGATCCCGTTGCGGTCTACCATACACGGGACTTCCACACAGGCGTTTTCGGGCAGATTTGAAATCAGCCGTCCTGTATTCAATACATTGCCATGTACCCGATAAGGGAGGTCTGTTTCCATAGCTTCAATAATGTGTGCAGCATATTCTTTGCTCTTTTTATGTTCCAGTTTCTCATCATTGACAAGTTGATCCCGCATCGTGTTCCATTTTTCGATTTGTTTTACACAGCGGCGCGGATATTCATCCAGAGGAATATTGAATTTTTCTATCATCTCCGGGCAGCGGGACTTAATAAACCAAGGAGTATATTCAGAAAAATGCTCGGAAGATTCAGTTATGTAATAACCAAACCGGTTCATCATTTCCAGACGTACCAGGTCTTTTTTCCGCAGTTCCGCCAGGGCGGGATCGCGTGAAAGCTTTTTGATTTCCGGGTATAGATCATTTCCCTCCAAATCGGTAACTTTCAGCAGCCAAGCCTGATGGTTAATTCCCGCGATTTCCCAACGGGTTTTCCCGTCATATTTTTCAATTAGCCCAACGTCTTTCAACAAGGTGGGGACGCATCCCTGGACACTGTGGCAAAGCCCAACAGTGCGGATATCTGTATATGTTTGAATATAGCCGGAAAGAATTGCCATAGGATTAGTATAGTTAATGAATAGGGCATCTGGGCAGAGCCTGCGCATATCGTTTGCAAAATCCATCATAACCGGGATTGTACGCAGTGCGCGGAAAATCCCACCGATTCCCAATGTATCCGCTATTGTCTGACGAAGGCCGTATTTTTTGGGTATTTCAAAATCTGTAACCGTACAGGGTTCATAACCGCCTACCTGAATGGCATTGACCACATAATTGGCTCCTGCCAACGATGCAGTTCTTTCCAATGAAGCATGAATTGACACATCAGTCCGGCCTGAATTTTTCAGGATGTTGGTAAGCATCCGGTTAGAATCTTCCAGACGGACAGGGTCTATATCATACAGCCAGATTTCCATTCCTTCCAGGGCAGGAGTCATAATACAGTCGCCCAATACATTTTTTGCGAAGACAGTACTTCCCGCTCCCATAAATGTAATTTTCATTAAAAAATCCCCCTTTTTTCTTTTTTATGTATTTTAGACGAAATCCAGATAAAAACTTGTGTAAACCGCTATATATTGTTTTATTTTTACCTGTCCTTCTAGTACATATTATAAAGTAAACAATCAGAATAACTATGTAAAAATCGTGCATCTTTTGGTAAAAATCGTGCCGGTTTTTCATTCGAAATATAAACGGCAGCAATTGACGTTTCATTATTTATAAGTTATTGTTAAAGAGGGGAAATATAAACCTGCATAAAACAGATTAATATGAAAGTCGAGGAACATGTATGAAAAAGCCATGGGAAAACGGCCAGCTTCACACAGACCAAAGCGGGCATTATCTGCAAAATGGGGATGTTCCCTTTTTCTGGCTGGGAGATACCGCATGGGATCTCCTTCAGCGTTTAACGCTTCCGCAGGCAAGGATATACCTGAAAAACCGCGCTGACAAAGGCTTCAATGTAATTCAGGCTGTTCTGACCAATGCCCGCCGGGAGGGAGATGACAAAGGCAGTCTTCAACTGGTGGAGGAAGCGGACATTCTTCACAACATCAGCCCGGAAAATGAACCCTACTGGCAGCATGTTGAAGCAGTTCTCAATATTGCAGAAGAACTTGGGCTGTATATGGGATTCCTTCCTATTTGGGGAAAAGTTGCCCGCCGGGGATTTATCAACGAAAAGACAGTTGTGCCTTATACAGAATTCCTCGCCAAACGTTTTGGAAACAGAAAAAATATCATCTGGATTTTGGGCGGGGATATCCGGGGAAGCGAATTTACTGGAATGTGGGAGGCTATGGGGCAAATCCTAAAGCGGGAAACCCCTGATAACCTAATCGCTTACCATCCATTTGGGAGAACCTGTTCTTCTTACTGGTTCCTTCAATCAAAATGGCTGGATATCAATATGTTCCAGTCCGGGCACCGCCGCTATGACCAGCCGGATTTAAGGAGCTGGGACGATAAAGTTGGGGGCGAACCCTGGTATGGAGAGGACAACTGGCGTTATGCAGAGGCTGAACTGAAAAAGATAAAGGACGGAGCTCCAGCACGTCCTGTACTGGACGGCGAGCCTTCCTATGAACAGATTCCGCAGGGACTGCACGATCCCTCCCAGCCTTATTGGCAGGAATACCATGTCAGACGGTATGCCTGGTGGTCTGTTTTAGCCGGTTCATGCGGCCATACATATGGGGATAATTCAGTATTTCAGTTTTATGGGACTGGACATATTCAGGAGTTTGGAGCTGTGGACTCTTGGGACAAGGCTATCCATCACATGGGCAGCGGACAAATGCAGTTCCTTAAAAATTTGATGTTGGAAATTGGATTTCAAAACTGTTATCCTATGCAGGAAATTGTTTTATCCGGCAGCGGCGAAAAAGAAGCCAGGGTTTCCGCTTTTGGCAGGGATGATGTTTTAATTTTATACAGTTATTTGGGTACGCCATTGACAGTGAAAACGGAAAACGGAGAAATGGACGGTTGGTGGATGGATCCTGCTGCTGGGAGCAGAAGCTATTTTGGCAGGGTGAATCTTTCTGCTGCAAACGGAATTGAATTGATTCCCCCAGTGAAAAAACAGGGCCATAATGATTGGGTTTGTATTTTTAAAAAGTAAATGAGCGGGCATAACCTGCGGCAGATTAAAAGAGTTTCGGGTCCAGATGGCTTTTCAGGAAAGTTCTCTGGACCCGAAGCTCATTTTAATTTGTCTTTAGTGGTACTTATCTTTAATCCCACCAAAAAAACCAAAACTTTGACTTTGTAAGACTATCAGCCAATGTTCCCAGCGTCTCGTTTTCTCCAGCCTGTTCCACTCTGTCGCAGCAAAAAACATACTGTTCCATAGCCAATTCCGCGGCAGCCTTCCGATCTATAACAGGCTTTTCCAAGGTGAATTCCAAAATATCATGAATTGCCGCTGCAGGAACCGCCCCATATTTTTCAAACCATTGTTTTGACAATACCATCAGCGTTTCCGGTCCCGGGAATTCATTCCATCCGCCAACACGCAGCCAGGCAAAAACCTGCCAAGGTTTTTCCACAGGCACTTCTGCCAAAATAACCGGCAGGGTTGCTTGGGTTGTAAAATCCCAGTAGGATGAAAAACCGTCTACCAGTTCCCCTTCAGCACTTTCATCCATGGCTTCTTTTACCATTTCTGAATTTTCTTTTAATTTTTTTAAGTCATCCTGCATCCAGTCCAGCATCCCCTCAGAAAAGGTTTCTGACAGAGATTCTTCCAGAAACTTTTTCCGGGCTGCCCGTACCATATCCATATTTTTAGGATCTTCTGACCCGCAATTATACATTATATCTTCCAGAAGCATTTCCTCCGCCCCCAGAAGAATCGGAGTAAAACCCTCTGACCTGCCCCGTTCCTTGGCTTCTCTGTAAGCCTCTTGAATGGGATCATCGTCCTCCATAGGTTCAAATATACGGCACGGGCAATCCATAAAGGTGATAAGCTGGTCTACCAGTTCTTTTTCTTTTGCTGTCATTATAATTTCCCCTTTCCTGCATGGCAGATTTTGATATCTACCATTATAGTACAGCTTCAAAAAAATGTCCAGCTAACAGGAACAAAGGAATGATATAAAGTTAGTTTCTATAATCCACATCCTGGGAATCTCCCAAAGCAAAGTATTGAATTGTTTTTTCATCTTTCAAAGGGTGTACAGCAGAAATCCTGCGATTCTGGGAAGGCGCAAAATAGTAAACGCCGCTTTCTGCACACATAACAGAAATACAAAGTGTCTGTTCGTATACTTCATAATCAGGATCCCCCTTTGCAAGGCCTTCCGGTATATCAACTAAAGCAAAGCTCCTAAACATTCTGGACATACCATCCAGTTCATTTTCGCCCTGAACGGCAAATTGTTTCATAAAGGCCATTCGCACAAAACGGGAAGGAGATGAATAATCCCCTGGAAGCCCAAACCCTCCTCCAAGCCGTTCGCCAAACTCACGGATTTCAAATCCTGCAATCGTTTGGGGAGGCTTATGCTGGTTGGTAACCCCAGTGTAAAGGCGTAAATTGGTACGATGCCAAATATAGTCAGGACTGTTTGTCAATACGCCGATTGTCTGCCGATGTATTTTTAAACCATCTGCATCCGGTTCAATAATAATTGTCTCCCCGCTGCAATCGCTGAGAATATAATGAGCCCTTAAAGGCTTTCCCTGTATAAGCTCATCCACCAGAACAACAGAGGACAGCATAATTTCTGCTGCTTCTTCCACTTTGGAGCACTGGCTGAGAAGCCATGCCAGCAAACGTCCCGGATGGACTGCCGTTTTTCCGGGTTCACCTGTTTGGCTGTAAACTGCATATTCAGGATAATGAAGCAATGCGCCCATTAATCCGGCTGTGTTTACACCGTCTACCAAAATCGGTTCGCCAAATCCCAGTACTGCCATACCTGTATAGCCATACCGGGATTTCAGGGAATGATTGTCTGAATGGAGTCCAGGGGAACAGGGAACACCAGGCGGGACTGCAATCACCTGATTTGCCCGTAAATCTCCAAATTGGTCATAGGTGCGGCCTAAAAGATGCCGGCCATCTTTTGTTTCCCATGAAAAACTGCTGCATCCAAAATTCATTTTTTATTCCTCCTATTTTCATTTTGTTTGTTGAATGGAGACTTTATTGTTCTTGTAATAATATCATAAACCATACAGCAGCTGTATAGTCAAGATAAAAATATAAATATTTTTTAAAAAACTTGACAAATCTTCCAAAATCGGCTATTATAAACACAAGAAATAAAAGGCACATCACTATTTATAAAAATAGGGGAGTAGTCAGCGTCCTGTAGGGAGCAGACGCAGTTAAATCAACAGCCGAACGTCCGAGAGGATGCATCTGGTTTAACTTAAAAAGACAAGACCTATGTTCTATTATATACAATAATAGAACATAGGTCTTTTTTATATTTCCTTAGAGCCTGTTTCAATTCTGGATGCGTACAGATTGTACATCCAGATTTTTCCTCAGAATGTGCAGAAATTTTGCAGGCTGGGCTTTACCTGACAAGAAATTTCAGTACAATATGAGGAAAAATATACAAGTAGGATGTGTGTATCCAGATTTTAAACAGGTTCTGAAGCGTTTCCTTTATTAACGGCTAAAAAATATGCTCAAACAAATGATAAGGAGGATGTGTAAGAAATGGGGTTTCTATTAGAAGGACTTCTGGCGATTACCTGGAAACAAATTGTTATGTATGCGATTGGCGGTATCCTAATTTATCTTGCCCTCAAGAAAGATTTTGAACCTGCTTTACTGATGCCAATGGGGTTTGGAGCAATTCTGGTGAACCTGCCTAATACTGGGGTAATTAATCAAATGGTAGAGGGCATAGGGGAAAGCCAGGGAATTATTCAATGGCTGTTTGAGATAGGAATTGAAGCGTCTGAAGCTATGCCGCTGCTATTGTTTATTGGCATAGGAGCAATGATTGATTTCGGCCCCCTGCTGTCTAACCCTAAAATGTTCCTGTTTGGTGCAGCAGCCCAGTTTGGTATTTTTATTACAGTTATTATAGCATGTCTGCTGGGATTCCCTATGAAGGACGCGGCAGCAATCGGAATTATTGGCGCTGCTGACGGGCCGACTTCCATTTTAGTTTCCCAGGTTTTAAAATCCCAGTATATGGGGGCTATTGCAGTAGCTGCATATTCTTATATGGCTTTGGTGCCAATTATTCAGCCGCTGGCAATCCGCTTGACTACGACTAAAAAAGAGCGCCTGATTCGCATGCCTTATAATCCAAAATCCGTTTCACGTACCACCCGTATCCTGTTCCCTATTATTGTATCTATTATTGCAGGGATTGTAGCTCCCATGTCGGTTTCATTGGTAGGCTTTTTAATGTTCGGAAACCTGCTCAGGGAATGCGGTTGTTTAGAGCGCCTTTCGGAAACTGCCCAGGGAACACTTGCAAATTTAATTACATTGTTGTTGGGAATCACAATTTCATTCAGTATGCAGGCGGAACAGTTCCTCACCCTGCAAACAGTGATGATTATGGGATTGGGCCTTGCTGCGTTTGTATTTGATACAGTAGCTGGCGTTATGTTTGCAAAAGTTTTAAACCTCTTTTTGAAGGAAAAGGTAAATCCTATGGTAGGAGCAGCGGGAATTTCCGCATTTCCCATGTCTGCACGTGTGATACAGAAAATGGCAATCCAGGAGGACAGCACAAATCATCTTTTAATGCACGCAATCGGTGCAAACGTTTCAGGACAGATTGCATCAGTGCTGGCAGGCGGTATGATCCTTTACCTGGTTCCACAGATGATTCGTTAAGGAGGTTTCAGATGTTATGGATGCAAATGTATTGAATTCCCTGGTTTTGGCCGGCAAAGGGATGCTGGGAATTTTTGTTGTTATGGTCTTAATCGCCCTGGTTGTGCTGCTGCTTTCCAGACTGACCAGCCCTAAGCAGAATGATAAGTAAACCTGAGTTTTCACTGACCCTGAAATATAAATTAAGGCGCATCCATTCTTATGAGGAATGGATGCGCCTTAATTTATATTTCAGAAAACGTTGGCTCCTGGAAGGCAGCTGCTTTCAAGGATGGAATATCAGGGTCATTGGGAGCAATCAGCTCATATTGGGAGAGGATGGATTGGGCGTCTTTCTGATTGCCTGCCAGTATCATCCCCTCAATAATGCCTTTTATTTTTCCTGCAAGGGCCTCCTGTTCTCTCTGGGCCTGTAAAGCTTCATCTTTATTTCTAATTTCTTCTACTAAGGGTTTTATGGTATTCGCCAATTCCGGGCAGGCATGGGAAGCTTCTCCCAGCAGCTTTATATATTGGGCTGTATTGCCTTTTCTCCCAGTTTCCAAAGCCTTTCCTGCCCAATAGGCAAAACGATGGGTTGAAGGCAATACCCGAATCCCGTCCGGGGTTAAAGTTTCCTGATTGTAAATCCGGTTCACATACCAGAACATGTCTTCTATCACCTGATGGACAAATTGGGTTTGGGCGTTTTCCCCCTGCTGGATGATAAGCCGAATTTCCAGGTCCGTTATCCAGTGCCGGTAAAGCATGTCTGTTTCGTCTTTTTTGCGGTATTTGTCCAGTAAATCCTCCAGGTTTTTCGCCTGCTTTACTAAACGTTCATTCCATTCCTGTATCTTTTCTATTTTTATAGAATGCAGCAGAGGAAAAATATCCTTCTGTTTTCTTAAACCAGTATATAAGGCAATTACACCATATTTATCTGCAATACCAGCAGAATCTTCCCCTTCTGTTAAACGGGAAACGGCGGCTTCCCATTGGATGTTTTCGGAGGAATTTCCAGCACATACAAATTCTGCAAAGGCAGAACTGATTTCCGAAGGTTCAACATCGTAATCAACTTCACTTGCTTTTTGAAGATAAACATTCACAAGGTTCGTTATGTATGGTTTTTTCCGTTCTTCAGATATCTTAAAACCTGCTATCCATTCATCCGCTTGAAAGAACCAGTCATACCTTCCGGATTCGCAAATAATCTTCATAAGTGTTACAATAAAAGAAGCATCATTTTGTTTCCATTCATTTAAATCAGTTTTTAATAAGGTTTCAAATGCCTCTTCATAGCCACCTAAATTTAACAGCGCAGTTGCCTTCTGTGGGAAAATAGAGTTATAAATAGATAATGATGCCCTTTCACAAATACTACTGGCAGTATCCTGCAGTATCAGGGAACCATCTTTATACCTATCGTATAAATACAGATATCTTTCACAGGCGGATAGCAGTTCTGGATATCTGTTTAATTTAAAACATGCACCAGCCAGATTATAGGAAAGCTCTATCTCCCCTACATGATCCTGATCTTTCAGGCTGCTGTATTCTTCTGCAAGCTCTACTATCTTATCATTTTCTCCCAAACGCAGATATTCCCTGGATAACCTCCAATAAATCTCTGGGAAAAAGTAATCCTTTGGTACTTCTTTTGCTAAATTTCTTCCATGTTCCAGCAGCTCCCTTCTTCTTTCTGGTTTGCAGCTAGTTGCATACAGGGAAATCAATCTCAAATTATTTGGATGTTTTTTTAATTCTTCCTCTAAGGGTTTATTATTCCTCTCCCACTTTTTCTCCCTTTGTTCTTCTGTTTCAAATATATATCCATAATGATTCAAACGGGATTTGAGTAGATGCTTTATAGGCAGAATACGTTTTGGAACTTCATGAATGGCACCATAAAAGCGGTTGTTAAATCCCATAGAAAAGATTCGTGATGCTGTAAAATCTGAATATATATCTGAGCTGTCTTTCTTTAGAAAACTTCGGATGATAATGTCTACAGTATTATACATTTTTCTTTCTTTTGGATTACTAAAAAACTCAATTAATTCATCAGGATCAACTAATTGTTCATCTGCATCCAAAAACATGAACCATTGCCCAATAGCACGGTCTAGCCCATAGTTCCGGGCTGCTGCAAAGTCATTATTCCACTCATAAAAAAGAACCTTATCTGTATATTCCTTTGCTATGTTTACTGTCTCATCCTCTGAACCGGTATCTACAATAATTAATTCACTTGGGACAGCTTCCCTCAAAGGCTGTAATGCTTCTAAACATGCCCTTAAATTTTTTTCTTCATTTTTTACAATCATCCCAATTGATAAAATGCACTTACTATTTTTATCTTTATATTTTGCTTTCATATATGAGCCCTTTCCAAATTAGTAAAAAGGAGGGTATGCTTTGGCATACCCTCCTTTCCCGACATCTACCGTCTACCGCCGGCAAATAGACGATAGACATTTGAATGAAATCTATTGTGCTGCTAAAACGTCTGCAATTATTGCAGGAGCTGCAGCACGCTCTGAGGCTGCTGGTTGGCCTGGGCCAACATTGCCTGGGCGGACTGCACCAGAACATTCATCTTGGTGTAGTTCATCATTTC
Source organism: uncultured Oscillospiraceae bacterium (assembly GCA_910589145.1). Classification (GTDB taxonomy): domain Bacteria; phylum Bacillota; class Clostridia; order Oscillospirales; family Ruminococcaceae; genus UBA1405. Next base: position 46,262 of record CAJUSD010000025.1, read on the forward strand.
CTTGGCCATATCAGTATCACGGATACGGCTGTTGGCTGCGCTCAGGTTCTCTACAGCAACATCCAGGTTGTTGATGGTGTGCTCCAGACGGTTCTGAAGAGCACCCATGCTGGCGCGGGTTGTGGAAACGCTGTTAATTGCATCTTTAATCTTAGCAATAGCATCGCTGGACAAAGTCTCACTCTTAATGGAAAGGTTATCCAGTCCTAATCCCTTAGCGCTCATATCAGCAACTGCTACAGTCATCTTATTGAAGCTGTCAGCAGTATCGCCAATCTGGAGTGTCAGGCCACCGCCAATGATAGCAGGAGCATCCTGGCCAGCAGGAGCAGAGATGACGATTTTATTTGGATTGTTTGCATCAGGGGTAACGGTAAAGCCATCTTCTTCAAGGGCTTTGGTCAGGTTGTCAACCGCATCAGCACCATTGCTACCCATAGCAATCTGGCCCTCACCATCACCGAAGGTGTAGGTCTTGTCACCAATACGGATAGAATCCCCTGCAACGATCTTATCAGGAGTAATTTCCAGTGCAGTACCGGCAGCAGTACCGGCCCCTTTGGCGGAAACAAGAGCTTTCAGTTTATCTTCAGTATCATATACATTGGTGTTGCCAACCTTTTGGTCAATGTGGATGGTACTTCCGTCTTTAACTTCAATTTCAAAGTTATCAGTTGACTTATTGGAGAGCTGGTCAACTGCGCTGTGGATAATTGCAGCCTTGCCGACAGTGGTAGAAGCGTCTATGGATGAATCAATTCCGATTTCATTCTCTCCTAATGTAGACTTGCCGTCCCACTCAACAAATGTGAATTCCTTACCATCAATTGTAAGGGTATTGCCCACCTGCACTACATCATTCGTCAAACCAATGTCCATACCGGCACGGATGCCGTCTGTTTTACCAGTAGCTTGGGTAACGTCAATGGTATTATGCATTACAGAACCTGTTTGATTGTAGTCAGCAGCATCAGCATCAACTACAACACCGGAACCGATTGCAGCATTAATAGTAGCCGCTGCATTTGCATCTATTTCTTTATTGACTGTACCCGTACTATTAGCGCCAGTTTCCTGTGCAACATACGTAAAATTAACCTTGGTGCCATCTGCCTTCATTTCGAAAACAGCTCCACCTATTGCAATGAGGTTATTTGCAGTATTAGCAGTAAGTCCTTCAAAGTCACCACCAGTAATACCGCCTGCAGTACCGGCCGCAGCAAACAAGGAAGCAATAGCTGCAGCATCCAGTTTATCACCTGTAGCTGCTGCTGATATTGAAAGTGTTTCTCCACCTACACTAATATCCAGAGTATTTGTATTTATTGCTTCTAAATTCAAATCACCAAAGTCAATGCTAAAGGAAGGATTGACTTGTGCAATATTCTGAGTCCCCGTATGGAAACCAGTATTAGTTGCAGCAGCAGTACCGGCTGTTGGCAAAGTTAATGAAGTAGTAAGATCTGCACCTGGCGCAGCATCTACAGCACCAGTATCACCAATTTTGAAAGCATTCTGGTTCAGTCCCATAGTGCCGTCTAATAGTTTGGTTCCGTTAAAGTTTGCAGACTGGGAAATACGGTCAATTTCTTCTAACAGAGCATCTACCTCATCCTGAAGAGCATCCCGTTCTGTCTGGGTGTAGGTGCCGTTAGCTGATTTTGTTGCCAGCTCAACCATACGGTTCAGCATAGAATGAACTTCGTTCAGGTTTCCTTCTGCGGTCTGGATCAGGCTGATGCCGTCCTGCGCATTGGAAGAAGCGGTTTCCAAACCAGTGATTTGGGCTTTCATCTTTTCGCTAATGGCCAATCCGGCAGCGTCGTCGCCAGCGCGGTTAATGCGGAAGCCGGAAGACAATTTTTCCAAGGATTTAGAAACTGCACTGTTGTTCATGCCCAACTGACGATAAGCGTTGAGCGCCATGGTATTTGTTCTAAC
>CAJUSD010000026.1 GCA_910589145.1 uncultured Oscillospiraceae bacterium
CCCAATGGTATGCAGTTTCTTTTCCATTGTTTTGCCCAGACCCAAGGATGTGAGAGCTGACATTTTTTCCTCCCTAAATAAAATGATTTTGTATAATGAGCTATCCGGTGAACTGCATCACCTGAACATCTTTACTGTTTGAGACAGCACAGCAAATATGTTCCTGTTCAATGTTGTCGTGGGTTAATTGTATAAGCTCCACAATCTGTTACCTCCAAAAATTAGAAATGGTTACATATGAACTGAATGAAAAACAGGATGTATACATGAACCGGATAGTAGATATAAAAGAAGTATTTCATGCTTTTTCCCTTTTGACCGTTATAAAGCAGGATGAAGGGAATCGCTAAAAACATACACCACTGGGTATTGGCAAATAAAGAAAAGACATTAAAAAATACGGGACGCAGCCAAAAACTTTGAAAGCTGAAAAACCAGGAGCCGGGTACAGCAAAGCAAACCGCCGACAGCCCCGCAAGAATCATACAGTTAATGGCTTTATTGTTGATAAAATACCATGCCACACCCATCAATACAAACAGGATGGAATATGCAACATTCATAGGGGACGGGAAAAACAGAGAAATTACATACCATACTGTACTGAATCCTCTTTCCAGCAAAACGACATTGAGGAAATAAAACAGGAAGGGCATCACAAGCCCACAGGATGATAAGAATACAATTTTTGTATTCTTTCTGTTTTTTACAATCGTTTCTATGCAAAGTACAAACAGAGCAGTATAGAAAAACATGGGAAGGGTATTGCCGAAATCAAAAGAACCTGTCCATTTTGATATTACCCGGTTTACCGCTTCTATTATAACTCCCGCTGTATAAAGACGAAAAACATATTTAGGCTTGCTTCGCGTATGGCGCAGTCCCTCCACCACCATAAACAGAAATAACGGGGCGGCAATTCTGCCTATGATCCGTAAGATGTCATTCGCTGTTCGGTTGATTGTGAATGTCTGATAACTGCCGATATGGTCTAAGGTCATAGTAAACAATGCGATTATTTTAAGCTGAAACGCATTAAGACGCAGAATAGGCTTAGAAGTTGTTTCCATTATGATGCCTTTCTGATTTTTAATCATTGTTAAATCTCCTTTTGTCAAACAAAAGTATCTTAACATATAAATGTGAAATTTTCCACCTATTCCAGTGTTCATGAAAGAATCTGTTCCAAATATATTGCAATTCTGTACAGCTCCAGAATCCCAACATCTGCGTAATCATCGCCAAAAGCGGCAATTTCCTCTTTCACGCCGCCTTAGCAGAGGGGTTACCGTCAAAATACAGGGATAACGCCCTCAAAGTTCTCCGCTTTTTCCAATAATGGCCCTTTGGCTCCCATAGTAAAGGCAATATCACTGCTGCGGATGGAAAGAAGTTCCATATTTGGACTTATATGGAAGAACTCCATCATAGAAGGGGTTAGAACGATCTGCCCTGTTTCAGAGATGTCAATCCAACAGTAAAACCTGCCTTTATATTTGACAAATTCGCCATGGGGAAGGGTATAGCTTTGAAGCTCCGGCATATCCGTTAAAATATGTCCCAGCTTTGATGGTTCCAATAATCCCTTCCTTGTGACACAGAAGCCCCCTGTAATTTTGCTGCCAGTAAACAGATACACCTTTTTGTCAAAGGTAATGTTGTATTCCTTGACAGCCTGGGGCGGGATTTGGATAGTTCCGTCATAGCGGACAATGGATTTTCCAAAGATGAATTTACCGCCCTTATTCATTTGCGGCATTGGTAGCACTTCCTATCTTTTTTCAATTTTAGTTTTTTATTGTATCATAATTTATATCCTGAAACAAGATGAGCAGAAAATTTTGATAAAATGAAGGCAGGCATTGATGCCAATGACTGCCCGCCGAACAAAAATCAGTATAGGGCTTTCCTTATTTTCCGCATTTCCCGCCAAACGTTATCCCCATAGTTGCTTACCAAAACGGAAATCATCCCATTATTTGGGTTGTATTCTGACATAAAGCTGACTCCTGGGTCACAACCCTGGAAATAGGCGAAATCCTCTCCCTGTGGATTGTCTATAATCCACATCCCATAGCCGTAATAGCCTTCTTCGGGGTCGGCGCCGTCTCCGCTCTGTTTGCGGAGCATATCCGATACCAGTTCACTGGACAGCAGTTTTCCATCCAACAGACCATTCCAGAACCGAATGATATCCTTTACTGTGACGAACGCCCCGCCCGCTCCTGTGCCTTTTGCATCAACGGAATAGATATTGGTGCGGTATTCGTCTGTACCGTGACAGCGGATATAATGGTTGGCGCATTTGGCAGGGAGCTTGTCCAGCTCATAGTAGCCAGTCGATCCCATACCGCACACATCAAATACATTGGCTTTAAGGTACTGGTCAAAATCCATTCCGGCAGCCTGTTCTATCATCATCGCAAGCAGCACATATCCTGAATTATTGTATTGGAATTTCTCACCCTTTGGATACATCATAGGCTTGTTGATAAACAGGGGAAGCAGATCGCTGTTATGCCGGATTTTATAGTTGGGAAAGTCTGTCCATAAATCCTCGTATTCGTTCATCACCGTTTCGTCAAAATAATCAGGGACGCCGGATGTATGGGTTAAAAGTTGTTTTACAGTGACACCCTTATCAATTTCATTAAATTCTATGTTGAGAAGGCTTCCCAGTGTATCGTCAAAGCTTATTTTTCCCTGTTCAATTAACTGTAAGATTCCAACTGCGACAAACGCCTTTCCTGCTGACGCGGTGGCGAATTTTGTTTCCAGTGTATTGGGGATTTGGTTGGGCAGGTCGGCAAAACCGCTTTCTTGTTCATATACTGTCTGATTGTTTTGTACAATGTATATATTGCCTTTGAAATTGCTGTCAATGAGTTGGCCTATATCCATGCCGAGCCTCCTTGGACTTTTTATATAATGGAATGTTTCCTTGATATTTCATCTGGATACTGTTATAATACCTTTCACGGAAAGCAAACTTTCCATGAAAGGGGGATACTGTGAAAAATCGCTTAGAAGAATTGCGTAAGGAAAAAGGAATCAAGCAGGAAGAATTAGCGGCAGCCATGGAGGTTTCAAGGCAGACCATTGGTTCATTGGAAAACGGCAGATATAATCCATCGCTCACCCTGGCGTTCAAATTGGCGCGGTATTTTGGCCTATCCATTGAGGAAATATTTATCTATCAGGAGGAAAATGAATGAAAGCGTCTGTGGAGAAGAAATATAAAGCTGTTTCCGCTGTTTGGGCGGTATTGGGGTTTCTTTTTTTGATTGGTGCGTTGGCAATGTTTCTGATGCGGGGCAGTCTGCCTCAGATTCCAAGGGCGGATATTGCGTATATTGGATTTTTCATTGTGGGGTTCGTCTTTTTGATTGTAGCAGTCTCTGTTTATTGCATGGCAAAAGATAAAACTGCCGTGGTTGAAGAAAATGATGAAAGGGCACAGATGATTTCAGGAAAAGCGGGAAGCTTGGCCTTTGTGGTTCAAACAGTTTTTTTGAGCAGCGCGCTTTTTCTGCTCTGCTTTATGGGCTTTGCAACTGCGCCGGTTATGATTACCCTGATGTGTTTGATTGCGGTGAGTGTTTTTGTGTATCTGGTTTTGGTTTTATATTATAATCAGAAGATGTGAAAAAACAGCAGATATTTCGATAAGCTAACAGCCCGCTTATTTCCTTTTACATAGCTTTTAGGTTAATGCAGGGGTATTTCGCGCTTGCGGGCGCGACCAAAGGAACTTTTTAGGAAAGTTCCTTTGGAATCTTCAAACCTTTTTTCGTTTCAGCTTTTTGCCATGCTTCTGGATGCGACAATATCAGCTCCGGTTCCCAGCACATCCTTTACAATCACCTGCCCGACCTCGATGGGGGCCTGGACTGTCAGTCCGTCCAATGTCCGCACAACCTCGAACATTTTACCTTTTGGGACTTCTCTATTGGTTTTAACCGGCAGTCGGCGATGGCCTGCTCCTTCAATTTTTACTGTGGATGTAATCACGCGGGCAGGGGAGGTCACTTCCTTTTTTCCATAGACCGCCCCGCGGGGACAGGCGTTTCCTGTTACGGGAATATCCGGCGCGGCTTCATCAACAGTCAAATGGCACCCGCGGGGACAGACAATACAAATCAGTTCTTTCATAGTCGTTCAACTCTCCCTTCCACTCACTCAATAGAAACCTTGATACCACTGGAAGCCTTCTGCAAAGCCTCCACAGGAACTGAAATCTTTTCCATTTCGCCGGGAGCCAGGTGGAGCCGTTTCAGCCGGAGCAGCTCTTCGCCTGTCTCCAAAGCAGTGACAATGATAGCCTTATTTTCCATCGGTGCAGCCACCCGGAAAAAGATTTCAACTGGCTTTTGAGCGGGCAGATGGATTTTCTGAGGGACGGTATAATTGACGGCATTTCCGGTAGTAACGGGAAGTTCTCCCTGGGACTGCCTGCCGCCCTTTACATATTCCGCCGCACAACGGCCCGCTCTCTGGCTTTCCGCCGTCACATAGTCCACCAGGTCATGGACGTGGACGGTATTCCCGGCGGCAAAGATGCCTTCGATAGAGGTTTCCATGTTTTCGTAGACAATGGGGCCCTTGGTGCGGGGGTCTAAGGCAATACCGGCAGACTTTGCTACTTCGTTTTCGGGGATCAGTCCCACTGACAGGAGAACAGTGTCGCAGTCAAAGGTAATTTCGGTGCCGGGGATGGGATTGCGCTTTTCATCCACCTTGGAGATGGTGACGCTTTCCACCCTGGGGCTTCCGGTGATCCTGGTGATGGTGTGGGACAGGTAGAGAGGAATATCAAAGTCGTGGAGGCATTGGACTACATTTCGATTTAAACCATTGGAATAGGGCATCAGCTCCACACAGGCCAGCACCTTGGCCCCTTCCAGGGAAAGCCGCCGCGCCATAATCAGGCCGATGTCCCCAGAACCTAGGATCACTGCCCGTTTGCCCACCAGATAGCCCTCCATATTTAAGTAACGCTGGGCTGTCCCCGCAGTGAACACCCCTGCGGGCCGTTCGCCGGGGATCCCGATAGCCCCTCTGGTCCGTTCCCGGCAGCCCATAGCGAGGACAATGGCCTTTGCCTTGATCTGCTGGTAGCCCTTTTGGGTGTTGACAGCATAGATGGTCTTATCCTCAGTGATATCCAATACCATGGTATCGGTCATTACTTCAATGTTTCCCTCTTTGACCTGCTCCGCGAAGCGCTGGGCGTATTCCGGGCCGGTCAGCTCTTCCTTGAAGTAGTGCAGGCCAAAGCCGTTGTGGATACACTGGTTTAAAATGCCCCCCAGTTCCTTGTCCCGCTCCAAAATCAGGACTTTGCCCGCTCCATCCTTTGCGGCCTCTACCGCCGCGGCCATTCCCGCGGGACCGCCGCCGATTACTGCTAAATCATAGATACAATCCATTACAGCTCGCCTCCTTTGGTTTCTGCCAGAAGGATATAGCTTCCGGTCTTGTCCTTTTCGATGTCCATATAGTTCAGATTTAATTCACGGGCGATGATTTCCTGTACCCTTGGGCCGCAGAACCCGCCCTGGCAGCGCCCTAATCCGCAACCGCAGCGGCGTTTTACCCCGTCGATGGTATGAGGGGGCAGGGGACGGTGAAGGGCATCCACAATTTCCCCTTCGGTGATGGTTTCGCATCGGCAGATGATCCGACCGTAAAGGGGGTTCTTTTTGATTATTTCCGCCCGTTCCTCATGGCTGAGGGTGTGGAAGATAACTGCATCCCTGCGGTCTGTGCAGTTTTCCTTTTTAGGGAAGGTAAAGCCGCTTTCTGCCAGGATGCGGGGCATATCTTCACCGATGGCAGGGGCGCTGGTCAGACCAGGGGACTTGATGCCTCCCAGGTTGAAAAAGCCAGGGACACCGTCAACCGGACCAATAATAAAGTCATCTGTCTCAGTGGCGGCACGAACCCCCGCGAAATTGCGAATTGCTTCCCGTAAGTTAAAGGCCGAGGTGGAACGCATTGCCTGATTGACTACAAACTGTAAGCCGTCCCGGTCGGTAGAACAGTCGTCAGGGGAGGATACATCCACCGCATCGGGGCCGACGATCAGGTTGCCGTCAACAGTGGGGGACACCAGAACGCCCTTACCCACCTTGGAGGGACACTGGAAGATAACCGAATGAACCACCTGGCCCTGATTTTTGTCCAGCACATAATATTGGCCTTTGTTGGGATGTATTGTGAAGGAATGGGGAGCTGCCATATCGTTAATTTGGTCGGAACGGGTTCCGGCAGCATTGATGACAATACGGGTTTCAAAGGTTTCCCTGCCAGCAGTCACAAGAAAACCATTTTCGGTCTTTTGAATCCCGGTGACAGGATGGTCAAAGAAGAATTCTGCGCCGTTTTCGCAGGCATTTTCCGCCATAGCGATGGTGAATTTCCAGGGGCTTACGATTGCCCCGGTGGGAGCATAGAGGGCAGAGGTGATTTTATCGCTGAGAGCAGGTTCCTTCTCCAATGTTTCCTCTTTGGAAAGGATACGCAGCCCTTCCACGCCGTTGGCGACGCCTCGGTCATACAGCTTTTGGACAGTCTTGTCCTCCTCTGGGGAAAAGGCCAGCACAAAGGAACCGATCTGCTTAAATGGGACCGACAGCTTTTCGCAGAGCTCCGGGTAAAGCTGGGAACCGCGGACATTGTACCTGGCCATCAGGGTGCCGGGGAGGGGGTCGTAGCCCGCGTGGACAATGGCGCTGTTGGCGCGGGTGGAACCCATGGAAACGTCGTTTTCCTTTTCCAGAACTGCCAGCTTCATCTGATAGCGGGACAGGTACGCCGCCACAGAGCAGCCTACAACCCCCGCGCCGACAATTACCACTTCATACATGGCGCAATCTCTCCTTTTTGTCTGACATTAACCGGAGATAAAATGAAAAAACCAACACAAACAAAAGCCTGTCTGGATATCATATCCTCAGACTTCATTACTGTTTGTGCCGGCTCTCAATTCTCTGGCAAACGTCTTATGAACTTGTTATTGAAAGTATATCATAGATAATGAGAAAATTCAATAGATTTTAGGAAAACTTTTGGCGTTCTGTTGGATTCCTAAATTGCAATATCAAATAGGACTCTCTATGGATTAGTTCTCAGCAGAACCGTCCATATGTGCTAATGCAAAGGCAATACATTGATTAATAAACTCATTGCGGGAAATATCCGCAGCAGCTGCCTGTTGGTCTACTTTCTCCAATATATCAATAGGTATTCTCATAGAAATAATTTCTTTTTCTGGTTTTCTTGGTAAAAATTTTTCCAATATATCACCTACTTCCCTTGACTATTGTATTCTATTTTGTTATAATATAATATATTCTAAAATAGATATCTAAAAACAATATTTAAAATAAAATACGGAAAAGAGATGTACAGGGATTGGAAAAGAAAATAAGATAGCTATCGCAATACAAATTGCAGGTTTTTTTAATTATTCAAATAGGTATTATGGCTTCTTTTATTTTAGGAAAGCAAATCCCTATTGTAACAATTCATTACGAATATGTTAAAGAAAGTTATAATTGGGCATTGGCTATTGGCGGGGCTGTTGGAAGTTTTTTAACTGGACTCCTATTTTTAGGGTTTTCCGAGCTTATTGAATCATTGATTGAAATGCAGAAATACTTATATGTTACAGCAATTGGTATTTCGTTTGTTACTGTTATTATCAAACAAAAACAAACTAATCAACAGAAGTTTTAATGGATAAAAGAGCTGTACCCGTCCCAAGCAGACTACTTTCTGCCTACTGGGACGGGTATTTTTATAAAAAGCCATTCTTGGAAAACGAGAGACCCATATTTGACTATTTGTTTTTAGTAGCAATAACTTTCTATATTTCCCGAATCTATAAGTTTCTTATTCCCACTCAAAATTATCAGTTTCCGCACCAAGTTCAAAATGATATTTAACCAAGCCCAAATCAACCCCAGAAAAAATTCCGTTGTCGCAGGTAATAGATACTTTTTCGCTGTGTCCTTTGATGAAAAATGACTGCTTATTCAATGCGGTAGGTGCAAGAAGAGCGGCTTTGACCCCTTCCAGGAACCAGACAGGGGACTTGCCCTCAAAGGAACTGACTTTCTGGGGAGATTTGCTTTTATGCGGCGTTCCCTGTACAGCCCCATATCCAACAGCGACAACACCGATTACTTTGCTGCCGTCAGCCTTTTTTGTTGTGCTTTTACGGTTGAAGGTGCCGCCGACCCACCAGGTATTAAGCCCCAATGTCTGTGCATACAGCATTAAATCCGCGCTGCAGTACCCAAGGCGTTCGCCCAGATCTGGAATATTTGGGCCTGCCAGAAGAAAATAATTTTTGACGCCCTTTGCAAGAACCAGCTTAATCAATGCACCAAATGCACTTTCATCATTTGTAATCAGCTTAATTGCAAGTCCGTATTTTTTGTTATTCTCTAATATGCGGGCATTCAGATTTGAAATAAGCTCTGCCGGAATGGGTGTGTCCACATATTTGCGGACTGTGTGCCTTGCCTGCATTGCTTCTTTTAATGTCATGATGCTGCCTCCATCTTTCTTAGGATCGAAAAAACAAGTGAATAAATCAGCAGTTGGTGTTTATAAAGTTCCCGAATCCGTGCCGAGGACATCTATTTCTATTCTACCAGGGAATACATGAAAATCGTTTCTGTTTCAGACGGATTCCAGGGGGCGGGTTTTTCATCAACTTTGACAAAGCCGTATTTCTCGTATAGATTAACATGGTCGCTTACCAGATACACCTTTTCATAGCCCAGCACTGCGGCGTATTCCAGGGCGTTTTCAATCAGTCTTTGGCTGTACCGGTGGCCTCGGTGTTCTTCTCCTACAAACATATAGCTGATATAAGGTGTGTAGGGGACATCGGGAATACAATCGTCCTTTACAAAGGCACAGTATCCTGCGATGCAGTTACTGTCAAAGACCGCAAAAACCCTTTCCCAATCTCGAAAACAGCCTGCTTTCATTGCTTTTGCAAGTTTCTTTCCTGCTTTCCAGGAGCATTGCCCGGCGTATTCTGCCACTGTCTTCCATAAGGGAGATTGAGGGGTCAATGGTTTGATTTCCAATAGGTTATTCTCCTTTATAAAAATATTCTTACATTTAAAATTTTTCCTGACAAACTGAGTCCTTTGGGTTATTCTTCCGTCTCCCAGTTCTTCGCCCGCTCAACTGCCTTATTCCAGCCCCGGATCAGCTTCTGCCGCTGTTCCTCTCCAATGAGGGGGATATAGGCGCGGTCTAAGGTCCAGCCCTGACGGATTTCTTCTTCATCCTTCCACATTCCAACGGATAAACCCGCTAGCAATGCAGCTCCCAGGGCGGTGGTCTCCCGTATCTTGGGCCTCCGAACCTCACAGCCCAAAATATCCGCCTGGAACTGCATTAAAAAATTGTTGGCGCTGGCCCCTCCATCTACCCGCAGAGAATCCAATGGAATCCCAGTATCCGATTGAATCGCTTCCAGCAAGTCCCTCGACTGGTAGGCGATAGATTCCAGGCAGGCCCGAATAATATGATTTTTGTTGCTTCCCCGGCTCAGACCCACCAGCGCACCTCTGGCGTACATGTCCCAATGGGGAGCACCAAGACCAGTAAAGGCGGGAACCATGTACACCCCTCCACTATCGGATACCTTCCGAGCAAAATATTCGCTGTCAGAGGACTCAGTGATAAGATGCAACTCATCCCGCAGCCATTGAACTACTGCCCCCGCTGTAAATACGCTTCCTTCCAGGGCGTAGCTAATCTTTCCCTTTTGAGAGGCGGCGATGGTGGAGAGCATCCCATTGCTGCTCTTGCAGATTTTATCTCCAGTGTTCATTAACAGGAAACAACCTGTTCCATATGTATTTTTCGCACTGCCCCGGTCAAAACAGGTTTGACCATAAAGGGCCGCCTGCTGATCGCCCGCGACGCCGCTGATGGGGATTTCCGTCCCGGACAGGTTCAGGGATCCAAAATAACCGCTGGACGGCCTTGCCTCCGGCAGCATGGAGCGGGGGATATTCAGCAGTTTCAAAAGTTTTGGATCCCATTCCAGAGATTTGATATTAAAAAGCATGGTGCGGGAAGCGTTTGTATAATCGGTAGCATGTACTTTCCCGCTAGTAAGCTTCCAGATAATCCAGGTATCAACAGTCCCAAATAAAAGCTCGCCTGCCTCTGCCCGCTGGCGCACCCCCGGAACATGGTCTAAAATCCAGGCGATTTTTGTCGCAGAAAAGTATGCGTCGATAACAAGTCCGGTGGTTTCCCGGATGTACGGCTCCCACCCCTCTGTCTTTAAGCTTTCGCAGATGGCGGAGGTTCGGCGGCACTGCCAGACAATGGCGTTATACACCGGTTCACCGGTTTTTTTATCCCAGACAATGGTGGTTTCCCGCTGGTTGGTGATCCCTATGGCTGCAATCTCCGAAGGGGAAATCCCGCTCTTGGCTACAACTTCCATCAGTACCCCATATTGGGATGAATAAATCTCCATAGGGTCCTGCTCCACATAGCCGGACTGGGGGTATATCTGGCGGAATTCCTTTTGAGCAATTGCCATGATCTCTTGCTGCTGGTTAAATAGGATAGCGCGGGAACTGGTGGTTCCCTGATCTAAAGCTATCAAATATTGTTTTGCCATATTCTGCTTCGCTCCTTTTCTTTTGTTCACATAAACCATACTTGAGGTTTTGTAGAGGATATCGCTGCTGCGCCGCAGTCCAAGGCAGTGAGAACATCTTCTTTATCAGTAATCAACCCGCTGGCAATTACCGGCACGTTTACAGCCTCGCATACGCTGCGCAGAATTTTAGGAAGTACCGCTGGCAGTACTTCTACATAGTCCGCCTGCCCAATTGTAAGCTGCTTTTGAACATTTTCAAAGGCGATAGAGTCGATTAGGAAAAAACGTTGGACAGCAGTCAGCCCTAATTCTTTAGCGCGGCGGATTAAAGCTGGTTTGGTGGATAAAATACCGTCTGCCTGTGTATACTGTTGGATAAAGGAAACTGAGATTTCCCGTAGAGCAAGTCCATCTATAAATTCCATATGTACAAAAGCAAGTTTTCCGGCCTTCTTGACAAGTTCCACCAAGCCGCTGATGGTACAAATATTTCCAAACAGTAAAAAAACAGCGGCGCAGTCGGAAGTCAAACAAAATTTTAACTGCTCCTCATCTTTTACGGCGGCGATTATAGGGGAACGGTCAAATGCTTGGGATAAAGTGAAATGGGTTCCATCGGTTTGAGCTGTCATACGCTTTCTCCTTTTTCCATTTGCCAGTTTATGACGCTTTTTCTTTAATAGAAAAATTATACCACACTTTTTCGCCTCCTTCTATACAGTTTTGTAAATTCTGTCTAAATCGTGTAAGAAATACAAAAAAACAGGATTGACAAATAGCCGGATAAATATTAAAGTTAATACACAAATCCTTTTATTTTAAATAAAAAAGGATTGGCTGTCTATACGTTTTCGCCGCCTGTTTGGGCGAATCTGTTATCTGTTATCTACAGAAATATTGTTATAATATCTGTTTTCCGGTTCCGTTTGCGCGGTTATGCTGGGCAAAGACAGCAGGTTGCAAAGTCGTCTGATGAAATGCCTGCGGAATGTACAGGAGAGTATAATATCCTACATTGTAAAGGAGAATCAATTATGGGGCAAGCACAGCGCTATTATAAAAATTTTTGCCGGGAAACTTTTGATGAGAACAGTGTTCTATCTGGCTTTGAAGCTGTCTATGAGGAAAATTTTAATTTTGCTTATGATGTAGTAGACAAAATTGCCGAAATGGAACCGGATCGTCGTGCTATGGTTTGGTGCAACGAAGCAGGGGAAGAGCGCACCTTTACTTTTAGTGAAATCAGCCGTTACAGCAATAAGGCTGCAAATCTTTTTACTGCCTTTGGCGTTAAAAAGGGAGATCGGGTTATGCTCGTTCTTAAAAGGCATTATCAGTTTTGGTTCGCTATTTTGGGGCTGCACAAAATCGGGGCAATTGCTGTACCCGCTACACATCTTCTTACTGCTAAAGATTTGATATACCGTTTCCAAGCTGCTGGGATATCTTCCATTGTCTGCACCGGAGAAGGGGAGATTTCTGGCCATGTGGAAGACGCTATGAAATCTTATGAAGGAATTCAATCCCGTTTCCTGGTAAGAGACCATGGAGAGCGGGAAGATTGGATTTCCTTTGACCGTGAAATAGAGGAATATTCCGATTCTTTTGAACGGAGAAGCTTTCCGGCAAATGAACTGATGCTTCTCTATTTTACTTCTGGGACAACAGGGTATCCCAAAATGGTTTGCCATAATTACCTTTACCCACTAGCGCATATTGTCACCGCCAAACATTGGCATAATGTCCAACCGGATGGACTTCATCTGACTGTTTCCGAAACCGGATGGGCTAAGTCTGTCTGGGGGAAAATTTACGGACAGTGGTTTTTGGGAGCTGGCATCTTTGTATACGATTTTGATAAATTCATACCATCTCATTTATTGGAACGGATTCAGAAGTACAAAGTGACAACTTTCTGCGCCCCACCGACAATTTACCGTTTTTTGATAAAAGAAGGGCTGGAACATTTTGATCTATCTTCTTTGCAATATGTTACTACTGCTGGAGAAGCCCTCAACCCAGAGGTATTCCGTAAATTCCAGGAGTATACAGGTTTGATGATTATGGAGGCGTTTGGACAGACCGAAACGACGGCCTTGACAGCCAATTATGTGGGTACAAAAACCAGAGTTGGCTCCCTGGGGAAAGCCTCCCCTATGTACGATCTGGATGTAGTGGATGAAAGCGGGAATTCTGTCCCAAATGGAACTGTAGGGGAGTTGGTTGTTCGTACACGTGGCGAAAAGCAACTGGGAATGTTTGTCGGCTATTATGAGGGATCGGAAAAAACAGAGGAAGTGTGGAAAAATGGCGTTTACCATACCCTTGATACTGTTTGGAGAGACGACGATGGATTTTTCTGGTATGTAGGACGGATGGACGATGTAATTAAAGCTTCTGGTTATCGTATCGGTCCCTTTGAGATCGAAAGTGTTTTGATGGAACTGCCTTATATTTTGGAATGTGGTGTAACAGGCGCTCCTGATCCTGTTCGGGGCGTTGTAGTAAAGGCCAGTATTGTGCTAACCAAGGGAACGGAACCTTCCAGCGCCCTTGTGAAAGAAATCCAGGACTATGTAAAGAAGCAGACAGCCCCCTATAAATACCCCCGTATTGTAGAATTCGTGGATGAACTGCCCAAAACCATCAGCGGGAAAATACGCCGGGTGGAACTGCGGAAGAACCTTCCTGAGGTTCAGGATTCTCAAAAATAAGTAAAAACAGGGCTGCAGGGATGTAGTTGCGAATATCTTTGCAGCCCTGCCTTATTTTGAAATAGAGAGAGGAACTGCTTATGCTAAGAATAAGGCCCTACAAAGCCTGTGATGCGGGGACGATTACAAAATGGCTGGAAAATGAATATGCTTTCCGCCAATGGAGCGCAGACCGTTACGACAAATATCCAATTACTGCTGAAGATATGAATTTATACTATGACAAAGACAGAGATAACGGGGACATTTGGGGCATGACGGCATTTGACGATGAGGGTATAACAGGCCATTTTACAATGCGTTTTCCCAGACAAGGCGATTTCAGCGAAATACGGCTGGGCTTTGTCATTATTGATAACCAAAAGCGTGGGAAAGGCTATGGAAGGGAAATGCTTGCTTTGGCAATTCAATATGCTTTTGGGTGTATCAAAGCAGCGAAAATATCTTTAGGCGTTTTTGAGAATAACCAGGCCGCTATCCGATGCTATGAATCCTGCGGATTCAAAAGGGTTGAATTGGAAACAGCGGAAAACTACCGCTGTATGGGTGAAGTATGGAGCTGTATTGAAATGGAATTGGTTAGATAACCTTGACATTTTCTTTAGGGAGCCAAAGGAAATATATTATAAAGAAGCTCATATAAAATAGGATTGAAAGAAACGTCGATTTATGGTATGATAAAGTGTAATATGCTGACTGGGGGGAGAATTTTGCCATTCAATATTCATCAGGAAGTCCCGCAACATGTTATGGAGGAACAGAAGGCAATCGCCCAAGCCCTCCAGTCCCGTTTAAAAAAACGGTTTGGACATAACCCTTTGGCGCTGGTACATACCTTTGGATGCCAGCAGAATGTAGCGGACAGCGAAAAGCTGAAGGGTATCCTCGCCCAAATGGGCTTTTCTTTTACCGATTCCCCGGAAAAGGCGGATTTGATCCTTTTCAATACCTGCGCCATCCGGGAAAACGCTGAAACAAAGGTATTCGGCAACATTGGGAACCTGAAGCAGCTCAAAGCCGCCAAACCTTCCATGCTGATTGGCATCTGCGGCTGTATGACGGAACAGCCCCATGTAGTGGAAAAACTGAAAAAAAGCTATCCTTATGTGGGGTTTGTCTTTGGCTCCCACTCTGCCTATCTTCTGCCGTCCCTGTTGCAAAGCTGCCTGGATGAAGGAAAACGCGTTTTCCGGGTTGCACCGGACGACGGCTGCGTCGCGGAGGGAGTCCCGGCTGTGCGGGAAGACGGGGTAAAGGCATGGATGTCCATTATGTATGGCTGCGATAACTTTTGTTCCTACTGCGTTGTGCCTTATGTGCGGGGGAGGGAAAGGAGCCGCCGCCCGGAACGGATACTGGAAGAATTCAAAAAACTGGTTCAGTCCGGCTACAAAGATATTACCCTTTTGGGACAAAACGTCAATTCTTATGGGAAAGGTTTGGAAGAACCTACAGATTTCTCATCCCTGCTGGAACAATTAAATGCTGTCCCGGGTGATTTCCGTATTCGGTTTATGACCTCCCATCCAAAGGACTGCACCCATCGGCTGATTGATACCATTGCCCGCTGTGAAAAAGTTTGCAATCACATCCATCTGCCGGTGCAATGCGGCAGCAGCCGGGTTTTGAAGGAAATGAACCGTCATTATGATAGGGAAGGTTATCTGGATCTTGTCAATTATGCACGCGAAAAAATTCCAGACGTTACCTTTACCAGCGATATTATTGTCGGCTTTCCGGGGGAAACTTATGATGAGTTCCAGGAAACCCTTTCGCTGCTGCGAGAGGTAAAATATATTTCATTGTATACCTTTATCTTTTCGCCCCGTCCGGGGACAAAGGCAGCGGCAATGCCCGATCCTGTCAGCGGAGAGGAAAAAGGAAAATGGTTCCGGGAACTTCTGGCGCTTCAGGACGAAATCGGCATGGAACAAATGCATCCCTATATTGGGCGGACAGTCCGGGTATTGGCGGAAGATTTCGGACGTACGGGAGAAGGAATTTTACAGGGGAGAACGGAATCGAACCTGATTACAGAATTTCCTGGAAGTCCATCCCTTGTAGGGCAGTTTGTAAATATCAAAATCCAGTCTGCAAAAAAATGGGCGTTGTTAGGCCAGTTGAGCCAATAAAAAAACAAAGGAGCATTTAAAATGGATATTATTGAAATGGCAAGGGCGCTTGGAAAAGCAATTCAGCAGGATGAACGATATATTCGCCTTTCCGTTGCACGCGATAACAACGATAATGACGAAAAGCTTCAGGAAATGATTGGAAATTTCAACCTGAAAAGAGTTGAAGTTAATCAGGAAGCTGCCCGCCCTGACAAAGACCAGGCAAAATTGGATACGCTGAATGAGAGCATTCGTGCATTATACAAAGAAATTATGGACAATCCCAATATGGTAGAATTTAATGCCGCCAAAGAGGAAATTGACAGCTTAATGAATTTTGTCAATCAAATTTTGGTTCTCAGCGTCAATGGCCAGGATCCTGACACCGTTGAACAGTCCAGTTGTACCGGAAGCTGCGCTACCTGTGCAGGTTGTCATTGACAGCTAAGTAAAAATTATCTTTTAACCCTTGGTTTCTGATAAAAAAGAGGCCAGGGGTTGGGTTCTTTACTTTAGGAAACATTTCGACAGAAATAGAGGGAAAATATGGAGCAAAATGCTTTGAAACCCCTTCCCGTAAAGCTTCTTTCTCAGTTTACAGAAATAAGCAGGGATGTTTTAAGCGATAACCTTATAGGGATTTATCTTCACGGATCAGCGGCTATGGGATGTTTTAATCCCCAAAAAAGTGATTTAGATCTGATTATCGTGGTAAATGGAACTGTTCTGGACACGATAAAACTGGAATATATGGAAAAAATGGTAAAGCTGAATGAAGAAGCTCCTTTAAAGGGGTTTGAGTGGAGCATTGTTAAAAAAGAATTCTGTAAACCATTTATATATCCAACTCCCTATGAACTGCATTTTTCCAATAGCCATTTAAAATGGTTCCAGGAAAATCCAACTGATTACATTCAGAAAATGCGGGGAGCTGATAAGGACTTGGCTGCGCATTTTACGATTGTCAATCAATATGGAAAAGTTTTGTTTGGCGAAGAAATCAGCACGGTTTTTGATGTAGTCCCCAGAAAAAATTATATTGACAGCATTTGGCTTGATGTACAAAACGCCTGTGAAGATGGTATTTCCAATCCTGTCTATACTATCTTAAACCTATGCCGTGTACTGGCATTTTTGCAGGACAGCTTGATTTTATCCAAAAAAATGGGAGGACAGTGGGGTGTTCAGTCATTGCCGAAAGAATATCATCCCCTGATTCAAATCGCTTTGGACAGTTACATAGGTGATGTAGAGGCTTCACTATTTTCAGAGGAAAGTGTACATCAATTTGCAGAGTACATGATATCACAAATTGTAAAACTGAAGTAGATTGAAATAAGGAAAGGATAGAGGAAAGATGGATATTTCCTTTCAAACAGAAGAAGGAAAGTTTAATTATCGGGTTTGTGCCATTATGCTGCATGACGGAAAAATATTGGCTATGCATGATGAGCGTTCCCCTTACTACTATCTGCCTGGCGGACGGGTGGCAATGAACGAAACAGCGGAAAATGCAATTCTCAGGGAGTTGAAAGAGGAACTGGACATTACCGCTAAGATCAGCCGCCCGCTATGGCTGAATCAGGGATTTTTCACAGAGGATGTATGCCAGCTTCAATATCATGAAATCTGCCTTTACTTTTTAATAGATTTCAGTGCAACTGACCTGCTGTCAAAGGGAGAGAACTTTACGCTCTATGAAGGAAAACATACCCATCGGTTTGAATGGCTGGAAATTGGACGGCTGCGGCAGGAATATTTTTACCCCAATTTCCTAAAAGAAAAGATTTTTGAGTTGCCCGAACATTTGACAATTAACACAGAATTAGAATAGTATAGGTGTCCAAAGAGATTTTAACTATACCTGTGGTGATCTTATTTTTGATTTTATGCCAATATATCAGCTTTTTATTAAGTTTCCAATTCCTTAAAAGGTCCAAAATGAAGGAGGTTTACCGTGTCCATTCCATCTTCTGAAAATCTTTCCCCCATGATGCGGCAGTATTTTACTGTCAAGGAACAGTATGCAGACTGCATTCTGTTTTTCCGGCTCGGCGACTTTTACGAAATGTTTTTCGACGACGCAAAACGTGTTTCTTCTGAACTGGAGCTGACCCTCACAGGTCGGGACTGCGGTTTAAAGGAACGTGCTCCTATGTGCGGCGTTCCCTATCACAGTGCGGAGTCTTATATTTCCCGCCTGATTAAAAAAGGATATAAAGTTGCTATCTGTGAACAAATGGAGGAGCCTTCTGCAACAAAAGGAATGGTGCGCCGGGAGGTAATACGGGTCGTTACGCCTGGCACAGTTGTTGAAAGTGCTATGCTGGATGAAGGCAGCAACAACTTTATTGCCAGTATTTATGCGGCGGAAAATGGAATTGGCTTTGCTTTTTCAGATATCACCACTGGAGAGATTTACCTTTGCGATCTGGCAGCCGAAGCGGAAGACAGATTAAAAAATGAACTGGGGAAAATCGCTCCATCAGAGGTTATTTTTAATGCGGACTTTACCAACTATACAGAACTTGGAGCCTTTTTAAAAGAACGTCTGCATTGCACTGCTGATTTGATAGAGGACAGCGCCTTTTCATACAATGCTGCCTGCCAGCTTCTCTGCCGCCATTTCAAGGCCGATTCGATAGGGGAAATGGGTTTGTCCGATCTGCTTTATGGCGTTCCGGCGGCAGCAGCGCTTTTGGGGTATGTGCAGAAAACCCATGAAGCAGCTGCAAGTCGAATTGTGTCGCTCAATCGGTATTCCGACGCTCAATTTATGAATCTGGATTTAAATTCCCGCCGAAACCTGGAGCTGACGGAAACTATGCGCAGCCGCGAAAGACACGGAAGCCTTTTATGGGTAATTGATAAAACCAAAACTGCTATGGGCAAACGGCTGCTTCGCAGTTATGTAGAACAGCCTCTGATTAATCCAACAGCCATTAATAAGCGGCTGAACGCAGTAACGGAACTTTTCGGAGAAACGATGGTGCGGGAAGATATTCGGGAATTGCTGGCAAAAATTCCAGATTTAGAACGGTTGATGACCCGTGTTATTTACGGGAATATAGGGCCAAGAGAATTAAAAGCCCTGGAGGGTGGGCTTAGGCTTCTTCCCCTTTTGAAAGAGAAAACTTCTGGATTGAAAAGTATTTATTTAAAAGAAACCCATCAGCAGATAGACACTTTAACAGATGTGGCGGATTGTATTTCCTGCGCCATACGGGAGGATCCGCCTGCTTTATTGCGGGACGGCGGCGTCATACGCCAGGGATTCAGCCAGGAATTGGATGAACTGAGAGATATTCTTTCAAACGCTAAGAAGTATATTGCGGGAATTGAAACAGCAGAACGGGAAAAAACAGGTATCAAAAATCTGCGCATCAGCTATAATAAGGTATTTGGTTACTTTATTGAAGTGACAAAATCCTATACTTCCCAGGTGCCGGAAACCTACATCCGCAAACAAACCCTGACCAACTGCGAACGGTACATAACCCCAGAACTAAAAACCATTGAGGAAAAAATTCTTGGGGCGGGGGAAAAAATTGCTGCTTTGGAGGTTCATTTGTACGAACAAGTTCGTTCTATGGTTGCCGGACAAGTAAACCGTATGCAAGAGACTTCTTCCGCCGTTTCAAGGTTAGACGTATATGCCGATCTTGCTCATGTGGCTGTGGAAAATAATTACTGCTGCCCAACGGTAGATTTTTCCGGGGAAATCGACGTTAACGAGGGCCGCCATCCTGTTGTGGAAAAACTGCTGGAAGGAGGTTTTGTCTCTAATAATACATTTCTAAACAAAGATACAGATCGGGTTGCCGTTATTACCGGCCCTAATATGGCTGGAAAATCTACCTTTATGCGGCAGACTGCTTTGATTGTTCTGATGGCGCAGATGGGTTCCTATGTGCCAGCCAGCCGTGCCCATATTGGAACGGTAGACGGAATTTATACCAGAGTTGGAGCCGCAGATGACCTTGCTTCAGGGCAGTCTACCTTTATGGTGGAAATGAACGAAGTTTCCTATATCCTGAAAAATGCCACCTCCGATAGCCTTTTGATTTTGGACGAAATTGGAAGGGGGACATCTACCTTTGACGGAATGAGCATTGCAAGGGCGGTTGTTGAACATATTGCCGATAAGAAAAAACTGGGGTGCAAGGCGCTTTTCGCTACACACTACCACGAACTTACCGAACTGGAAAATCGGGTGGAAGGGATTAAAAATTATAATGTTGCCGTTATCAAAAAGGGCTACGATATTACCTTCTTGCGGCGCATCATTCCAGGAGGGGCAGATGACAGTTATGGTATTGAGGTTTCCAGGCTGGCGGGAATCCCAGAAAGTATCTTGAAACGCGCCCATACCATTTTGGACGACCTGGAACAGGGAAGGGCTGTTGAACTCCCTAAAAAACCAAAACCGCAGGAAACAATTATGGATGGTCAGCTTACTTTAACTACCGCTGCCGACCATCCTGTAATTTCTCGTATCAGGGCGATTAATTTCGACCAAATAACTCCCCTTCAAGCGTTAAACTTACTATATGAACTGAAATCTCTGGCAGATAATGGAAAATGATACTGTGATATCACATATGGCGGCGTTTAAAGCAATAGATTGGAATCCAGGTTTTGACTACATATAGAAAGGAGGAAACGGTATGCAGCAAAAGCCTTCGCCCATTCGGGTGCTGGATAAGGAGACAGCAGAATTGATTGCGGCAGGGGAAGTTGTGGAACGTCCTGCTTCCATTGTAAAGGAATTACTGGAAAATTCAGTAGATTCTGGGGCAGATACAATTACCCTCGAAATTCGCAGCGGCGGCGTTACCTTTATTCGTGTGTCGGACAATGGGTGCGGTATCCATCGCGCTGATGTGCCAACTGCTTTTCTTCGCCATGCAACAAGTAAAATTTCCCAAAAAGCAGATTTGCAGTCTATCCTTACATATGGATTTCGGGGTGAGGCACTGGCTGCGGTTGCGTCAGTTGCCAAAGTGGAGATTTTAACCAGGGCAGAGGACGAGCTTTCCGGTACACTTTACCGCATTGAGGGCGGTTCTCCCATCTGTTGTGAAGATGCAGGGTGTCCTCAAGGTACTTCTATTACTGTTCGGGATTTGTTTTATAATACCCCAGCCCGTATGAAATTTCTTAAACGCGATTCTGTTGAAACCTCCGCTGTCAGTGCTGTGATAGAAAGGGCTGCTATTTCAAATCCTAAAATCGCTATGAAATTCATTGTGAACGGGACTGTGCGGCTCCATACCCCTGGAGATGGAAAGCCTCTGTCTGCCATTCATATGGTGTTTGGAAAAGATTTTTCTGGATCATTGCTCCCGGTGGAGAACCGGAATGGGGGAGTTTTGGTAAACGGGTATATTATTCGCCCTGAAGCCGCCCGCTCCAATCGGTCAATGCAGTATTTTTTTGTCAACGGACGCTATATCCGCTCTAAAATATGTTCCGCCGCATTGGATGAAGGATATAAAGGGAGTGTTATGGCGGGCAGATTTGCGGCTTGTGTACTTAATGTGGAGATTGATCCGTCCCAAGTGGATGTAAATGTTCATCCAGCTAAAATTGAAGTCAAATTTTCCGATGAGAAGGCTGTATATGATGCGGTTTATTTTGCAGTACGGTCGGTTTTTCATAAGAATGACCTCAGCCCTCAACTGCAAATGAAAGGCATGGATTTCCGCAAACAAGTCTCTTTTGACTATCACAGTTTTGCCCCCGCCAATTCAACTGGCTATGAGGCAAAAGAAAATCCACTTCGGATGAGCGCTCAGGAATACCACGTTACAGTACAGGGGAAAAGTTTGCCGGAACCATCTGCCGGAGCATCCCCGAATCTTCCGCCAAAACCAAAACAGCCATCTATCGTCCCTGCCTATTCAGCCAATAAGCCCTTTCTTTTACAGGATCGTCCCCCGGAATTTCTCCATCGGGATAAGGTCTCGCCCCTTTTAAAAAAAGATGAGGATAATCTGCCTAGTCCCTCTTCGCTTCCAGAGAAAGAGAAACTTCAGGAAAACGATCCTTTTCCTGAAAAAGGCCGCTTCAAGGATGCACGGATTGTAGGAGAGCTGTTTGAAACCTATCTGGTTTTGGAACAGGGTGACAGGGTTCTTCTGGTGGATAAGCATGCAGCCCATGAACGTCTGCTCTATGAGCGTTTTAAGGCGGATATAGATCAAAGCAACCGACAAATTTTGCTGGAGCCAGTAACAGTAAACCTTTCCAGTGAGGAATTCGGCGTACTAGTTCAAAACCAAGATACTTTATATGGGACAGGATTTTCCATAGAGGAATTCGGTTTTAATACCATTTTAGTACGGGAAGCTCCTATGTCGGCGGATGGTTTTGATTTAGCCGAACTGGTAGCTGATCTAGCGCAGCAGCTTCTTCGCAACCGAAAGCAGCTCCTCCCGGAAAAGATAGACGATCTGCTGCACAATATCGCCTGCCGCTGTGCAATCAAAGCCCACAACCAGACCTCAAAGGAAGAATTTGAGGAAATCCTCCGTCTTTTGTCCAAACATGAGGATGTGAAATTTTGTCCTCACGGACGTCCTATCGCGATTGAACTGACAAAGAGGGAAATCGAAAAACAGTTTGGAAGGATTGTTTAACGTGTTTGAATATGGGAAAATCCCTATTGCTGCAGTTGTAGGTCCAACTGCCTCCGGGAAGACACGCCTTGCCGTTGATTTAGCCAGACTCTTTGACGGAGAGGTTGTTTCCGCAGATTCTATGCAGATTTATCGATATATGGATATCGGCACTGCTAAAGTTACCAGGGAAGAACAAAAGGGGATTCCCCATCATATGATTGATTTTCTTGACCCCGGCCAACCTTTCAGCGTGGCAGATTATGTGGAGATAGCCGGAAAATGTGTAGAGGATATCTATAAAAGAGGAAAAATCCCCATTTTAGCTGGGGGAACAGGGCTTTATGTGGATTCTCTTTTGGATAATACTGTTTTTCAGCCCATACGTTCCGATCCGGAACTTCGGCTTTCCCTCCAAAAGGAGATGGATCAAAAAGGCGGCGAGTACCTTTTAAACCAGCTTGCACAGATAGACCCTGAAATCGCTGCAAAGCTTCACCCCAATAATAAAGGCCGTATTATTAGGGCGTTGGAGGTTTTTCGCCTTACCGGAATTCCTATGAGTATTCATCAAAAAGAAGCTGTGTCCCATCCGTCGCCCTATGAAAGCTGCTATATTGGATTGGATTTTTCCCAGAGGCAAATATTATATGAAAGAATCAATCAAAGGGTGGAACAGATGCTTAAGAATGGCTTGGAAAGCGAAGTTCGTTTGCTGACACAGAAAGGGTTTGGGGCTACAGCAGTACAGGCTATTGGGTATAAAGAATTTTTGCCGTACTGGAAGGGAGAACGCTCCCTGGCGGAAACAACAGAGGAGATCAAACAGCAAACCCGCCGGTATGCCAAACGGCAGTTAACTTGGTTTCGGCGCAGGCAGGAAATCCATTGGCTCTATCCAGATTTGGAAACCTATCCAACCCTGTTGGAAAAAGCAGTTGCTTTTATCCAGGATAAGTTGAAAATAGAAATACGAAACAGCTTAAATATGTGAAAAGGAGTAACAGAAATGAAAAATATCAATTTACAGGACGTTTTTTTAAACCAGGTTCGGCGGGCAAAACTGCTTGTCACTGTATACTTAACCAATGGGTTCCAATTTAAAGGCATTATAAAGGGCTTTGATAACTATGTTGTTATTTTGGACTGTGATGGCAGGCAAAACCTGGTCTATAAGCATGCCATTTCTACTGTTATCCCATCAAAGCCCATTAGTATCCTGGACCTTCCTTCTCCTAATGAGGAAGAAGGTTCTGAAATCAACACTGGGAATGAAGAATGAACCGGAGTATAGGCCGTTGGAGGGAGGTGTTCCCCCATGCGGATTAATTTTCTAGCAAAGTTCTGTTTTTTCTTTGTTATAACCTGCGTTTTGGCTATGGCTGGATATCAGATTTATCTAAAAGTTTCCGCTCCATATGAAACAACAGAAGCAAAGGAAGTCACTGTTAGGGACAGCTATTCTACTACTGCTTTGGTGCTGCGGGATGAAAAGGTTATTCCTATGGTCAACCGAGGAACGGTAAGCTATCTGTTTAATGATGTGGCGAAAGTAACAGAAGGGATGGCTGTAGCGGAAATTTATGAAAGCTATGAACAAGTTGCATTAAAACATCGTATTGCCCTTTTAGATGAAGAAATTAAAATGATATCAGAAGCAGACGATCCCGGCGTAACTGAAGTTGCTAATTTAGATTCTATCAATCGTTTAGTGTTGGCTCAGATCAAAAAGCTGGGGGAAACCACAGTAAAGGGTGTTGTGGGGAGTGTCAGCGAGATCAAAAACGAGCTTACGAAACAGTTAAGTAAAAAACAGATCATCACAGGGCTGGAAGAAAGTTTTATTGTCCGGCAAACGGCTTTAGAGACGGAAAAGGCGGAGCTGGAAGGACAGTTTCGGCTTGCAAAACCCCAAATCATCACTGCTCCAGAATCGGGGTATTTTATCGGTTATTCTGATGGGTATGAAAGTTCTCTGACCACCGAGTACGCCCAGAATATGACCTTAGATATATTTGATATGTTTATGGAGGGACAGAATCAGGACGTGGCAGATCCTGTCCAAACTGTAGGGAAGGTGATTTCTAATTATAACTGGTACATTGCTTATCCTGTCTCCAATGATAATCTTTCTGAATTTAGAAAGGGAGCTAGTTTTAATCTGAATTTTTTAAGTATAGGGGTAAACGATATACAGGCAAAGGTCTATGATATTATTACTGAAAAGGACGAAGATCGAAGTTTGATTATTTTTAAAAGTAATCTTATGTCTTCCGAGTTGGCTTCAGTGCGGTTCCCAGAAATCGAGATTGTATTTCGGTCTTATGACGGACTACAAGTACCTGCCTCAGCCCTTCACTATTCCAATGAGAAAGGATATACTGGAGTCTATGTTCAAGAGGCGAGCGTAATCCGGTTTAAAAAGGTAGAGCCGGTTTTCCAGAATGAACGTTTTGTAGTGTCGGAAATTAATCAGTTAGACTCTTCACGGCTTCAGCTTTTTGATAAAGTAATTATTTCCGGCAAGGATTTGTATGATGGAAAGCCTTTGGAGTGATAAGAACAATATAGTTATTATGAAAACACTTTAATATATCTCTAATAGTAAAGAAAACGATAAAGAAATGTTTCGATATCTTGACATCTGGGAGAAAAATGAAGATAATAGTAATTATGATTATGCCGTTATGCTCTAAACCTTTGTTTTTATTGGATTGCCAGATTGGCCAGCATATATCGAAAGTTCAAAACTTATAAGGTAAGGAAAAACAGGTTAGGGAAGCATTTACGGACAGGAGGCTTTTATGGCAGGATTTATTGATAAATTTAAAGATTTGATGGGAATACCGCCGGAGGACGATGAAGATCAGGACGAACTGGATAGCGATCAGGATTATGAAATGGACGATGAACCTCTGGACAATGACTTTTTTTCAGATTCTGGAAACAGCTCTTCCACAAAACACAATAAAGTTGTAAAAGTTCATGCAACCACACAGCTTCAAGTGGTTATTGTAAAACCGGAGAAGTTTGAAGATGCAAGTTCTATCGCTGACCGCCTGAATGACAAACATACGGTTGTCCTTAACCTGGAATCCTGCAGCAAGGATGTTTCCCGCCGTTTGATTGACTTTTTAAGCGGTGTTGCCTATGCGAATCGTGGGCAGATTAAAAAGGTCGCCAACAGTACCTTCATTA
Organism: uncultured Oscillospiraceae bacterium; assembly: GCA_910589145.1. GTDB lineage: Bacteria > Bacillota > Clostridia > Oscillospirales > Ruminococcaceae > UBA1405. The sequence goes on from CAJUSD010000026.1 coordinate 25,298, forward strand.
TTACTCCCTACCATGTGGATATTATGGGGGATCTGATGGACGAGCTGGAAAGCAGCGGTATTTATTTCTAATGGATTTCAGAAGATTTGTTCAGGAACTTTCTCAAGAAGACCGTATCCTTCTTTCCAGGACAGAGGATGCTTTTGCTGCTGCTAATGAAAAATGTATTATAAAATTTTCCGCTTTTCTGGATGGCAGACAACAGATGCTTGTTCAACAGGCTGCGCTGAAAGCTGGGTTTGAAAGTTTCCTTTTATTTGGCGGACTGCCGGAAAGCGAGCGCAAAATATTAGGATGTTTTCCTTATTACGAGGATCCAGAACCGAATAAGTTTCCCATTGTTCCCCTTACTTTTACTTACCGGATGGTAGATTCACTGACACATCGAGATTTTTTAGGATGCTTTATGGCTTTAAATCTGAAGCGGGAAACAATAGGGGATATTTTAGTTGGGGAAGGACGCTGCATCGCCTTTTTTCTGCCGCAGGCTGCAGAAATTGCCGAAGCGGAAATTTCTAAAATCGGAAGGGTTGGGGTCGGTGTTCAAAAAGGGATTGTGGGAGAGCCGCCCGCCCTATACCATACCCAAAATAAAGAAGGCATTGTTAGTTCTCTTCGGTTGGACTGCCTGGTTGCTTTGGTTTGCAGGGTCAGCAGGGAGAAAGCACAACAGTTTATTCGCTCTGGACTTGTTATGCTGTGCTGGCAGGTGTGTACAGATGCAGCTTTTACATTGGAAAAAGGGGATATCTTTTCCATACGCGGATTCGGTAAATTTCGGCTGGAACAGATTGGAGTTCCTACTAAAAAGGGTAGGTTTCATCTTATATACAGCCAATATGTATAAATATCTATGTTTAGTGCAAAACTGCATTTACGCCTGTGGACATTTTCTCTATCTATTTAAACTGATAAAAATTAAAATTGTATAAAAATCAGCCATAAAAAGGAAAATGGGTGTTTATGGCCGATTTTTATCAGACAATTTTTGAACGGCTAATGCAAACGAAAAACCAATCCCTCCAGATATTCGGCTTCCAGAAAGGAAGTTTGAAAAGAACAGAAAGGAACAGGTCAAGGACATGGTAACATCACAGGAAATTATGGAAAAGCGTTTTAATAAAGGAAAACTTTTTGGGTATCACCCAGAGGAAGTTGATTCCTTTCTGGATTCAACCGCAAAAACTTTACAGGACTTGGAAAGCCAGAATCGTACCTTGGAAAATCAGGTTCAAGAATTGAATGAAAGGATCCAGCAGTATCAGGAGGATGAAGAAAGCCTTCGCTCAGCTCTGGTTGGAGCCCAAAAACTTGGGGACAGCATGGTTCGAGAAGCACGGCAGAAGGCTGACAATATTTTGCAGGCAGCCAATGAACAGGCGGAACAGATTCTATACGCTGCTAGAAGACGGGAAGAAAACCAGCTGGAAGGTCTGGAACAAATTAAACAGGAAGTAAGCGACTTTAAAAGCCGTTTAATAGACGTATATCGTAAACATATTGAACTGATTCGGGAGCTTCCGGCAGCAGAGTCGGAGGAAGCTGTTCCTCAGCCCTCTGAAGAACAGCTTCCTGTCGAAACATCTCCTGTTTTGGAGGAGAAAATAATAGAAGAAGATATCTCCAACGAAGCGGAAAGCGAAACTACAGTCATTCCACAGCCTGCATCAGAAGGCGAGTCCCACGCTGTTTCTCCGGGGGGATTTCAAATTTCCTTTGAACGATTTGAGGAAGACTTTAAGGGTGAGCGGAAAGAATCCACCTCAGACGCAGCACAGCGTATTGCATCCCGCTTTGATAAGTCGTCGGATCCATACGCTGGGATGAAAAAAGACAGTTCTAAATTTGGACAGTTGAAGTTCGGCTCAGGCTATGAAGTAACCCGTGACGAACATAAAAAGAAACGATAGGGAAGGAATAGCATACAATGATAACTTTTTTTGCCGCTGGACTAATTGTTCTGCTGATTGCCGTTGACCAGTGGATAAAGGTTTGGGCGGTTAATAACCTGGCTGGAAACGCCTCTATTCCTTTGATTCCAGGTGTCCTTCAGTTTTCCTATGTAGAAAATTATGGGGGAGCTTTTGGAATTTTTCAGGGGAAAACTTTGGTTCTGGCAATTATAACGGTTATATTTTTGGGGGTGCTGGCAGGTCTTGTTGTCTTTTTCGGGTTAAAAAAGCGTTATGTTTTTATGTGGATTCTAGCTGTGATTACAGGTGGAGGTATTGGAAATTTAGTTGATCGCTTTTATCGCGGTTTTGTAGTGGATTATATTGATTTCTGTCTAATCAATTATCCTGTCTTTAACTTTGCTGACTGCTGCATTGTTGTGGGGACAATCGTTTTAATGGTTTATATCTTTTTCACTGATCGGGCTGCGGAAAAGCAGAAAAAGGCTGCACTTGAAAAACCGGAGGATAACACCCCGCCAGAAATTTGAATATTGATACAATAAAAGGGTGCTGCTGCTTTTCAGAAAGGGGAAGACATATTATGGAGGTTGTCTCCTGCAAAGTGGAATCCAGTGAGGAAGGGGTTCGCGTTGATAAATATCTTACAGAGCAATTCGATTCCTTTTCAAGCCGTTCCGCTGTCCAGAAGCTTTTTGAAAGCGGGAATATTACTATAAATGGAAAACCTGTTTCTAAAAAATATAAAGTTCATGAAGGCGAAGAAATTTCTGTCATTGTTCCCGATCCGGTGGAACTGGATGTAATACCAGAGAATATTCCCCTGGAAATCGTTTATGAGGATTTACATCTCTTGGTAGTAAATAAGCCCAAGGGGATGGTGGTTCATCCAGCCCCTGGCCATACCTCCGGCACATTGGTAAACGCCCTTTTATATCACTGTCGGTATGAATTGTCTGGGATAAATGGAGTGATACGCCCTGGAATTGTCCACCGTATCGATAAGGATACCAGCGGCTTACTGATTGTCGCTAAGACTGATACCGCGCATCTTGGCCTGGCTGAACAGATTAAAGAACATTCTTTTCAGAGGCAGTATTGGACGATTGCCTACGGAGGATTTTCTGCTGATGCCGGGACAATTGACGCGCCGATTGGCCGGCATAAGACTGACCGGAAAAAAATGTGTGTTGTCACTGATCTCAGTCAAAAATCAAGAAATGCCGTTACTCATTACAGGGTTTTAGAACGAATGGGCTCCTTTACTTTTCTGCAAATGGAACTGGAAACTGGAAGGACCCATCAAATACGGGTGCATTTGGCTTCTATCGGACATCCTGTGGCAGGGGATGAAATGTATGGGCCGAAACCTCCTATTGCAGAATTACATGGACAATGCCTCCATGCCGGAAAAATTGGATTTGTCCATCCTATTACGGGGATGTATTTGGAATTTGACAGTCCGCTTCCAGAATATTTTGAAAAATTTTTAAAAAAGTGTCGTAATTAGATTAACTTTATGGTAAAATATAGATAAAAGTTTTCTATTAGTTTCCTATACTGCTTACAGCCGGAGGATAATACAAATAAATTATTCGCATAAAAATTTTCCTTATCCTCTGGTACAAAATAATTTCGTTATAAAATCTGCAAACCCTTTCAGGGCGGCAGGAAAAACAGGAGGTTGTACAATGAATCCAGACGTTGTAAAACAGCTAAGTATTCACGCCTATCAGATTCGCAAGGGCGCTGTCACCGCTGTGTTCAGCGCAAAGTCAGGGCATCCGGGAGGCTCTCTGTCGGTATCAGATATTCTGACCTATCTCTATTTCCATGAGATGAACATTGATCCGGCAAACCCCCATATGGAAGACCGGGATCGTTTTGTCCTTTCAAAAGGGCATTGCGCCCCCGCTTTATACGCAACCCTGGCTGAACGCGGCTATTTTTCCAAAGACGAACTGACAGGGCTGCGCCATTATGGCCGGCTGCTCCAGGGTCATCCAGATATGAAAACCATTCCTGGAGTAGATATGTCTACTGGTTCGTTGGGACAGGGTGTTTCTACTGCATGTGGAATTGCATTGTCCGCTAAACTGCGTGATAAGAATTACAGGGTGTATTCTGTTTTGGGCGATGGTGAAATTGAGGAAGGCCAGGTTTGGGAAGCAGCCATGTTCGCGGCTCACTATAAGCTGGACAACCTCTGCATCTTTGTAGATAACAACGGCCTCCAGATAGATGGAGCTATTTCTACTGTCTGCTCGCCGGAACCAATCCCAGATAAATTTAAAGCTTTCGGATTCCACGTCATTGAAATTAATGCCCACGATTACAACGAGATTGAAGCTGCGGTTGAAGAAGCCAAAAAAACAAAAGGACAGCCTACCGCTATTATTGCCCACAGCGTAAAAGGAAAAGGGGTTTCCTTTATGGAAAACAGTCCTGCATGGCATGGAGCCGCACCAAATGCAGAGCAATATGAGCAGGCAATAAAAGATCTTGATGGCCATTTGGCAGAATTGGAGGGATAATAAAGATGGCTGATGTGATTAAAAAGGCAACTCGCGAAAGCTACGGCGAAGCTTTGGCAGAACTTGGCTCGGAATACCCTCAGTTGGTGGTATTAGACGCTGACCTTTCCAAGTCTACCAAAACTGACGTTTTTAAGAAAAAGTTTCCTGAACGGTTTATTAACTGTGGTATTGCAGAAGCAAATATGATGTCTATCGCAGCTGGTTTGGCCTCTACGGGGATGATTCCCTTTGCAAGTTCCTTTGCTATGTTCGCAGCGGGGAGGGCTTTTGAACAGGTTCGCAATTCTATTGGATATCCTCATTTAAATGTAAAAATCGGCGCAACCCATGCTGGTATTTCCGTTGGCGAAGACGGTGCAACCCATCAATGTTGTGAGGATATCGCTTTAATGCGTTCAATTCCTGGCATGGTAATTCTAAACCCTGCCGACCATGTGGAAGCAAAAGCCGCTGTACGTGCTGCGGTGGAATATAACGGACCAGTTTACCTGCGCTTTGGCAGACTGGCTGTTCCAGTATTTAATGATCCTGAAACCTATAAATTTGAAATAGGGAAGGGCGTCACCCTCAGAGACGGGAAGGACGTTGCTATTGCCGCTACCGGCTTGATGGTATGGGAAGCCATTAAAGCTGCCGACCAGCTTAAAGAACAGGGAATTAATGCCAGGGTTATCAATATTCATACCATTAAACCTTTTGATAAAGAGCTGGTTGTCAAGGCTGCTAAAGAAACCGGTGTGATTGTCACCGTTGAGGAACACAGTGTTATTGGCGGTTTGGGAGAAGCTGTTTCTTCTGCCGTCTGTGAGGAAGGCGTTGCCTGCGGTGTGGTTAAGATCGGTGTTCAGGATCGTTTTGGCGTGTCTGGGCCTGCTGTGGAAGTGCTGAAAGCTTTCGGTCTGGATTCGGAGAATATAGTTGCTGTTGTTAAAAATGCAATAAAACAATTTAAGTCATAATAAGTTAGAGGTATAAAGTGATATAAACTATGTTGATCATCCGGGTTTGTATCACTTTGTACTTGTTTTTAGGTAAAAAGGAGTCGGAAGGCAGTGGATGAAGATCAAATTTTTGTGCAAAGCCTGAAAATAGAAGATGTTCCACGGCATAGTCTTACGACTCCCTATGGAAGAGCTACTGATTTTCCTGAATATCTTTACACAATACAGAATATCTCCAATATAGAGGAGGTTAAAACAGCACTGGGAGAGATCATATCAAACATTGAACATCAGGGAATATTTTGGGGAGCAACGCCGTTTGCTATGGTATTTTTAGCCTGTACTCTAAAACAATCTGTTTCCGGGATAGATAAAAACAGTGCCGCTGATTATATTACAGCGCAGATACTGGAATTTTTTGAATTGATTGTGGAATGTTATCAGGATGAGCTCGATTTGATGGAAGGTGCAGGGGGAGAGCCGCTTCTCCATTTTTCCGACATGCTGAATGAAGAATATCTGTGGTCGGAGGAATACAGCGAGGAGGAAGACGATAAGCGGTATGCCGAAGGTGGCTTTTGCCCAGATGAATTGTTTTTCAGTTTATATGATTACTCATATCAGGTTATTGTGGGATGCAAACCAATTTTAAGGGAATTGGAAAATACACGCTTTCATCAAAAAGCCCAGAGGCTTTTAGAAATTTGCAGTTAAATTGTGCAAAATACACAATCAATATTAAAAACATTTATTTGCTTTTTGAGAACAGCCATACAGCCATTTAGCTGTATGGCTGTTTTATTTTGCTGAACTTGAAAATGAGTTCTCTGCCGTCAAAATAGTAATGGCACAAACTGCTATCAGACAAAACGTTAAAGGAAGGGTCATAGGACGGCTGGCAAGGGAAGGACGCTGTTGGGAAATTCGTAGGAAAACCGGCTCTGCCTTTAGGAAAAATTTTCCCAAAAAAGCTCTTATTGCAAAATACCATCCAACTGCACAAATTCCATTGACAATCCTCCAAAGGATTACCTTAACCGGCTGTATAGAAAGCCCTTCTGCTGTAAAACCTGCTAAAACCTGAGCTATTACCGAAAGGCCGGAAAAGGAAAGCAGAAAAACCGCTGTCAATTCTCCCACAAGCCCAGGAAAAGCCGATGACTGTAAACATCCTTTTGTTACCTCCAAAATTCCAAGAGACAGCCTGGCATTTTCCCCAAACCTCATTACAATTGGTTCCAGCCAAGCAGTCACCCCTGAAAAAAGGATGATAAAAGAACATAAAATCATCATCCCATTGGCACTGTCAATTACGGCTTGGATTAACGCCTGTATAAAAGGAATTTTTACCGAAACCCTACTGTTGGGTTTCTTGGGTGGTACAGGTTTGCCAAATGAAGAAAGAAGTCCTACGGTACAGGATGCAAGGATATGAGCACAAAGCATCATTATACCTATAAATTGGTTCCCAAACATTTGCACTCCGACAGCAGTAAGAATAAAAGACGGCCCTGCATTGATGCAGAAGCAAAGCATTCGCTGTCCATCCTCTGGAGAAACAGACTTATTCTGTATTAGCTTTGCCGTCATCCGTCCTCCTACTGGAAAACCGCCGATAAAACTCATCAGCACAGCAGCCCCCGCCTGGCGTGGAAGCCGGAACAGATATCGGGTTACTGGAGAAACCGTTCTGGAAATGATATCAGCAAGCCCGCTTAATGTCAAAAATGTAGTAAAAACCATAAATGGGAACAAGGAAGGTATAACTACCTCAACACATATAGACATCCCACTTTGAATCCCGCTGCAAATAGTTTCTGCGTCGGAAAGCAGAATCCAAGCGGCTCCCAACGCGAGGCTTACCGCAGAACAGCGCAGAAACAGTATAGAATTGAATTTTTTATCTCTTTTTAAATCAGCAAAAACAGCCATAAAACCGACCCTCTTTCTTTATTACCTGGAGCTTTTATTAATAAATTCTTATGGATGAAATATATGCGGTTTATATTATCTACATCCATTGGTGCATATCTTTTTTTGTTGGAACATAATTTTAAACTGGAAAATGTCCGAAACAAAATGGAAGGAGCGGAAGCTATGAACCGCAGTAAAAAAAATGTGGGGCAGCCAGTCCCGTACAAAAATGAAAGTAAATTGGCAAAAATGCTTGATATTCCTATGTCCCTTTTACCAGATGTATTTCATCTGGAATTTTCCGGGAACCGGGAGGCAACTTTGACGGGATGTACAGGGATTCAGGAATATGAGGAGGGTGTTATTACAATAGGGGCAGGGAAAATTTCTGTGCGCTTTTGTGGAAACATTCAAATACGCTCTATGACTGAGGATGCAATTGTTTTAGAGGGCGTTTTCCACTCTGTTACATTCCTTCCAGCTTCGGAACAAAAATCCTGATATAAATAAATGTAAATCGCCAGAGATTTTTTAACCGGCGGTTTGTATTGACAGGAGGCAAAAATTATGCTGTTTATGAAATCTCTGCGCTGGTTAATTGGCTCAGTTGAGTTTACCGCTGAAGGAGGTTTCCCGGAACGCTTTATCAGTTTAATGGGGAGCTGTAGAATTCCTGCTCAATCTCTCCATCCTACCTCTTTAGGGCTTCGCGCTACTGTCCGTCCGGGACTTTACCATAAACTGCGTCCCATTGCCAAGAAAAGCGGGATGCGAATGCGGATCTGCGGCAGGCGCGGGCTGCCTTTTCTGGTCTACCGTTACCATCGACGGACCGGACTATTAGTAGGAGTAATACTTTTGTCTATCATGTTGATGGTGATGCAGCTCTTTGTATGGAAAATAGACATTGTTGGATATGAGACGCTGGAAGAACAAAGGGTTATGGACCATCTTACAGCTTTGGGGGTAAAGAAAGGGGCATTTCTGCCATCCATTGATTCAACCCATGTGGAGAGATCACTTCTGCTTCAGATTCCAGAACTTTCCTGGGCAGCAGTAAATATTATGGGCAGTACAATTGAGGTTAATTTGCGGGAACGGATTATCCCTCCGGTTCAGGTGGATAAAAAAGGGGCTGCAAACGTCATTTCCGGTGGAACTGGAATTGTACGGGAAATGGAAGTTTACGACGGACAGCCCCTTGTCGAATTAGGGGAGGCTGTTTGGGACGGCAGACTTTTAGTAGCAGGTATTTTCGATGCCAATCAACGCACTGTTGTAAGTTATGCACAAGCAAAAATTATTGCGGAAATTGAGGATTCCCTGACAGTAGAAATCCCATTTGAGCAAGAGGTGGAACGGGCGACTGGACAGGATGCTAACCAAATTTTTCTTCAATTCCATGAAAATGAAATTCTCCTGAATCCATGGACAAAACTTCCAGAGAAGTCCTGGGTTTCCCGAAGCGTATTATGGGAACCCCCTAACGTTTTCTGGCTAAGCTGGCTGCCAAAAGTAGTGAAACAAACCTGTGAAGGCTGTGAACCGGCAGTTGTCCGTTATTCCCCTGATGAAGCAAAAGAACAAGCCTTTGCAATATTAGAGAAAAGGGAAAAGGTGGAATTTGAAGAATTTGGATATTTAGAACGTTCCTTAACCGGAGAAGCAAAAGAAGACAGGTATTTACTTGTTGCTTCTTATCGAAGATTGCAGGATATTGCAGTTACACAAGAAATTTTAATAAATCAATAACACATTGTAAGGAAAATATGGTATAATAGCCGAAGAAGAAATTTTATTTATGTACCATCCTCTTTCATATAAGTATTCCATTTTGTTCCACTCTATGGTATACTATCTGTAGGGCTGAGATTTGCAGAATTTTTATATGTATTAAAAGAAAAGGGAATCATTTGCCAAAAATAGAAAGGATTGGGGGGCGATTTTTATCGAACAGCTTATTAATATTGGCAGAATGGAATATGCAGCGGATTTATTTGGAAACCTTGACTCCAATGTCCGTTTTTTAGAATCCCAATACGGTGTTTCCATTATCTGCCGGGATTCGGAAATAAAGGTATCAGGGGAGGAGGAGCCAGTTTCCAAGGCAGTTCGTGCAGTTGAAAGCCTCCTTACCCTTATCAACAAAGGGAATCCGCTTACGGAACAAACCCTGCGTTATGTGGTTTCTATGGTACAGGATGGAACAGAGGATAAGCTTTCCTCTTTATCAGACGATTGTATTTGTATTACAACAAAAGGAAGACCGGTTCGCCCCAAAACCCTAGGACAAAAGAAATATGTGGATGCTATTAAACAAAATACTGTCACCTTTGGGGTGGGACCAGCCGGTACAGGAAAAACCTATTTAGCAGTCGCCATGGCAGTGCGGTCGTTTCGTGCCCATGACATAAACCGTATTGTATTGACACGGCCAGCGGTAGAAGCTGGGGAAAAATTGGGCTTTCTGCCAGGCGATCTGCAAAATAAAGTTGATCCCTATCTTCGACCTCTATACGATGCGCTTTTTGATATGCTTGGGGCGGAAAACTATCAAAAATATGTAGAAAAGGGAAATATTGAAGTTGCACCCCTGGCTTATATGCGCGGCAGGACATTGGATGATTCTTTTATCATCTTGGATGAAGCCCAAAACACCACTCCTGAACAGATGAAGATGTTCTTAACCCGTTTGGGTTTTAATTCTAAGGCGGTTATTACCGGGGACATTACCCAGATCGACCTCCCCGACATAAAACGTTCCGGTTTAATGGATGCTGTTAAAATCCTGAAAAATGTGGACGATATCAGTATAAACTATTTAACGAATAAAGATGTAGTGCGCCATCGTATTGTTCAGGATATCATAAAGGCGTATGAACGATATTATGAGGAGGGTAAACGTCACAAATAGCCATGAATATTAATACAACAAATCGCAGCCATAAGGCAAAAAGCGTAAAGGTCTATATAACCAACCGCCAAAAAGAAGTTAAAATTCCTACTGGTATGCGGCTTTTGGTACGCCGGTGCTGCAATGCAACCCTTGTGTGCGAAAACTTCCCATACGATGCAGAAATCAGCGTCAGCTTTGTGGATAATGAGCAGATTCATGAACTAAACGCCAAATACCGCAATATTGACGCACCAACAGACGTTTTGTCCTTTCCTCTGGGGGAAAATAATGAATATGACCGCAATGAGGAAACCGGTGCTATGACGCTGGGGGATATTGTTATTTCTATTCCCAAGGCTGTGGAACAGGCAGAACGGTATGGACATTCATTCCAAAGGGAAGTTGGCTTTTTAACGGTACACTCTATGCTTCATCTATTGGGCTATGACCACGAAACCGATAAAATAGAAGCCTTGAGGATGCGGGAAAAAGAAGAGGCCATTATGAAACGCCTGGGGCTGGAGGAAAATGCCAGCTATGTGATGGAGGATGATGAATAGTCTTCTGAAGAGTTTCCAGTATGCCGCTGCTGGAATTATTACCTGTCTTCGGTGTGAACGAAATTTTCGGATTCATTTGACAGCAGTATGCTGCGTTTTGTGGATGAGTCGTTTTTACTCGTTTACAAGGGTGGAGAAGGCTTTGCTGGCTGTTGTCTGTGGGATGGTTTTGGCAGGAGAGTTATTTAATACTGCTGTTGAAAGAACTGTTGACCTGGCAACACAGGAACATAACCTTTTGGCAAAGGCTGCCAAAGATGCCGCTGCCGGGGGTGTGTTGGTTGCGGCAATCTGTTCAGTGATATCAGGCGTTTTTCTGTTCGGGCGGCAGGAGCCTCTTTTAAAGTGTCTGAATTTTTTTCGCTCACAGCCAAGCCGTTTTCTTTTTCTCATCCCGGCAGCAACAGGTGCAATCTTTTTTATTTTTACGGATTGGGACAGGCTTTTATGTAAACAGGAGAAAGACTCCCATCCCTTTTAGCCAAGATAAGCAAGGATTTTTCTATCTCTATAGGTGATGAGATGAATCGCAAAAACAAGATAAATAGCAGTGTGGGGAGGAGAGAAATCAGTACCTCTGCACTGATGTAAGGTCAATCCAGCTATATCCAGTAAGATGCAGCCGCACTCTTTGCAATTATTAAGCTTGGATTGAAACGGAGGAACTTTCATGCAGACAAAATCCGCATTTGTAGCAATTGTAGGCCGCCCCAACGTTGGAAAATCGTCTTTGCTCAACGCTTTAGTAGGGGAAAAGGTTGCAATTGTTTCTAATAAACCACAAACTACCCGCACCCGTATTACTGGTGTTTTGACAAAAGGGGAGACACAATATGTCTTGTTGGATACTCCTGGCCTGCATAAGCCTAAAACTGTTCTAAGCGAATATATGGTTAAGCAGGTGAATGAATCTGTATCCGATGTAGATGCTGCTGTTTTAGTGACAGAATCTGTTGGGGAAATTACCAATGCAGAACGGCAATTGATGGAAACCTTTTCTACTCTAAAGATACCAGCCGTTTTAGCAATGAATAAAATTGATCTTCTCAATGAAAAAGAAAAAATGCTTGCGAAAATTGCTGAATTTTCACAGACCTTTCCGTTCAGTGCGGTTGTGCCAATCAGTGTGCTGAAAGGTGAGGGAATCGACGATCTTTTAAAAGAAATATCTGTTTTTGCAAAAGAGAGTCCTCATTTTTTCCCGGACGATGCTATGACCGACCAGCCTGAACGGGTGATTGCAGCGGAAATTATACGGGAAAAGATGCTTTTCAATCTTCATGAGGAAGTTCCTCACGGGACAGCAGTTGTGATTGAGAAGATGCACGACCGTTCTGAGGACGAACCTTCTGAAAACAGTTATTCCAATCGTGAGATAGTAGATATTGAAGCGACTATCTATTGTGAAAAAGAAAGCCATAAGGGAATTGTAATTGGAAAACGAGGCGCAATGCTGAAAAAAATAGCTTCAGAAGCCCGTCTGGAAATGGAAAGTTTTTTCGGGATACGGGTGAATTTACAATGTTGGGTCAAGGTTCGGGAGGACTGGCGAAACCGTCAAAGCCAACTTCGCAATTTTGGGTTCCAATAAATACCCGATTGCTGCTGGCGCGAATTTCCTGTGATAGCTTCTTTCCAAATGGTGCAGACTAATATTGTCTCACATTGAAACAACAATAGGGAAGGAGTATGTCCAGAATGAACCCTTATTTTGGGCCTTCCGGTTTGCAAAATCCCAAAAGAAATATAAAATCAAATTTATTCAGCTCCTGTGCTTTTGACGCGGCAGAGGCATGGGAACGTTTTGCCCATACGGGCGGAATTTCCGATTATCTACAATATAAGAGCCTGGAAAACCATCGTTTGGAGGTGAACGCCCATTATGGGAACACAGATAAAGACCAATGGGATTATTCTCCAAACCCGCGTAATGGGTGAAGAAGACCGTCTTCTTACCATCCTTACGGAAAAAGAAGGGGTTCTCACTGCTTATGGAAAAGGGGCCAGACGGTTTAAAACTAAAATGGCCTCAGCAACAGAGGCTCTTTCTTACTCAGAACTGGTCCTGTTTCGCAATAAGGACCAGTACATATTGGACAGCGCGTCTACCCTCCATATATTCTTTGGACTGCGTTCTGATATTTTAAAGCTGGCGTTGGGATGTTATTTTGGTCAGATTACAGCAGAACTTGCCCCAAGGGGGGAAGCATCGGACAAATATATAAGGCTGCTGCTCAATACACTGTCCTTTTTAGAGAACGGGAAACGTCCCGTTGAACTGCTCAAGCCGCTTTATGAATTCAGGATTTTATCTATGGCGGGTTATATGCCTGATCTGGTGGGATGCCGTAACTGCGGTTGTTATGAAAATATTGCCATGCTTTTTGATCCTTTGGAAGGGAATCTGCTTTGTACTGACTGTGCAAAAGAGGATGTTTCTGCAAAGAAATCTATTCCTATCCCTAACAGCGTTTTGGCGGCCATGCGCCATATTATCTATTCAGAAATGGAGAAATTATTTCAGTTTCAGCTTCCTCTCCATGACTTGGAATGTCTTCAGCGAATAGGGGAAATCTATCTTTTGATACAAACGGATCAAAACTATACATCATTGGACTACTACAAGTCCTTGCTTTAGTGCGGCAAGGATTCTCAAGTTTTTATAAGCAGAAGATGAATTTCTGAAAATAATTTGATGTAAAGATAGTTTAACGGTAAATTTTAATTATGCATTTCAGTGGCAGTGATGGGCGGAGAGAAAGCGATATCCTCCACTGACAAAAGGCAATCCACTCGCTCTTGACTTCCGCGAGTGATTTGAAACAATAAATTAGGAGGCCAAAAACGGCTATGTGGGAAATAGAAAAACATTGCAGGGCACTGGAATTTGACAAGGTGTGCCGGATGCTGGCAGATAATGCCGGCAGCGACGACGCAAAGTCCCGTGCCTTGGCACTTATTCCAAAAACAACCCTGGTACAAGTACAAGGGGAAATGAACCGTACCGAGGATGCACATTCTCTGGCGGCACGGTATGGATATCCATATATTCTCAAGCTAAAAAATTGTGAAGATGCTTTGAAACGCGCTTATGCAGGTGCATCTATTACGCCGCGCGATTTACTGGATATTGCAAGGATTTTGCAGAGTTCCCGCACATTAAGTGACTGGCGCAGCAGATGCGAAGAAGATCATACAACATTGGACAGCATTTTCCATGATCTGCTGCCGAATAGAACATTGGAGGATAAAATTACTAGCACAATTCTTTCAGAAGAAGAAATTTCAGACAATGCAAGTCCAACCCTTTCTGATATTCGCCGGAAAATCCGAATCAGTGAGCAAAGAGTCCGCAGCCAACTGGATGGGCTGATCCATTCCACTGCTTATCAAAAGTACCTTCAGGAACCAATCGTCACCATACGCGATGGACGCTTTGTAGTTCCGGTAAAAGCGGAATATCGCGGTGAAGTCAAGGGTTTGGTTCATGCAAGCTCTGCTAGTGGTTCTACATTGTTTATTGAACCGATTTCTGTTGTGGAAGCCAACAATGAAATTAAAGTATTGGAATCCAAGGAAGAAATAGAAATTGAAAGAATTATCCTGGAACTTTCCAGCGAGGTTGGCAGTTATAAAGATAATCTTTTGCAAAGTTATGATGCGGTTATTGACCTGGATCTTTATTTCGCAAAGGCAATGCTGGCGGATCAGATGAATTCCACAGCTCCAGAAATAACAGATGATGGAATTGTAATATTGAAAAATGCCCGTCACCCGTTGATTGACAAAAATAAAGTAGTTCCTACAAATATCAGCCTTGGAGAGACATTCGACACATTAGTTATCACAGGTCCCAATACAGGCGGAAAAACTGTTGTGCTGAAAACGCTTGGATTGTTTACTTTAATGGCTATGTCAGGGCTGATGATTCCAGCTGGATTTGGAAGCAGAGTCTCTGTTTTTTCCCAGGTGTTGGCGGATATTGGGGATGAACAAAGTATTGAACAGAGTTTGTCCACTTTTTCAGCCCATATGACGAAAATTATTCGAATCCTTCAAGATACCGATGAGCATACTCTGGTTTTACTAGATGAACTTGGGGCAGGAACTGATCCTGTAGAAGGGGCAGCGCTGGCAGTTTCCATTATCCAAAAATTACGTTCCAGGTCAGCAAAGATTGCCGCTACCACTCACTATCCTGAAATCAAGATGTATGCCCTCCAAACCGAGGGGGTTGAAAATGCCTGCTGTGAATTTGATGTACAGACCCTTCAGCCGACTTTTCGTCTGCTTATCGGCGTTCCAGGAAGATCAAACGCTTTTGCTATCAGCGAACGTCTTGGCATGGACCCCGATGTAGTGGAAAGTGCCAGGGCTTTAATCTCTGGTGAAGATGCCCGTTTTGAGGACGTTGTTTCTGAATTAGAGCGTTCCCGCCAGGAATTGGAACGTGAAAAACAGGAAGCCAACATCCATACCATCCAAGCTGCAAATCTTCGGAAAGAGCTGCAGGAAGAAAAAGTTCGAATTGATGTGATGCGGGAACGTGAAATGGAAAAGGCACGGATGGATGCTCAGAAGATGTTGGGCGACATCCAAGAAGAAGCGAAAAAGATGATGGACGAGCTGGAAGAACTCAAAAAGCAGAAAGACAGTGAAGCATTTTCCCAGATGGCTGCCGATGCAAGGATATCTTACCGTACCAGTATGAAAAAGCTGGAACGTCTAGCTGACCCAGTATTTAAGCGAACGGGACAGATAAATTATACACCTGAAAGGGAAATCCGCCGTGGGGATTCTGTAATTCTTCCAGGAGTGAAAAAATCCGGGGTCGTCCTTACAAATCCCGATCAAAACGGATATGTAACCGTTCAGGCGGGTGTTATGAAAACAAAAGTGAGGACATCGGAATTAAGGCTGGCTGGACAGCCAGATAAGAAAACAACTGTGAATTCCCGCACTGTTTCCAATATTCGTGCTAATGTTGGACGGACAACAAGGGATGTTCGTACTGAGGTTGATGTGAGAGGAAAGACTGTCCAGGAAGCACTTTTAGATGTGGATCAGTTTATTGATAATGCGGTTCTTTTAGGTTTGAATATAGCTACAATTATTCACGGGAAAGGAACTGGGACGCTCCGTGCTGCTGTCCATGAACATTTGAGAGGTCATAGGAATGTCAGAAGCTTCCGGCTTGGGGTTTATGGAGAAGGGGAGAACGGCGTTACAATTGTGGAATTGAAATAAGAAAAAGGCGGTGGTTGTCTTTCAGGTTAAGACAACCACCGCCTGTATTTCTTGCATTTAATGAAACCTTCTGAAAATCTTCTTCCTAAGATAAAGAATATAAACTGAAATCACCCTTGTTAAGGCAATATCATACAGCAAAAAGACTATAGTCCCAAGCCCCAGCATTGCAAGGAGTGAATATCTTCCAAATTCATTTGCTTCTTTTAATAAATAATTCATCCCCAACAGATAAACCGCCCCAAAATATCCAGCTGTAACAGCAGCGATAAACAAAAGAATTTTGCTGGTCCATTCCAAAAGGCGGGAAGGGATCCGTTCCAGATATTTTTTCAGCATAGGGTAATAACCGAAAAAAATAACATACATTAAAGCAGCTTCCCGATCTGGGGTAAGGATAATTGCTAGAAATGAAATCGCCACATAACTGAGCCACGCCCAGGAATCCCCGCATTCTACCATAGTGGTCACTAAGAGAAAACCCGCAATACAGGGCAGGGAATAGGTGGCAAAAGGTACAATCCCAGTCAGAAAAAGAACAACCAGGCTTAAAGCACAGATAAGCCCACTGAACGCAACCAGAAAACTTCTCTTATGCTGCAAAACATCTCCACACTCCATCCGTTATTGAATGTTGTTTCCGTTTTCCCTTTGTTTAACAAGAATAATGTTTTTTGTAAAGGCAAAAGATCAGCAGCAGGAAATTAAGTCTCCACCCATACACTCGCAACAGCAGTCCGCACAAATCAGGCCAGTACACATGTCGCACCCGTTGATTCCTCCTACAGTTGGAGATGTTCGGTAACCTCCCGTTCCCGGTGCGCGCCCAGTGCTGCGCATCCGGCTTAACTGCTGGTATGCAGCAGTATATTCTGGATGGGAAGGATTCATTCTTACTGCTTGGGCAAAAAATTCATGGGCCTGGTCAAGCCATCCTTTGGAATAACAAACGCTCCCCTTTAAAAAATTCCATTCTGCATCTCGATTTTGGAAGGGAACGCCGTCCAGCAGTTCCTCTGCCTCAACAAAACGGCGCTGGGTAATCAGCCTGCGGATATCTCCAAACGCAGAATTTTGCTGGTGCTGCTGACTGTAAGTGTTACTGTACCCGCCTTGACTGCTGTAAGACGACGGGCCAGAAGTACGGGATGATTGGGAACTGCCTTTGCGCATCCTTTGGATTTCATCATAAGCTTCGTTGATTTCTTTCATTTTTTCTTGGGCCAAGTCTGCAAGGGGATTGTCTGTGTAATGATCCGGATGATATTTCCGCGCCAGATTCCGGTATGCGTTTTTAATTTCCTCGTCGCTGGAGGATGGGGATACGCCTAATACCTGATAAGGGTCTGTCATTTTTGTTGACCATACCTTTCCGTTTGGATTTTCCATAATGTTTGGGCTAATGAATAAACCAATTTATTTTCCCTTTGGTTTGTGACGAAACAGAACTGCTTTCCTACTTTCCTCCAAACCTAAATAGATGATGTTATCCAGAATTGGCTTTAACTGTTTTATGGTTAAAAGACCATATGCAGCTGCTAATTGTGCTGCTGTCAGATTCAGAGAGCCAACCGCACTTTCTTGTATCTTTTTCGGGATTTCCTCTTCCTTCCATTTTTCCGCTGTGTATTGGCTGAATACCACCGAATTCTTTTGTATGAATGGATTATAACCCTTATTTATAAAATCTTCATGAATATCGTCTAAAGCATCCATGAAATATATCCATCGGCCAAGCTGATATCCCATCTGTTCCAATACACGCTGTTCAAAAGTATCACTGCTTAACATAGAAAGAAGGGAGGAAAGAGCTTTTGCTGTTGGTTCCGCCGCCTGGTCGGTGCTGTTGCAGCCAGAGCGTTCCAATTCCTGCTGCTGCTTTGTCATTGTACAGAAAATTTTATCTATCTCAGAAAAATGGGGAAGTGCCTTTTTGCGGAGATGAGAGAAATATGGCATAAGCAAATACCAGCCCAGCCTTTTCAAAGGCGGGCTGTCAGCACAGTTATCTTTGGCTTTATAGTACAGCATCAATGCAGCTGCTCCTGAGGCAAATTGCAAGCTTTCACATTCCAGGCAGCAATAACGTTTGTGCAGGGGGTGGGCGATACACCGTTCCCGCCGATAGGAAGGCGTTGAATTTCCTATGGCAATGGAGAGGAGCGCTAAAAAAGTAAAATCATAATTGAGCGTCAACCTGGAAAGAAGCCCATACATCTTGCCGAGTTGTTTACAAAGGCCGCAATAAACCGCCTGATACGTCTCAAAATCCTGCACCTTCATTTCTGGCTTGCAGGGGCGAACATATCCAAACAAATGTATTCCTTTCTGGCGCTGTTATTAAAATATGCGCCGTATACAATGATCCTGCCTTTCCAAAAATAAAAGATAAAATTACAGGAAAGGCTTGACATCTCAATTTTACAACAAATAAGGACATAAGTGATGAATAAAATATGAACTCCTGTATCCTTTATAAAGAAGGTTCTATGGCAAGTATGCACGTTTTATAAAGATTTATGATTCATTCGTAGATTATCCTCTAATAACATTTACTGAGTCTTTTGTTTTGGAGGTCTCCCACGGCGTTTCTTTGGAGAAGAATCCATATCTGGAATTTCCACTGGAATCTCTGTGCTTTGCTCTGGCACAAAAGTTCGGGAAAACTGAGCAAGGGGATTGTTTTGTACTGCCTGTTTGACGTTCTCGTTTCCAGCATGGGTATAGATCTGTGTTGTTCCTACATTGGAATGGCCTAAAAGTGTTTGCAGGGAAAGAATGTCTACATGGCCTTCCCGATACATAAGCGTTGCCGCTGTATGGCGAAGTTTATGTACAGTGATCCCTTTGGAATCTAACTGCGCTTTCTTTAACAAATCTTCCACAATCTGCTCAATACGCCGTCCAGTAAGCCGTGTGCCTCTGGTGGAGAGGAAAAGGGCGTCCTTATCCTTTATCTTTAGTTCATTACTGGCTATTTGGCGTTTCTTATATTCAGTATATTCTGAAATGGCTTCCAAACATCCTTCATTTAAATAAACATATCGTTCCTTATTGCCTTTCCCAAGAACCTTTAGCCAAGTGTCCTGAATATCATTATGGTTAATGCCAACCAATTCGGACAGACGAACCCCACAGTTGAGAAATATCATCAGCATACAATAATCTCTTGGCGCATACTTACCATCAACTGCCTGTAAAAGCTTAATGCTTTCATCTTTCGTCAGAAATTTTGGAATTGCCTGCTCGATTTTCTGCGATTCCATATCTTTGACTGGATTGTTTTTTAATCTTGAAATCATAGTAAGATATTTATAAAAGGAACGAATACTCGACATTTTACGAGCCAAAGCCTTTGGAGAATTTTCATTTTCTTGTTTGCAATAGTTTAAGTATTGCAGTACATCCAACTGTATTACACTGTCCAGCATTTCCAATGTTACGTTTGAAACTTCTATATTCTGCAAATATTCCTGATCGATTTTTTCAACGTTGGTTTTTAATGCGTAAACATATTTGAGAAATCCCTTTAAGTCTATGTAGTATGCTTCGGCTGTCCGTTCAGAACGATTCTTTTGAACCGTCAAATAATACAGGTACTCCCGAAAATAATCCGGCAATTCCTTATAATCAATGGCCATAGCCGTTTTTTCTCCCCTCTATTTCGCTAAATTATCATTTAGCGAAATTGATTATTATTTTTTATTGTTATTCCCTTTTGTGTATTCCTTCCATTTTTATAATTTATTATATCATAAAGAACCATAGAATGGTAGTTAGGTTATAAGGTATTTCGCAGCGCAGTTTAACTCCCAGCAGTTTGCGTGAAGCGAAAAAATTTTTTACAGGTAATTCTTAATTCAACAATGGAGGTTGTTCAATTATGGATGACCAACATTTTCCCAGACTTTTTTCGCCGAATTTTCAAAAAAGACATAGATTTTTCCCGCACAATTTGGTATTATAAGAAAAGACGGAAATAACTGAGGGAAAAAAGATTTCGTTCATTGATTTCGACGGAGTTCAGCTCCTCTATCGAAATTTTATGGACTTCCAGAAAGGAGTTGGCCAAATGGCGGTTCGCAGTCGTTTATTTGGACAAGGGATCGAACCAAGCTGTTGTTACTGTGAAAGCGGCTCGCTGCAACAAGATGGTTCAATGATTCTTTGCAGCAAAAGAGGCATTGTCTCCCCTGATTTTCGATGTTGGCGGTTCCAATATGCACCGTTAAAAAGGGTGCCTAATCGTCTTCCTTTGCTGCCGGAATTTTCGCCGGAGGATTTTTCTTTATAGAGTGTAATCTCCAAATATTTCCCTTAGAGCCGTACCAATCTGGTGCGGTATTTTTTCTTTTCCATATTTATACATTTATCTAACATGAAAATAGAGGTGAATTATTTGAAACAGTATTTCAAAAAAATGAAAAGAATAACAGCTACATTAACAGCAGTTCTAATAGGGTTATATGGAACTTCATCCAGCAACATTTTATTGCAAACCGTTTCAGCCAAAAACATCCAGGCCGTTCAGCCTGTTTCTTTTGAAACTCCCCTGTCTCAAAAAAATGTCTCGCTTCCGGCTGAAATAAAGTCGGATACAGCGGCTATCAAGGAAGAACTTTCTAAACTTCCTCTTTCCATTTCTCAAAGGCTGCAGATCAACCGCCCTGCCAAATCTTTGACAACTACCTATTCTCAATATTTTATCATGGGCACATCTGATCCCAGTCAAGCTCTAACCATGGATGGTATAGAGGTTCCACGCTATGGAACAAAAGGTGCTTTTGGGGTTCTGGTGCAATTAGGAGTTGGAACAAACCGCTTTGTATTCAGCCAAAATGGGGTTTCCTCTACTGTGGAAATTACCCGTTACCAACCATCTGGAAAAGCTTCCCCTATTACTAACATCATTCAGTCATCTATGTACCCTTCGGTAAATGATGTTACTTATGGAGGCGGAGAAATTGAATTTCAGTGTACTGCTCCGGCAGGTTCAAAAGTGACAGGTTCCATTGCAGGCATTGATGTAGAGCTTACCCAATCCAGCACCGCCGAAAACGGCGTTCCAGCAACTTATTATGCTTCTGTAAATGTCCCTTCTAAATATAATATTAATGAAGTGACGAATCTTGGAAAAATATCGTATACATTGCGGTATAATGGACAGTCATCCACTTATCAATCTAATGCTAATCTTTATGTTGCCGGAGAAAATACAACTGTACGCGTTAAGGTCAACAGCTATCGGGCCAATGTTTTGCGGGATGTAAACCAAAATGGCTGGTTTCTTACTACGTTGAGCGAAGGAGCAGTTGAACGTATTGCCCAAAAAGATTACTGGTCCAATTCCGGGGTTCCTTATTTCTATCTGTCCTGTGGTGGATATATTCCTAAGGCGAATGTAACGATTTTAGAGGGATCCCCTGCGATTTCCAATAAAATCAGCGGCGTTTCTCTGGAAAGTTCCAGCCAAGGGGAAACCATACGCTTATCCGGTACAAATTCCCCATCTCACAAAACCTCCATCACTGACAACGGGTTAGATATTACTTTATTTAATACGTCTATTTCGGCATCTATGCCAAGTTTTTCCAATAGTAACCTAATTCGTTCCGTTTCAACATCAACAGAGGATCGCAGCGTTACCTTCCATATTTCCCTGAAAAAATCTTTATGGGGCTATGACATCCAA
>CAJUSD010000027.1 GCA_910589145.1 uncultured Oscillospiraceae bacterium
ATGGATTAGATGGGTTCCTATAAATCCTGAGCCGCCGAATAGTATATAATTCATTCGTCTTAATATCCTCTCTTATGCGATATCTGTCTGATTTTCAGGGAAACAGTATTTCCTGTTTCTTTTTATATTTTTAATTTCGCAATATATTGCGAAATTAAAAATATAAAAAACCCTATAATTCATTCCGTTTTCTAATTATAATACATCGTTTTGGATTTTGCAAGCCATAAATTATAGCGAATTTCAAATTAAATTTATTATAAATCATATTTTATATTTAAAACCGCTTTATAAATCTATAATATATTTGCAAAACAATATAATATATAAAATCTAAAAATAATTGTGTAATTTAATATAATTTCCCAGAAAATTTCGAAAATATTATTTTGCAAAATAAGGAGATAAAAAAATCAGGCCCCGCTTACAGCGGAACCTGATTTTTTGCCCTCTAATTTCTTATCTATGGATTCTGTCTTCCCGTTCTAACTATAGTCAAAACCTGTACAGAACGTGGTTTCAATGTAATTTTCCTTTCCTCAACCCTGCGGATTGTCCAACCTTCAACAATACATTTATCAGGTTCTTCTCCGGTATCAACGCAAACCCTCCATTCACTTCTTTCAGGAGCTTTGGGAAGTTCCATCTCCTGTTCCTCCCAAAAAGCGTTCACAGCCAGAAATACAATATCATCCTCTCCGCTTTTTGGAGCTCCTGCAAACATAACCCCAATCACTCTGGAATCCCAATTAAATGTAGTCTCAGTTGGTTTTTTTCCCTGAGGTGAAATTTCCGGGAATCCACATAATGCCGATCCAATATTCCCCCTCAAAGACGGGTGCCGCTTGCGAAAACGGATCATATACTGGAAAAATTGGAACATATCCTGATTCTTTTGCAGCATATCCCAATTCAGCCAAGAAATTTCATTGTCCTGACAGTATGGGTTATTATTTCCCATCTGTGAATTACAAAACTCATCTCCAGCCAAAAGCATTGGCACTCCTCTGCTGCACAGAAGTACTACACAGGCATTCCGCATCAGCTTCCTCCGAAGGTTCCGAATTTCCGGCTTGTTGGTTTCTCCTTCTATGCCGCAGTTCCAACTCCGGTTGTCATCACTGCCGTCTGCATTTGACCATCCGTTCTTTTCATTGTGTTTACAGTTGTACGAATACAAATCATTTAATGTAAATCCATCGTGACAGGTAATAAAATTAACAGAAGCATTTGAACCCCTTACATCCGGGGCATATAAATCCGGTGAACCCATAATTCGATTTAATGCGTCTTTTGCTTTTCCGCCGTCGCCTTTCAGGAAACTGCGCATATCGTCCCGGAACATCCCGTTCCATTCTGCCCATCGGTTCCATGCCGGGAAGCTCCCAACTTGGTAAAGCCCTCCTGCATCCCATGCTTCAGCAATCAGCTTCACATGGCCCAGAATCGGGTCAAAGGCCAATGACTGCAACAATGGCGGTTTATTCATGGGAGTACCATCCTCGTTGCGCCCAAGAATGCTCGCCAAATCAAACCGGAACCCGTCTACACGGTACATTGTCACCCAATACCTCAGACAGTCCAATATCATCTGCTGAACCATTGGATGGTTACAGTTCAATGTGTTCCCACATCCGCTGAAATTATAATAGCGGCCTTCAGGCGTCAAAATATAATACACATTGTTGTCAAATCCTTTAAAGGAGAAAAACGGCCCTTTTTCATCCCCTTCCGCTGTATGGTTAAACACAACGTCCAGAATTACTTCAATGTCATTCTCATGGAGAAGACGAATCAGGCTTTTCAGCTCGCTCCCTTCATGGTTGTATTCAGTGGTAGCTGTATAACTGGTATTTGGTGAGAAAAAGCAAACCGGATTATACCCCCAGTAATCTATTAGCCGGTTTCCCCTCCTTTCACGGACGTTCTGCATTTCGTCAAATTCAAAAATAGGCATCAACTCAACTGCATTGACTCCTAATTTTTTTAAATATGGCACCTTCTCCATTAATCCTAAAAAGGTTCCAGGATGTTCTACCTTGGAACTGTTATGCTTGGTAAAGCCTCTGACATGCAGTTCATAGATAATCAAATCCTGCATTGGAAGCAATGGCTGTTGATATTTTCCCCAGTCAAAATCATTCTGTACTACCCTTGCGTGGTAATAGTTCCATCCTGTCCCTACTCCCCATTCACTCTGGCCTGCAACGGCTTTGGCATATGGATCAAGGAGCAGTTTAGTTTTATCAAAGATAAGTCCCTTTTCCGGCTCATAAGGGCCATCTATGCGATATGCGTATTCAAATTCCTCAATATCTAATCCAAACACAATCATTGAATATACATATCCCACTTTATAGGTTTCAGGAAATTTAAGGGTTGCAAAGGGGTCATTGGATTTTCTTTTAAACAACAGCAATTCTACCGAGGTTGCACCTCTTGACTGAATTGTGAAATTGACTCCGACACCCATGTCTGTTGCACCAAGTATTCCAAATGCTCCTGGCCTGACATAATATCCATCAATTTTATCCATTGGCTTTAAATTGGTATCCGCCATCAGCGGTCTTCCTGACCCAGAAATAAAATCCGCCTGATTGCCTGCCTTCTTTGGCATATTTTCGCCTCCAGTCATTTAACATAATTTGTTAATGTAATGTTATCTTTCTTTTACTTTGTGAAAAAATCCCTGACAGAATACCTTTTTATTATAATTACCCAAAATGTGCCCATTTTTTATTTTTTCTGTATGTATAAAAGCAAAACCGCCTTGAAAAATCAAGGCGGTTTTTTGATCACACATCTGACAGATGTTCTAACTCATCTACATACTTGCTTTCCGCCGCGTGGTCAACCGATGCAGACTTTGCAAAAGTTTTGACTGCGGCAGAGGCTCTTGTAATTGGAAGCAGCGTACCTGCACCGGCAACACAGCCTCCGGGACAAGCCATTCCTTCCAACAGATAACCATTCCTCTTACCCGCTTTTGCCAGAGTCATCATTTTCCGGCAATCTTTCAATCCTGCCGCAGATTCAACCAATATTTCCTTATCAGGATATTGTTTTTTAATACAATCTACCACAGCATCTGCAACGCCTCCCGCAACGGCAAAATTCCGTCCTACCGTAGAAGCATCATCTAATGGATCATCCAGCTCAACCTCATCAAATTCCACGCCTTTGGCAACGAACATACCCATTAATTCCTCAAAAGTAATGACAAAATCAACATCGCTGCGCACCGTCCGGCGGGACGCCTCCAACTTTTTAGCAGCGCAAGGCCCAATAAAGACAATTTTTGCATTGGGATGATGCTTTTTAATCCATCTAGCGGTCCAAACCATAGGGGTCATGGTCATGGAAATACAGTGGGCATAATCTGGGAACAATTTTTTGGCCATCACTGACCAGGCAGGACAGCAGGAAGTTCCCATAAAGGGCTGTTCCTCTGGAACCTTTTCTAAAAAGTCCTTAGCTTCCTCCACTGTACACAGATCCGCACCAATAGCAGTTTCATATACTTCTGCAAAACCCAGCTTTTTCAGAGCTTCCTTCATCTTTTCCGGGGTAGCACTGGGACCAAATTGTCCAACAAAGGCTGGGGCAATTTCCGCAATAACCTCTCCTTGTTTAATCGCCTGAATCAACTGGAAAATCTGGGATTTGTCCGCAATCGCTCCAAAGGGACAACTAACCAGGCATTGACCACAGGAAACACACTTGTCATAGTCAATCTTAGCGCGGCCCAGATTATCCGAACCAATCGCATCCATTCCACAGGCAGAAGCACATGGCCTTTTCCGCTTAACAATTGCAGAATAAGGGCATGCGTCAGCACATCTGCCGCATTTCAGGCATTTGGTAGAATCAATTACCGAACGTCCGTTGACAATACTGGCAGCCTTAACCGGACAAACAGCAGTACAAGGATGAGCCAAACATCCTTGACAGTTATTGGTAACAAATACAGAAGTCTCAGGACAAGCATTACAGGCAAAGGAAATTACATTGACCAAAGGCGGTTCATAATATTTTTCCGCAATAACGGTATCGTCAATTCCCTCTGACAAAGGCGCATGTTCGTCTATCCGGCGAAGGGACATTCCCATGGCCAAACGCAAACGTTCCCCTACAATAGCCCTTTCCTTAAAGATACTTTCCCGATAGGTAGGGATTTCACCGGGAATAATCGAATAAGGAATTCGTTCAAGCTGGGAGGAATAATCTCCTCCCTCATAGGCAAGACGGGCGACCTCTGTAAACACCTGCCTCCTGAGCTTTGTGACGGGCGTATAAACCCCTCTCATACTACTCATATGTAGTACCTCCCAAAAATCGGTATCGCTTTTCCTGTCAAATCATACTTTGAGCTGGAAAAGTTGACGGCGTTACAGTTCCAGATCATTTGTACGCCAGTTCGGAAATCTTTCCCATAATCATTGCTGAATTAGCCTTTTCAAAACGCTCCCCATTGATCTTTACGACTGGGGATGCATGAAGCTTTTTAGGTGCGCAGACAGAACTAGCTGTTTTTACCTCAATATCCAGCTCCTTATACATATCCGTCATATCTGTTTCCAGGGATTTGAGGCCCTCAATCGCATCGATAATCTCCATTGCGCCCATCATTACACATTCAGTACAGACACATACTTCCAGATTTACCTTTTTCATTTTAAGAAATTCCCCCTTCTGCCGCCCCAGTGAAATTGGCTGGGTGATCCGCGGCGATGCTGCATCACGCATGATGACAGCTTGGGGTTTGCCGCCGCGCTGTCATTCTAGCTGGTTTTAAGTATAAACCAATGACAAAAATTCGTCAATATATTAAATGTAAATCTTCATAAAAATTGTTTGTTTTTTCACAGTTAATAAGATGAAATAGACAGAAAAACAATTATGCAGAACATTCCTCATCCTGATACAGCCTTCCATCTACAATCTTGACCATTCTCTGTGCATTTTTGGCAATTCCCAGGTCATGGGTAATCATAATAATCGTATTCCCCATAGAGTGGAGTTTTTGAAATAGTTCCATAACCTCTTTTCCGGTATTTTGGTCTAATGCGCCTGTCGGTTCATCTGCCAGCAGGATTGCAGGTTGTCCAACCAAAGCCCTGGCAATGGAAACCCTCTGCTGCTGTCCTCCTGACAATTCAAATGGTTTATGGTAAATTCTATTTCCCAGCCCTAATAGCTCAATGGTTTCAATAGCGGCAAGTTCAGCGTCCCTTTGTTTCATTCCTCTCAGCAGCAGAGGCATAATGATATTTTGCAGAACAGAATAGGTTGGAATTAGATGGTATTTCTGAAATATAAAACCAATTTCTTGATTTCGTATTGCGGTCAATTCCTTATCTTTGCAGGTATGGACTTCCCTCCCATGAAGCATATACTCTCCGGTATCGAACCGATCCATACAGCCAATGACGTTCATTAAGGTAGACTTTCCTGAACCAGACGGGCCTAAAATTGCCAGGAATTCCCCTTTCTCCACAGTCAGGGAAATATTGTGTAAAACCTGCAGCAACTCTGTTCCCATCTGGTAGGATTTACAGATATTCTGCATACTGATAATCATTTCCGCCATTGAGGAAAGCCCCCTATCATAATATTATCCCAAAATATGGATTTGAACAATTTTTTCTTCTCCGCTGTCCATCTCTTGTAAAACAACCCTGAGGAGGTTGTCTTTTGCGATCCTGGTAAAGGAAAGCGTCAAATTCTGCCCTCCCGCCGCATATTCTACTGGCACAGAGGGAGGCACCAAATAAGAGACTTCCTCGCCCGTCAGCTCCAAAGATGTCCCCATTCCACCGGAAAAATCCTCTTTTTCTACTCCGCCAGGTTCTTGGGGAAAGTCAGGTTCTCCCTGAGAAAAATCAGGAAGGTTTTGTGTTCCTTCAAAAGCGCCGTCCATTTCCGGCATACCGCCGCGAGACCGCCCCCTGTTCCCTTTGCTTGTATTTTCCATTTCCTGACGGTTTCTATTGGAACCTTCCTGCTTTTCCGTATTATCTTTATCCCCGGAAAATGCAAAATCTCCCTGTTTTAAATTGCCCAAGGCTAACGTAATTTCATTTCCTACAGCCGCAGTAACCTTTCCATAAATTTCCCGTTGGTTCTCGTTGATTGTCTCTCCTTCCTGCCGGGAACTTTCGTTCCCTCCCAAAAGATCCTTTGCCTTTCCAACTAACCCGTTGAATGTTTCCCCATACGAACATCCTGGAGACAGTATCAAGAAGGCAGCCAGTACTATCCCGGCCCAAAAATTCGTCTTTTTATACATAAAACGCCTCCTTGTCATTCCTTCAGGGCCTCTACCGGCAGCAGGCGCGAAGCCTTAAACGCAGGATAAAAACCAAATATGGTACCAGTCACAATGGCAAAGGAAAGGGCAAGCACAATGCCTTGGGCAGACGGTTCTACCCGCATCCCCACTTTGGAAGCCAGCGGCATACATGCGCTTGCCAGCATCACTCCAACAACTCCGCCGAAAACACTTATCATAGCAGCTTCCATTAAAAATTCAGTAAGGATATCTTTTTGGGAGCTGCCTAGGGCCTTTAAAACCCCAATCTCCTTTGTCCTCTCTTTCACAGAAACAAAAAGTACATTCATTATACCGATTCCGCCAATCAAAAATACAATGGCAGCAACTGCATACAACAGGATGGTAAGGGTATCGGAGGACTTGGAAGCAGCTTCCATTTTGCTTCCTGCATCAGTAATCGTAAAAGATGCGTTAGGATAGGACTGCCCTAGGACAATCTCAATATTATCTATCGCCTCTGCAACTTCTTTGACATTTTCCGCTACAACCGTAATCTGAGGTGAAATATTGTTTGCTCCAAAGACATATTTCCGCGCTGTCTGATATGGAATGAAAATCGAAGTATCTGGGCTGATACCAGAAGAAACTGAACCCATTTTTTCCAAAACCCCAATTACAGTATAGGAGCGTTCGTCGATATAAAGAATACTGCCAAAAGCGGAATAGGCGCTTCCAAAGATTTCCTCGGCTGCATCGCAGCCAAGAACAGCGGTTTTGCTCAATTCCTCATCGTCCTGGTCGCTGATAAATTCCCCGATTGACAGGGATAAATTGCTTACATCAGCATAAGAATCCTTAACCCCTGCGATTGTATAGGAAGCCTCCTCCTCCAAATCCCCTCCTGTCACAGTTGAGGAACCGGATGCAGAAATGGTCACTGCAGTTAAACCAGGGATAAATAATTCCAATTCTTCCACATCGGTTTCAGAAAGCTCTATTCTTTCCGTATTTTCCATGACAAATCCTCCAAAGAACATACCTCCGCCCCCAAAACCACTGGGCATACTGCCTCCTCCAAAGCCTCCCATGTTCCTGCCGGGCATACCACCCCCGCCGAAACCTCCAAAGCTGCCATTGCCGGCTCCGCTGTTTCCCGAATATTTGTACGTGATATCAATCGCCCCTGCATTTAAGTTTTTAAACTGGTCTGCTACATCTGCCTGGCCGCCCCGTCCGATTGCAATTACCAGAACAATCGTCGCTGCCCCTGCAATAATCCCTACAGAAGTAAGAGCCATTTTAAATTTATTCTGTGTAACATTGAGCCATACCAGCCGAAAAATCTCTGTCAAACGCATAAAATTCAGCTCCTTTGCCTTTTATGAGTGCCTCATCTGAAGTCTTCATCAAATTCAAGTTTTTTATAAATGCACTCAGGCAGAACGGCGGATTGTGCTCTCAATCAGTACAATATCGCCTTCAGAAAGTCCGCCGGTAATTTCCGCATTTGTTCCATCAGAAAACCCGGTTGCCACCTCAACCCGTTCAATCGTACCGTCTTCACGTTTGACCTTCACATACTGTTTTCCATCTTCAGAGGTTATTGTTCGGTTGGATACATATAGTACATCCTGAATCTCTTTTGTAATAAAAGTGACATCTGCCGTCATGCCCTCGTACAGCTTAGTACAGTCTCCATCTACCAAAACGGAAACAGAATAGCTTACTGTTGATGCACCGCTTCTGGCTGGGCTGGTGGAGATGGAATCAACAACTCCTGTATATTTTTCCTCTGGATAAGCCGCAAAAAGAATATTGCATTCTTTACCGATACTTACATCTGCAATATCGTCTTGGGAAATGGATACTGTGATATATGCCTTTTCACTGTTAGAAACAATAGCGAGGGTTGTATTATCGGTAATTTCGTCCCCTTCGTTTACCATTACGCTCATAACCAGCCCAGAGCATCTGGCTTTTACTTCACAATCATTCAGCGCGTCCTGCATTTCTGATATTTTATTTTGGAGAGTAGTCAATTCATCTTCTGCAGAAAGGACGCTGCTTTCCGCCTGAAGCAGGGCCAGTTGATAGGTTATTTCAGCATTCTCCGCCCCGGAAAGGCTGTTGATTCTGTCGTTTTCTGCTGTGATAGAGTTTAGCTGCTGATTTAAAAGCGCCTGCTGGTATTTGATTTCTGCGCTTTTCAGCTGGCTTTCCAGGCTTTCAATCTGGTTTTCTGCATCATCGTATTCCTGTTCAAATTTTTCTGACTGGGTATCCCAGTTCTGTTCTGCCTGTTTAAGCTGACTTTCCAGGCTGGAAAGCTGGGTTTCTAGATTTCCAAGCTGGACGGATCCATTGTCTTTTGCGGATACATGGGCAATTGTGTCAACATACTGTTGGTACAGTTCATAATTATCCTGCCACTTCTGGTAAACTGCCTGTATATCCTCCCACTGGCTGTCGGAAAGCCCGTCAGGCTGAATCCCTGCTTCCAATGCAGCAGTTAATTGCTGAACGGTAAATCCGTCTATACTACCTGCAGCTTCCTGAAAAGACGCCTTATACTGCCGGTAAGAATATTCAGCATCCCCCTTCCCGTCCTCCAATTCTGTAACAGTTACATTATCATGGGGAACATACAGGCTGTTGCTGCAGCCGCTGCACCCAGATGATGAAGTATTCTGTAAAGCTCGAATCTGGCTGTTTACATAAGAAATATCGCTTTCCAGCGAGTCTATTTCGTCCAGAATATCATCCAAACCATATTTTTCCCGCAAGTCATCCTCATCTTCTGCATCCAATAAATCCTGATAATATTTGATTTGTTCCTGTATTGTTTTAACGCTGTCTTCTGCTGATAATACGGTTAAATTCTTATCATCTATTGAAAGATCGTATTCCAAGCCTGCTGCATCCGTCTTTGCAAGGGATTCCCTGCGCACTGATTCTGCATTGGTTTTGGTCAGGGTTTGCTGGAGAAGCTGCTCCTGATATTTTACATTTGCTGTCCGGTAACTGTTTTGCAGCTCTGTCAATTCTTCCTGAATATCGGAGGAATCTAATTTTATCAGAATATCCCCTTTTTCCACATATTGTCCAGCCTTTACCAACACTTCATCTACTGTTGTATTTACTGAAAAAGTGTGCATGAGGGTTTCCAAGGATGTGGTTCCACTTTCACTGACCCCTACAGTGATATCTCCGCGGGATACTTTTGACTCTTTGTAGACGGTTTCCGGTTCTGATATGCTTTCAGCCTTCAGGGCAGCAGAAATTTGATATATGATTCCCCCTGCTGCCAAAACAGCCGCCAAGCCTAATGCAAGCTTTCCTTTTTTCCCGTTCCCCGGTTTTTTCAAGAGCGCTGCACCCTTTCCCATTTCTGCTGTGCTGTTTGACATCTGTCTATCATCCTTTCCTTATCATCCAATTGGAACAGGCTGCTTTGCTTCTGTCCGTTATGTTATAAAATATCAGCCTAATGTGAAGCTTAGATGTTTATCCTGTGATAGTTTCCAAGCGCAAGCTGTAAATTTTATGTGAACCAACCCCTATTTCCCTATGGTTTTTCCTTGACAGCCTTTCAGATACATCTTACAATGTAGATAAGCTATCAATCAAAGGGAATACCCGTATATCAAAAGCGGATTTCCTGCAAATAAACAAGGCAGGTGTTACACCCTATGAATGAAAAGAAAACCCGACCTCAACGGTCAATGCAAATTCAGCCGGAAGAAACCAAAGTAAAGGTAATCCGCCCATCTCCGATCCCCTTTTATGCTGCGGCGGCGTGCTGGGTAGCATATGCGCTGCTCCTGCCCCTATACCGCCTGACCGATTTTTTCATTGTCACTTGTATTTCTCTGGCAGGATATTTCTCGTTTCGGAAGTTATTCCCAGGCAAAACGGAAATGATTGAAGAACCGGTACAGGTGGAGGAAACCGGAGATAAAACCATGGACACAGTTATTAACGAAGGCCGTGAATATCTCCGTCAAATCCGTGAAGTCAACGACGGGATCCCCGACCCAGTGCTTTCTAAAAAGATATGCCGTTTAGAGGATGTAACCAGAAAAATATTCGACCACATCCTTCAGAACCCGAAAAAAGTACCTCAAATTCGGAAATTCATGGGTTATTATCTTCCCACTACTTTAAAATTGCTCAAAGCCTATGAAACCCTTGACAAACAGGGGGTAAAAGGGGAAAATATTCTTTCCTCTATGCACGATGTAGAAATGATGATGGATACCATCATTGCTGCATTTGAAAAGCAGCTGGACAATCTTTTCCAGGAGGAAGCGCTTGATATCTCCTCGGATATCTCAGTGCTGGAAACAATGCTGGCACAGGAGGGCCTGTCAGCAGGAGGTTTTTCAGAACAAGCTTCCCAAAAATAACATATTTTTGCATAAAAATTGAAATCAGGAGGAATCAACATGTCGGAAGAAATTAAATTGAATTTAGAGGATGCACCCGCTCCCTCTCTAACCCTGGATCCATTTGGAGCAGAGGCAGAGGCAAAAAAAGAGGAACCCAAGCCAGCACCTCCGGCAGAGCTGGACGAAAGCGCTTTTACCCCGGAAGAACGGAAAATGATAGAAGATTTTTCCGGCAAGATTGACATTACCAATGCAACAATGATTTTACAATATGGAGCAGGGGCGCAGCAAAAGGTAGCCAGTTTTTCTGAAAGCGCTTTAGCCAATGTCCAGACAAAGGATTTAGGGGAAGTTGGGGAACAGGTTGTTGGGCTGATTAATCAACTGAAAAGCTTTGATGCTACGGAAGATGATTCCAAAGGCTTTTTAGGCATTTTCAAAAAAACCTCCAACCGCATCAGTACTTTAAAGATGAAATATGATAAGGTTGACGCAAACGTTGACAAAATTGTCGACGTTCTGGAAGGCCATAAAGTGCAGTTATTAAAGGATATTGCCATACTGGATAAAATGTATGATATGAATATGGCATACTATAAAGAGCTTTCCATGTACATTCTGGCAGGTAAGAAAAAACTGAACCAGGTACGTGCAACGGTGCTTCAGGAAAAAATTGCGAAAGCCAAAGCCAGCGGGCTGCCGGAAGATGCTCAGGCCGCCAACGATCTTGCTGCATTGTGCGAACGTTTTGATAAAAAGCTCCACGACCTGGAATTAACCCGGATGGTATCTATCCAAATGGGACCGCAGCTTAGACTGGTTCAAAGCAATGATACCGTGATGGCAGAAAAAATACAGTCAACCATTGTCAATACAATTCCTCTGTGGAAAAGCCAAATGGTATTGGCATTAGGTCTGACCCACTC
The DNA here is from genome assembly GCA_910589145.1 of uncultured Oscillospiraceae bacterium. Taxonomy (GTDB): domain Bacteria; phylum Bacillota; class Clostridia; order Oscillospirales; family Ruminococcaceae; genus UBA1405. The sequence continues at coordinate 11,589 of CAJUSD010000027.1, forward strand.
CCAACAGGCTATGGAGGCACAGCGGGCCGTTACCGATATGACCAATGAGCTGTTAAAGAAAAACGCCGACACTTTAAAAATGTCAACTATAGCAACTGCCAAAGAAGCGGAACGCGGCGTAGTAGATATTGAGACGCTGAAATATACCAACCAGCAGTTAATAGAAACCCTGGAGGAAGTAAGCCGTATCCAGTCCGACGGGCGGGAAAAACGCCGCCAGGCAGAAACAGAACTGCGTCAGATTGAGGGAGAACTTCGCCAAAAGCTATTGGATATCCGCAGCTGACGCCGGTTATTTAAAGGAGAATGTCCATGGCAGATAAGCAGGTAAAAAAGATTTTTGGGAAAGATGTTAAGACAGCTTGTATTGTGCTGGCGGCAGCGGTCATTTTATCAGTTCCGCTTGGATTTACAAACACTATGAGCCGGATGTACGACAAAGTGGCGGTAGAATTTCAGGATGGTGCGGAAAAGGATGGCTTGTCTATTCAGGCAGATTTGGACGCAAGGGCTTCCGCAGCCTATAACCTGGCGACAGTTGCCAAACGGTACATGGCTGAAGACAGTGAAGCGGTTCAGTCTGTCCTCAAAGCATCAGAAGCTTTAAACTCTGCAAAGGGCCCTTCCGCTAAATACGCAGCCAATGAAGAACTGGGAGAGGTTTGTATCCAGCTTTATGAAGCTTTAGGGAAAATGGAACTGTCAGAAAAGGATGAACAGTACCGGAAATCCCTGTATACAGAGATGAAGTCCCGGAATGTAACCATGGGCAACGACCCTTATAACCAGTTGGCGGAAAAATACAATGAAAAGCTTGAAAGATTCCCGGCCAATCTTCTGGGAAAAATATTTGGGATGGAAAAGGCGGAACTGTTCCAGTAACAGGAGCGGCGCTTGGTAAAGAAAGTGTAATAAAATTTTAATCCATCATTATGCAAACTTGATGGAGTCCCTTTTCAATTTAGGTTTAAGGTTCGGGGGACGCCATATATTCCCCTGGAAGCTGTTTCAAATTCTTCTCTTGCTGCACCCCCTCGGAACCAAAACCTTTTTAATCCGCTTTGGCGTGTACTTGTCTGGGGTTTTCCCCGCAACTTGGCTTTATTGAACTCAGGGAAATCAATTTTGGAGGCTTTGAGGCTGATATTGAAAAACACCCCACCGGGGTGCTTTTCAGGGAAGGTGGAGAAAAAGGCGGGCTTCTTCTTTCTTTTTCTATCGCAAAAAGAAAGAAGGAAAGAAAAATGCTCTTGCCAAAGGGGAGTTTCGCGCCTTGCGGGTTCAGTTCAGCAAAGCTGAACTGGCGACCGGTGGCTCTGAGCAGCTCCGCTGCTCAACCCTGGACCCCCGCCACTTTCGAGAAAGCGGCCAAAGCTTTTGATACGGGTTTGGTTTGTGACTGTCTTGGCTTTATGCACGCGCCGGAGGTTTTCTGCTTCTTCTTTATTATGATTCTGAAAATTGATTTCCGTGTATTGAACTTACATTAATTTATAAAAAAGCACGCCTGAAATTTTCAGACGTGTTTTTTATTTTATGCTTGTTCATGCGACGGCTGTGGATTTTCCAGCCAGTAGCAGCTTCCATCCCTGCTGCGGTCAATAAAATGATAGTCATACAATTCCCGTCTCAGGGTTGCAGGATCTCCGAAGGTATGCCATTGGTTTAAAAGGTCGTTGACCTCTTTTTCAGCATACTGTTTTCCGTCCTCGAATTTCTCCGCAAGGTAAAACAGGGCTTCTATCTTCATTTTACGCTTTGCAGGAAATACTTTCAGTTGTCCGTCTGTGTTCAGAAAATTTTTCAGTGCAGACATTATCCCATCCCCCTGACAAAAGGTTTATTTTGCTTCCATTAACTGCTTAAGAATCTGCTGGGCGGCTTTTGCATCGGCCTTTCCCTTGGTGGCGCGCATAACAGCCCCAATCATAGGCTGAATCGCCCGCTCCTTCCCGCCAAGGTAATCCGCCACATTTGCCGCGTTTTCCCCAATGACTTTTCGGCAAATCTCCATTAAATCATCCTGGTTTATCCCTGCCATATCCTCGGCGGAGATCAGTTCAGAGGGGGCTTTCCCGGAATCCATCATGGTTTCCAATACAGTTTTCGCCTGGTTCATACGGATTTTCCCGCTGTCCAGCAGTTTTACCAGTTCATTGAGGTTTTGGGGTGGTACTGTGGAAGCAATCGAGCAGCGTTCCTTTTCTTCCTCGGTGGGCATACGGCGGAACATCTGGCCTACCATAAAGTTGGATACATTTTTGGGATTGTTCACTCCGTCTGCTGCTGTATCAAAGTATTGAGCTACAGCCTGATATTTAACCATCAGGGATGCATCAGCAGGGGAGATCCCCATTTCTGTATACCGTTTCAGGCGGCTGTCAGGCAGTTCGGGAAGTTCCCCTCTCAGCTTTTCCACCTTTTCCGGGGATGTATAGATGGTGGCTAAATCTGGTTCCCGGAAATACCGGTAATCCTGAGCATCTTCCTTGCCCCTCATACTTTCAGTACAGCCAGATTCCACATCATACCGGCGGGTTTCCTGAATGACTTCCTCCCCACTGTCCAGCAGGTCAGCCTGACGTTCAAATTCATATTTCATGGCCTTTTCCATATAGGCGAAGGAGTTCATATTTTTAATTTCGCATCGGGTACCATACTTTTCGCTTCCCTCTGGACGGATGGAAAGGTTCACATCACACCGCAGGGAACCCTCCTGCATTTTGCAGTCGGAAACGCCGATATACTTCATAATAAGCTGGATTTTTTCCAGATACTCTTTTGCTTCTTCAATCGAACGAATATCCGGCTCTGAAACAATCTCTATCAGCGGTACACCTCCCCGGTTATAATCGACATAGGTGTCACCACGTTCATGAACCAGCTTGCCCGCATCTTCTTCAATATGGATACGGGTCAGGCGGATTTTCCGGCCGTTGGACAGTTCAATATAACCCCCTTCGCAGAGGGGTTTATCAAACTGTGAAATTTGGTAAGCCTTGGGCAGATCGGGGTAAACGTAATTTTTCCTATCCATCTTGGCAATCTCAGAAATCCGGCAGTTGGTAGCCAGACCAGCTTTAACGGCATATTCCACAACCCGTTCATTGAGTTTGGGAAGCGTCCCCGGCAAGCCGATACAAATGGGGCAGCAATGGGCATTAGGGTTCCCGCCAAATGCCGTGGTACAGCCGCAGAAAATCTTAGTCTTAGTGGAAAGCTCTACATGGGTTTCCAGCCCTGCAACCAGTTCATATTTCATAATGCCGACACCCCCATATCAACTCTGGATACATATTCCCCGCTCTGTTCAAAGGCATATGCTGCATTTAACAGCATTGACTCCTGAAATGTATTTCCAATTAACTGCAGTCCAATTGGGAGCCCCTTTTGGTCTGTTCCGCAGGGGATAGAGATTCCTGGAAGCCCTGCAATATTTACGGGAACGGTACAGATATCCGTCAAATAGGTTTCTACCTGGTCCTGTCCGGTAAAACCCTCTGGGAAGGCGGTTGTAGGCACTGTTGGCGCTAAAATCACATCGCACTGCTCAAAGGAGCTGTGGAACGCCTTAACAATTGTTCCGCGGAGGTTCTGGGCCTTTTTATAATATGCATCGTAATATCCTGAACTCAGCACATAGTTTCCCAGGAGAATACGTCTTTTTACTTCTGCGCCAAAGCCTTCACTGCGGGTTTTACAAACCATGTCATTGATATTTTTATAATTTTCGGTGCGGTATCCATAACGAATTCCGTCGTAACGCCCCAAATTGGAAGTAGCCTCTGCACAAGCTAGGATATAATAAACCGGCAAGGCATACTTTAACACAGGCAGTGAAAAAGAAACGATTTCAGCGCCTGCCTTTTCATAAGTGCGGATGGCGTTTTCCAAAGCAGCGGAGACTTCCGGCTGTTTAATTCCATCGAAATACTCCTTTGCCACCCCGATTCGCAAGCCCTCAACTTTCCCGCTCAAGGAGCCGACAGTATCTTGGGCTTTGCCGCGGCAGGTGGAGTCCATAGGGTCTGGCATTGCAATCGCGTCAAACACAGCTGCAGCATCTTCCACTGTTGTGGTAATTGGCCCAATCTGATCCAGGCTGGAAGCATATGCAATCAGCCCATATCTGGAAACTGCCCCATAGGTGGGCTTTAACCCTACAACACCGCAAAAACTGGCGGGCTGGCGAATTGATCCGCCGGTATCAGAACCGAGGGCATAGGCCGCCAGGTTCGCGGAAACTGCTGCCGCGCCGCCGCCAGAGCTTCCCCCCGCGACATGTCCAACATGATGCGGATTTTTCGAGCCGCCAAAGCAGGAATTTTCACTGGAAGAGCCCATAGCAAACTCGTCCATATTGGTTTTTCCAAGCAAAACGGCGTTATTCTTTTTCATGGCTGCCCAAACGCTGGCATCATAAATAGGAGTATACCCCTTTAAAATTTTTGAACAGCAGGTTGTTTCAATTCCGTCAGTGGAAATATTGTCCTTTAACGTCATGGGGATGCCTTCCAGCGGAAGAAGTTTTTCCCCTTTCGCCAGCTTTTCATCTACCCTGTCCGCTGTCTCCAGGGCGGTTTCCGGTGTAGCCAGGACATAGGCGTTTACCATGGAATTATCCTGCTCTATTGCTTTTAAATATTCTAGTGTAAGCTCCCTGCAGGACATTTCCTTTTTTTCCATTTTTTTCTGAAGTTTGCGGATAAGCCCGGTTCTTTTTTGTTCCATATCGTTTATCCCCTTCCTAGCTGCGTTTCTTTACGGGAAAATATCCGTCCTCTCCCCCGTTTACATTCTGCAGAATCTTCTCGCGGGGATAAGAAGGGATTACTTCATCTGGGCGGAATACATTGGAAAGGTTATTAATATTATCAAATTCTTCCATAGAATCAGAAACGGAATTAATGGTATTGGCAAATTCAATGATTTCTCCCATATCATGGGTAAGGGATTCCAATTCTTCCTCACTTACCCACAGTTTGGACAAATTTGCAATTTTAAGGATTTCTTCCTTTGTAACTGCGGACATCTGGAAACACCTCTTTCTTTTTAACAGGGCTAGTACTCCATCCGGTTAGGAATCGGAGTATGGATTTGGAGCTGGATTTTTGCAGGGCAAGGCAGAGGACGCAGACGGGCTGACGCCCGTCAAGGACGATAACGCAGCCCTGCGGAAATACGGCCCAAAGCCGACTTCGATTTCTGGCCGGATGGAGTACTAGGTTATCACCTGGTGCCATAGTTCAATTACAAAAAAGGGAGGTTTATTTTCCTCCCTTTTTAAATCATCTAATCCGAATATGTGCTTCTCTAAGCTGCTGTTCTGTTACCTCGCAGGGAGCGCCCATCATAAGATCCTGTGCATTTGAATTCATAGGGAAGGCAATTACTTCCCGTATATTTTCATCCCCGGTCAACAGCATAACCATCCTGTCAACCCCAGGAGCCATTCCCGCATGAGGAGGCGCACCATACTGGAACGCAGTATATAAAGATGAAAACCGCTTTTGTATTTCTTCCTCACCATACCCTGCAATTTCAAAAGCCTTTACCATTGTAGGAAGTTCATGGTTCCTCACAGCTCCAGAAGAAAGTTCAATCCCATTACAGACAATATCATACTGCTGTGCAACAATATCTAAAGGATTTTTGGTATTCAGCGCTTCCAAACCGCCGCATGGCATAGAAAAAGGGTTATGGGTAAATACAATCTGTCCAGTTTCCTCGTCTTGTTCGTACATGGGGAAATCGGTAATAAAACAGAAACGGTAAGCATTTTTCTCCAGCAAATCCAACTTACGGCCCAACTCACTGCGAATCTGCCCTGCAAACTTCTCTGCATTGGATTTATTATCCGCAATAAAGTATAGGATATCACCTGGCTTTAATCCTCCGCGTTTTGCCAGTTCTGCCCTCTGTTCGTCGTCCAGGAACTTGTCAATCGGGCCAAGGTATTTCATGGAGTCATCCACTTTAATATATCCTAACCCTTTCATCCCAATAGACTTGGCAAAATCCTCCATGGTTTCAAAGAAACTTCTTGGCTGGCTGCCGCATCCGGGAACAGGAATCCCTCTGACCGTCCGCCCGCGGAAGGGCGCAAAATCCGATTGAATAAAAAGATCACTCAAATCAATAATTTGTAACGGGTTGCGCAGGTCGGGCTTGTCGGTGCCATATTTCAGCATAGCCTCAGCGTACGGGATTCGGACAAAGGGAGCCTTGGAAACTTCCGCACCTTCTGCAAAATGGGCAAAGGCTGCAGAAAGCACCTTCTCAGCAACAGCAAAAACATCTTCCTGGGTAGCAAACGCCATCTCAAAGTCAAACTGGTAGAACTCGCCAGGAGAACGGTCTGCCCGTGCATCTTCATCGCGGAAGCAGGGGGCAATCTGGAAGTACCGGTCAAAGCCGGAAATCATTAGAAGCTGTTTAAAAATCTGCGGAGCTTGCGGCAGGGCATAAAACTGCCCATGATGTTTCCGGCTGGGGATTAAGTAATCCCTTGCGCCTTCCGGGGAAGAAGCCGTTAAAATAGGGGTTTGGATTTCCAAAAAACCCAGCTCTGCCATTTGAGCGCGCAGAAAAGAAATGACCTGGGAACGGAGGATAATTTTGTTGTGAACCTTGGGGTTTCGCAGATCAAGATAACGGTATTTCAGGCGGATTTCCTCTTTGGTATCAGTAGAATTCCCGACTTCAAAGGGCAGGTTAGAGGAAGCTTTGCTCAAAATGCGCAGGGAATTGACATTGACTTCAACTGTCCCTGTTTCAATTTTGGGGTTAAAGGTTTCCTCATCCCGCAGGACTACCTCACCGGCAACAGAAATTACACTTTCACGGGAAACGCCTTCCAGCATTGCATCATCCCGGACAACCACCTGGGTCACGCCATACTGATCCCGTAGGTCAACAAACAGAATCCCGCCATGGTCGCGGATAGTTTCCACCCAGCCCGCCAGACGCACCTGTTTGCCGACATCACTTTCCCGCAGTTCCCCACAGGAGTGGGTACGGTATTCATTGACTGCAATCATTGGTTACACAACCTCTCATCCTTCTATAATATCTTATTATTCCACTTTGCCTGCATCTGCAAGGCAGCATGAAAAAATATGGATATCAATACCACATTTTAGCACAGACAAAACATCTTTTCAATATGGAAATGAATTTTTATCAAAAAAACAGAATCCGCCGGCCCGTTTTCCCCTTATATTGGGGAAACTGTCGAACTCGGCGGATACTTTGCAGGGGAAAATTACGCTTTCTGGACAGAATCCGCTTTTAATTCAGACGCGTCCATTGTAAACGATTTTGCCTCGCCAAAGTAACGGTCAAAAATTCCAGTAAAATCAAAGGTAGCAAAATAATCTTCCGGCGTTTCGGCGCGGCGGATAAGCTGGAAAGAACCATCCTCTTTTAAAAGGATCTCGGCAGAACGAAGCTTTCCATTATAATTATACCCCATGGAAAAACCGTGTGCACCTGTATCATGAATTACAACATAATCGCCAACCTGGATTTCCGGGAGCATCCGGTCAACAGCAAACTTATCATTATTCTCGCAAAGCCCGCCAGTTACATCATACTTATGGGTACAGGGATCATTTTCCTTTCCTAGAACAGTAATATGATGGTATGCGCCATACATGGCGGGACGCATCAGGTTAGCGGCGCAGGCGTCAAGCCCTACATATTCTTTATAAATATGCTTCTGGTGTAATACCTTAGAAACCAGACAACCATAAGGAGCAAGCATAAAACGTCCCAGTTCAGTATAAATAGCAACATCGCCCATCCCTGCCGGAACAAGAACCTCGTCGAAAGCTTCCTTTACCCCTTTGCCGATGGCATAAATATCATTTGGCGCTTGTTCTGGACGGTAGGCAACCCCTACTCCCCCGGACAGATTAATAAACGAAATAGAAACGCCTGTTTTCTTCTTAATCTCAACGGCAGTTTCAAATAGAAGCTTGGCTAAAACAGGATAATATTCGTTTGCAACTGTGTTGCTTGCCAGAAAAGCGTGAATTCCAAACTGTTTTGCGCCTTTCTGCTTTAGGATTTTAAAGCCTTCTATCAGCTGTTCTTTGGTAAAACCATATTTCGCCTCACTGGGAGTGTCCATAATCTCATTGTTGATTTTAAAATCCCCTCCGGGGTTATAACGGCAGCATATGGTTTCAGGAATTCCTGCAATCCGATCCAGGAATTCAATATGGGTGAAATCATCCAGGTTAATGGCCGCACCCAGTTTGGCGGCTAGGGCGAAATCCTCCGCAGGGGTATCGTTAGAGGAAAACATGATTTCTTTTCCGCTGAAGCCGCACGCATCCGACATAAGCAGTTCCGTATAAGAAGAACAATCAGTTCCGCAGCCTTCTTCTTTCAAAATTTTCAGCAGAAACGGATTGGGTGTGGCTTTGACTGCAAAGAATTCTTTATAGCCTTTATTCCAACTGAAAGCTTCATGTAAACGGCGGGCATTTTCCCGGATTCCCTTCTCGTCGTAAAGATGGAAAGGCGTGGGAAAAACTTTAGAAATTTCCTGAGCTTGGGCAAGGGTTATAAAGGGTTTCTTCTCCATAATATATCCATCCTTTATTCTTTATTTCATGTAAGTCCGCAAAAATTAAAAGCACTTCTTATATCGTATCCGATTTTGGCCGTAGATGCAAGCGGTTTCCGAAAAAACGTCAAAAACTTTTCATTCAAATGAAAAAATGGGGAACGCTGGCGCATCCCCCATTTTACCAAATGGAAAGCCATACCCTCCGTTTATTCTGAATGATAGTAAGTAATCGTAACAGAATAAATCACAATTTCCGGCGAAGGGCTGCCTTTTTCATCACATTCCGCCTTTAAAATCTTCTCAACCACATCCATTCCATCATATACCTGGGCAAAAACGGGATACAGCCTGGAATAACTTGGTTCACCTCCATACTCCTTAAATTTCTCAACCACCTCGTCTGGAAAATTGGCCTTTCTCATTCGTTCAACTGTAGCGTCGTCTACTTTCCGGTTTCCGACGATAAAAAATCTGCTGTCTACCCTGCCGAGATTAGAACCATAAGCAGACACAGCTCCCGGAAGATGCCACAAATTTTCACTCAATTCTGAACGAAAAGAAGGTGCATGAAAAATTGTTTTTCCACGGCTGCCGGATTCGTTGGAAGCTCCTGCTAAAAAAACGGAGCCAGCTTCTGTTCCATCGTTTTCAGTATTTTTCTGGACAGAAAAAATGTACTTTCCATCATAGAATCCTTCCTGGGCCAAAGTAATAAAATTAGATACTGCTTTAGGGGCTTCGCTTGGGAAAAAGCGAAGGAAAAATTCCCCTTCCGAAGTAGAAACGGCGGCGATTTCCTCACCTTCCCGCATTGGTTCCAACTGATAGAAAAACACTTTATCTTCTGATTTTTCCGTGCTGGAAGAATATCCAATACATCCAGTGAATGAGATAGAAAGCGCTGTCAGAAGGGCGGAGCATCCAACATACCGTTTCAGCAACTCCCCAACCATTCTTATAATCCTCCCTTACGCCAAAAAGGGGACTTCCATCCGGCTTAAAAGAGATTGTGGAATCCAATTCAAGCTGGGCGGATAAAAGCCCCTTCCAAATTCACTGAACATATTATAAAACCAAATTGGACAAAAAAACAATAGAAACAAATCAATATTTTATGAAGGATATGTAAAAATTATAAGCTAATGATCCCTGTCGTTTTTTATCGAATTTAGAGTTGCCTTTCCAAATCGGTCTTTAATTTTTTGATAATCCGTTTCTCCAGCCTTGAAATATAAGACTGGGAAATTCCAATAATATCCGCGACCTCCTTCTGAGTTCGCTCTTTGCCGTCCTTAAGCCCAAAGCGGAGTTCCATAATCGTACGTTCCCGTTTACCAAGACGCTCTACGGATTCCAGCAGCAAAGTTCTTTCCAGGTCCTGTTCAATTCCCTTATTCACACTGTCGCTGTCAGTACCCAAGATATCAGACAAAAGCATTTCATTTCCATCCCAATCCACATTAAGGGGTTCATCAATGGAAATTTCCATTTTCTGATGCTGATGTTTACGCAGGAACATTAAAATTTCATTTTCAATGCATCTGGAAGCATAGGTAGCCAGTTTAATATTTTTCTGTGGGCAAAAGGTATTGACTGCCTTAATCAGCCCAATTGTTCCAATGGAAATTAAATCTTCCACACCAACGCCGCTGGATTCAAATTTTCTTGCAATGTATACAACCAGCCGTAAATTATGGGTAATTAACTCCTGTCTAGCCTGAGCTTCTTCCTCTGGATAATCCAGTTTCAGAAAAATAACAGCTTCTTCCTCCCGGCTGAGGGGAGCCGGGAGGGTTTCAGGACCATTAATATAATAAACTTCCTCTGGAGGGAAAATTTTCCAAATCATTTCCCTCCACCATTGCACCAAAGACGAGCCGCACATCCAAACCGGCCAACGGTTTTCTGTCAACAAAACAAACGGTTTCACGCCTTTTTTCATCTTCTTTTCCGTAACGCCTGTTTCTGCCCATTCTAACCTGCGTTCAGCCATATCATTCCCGCCTTTCACCTTTTTCAAAGAAATATGCCGCTATTCCTGATTATGCTCCTGTGTCTCCTTTTCTTCCTGCTGTGTTGGCTGCATCTGCGATATGTATGAACGATGCTGTGCAGGTACTCGCTGCTCTGTCCATATATCAGGATGCAGTAGGATTTCATATCCCTGCCGAAATGGGCTGGGCGTAATTGCCGCTGCTGCCTGAAAAAATGTTTTTCCTTCTTTACCGTTCTCCTTCATCCAAAGCCCGTCCGGTGCAAATACAGGGAGGAGCCCATCCCCGCCTATTCCTGAAAACGGCATCATGCGGAAATGAAGCCCTTCTATGAATTCCGGCGGGGGAACCGATAAATATTTCCTTTCCTTTACCCACCGGAATCCTTCTTCTCCAAGAACTGGTTTTAAAGCTTCGGCAGTACAGACCACTACTGGAAGCCCTGTAAAGATATCCCGCAAATGATTGCCAGTATCCATGTATGCCGTCATATGTACCTGTATATCTCCCGCTTTTAGCAACACAGTTCCACCCTTCCAAGCAATCCGCCCCCGAGTCAATGATCTTTGGAATAACCGGGTAACCCCATATAGTAATGCGGCGGCGGCAATTAGGAATATTGGGGACATATGGAAGTATACTGCTCCATTAAAAAATAATAATCCTTTTGGGGCCTTTATCCAACTTAACAGGAAAATTCCTCCGGCAAAAAGCAGATTAACACAATAAAAAACAACCGTTTGAGAAAAATAAGTCCGCGGCCCTGTCCACGGAAATGCTATCCGAATCAATCCCCCAGACAGCAAAAGATTTATTACGATGCTCAAAAACGGCGGCAATGGAGGCAGAAATATCATAAGGCTGGTTAGAGAAGATAAAACCGCACATAGGATAAAACGCTTGTGAGATGGAAGAATCCCAGTTAACAATGATGTAAGACGAAGGAGAAAGTAATCTACTATGAAATTAATTGTAATAAGGATATCTACATAAACTGGCTGCTGAATGCAAGTCACCTCCCCTGCCCATATTTTAGTATACCCTCCCGAAACGCAAAATGTTGTCAAAATCAGGACCGGCTGTAATTTTTTGGAAAATAAGCAGAAATACGTTTCACACCTTCTGGAACCACTACATATATTGATAGTGGGAAATGTCCCAAAGGAGTTGATTCCATGAATTTTAATGATAAATGCTGCTGTCATCAGCAGGAGCCTGCTTGCGGATGCTGCTGCCATCGTAATGAACCCACCTGTGCGCCAGGTTTTGAATTTGTTTGCGGCTGTAATGGATGCGGGTGTTATTGTACTGCTGACCGCGACCCCTTCTGGCCGTCTTTCAGCCATCCAAGCTGGCTGAGTCTGGAAACACTCTATTCTGGAAGATGCCGCTGCTGTGATTGCGGCTGTGGCTGTGGTTGTGACGAATTGCGCTGCTGCGATTGCTGCAATAGTTGTAATAGCTGCTGCTAAAATCTGACCGCTTTGGCGGTTAAACTAAAAAAATGCCGTCTGGAAATTCCAGGCGGCATTTTTAAAAGCAGATAGCATGCGCAGGTTCAGATGGGTACAGCCTAAAGCGGATGAAAGGTATATAAATGCAGCGCCGTTTATGTGAAAGGCCTTTGTACATTTCAAATAATACCTTTACTATTCAGCCTTCCCTGCTTCAAATATACTGTTTCTGCATCCATTTTCCTTTCCAGAAACGCCACATAAAGCAAATACTGCGAACCACCCAATCACAGATCATAGCAATATATACTCCAATAACTTCCAGTCCCATATACCTTCCAAGGATATAACTAAGCATAATCCTGCAAAACCACATTGATAAAATAGAAATAATCATTGTAAATTTTACATCATTTGCAGCTCTCAAAGCATTAGGCAGAGAAAAAGATGGCGTCCAAATACAGGGTGCAAAAATTCCATGAATGAGCATCAGCTTAATGGCAAGATCAGCCGTCTCGTCAGTCAGATTATATAGGCCGGCAATCCCTCTGACATTCAAACAAACAATAAAACTTGTCAGCCCAACAGCGGCAATATTCATAAGCATTAGTTTAAAGGTATACTCTTTCGCCTGTTGAAATTCCTTCGCCCCGACACATTGTCCAACAACAGTAATCAAAGCAAGTCCAATTGCAGAACCCGGAATAACCTGCATGGATGCAATATTTCCAGCAACCGCATTAGCGGCAATGGCAGCAGTGCCAAAGGAGGCAACTAGGCTGGAAACAAGGACCTTTCCAATTTGGAACATGCTGTTTTCCAATCCATTGGGAATTCCAATGCGCAAAATATTTTTTACCATCCCCCAGTTGATGCGAAGCGGCAAAAGGTTCTCAATATGTACAATGTTATGTGGATTGACAATCATAATGAACATAAAGAGGCTGGCGCAAATCCGGGAAATAAGTGTAGCAAGCGCAGCACCTAAAACTCCCATATCGAAGCCATAAATAAACAGGGCATTGCCGCAGATGTTAATGAGGTTCATCACAAGGGAAGTGTAAAGGGATAGTTTGGAATTACCCATAGACCGGAATAGCGCAGCGCCGGCATTATATAAAGCCAGGAACGGATAGGAAAAAGCGGAAAGCATAAAGTAAATGAGCGCATTATTCATAACATCAGGTTCAATCGTGCCAAAGACCATATGCAAAATAGCAGGACGAAAAATTAAAGCGGCAGAAGAAATAACCGCAGAAACAGCCACTATGGAAATTACAAGCTGGTTTGCCGATTCACATCCCTCTTTTATGTCGCCTTTTCCGATGTATTGCGCAGTTACAACTGCCCCGCCGGAAGCAAGTGCGGAGAAAATATTAATCAAAAGGATGTTTATACTGTCTACTAGGGAAATCCCTGAAACAGCAGCTTCCCCGCAGCTCGCCACCATGATGGTATCTACCATACCAATTGTCACATTTAGAAGCTGCTCAAATATAAGCGGAACAATCAGCTTTGTTAAAGACCTGCGTGTAAAAAGCATAAAAATGACACTCCCCCTATCCGCTGAAACAGAACCTATAGCAAAACCATTTCATTCAATGGCTGCTGTAAGGTCCGGCGTCCTGTGAAGAAATTGCCATACCTCCGGTCAAAGGGAAACTTCAGAAATTCCCTTTGACCGGATAGCATGGCAGTATCGTATGTTACATATCCCGTATTTGGCTGGTATAAAGCCGATAATACTCGCCCTTTTTTGCCATAAGTTCCTCATGATTCCCCTGTTCCACAATGCCGCCGTTTGCTATGTACATGATAATATCACAGCTTTTGATTGTAGACAGCCGGTGGGCAATAATAAAGGAGGTCCTCCCTTTCAGGAGTTCATTAAGCCCCTGCTGCACAAGCTGCTCTGTCTTTGCATCAATGGCGGAAGTAGCTTCATCCAGAACAAGCACCTTCGGGTCAGAAATCAGCGTCCGGGCAAAACTGAGCAATTGCCTCTGTCCTTGTGACAAACTGCTCCCCCGTTCCCGGACCTCTGTCTGGTATCCGTTGGCACTGTGGACAATAAAGTCATGGGCTGAAACCGTTTTACAGGCTTCTTCTATTTCCTCCTGGGTTGCGTCTAATTTGCCATAGCGCACGTTGTCCGCAATTGTCCCTGAAAAGATAAAGGTATCCTGAAGCATAATGCCCATCTGACTGCGCAGGGAATGGAGCGTTACTTTGGAAATGTCCTGACCGTCAATCAAAACCTGTCCGCTCTTGAGGTTGTAAAAACGGGAAATCAGGTTGACAATGGTTGTCTTGCCCGCTCCGGTCGGCCCAACAATTGCAACACTCTGACCGGCTTTGACCTTAAAGCTCAGTCCCTTCAAAACATCCGGCGAATCCTTTTCATAGGCGAAAACAACATCTTTAAATTCTACATCGCCTTGGATTCTTGGCATTTCTACTGCGCCGGGTACGTCATGGATTTCTACTGGTTCATCCATTGTTTCAAAAATACGCTCTAAGTATGCAATCGTATTTAAGAAGTTGTTATAAATGTTGGACAAGTTGGTAATGGGCTGCCAAAACCGTGAAGAATACCGGCTCATGGCCCACAAAATACCAAAGGTCATGGTATCGGAATAGACCAGCACACCTGCCACACAAACCAGAGCCAAAACAATCGTAGAAATATTATCCACCGACACCCATACCAGGTTGGAGATTGCCGCAGCGCGAACCCATGCGGCGCGGGAACCTTCGCACAAACGGGTAAAGATCCCCTGGTTGACCTCTTCCCGGTTGAAAATCTGGGTAACCTTCATACCGGTAATGGTTTCCTGCAAATATGCGTTTAGGTTGGAATTTTTATTGGAAACCATCTGCCATGCCCGGCGCTGTCTGGGCTTAATGGAAAAGATAATTACAATTAAAACCGGCAGTCCTGATATGATAATGAGGGAAAGCCCTGCATGCATGGCAAACATAAAGCACGCAATAAACACCAGGTTCAGTAAGTCCAAAATAAAGTTGATAATCCCATTAGACAGCATATCCGAAACGTTATTGACATACTGCACCACCCGAACCAGGATTTTGCCATGGGGACGGTTGTCATAATAAGAAAAAGGCAGTTCCTGTAATTTTAGGAATAAGTCGGTACGTATCTCATAAATAATTCCCTGGCCTACCTTTGTCATAACGCGGGAACGTATGGTTGTCATAAATGTCTGCCCAGCCAAAGCCAGCGTTACCAGTACTGCAAAGAAGATAACCCCCCGCACATCTTTTTTTGGAACGAAAACGTCCATAATCTGCTGTGTCAGCATAGGGGTAAGCAGAGACAGAAGGATTCCTATTGTATTGATAATAAATGCAAAAATCATTTTATTCGCATAGTGCTTAATATATACCCCGCTGCGCTTCAGATGCTGGAAACTAAACGGCGCTTCCAGACGTTCATCCACATCATATTTATTCCGGGCCATGTTCTCCCTTCCTTTCCTTCCGTTTGCATCTGTGAGGACATTGCTGCCGTTAAATCACTCCGGCTTCTTTTAAGTCCTTCACGTCCATGCCGCTGTTTTGGATATTGAAGATCTCCCGGTAGTATCCATCACATTTCAAAAGTTCAGAGTGCACTCCCATTTCTACAATCCGGCCCTGTTCCATAATGATGATCTTGTCTGCATTCTTTACAGAGGAAATCCTTTGACCGACTACGATTTTAGTACATGGGAAATCCAGATTGTCAAGCTGGCCCTGTATGTATTTTTCAGTTTCCATATCCACAGCCGATGTGGTATCATCCAATATCAAAATAGATGGACGAACCGCCAATGCACGCGCCAGAGCAATTCTTTGTTTCTGCCCACCGGACAGTCCCACACCCCGTTCGCCAATAATTGTGTCGTAGCCATCTGTCATATGCTGGATAAAACCGTCAGCGTCAGCCATAACTGCATATTTACGAACGTCTTCAACGCTCATTTCTGGTTCGCCATAGCAAACATTCCCTTCCGCTGTATCTGAGAACAGAAATACATCCTGGGTTGCCATGCCGATTCCCTTGCGCAATGTCTTTAAATCCCAGTCGCGGATGTCAACGCCATCTACCTTGATGGAGCCGCTGTCCGCGTCATAGAAACGGAGCAGCATGTTCATAATGGTCGTTTTGCCGCTTCCCGGCGTTCCCATAAAGGCGACTGTCTCCCCAGCCTTGATTTCAAAAGAAACATCATCCAGAATCACATTTTTCCCAAATCGAAAAGTTACATGTTCAAAACTAATGTCCCCTTTTACTTTCTCAGGCTTGAAAGCAGTGTCTTTGGTATGAATGGTTGGTGTTTGGTAATAAACTTCAATAATCTTATTGGCCGACGCAAAAAAGCGCTGTGTATCATTGAGAAGCATGCCCATTTGACGAATAGGCTGCGCAACCGCCCAGGTCAGGCTGGACAATGCCATCAATTCCCCTGCCGTCAGCCGTCCGTTGATAATAAACAGACCTCCTACCAGCACTTCTACTACTGTCAGTATATTCGCAGACATTTCCATAATGGGGAAAAATTTCATCCAGTACAGATTAACAAAGATATTGGTATCCCGGTAAGATTTGTTTTTTTCTCCAAATTTTTCAATTTCATAATCCTCACGGGCAAAAGCTTTAATAACCCGGTTGCCGGAAATATTTTCCTGGGCAGCAGTATTCAATTCGGTCAGCCGTTCCCGCTGTCCCCGGTACATGGGTTTAATTTTTTTTGAATAAAAAGCAGACACCACATAAATAACCGGTGTAACTGCTAAAATACACAAAGTAAAAATCCAGTCTGTTGCCAGAAAAAATATCAGCGCCGCCACAAATAAGATTAACGAATTGAGCAGTTGGCGGCTGATACCTGCGATAGAATGGCGAACCATATCCAGATCGCCAGTCATACGGGTCATCAGATCTCCGGTACGGTTGCGGTCAAAAAATTCCATTTCATTGTATTGGAGGTTCTCATAAAGTTTCAGCCGGATGTTTTTAACGGTTTGCTGGGACACCTTTTCAAAGATCATTACCATATAGTATCCCATCAAAGTACGTATCAGCGTTACAAGGCAGGTACCAACCGCCAGAGGAATCAGCATCTCCATCCGGCGTACGACCTCTCCAGTCACCGGATCTGTAATCCCCACTACTACATTATCAATTAATGTTTGGATCAGTTTAGGATTAATCAGGGCCATTGCAGGGAATATGATTTGAAGGATAACGCCAACTACAAATTTTTTCCGCTGGTCTCCCATATTGTGCCAAACCCATTGGAATTGGAACATTTAGATTCCCTCCTTTCTTTCTATGCCGCACAGGTTCTCTTTCTTTGTTTGCACGGACTACGCCTCCTGACTTGGGCAGGATTTCCCCCTTGCAGGACCGCCCTTTTTTGGTGTGGACAGCCGTTCCCAGCATTTCCATACAATCGGTATCATATACGAATCTTACTTTAAAATCAACCCGTTACATCTCTTTAACAACATTTTTATAAACTATTCATATGAGATTGAAACTTTTTCTTTCCGCTCTCCTTCCTGTGGAACGCTTACAAATTTACTGTTCTTTCCATGTGATAATTTACTAACTGGATTTATAACAATGGTTCCAGGGAAATCAATTTAGTGGAGATTTTGAGGTTGATATTGAAAAACATCCCACGGGGGTGTTTTTCAGGGAAGGCTGAGAAAAAGGAGGGGTTCTTCTTTCTTTTTCTATCGCTAAAAGAAAAAAGCTCTTGCCAAAAGGGAGTTTCGCGCCTTGCGGGTTCAGTTCAGCAAAGCTGAACCGGCGGCCGGCGGCTCTGAGCAGTTCCGCTGCTCAACCCTGGACCCCCGCCGCTTTCGGGAAAACAGCCAAAGCTTTTGATACGGGTTTGGTTTGTGACTGTCTTTGGTTTGTGCCCGCGCCGGAGGTTTTCTGATTCTTCTTTGCAATGATGCTGAAAATTGATTTCCGTGCAATGGTTCATCAATACATTGACTTTTTACTTTGGAAATGGTATAGTTACATGGGTTTAGCTGTGAAAAGATTCACAGGAATACCTGTAAAAATACAGTTTTTATTTATATTTGTTTTAGAAAGAAGGAAAACATATGCTGAAAAAAACCCTTGCCTTTATGGTATGTGCGGTGCTTTGCACAACGCTGTTAGCTGGATGTGGAGACGACGGAAAGAATTCTTCAACTTCATCAGACACCTCCCAATCATCATCTTCTCAGGCAGGCGGGATACCTTCTGATTCCATACCTGAAACCCCTCCTGTCATGGAAGAAGGCGGAGAGGATCTTACCCCAGAAACTGAAGAACAAACCATTATCCGCGCTTCTGTCCTTAAAGGCCCAACGGCTATTGGTATGATAAAATTGATGAACGATTCAGAAGAAGGTATTTCTCCGGTCTCCATGGATTTTACCATGTCGGGAACCGCAGATGAAATTGTTCCGGCAATTATAAAAGGGGAAATTGACATTGCCGCTGTCCCAGCCAATCTTGCATCGGTTCTATACAATAAAACCAAAGGCGGAGTAAAAGTATTGGCAATTAATAATTTAGGCGTGTTGTACATTGTAGAAAGCGGGGAAGAAATTAATTCCGTAAGTGATCTCCGTGGAAAAACTCTTTATTCAACCGGAAAAGGGACAACCCCTGAATATGCTCTCAATTATGTTTTGTCTCAAAACGGTTTGACTCCGGGAACCGACGTTACAATAGAATATAAATCGGAGGCTTCAGAGGTTGCTGCCCTTTTAGCACAAGACAGTGCAGCTGTCGCGATGCTGCCGCAGCCTTTTGTAACCTCTGCACAGATGAATAATGAAAAACTCCGCGTTGCCCTTGACCTTACAAAAGAATGGGATTCTGTCCAGACTGCCAGCGGCGGTTCCAGTGCCCTTGTAACAGGCGTCGTGATTGCACGGACAGAATTTATTGAACAAAATCCTGATGAAGTTTCCGCCTTCCTGGATGCTTATAAAGCTTCAGCGGCATATGTATCCTCCAATCTTTCTGATTGTGCCGCACTGGTTGAAAAATATGGAATCGTTGCCAAAGCCGCTGTTGCTGAAAAGGCAATTCCTGCCTGCAATATCGCTTTTTATGAAGGTGCGGAGATGAAAGATAAAGTCAGCGGTTATTTAAATGTCCTTTATGAGCAAAATCCTGAATCCGTAGGAGGAACGCTGCCTAATGACGACTTCTATTTTTCCCGATAAACACCGTCCAGGCGGAAAGCCAGACCGAAAACATTTCCTGTTCTCAGGGCTGGCCGTCCTTTTTTGGCTGGCCGTTTGGCAAATAGCCAGTTTTGTGATTGGACAGGAGATACTTTTAGTATCTCCTGTTTCTGTTTTATGTAAACTTCTTCTGCTTATACGGGAAACTGACTTTTGGAAAACAGTTGGCTTTTCCTTTCTCCGTATTTTTGCAGGATTTTTTTTGGCGGCTGCCGGTGGTTGTTTGGCGGCAGCGTTGGCATACCGTTTTCTCTGGCTACGTGCGTTAATGGCTCCACCGGTATTTGCGGTAAAAGCTACCCCTGTAGCTTCTTTTATCATTTTATGCCTGGTTTGGATACCATCCCGCAATTTGTCAGTTGTGATTTCCTTTTTAATGGTATTTCCCATTATTTATTTAAATTTGCTGGAGGGGCTAGGAGAAGCCAGCATAGAGCTCCGGGAAATGGCCCACGTATTCCGTATGCCCCCCTGGAAACGCATTTATGCCATTTACTGGCCCCAGTGTATGCCCTACTTTATCTCAGCGTGCAGCCTGTCTTTAGGATTATGCTGGAAATCCGGTGTTGCTGCTGAAGTAATCGGTTTACCCGATGGCTCTATTGGTGAAAAACTCTACCAGGCAAAAATTTTTTTGCAGACAGATGAACTTTTTGCCTGGACAATTGTTGTAATTGTTATTAGTGTACTATTTGAAAAAACATTTCTTTTCCTGCTTCGGACAGTGTTCGGCAGAGTCCGGGTAAATCCAAAAATGCAAGGGAATAAGGGGCGTGTTTTATGAATTCAAAGGATTCTGATGGAATACATCTTTTCTGTGTTTCCGTTTCTTTCGGCTCTAATCATGTACTTACAAATTTTTCCACCTGTTTCCCCATAGGTTCCCGCACCTGCATTATGGGGCCTTCGGGATGCGGGAAGACCACCCTGCTTCGGTTGATCTTAGGGATTCTTCCGCCTTCTAGAGGAATTGTTTATGTCCCTTCTTTCCGGAAATTCTCTGCTGTTTTTCAGGAAGACCGTCTGCTGGACAGCTTTCACGCTGTTGATAATATCCGTCTGGTTTGCAGGAGGAAAGTCACCCCTTCCCTCATAGAAGCTGCCCTTATGGAAACAGGGATTCCACAAAAAAGCTGCTATATTCCTGTCAGGGAGCTTTCCGGCGGCATGGCACGGCGTGTTGCCATTGTCCGGGCTGTCCTGGCTGATAGTGATGTTCTTTTAATGGATGAACCATTTAAGGGCCTTGACCCGGAAACCAAATCCAAAACAATCTGTTTTATATTGAAAAACCTTAAAAATAGGACACTGATTGCTGCTACCCATCAACAGGAAGATGTGGAACTGCTTCAAGCGGATTTGCTGAAACTGGATATGCAGGATTTTCCATCTAAATAAATATACTTTGTACAAAAGAAAAAAGGTTTGCAATTGCAGTAGCAATATGGTATACTAAATCATCAGTAATAAATAAAATTATAGGTATTTGTGACAAATAAAAACAGTGCTTTGACTGTGGAAAATAGAGATTTACGGGGGGGTTTATTGTGGATATTAAACAGTTTATGGACATGGGGCTGCTTCAGGAAATTCAGGACTTATTCTCAGATGCAACCGGACTGGCAGCAATTGCTGTAGATATGGAAGGGAACTATATCACAAAGGGAAGTAATTTTACAGATTTCTGCATGAAATATACCCGCGGAAGTGAGGAAGGCCGCCGCAGATGTGTTAAATGTGATAATGAATGTACAGGAACCTACTTCTGCCATGCTGGGCTCATGGATTTTTCTGCCGATATCATGATAGAGGATGAGAAGGTAGGCGCTATTATCGGCGGGCAGGTCCTCCCAAATGAGCCTGACCTGGATTATTTCCGTGGAATTGCTCACGAACTTGGCATTAACGAAACTGAATATTTAAAAGCTTTGGCAAAAGTCCCTGTCCGTAGCGAAAAAATGATTCGTTCTGCTGCGCAGATGCTGGGACGTGTTGTAAACCAGTTGGTAAATTTGGAATACATAAAAAAACTGAACCAGAAAAAGGTAGAAGCCTTTGACAAAGAGTCCAGCAATGCGCTGGCTGCCGTTAACGAAATACGTGGAAAGGCCGCTGAACTCCAAAGGGTTGCCTCAATGGAAAAAATTCTTGCCATTAACGCATCTATTGAAGCTGCGCGCGCTGGTCAGGCAGGAGTGGGTTTTGCCATAGTTGCAAGGGAAATTAGCGATGTATCCAATAACTCCGCCAAAGTATATGGGGAAATTGTTGAACAGGTCAAAATGATTGAAAACTCTGTGAAAGCAATGAACGATGTCAAACTGTAGTCCTTTTGTTTTTCACATACATGAAAAACGCTGTACAAATTTTCATTTGCACAGCGTTTTTGTTATGGCATTGATACTTTGAACCTAAGAGCCTGTTTAATATCTCCCCGCGCCCGTCTTGGCGGCGTATTTTCCGCCTTGACCGCGTTAAAAATCCTTGCCATCCGTCAGGATGCCTGCGGATTTTTGCCTTGCAAGGCAAAAAATCCGCTCGCCAATCCGCACACGTCGAGATATTAAACAGGCTCTAAGAACGGGATGTACCCAGACTGCGCAGCCTGGGTACATCCCGTTCTGGGGTGGGTTCTTAATTCTGGTTTTCAAAGACTTCTGCCGCGACCTGTGGATCTGTCAAAATTCTCTGGAATTTCTCAAGATCTTTCTGATACATCTTATCCAGCTTGTTGTTATAACCCACAACGGTATTTGGGGAATTTTCAACAATATACTCCAAAGCGTCTTGAACTTCCTGTTCTCTCATGGCCAGTTCAAACCGGCGCTTAGCGGTATTACATATAACTACAGAATAAGTAGTACCTGTCTTTATACCATTCCTGCGGTGTTCCGTCGTTTTCTTATATGCCCATAAGAACTTCTCCAAAGGCCAAACCCTGGTATGGGCCCCCTGCTGGAACATAATCCAGTTATCCGCGATAATGATTCCGCTTACAGGATGTGCAGATTCGTAGTAAGTACTCATCCGTTCCAGAGCCTGTTCCTTATCTCCGGTATCAGCGCAGAATTTTACAACATCTTTCTGATAAGCACCAGTAATTGCACGAACAAACATTACAGTTGCACAGATAAAGCAAACTACTGCGCCGATAGACAGCAGGTAGGTAGCAGCTTCACTGGTTTTTCCCAAGTAGTCTTCCCGAAGATAATATGGAAGGAAAAGCGCCTTTTCCTCGTCGGTCATTTCATCATAGCCGATAGCCTCATGATAAAATTCCAGGCTGTCCTCTGCCATTGGCAAAATAGTTCCAGTAACAGTGAAAATTTCTTCTTCGGATGGCCCTGTATCAGAGGGGTTATCCAGGAATGATTGGCTGCTTTTCATAAGCTTGTCCGCTTTGCTCAGGCTCCTGGAAGGAAGATACAACCCCATGTATTCATTTTCGCCGATTGGGATAATATATTCTTTACTTGTAGTCTTTGGTCTGGGATTGGATTTCGATGTTTCTGTTGTATAGGCGTAATAATCATAGATAAAGTAAATCTCCGCCGTTACATACTGCCCTTCCAAGCCGTTTACATCCAGATCATAGATATCCTTTTTGAACGGCAGTTTAAAAATTCCACATCCGCTGATAATCATACAAGCTGCTGCCGCTATGTACAGTACCACAACCCATACAATTACCTTTTTAAAGCTTTTTTTCTTCAATGTTTCCAGCATTTGGGAACCCTCCTGTTTTATAATATTACGAATTCCGCCCACGTCTCATAATATCACAAATTTTCCGTTTTGTGAACTGTTTTTTTCAGAAAAGCATATTCTGTATTGACGGATTTGCATTTTTCTATATTACCGCCTTTGGAAAGGAGCTTGGCTATGCCTTCTATTTATTTAAGCCCATCTACCCAGGAAAAAAATCTCTATGTCACCGGCGGCACCGAGGAACAATATATGAACCTTTTGACAGATCAGATTGTCCCTTATCTCCGTTCAAGCGGGATTACCTATTCCCGAAATACTCCCGATATGACTGCTGCTTCCTCTATCCGTGCCTCCAACAGCGGAAACTATAATTTACATTTCGCTATCCATTCCAATGCCGCCCCTGAGGGAAAATACGGTCAGGTGCGCGGTATTGACGTTTACTATTATCCTGGAAGTGGTTTCGGAGAACGTGCTGCCCAGATTATTGCCAAAAACCTTAAAACAATTTATCCGCTGCCTAAACTTGTACGCGCTTTACCTAATACAACTTTGGGAGAACTGCGTTTGACAAGAGCTCCCTCTGTTTTTTTGGAACTGGGATATCACGACAATGAGGACGACGCTAAATGGATTATTGGAAACTTACCTGAAATTGGAAGGAACCTTGCGGGGTCATTGACAGAGCTATTCGGACTTCCTTTAGTTCCTCCTCAACAGGAAGAGGCTGCTGTGGTTGCAACCCAGGGAGGGAATTTAAATTTGAGAAGCAGGCCCTCTACTTCGGCCAGCGTGGTGGCGAGAATTCCAAATGGTTCCCGTGTCACTGTATTGGGAAAATGGCAGGATTGGGCTACTATCGCTTTTCAGGATCAGGTTGGATTCGCTTATATGATGTATATTCGTATTTTATAGGAGTGATTATAACAGTAAGCAATAAAACCCGAAAGGTATCTGCCTTTCGGGTTTGTTTTTTATGTTGGGATTCTATTTCTGTTAACAATCAGGATGTTTCCCCTAATGCCTCTGAAATCTGGCTTTCAAATTTCTTCTGGCTAAGCAGAAACATCCACAAATTTACATTCACCAGCTCAAAAAAGTCCTCTTAAATTCCTTTACGATGTTCTTAACCGGCTCTCCACTGTGGCAATTTTACCTTCTCAAACAGACTTTTTTCTCTTATCTTTTTAGGAGTGCAATTCTGCTGTGAATCTCCCTGGACCCAAAACCTTTTCCATCCTCTTAGGGGGTGCTTGTATTAGGTTGTACCCGCAAATTTGTTTTTCCTAAATTCTCCCCCGAAAAGCTTCTTTACCTGCATATTTCGCCGAACTGCCAAGTTCTTTTTCAATTTCCAGCAAGCGGTTATACTTGGCAGTTCTTTCCCCACGGCACAAAGATCCCGTTTTAATTTGCCCTGTTGCCAATCCAACTGCTAAATCTGCAATAATAACGTCCTCACTTTCACCGGAACGATGGGACATTACTGCACCGAATCCCGCTCTTTGGGCAGTCTGTACAGTTTCAATTGTTTCTGTCAAGGAACCTATCTGATTCGGTTTAATCAAAATAGCATTTCCGGCTTTGCGTTCAATCCCTTCCCGCAGCCGTGTAACGTTAGTAACAAATAAATCGTCTCCCACAAGCTGAACCTTATCTCCAAGACGGCGTGTTAATTCAGCATGGCCTTCATAGTCGTTCTGATCTAATCCGTCTTCAATGGATAAAATGGGGAAATCCCGAACTAAAGATTCATATAGACGGATCATACCATCTGTATCCAGTTCACGCTCTTCCCCGGAAAGGCGGTAAAGTTTGGTTTGCCGGTCATACAGTTCAGAAGAAGCAGCATCCATACCCAGAAAAATATCCCGTCCAGGATGCAGCCCTGCCGCTTCAATGGCCTCTAAAATAAGCTCTAGTGCCTGCCGGTTATTTTTCAGGTCAGGGGCAAAACCACCTTCATCCCCTACTGAAGTACTGAAGCCACGGCTGTGCAGAACTTTTTTCAGGTGGTGGAAAACTTCCACTCCCATTCTCAGCGCTTCAGAAAAAGTTGGGGCGCCAACAGGAAGTATCATAAATTCCTGAAAATCGACGGAGTTGTCTGCATGCTTCCCCCCGTTTAGAATGTTCATCATGGGGACAGGGAGAAGAGATGCAGCAGCTCCGCCGATATATCGGTAAAGAGATTCTTGTTTTTCATTGGCAGAAGCTTGGGCAGCTGCCAGCGAAACCGCTAAAATGGCGTTTGCACCAAGAGACGATTTGTGGATCGTTCCATCTAATGCCAATAATATTTGGTCTATTTGGCTTTGTTCAGCGGCTTCAACCCCAACCAGGCAGGGGCGGATTCTTTCTTGAATGTTGCGGACTGCGGTACGTACCCCCGCACCCAGATAACGGGTTTCACAGTCGCGCAGTTCAACGGCTTCATGCTCTCCGGTAGACGCGCCGGACGGCACAATAGCACGTCCAAGCCCTCCATATTCTGTTTGAATATAAGCGGCTACAGTAGGATTGCCTCGGGAATCCAGAACTTCAAGAGCATCTACACTGTAAATCTTAGACATTTCAAAACCTCCTTTAAATGGAAAAGGAAGCAGTGCTTCCTAACTAGGGCGACAGTTTTAGGATGCCCCAGAGGTTTTGATTTTAGACGGAAAAGATATGGTTTAGGGATTTTATTGAAGCAGAAGTTTCCATAAACACTCCTAAACAGGAACGGCAGCGACAGATTGTGTGTCTTTTGTTGATTGGAAAGTCGGTACTATCCGTCAGACATTCATGGAAATCCATTTGCTAAATAATAAATAATTAAAGCAGATATTAGAAAAAGGACAGCCGGTAAACAGACGCTTGTCCAGCTCAGGGACATACTTAATTATTCCCTTGGAATTTCGTTCTGCGCGGGTAAACATTGCACGCCCAGTTATGTCGCTTGAGCATATCGTAAACAAGGAACAGCCCTACCTCGCGGTTGACATGTTCATTAAGCGCTTTGGAAATATCAACAATATCTAATATTTCCCCTTTTAAAGCTCTTTTGCGGAAGGTTTCCAAAAATTCAGTTTCTTCCTCCAGGGACAAATAGGCATGATTACGTGCTACAGAACGGGCGACTACAGCGTCCATGCCCTGTCTTTTATACTGTCCAACAATGCGGTTGATATAGTCCTTATGGAATCCAGTACGCTCGCTGATTTCACGGCTGTTTAGTCCGTCCAGCGCCTTGTATTTCAGCACCATGATTTTCAGGTATCCCTTTTCCCGTTTTTCTTCTTGAAAAGCCCTCAGAATTTCCGATTTTTGCTCGGCTGTAAATTTGGGTTGTGGTCTGGCCATTATTTTCGTCTCCCTTTCATCATTATGTAGGTCATTTTACAGGGAGCCTGAAGGGTGGGGGGAGAGCCCATAATGAACTCTGTCCTGTCGAGCTTCTATAAAATGGATCCCAGTCTGGTTTGGTGCTGGAATTGAAAACTCATGCTTCTAAAGTCCCTAATAAAAGATTACCTTAAAATAGCAAAGAAGTCAAGTAAAATGTCGAAATATAATAAAAATCTGTATACTCTTTAAAGTATTCTTGTGTTTTTACAGTTATTTTTTTGCACCTCTAAAACAAAATACATATCTTTATTGTATGGAAGACACATAAAACGAGACTTTAGCGAATAGTTTTACTTTTGACCCTTTGTAATAGCTTTTTTGATTTGCCAAAAGAGTTTTGAGTTCTTTAATATACAGAAATAGATCTACTCCAGCTTCTCATTTTTTCAATGTAAACTTCTTTTATTCCCATTATAAACAATACACTTCAAAATTGCAATACTTTTTTTAGATTCTTTTTACTATGTTTTTCCTTTATCATTTCTTTATTTTCTTTCCATATATTTCTTATAATAATGACTTAAATTTCCTGTTTTCTTTTTTTAAAAGTAGGTTTTTATTTTGCTTTGTGGATAATTGTTCATTTAATTTCAGTTTATTTTAATGATGTTTCTCTTTTTCATAATATAATTTCTTTTAATTTTTTCATTATCTTTCTCGATTATATATCTAGTTTCTTATGTCTTTTCTTTGAAATTACTTTTTTAAGTTAGTTAATGCTAATATGATATGTGAAACTATATAAATGGAAAGGTTTTGAAAGCTCATTACAGCTTCCAAAACCTTTCCAAATTTCTTTATAAATTCAAAAATTATGCACAATTTTTACTCTTGCTTTTTTACAACAACAAGTTTCCCGGAGGAACTGGCATTATCATCTGTTTCCACACGCTCTTTTGTACCATCAGGACGAATCACTACTACCCCGCCCTTCTGGGAAGAGTTAGACGAACTTTCATCTGGTTCCTGTGGTGTGGAGGAGGTTTCTTCAGGAGGAGCCTCACTGCTTGAAGATGAGGAGGATGCAGGCTGGGTAGGCTGAGTCTGATAATACCAATCAGCCTGGGTTAAAATCCTCTGGATATAGCCAATCTGTGAATTGGTATTTGCAGCAAAGATATTATTAATAAACAAAATTTCATTAATGCCATTATCCTGAATAAATTTCAATCCATTAATCTGGAAATACCTGGCATCTACAACAAAAACCTGTTCATAGTGAGGAATGAGATAAGGTGCAAAGGCATTGCCAAAGGATTCCTTGACAACCATAATTTTCCTGCCATTCTTATGCTCTGTGTCAATGCGTGTTAAGGGCTGGTCGCCATGGAGGAAAACCGAGTAAGAATTGCCGCCTTTGGCATATTCCGCCCATACCGGAACCTGGTTTCCTTTATAGGGGCTGTTGCGCGGGAATTGGTATGCAGTATGCTGCGTATCGGTAATATAGTAATCCAAATGATCGGGGTTTTCCAGCAGCTTGGAGCTTTGCGTCTGCGAATACATGGTTCCGACAAAAGGAGAAATTGTCTTCTTTTCCATGGATGAAAGAGGCTTTGGAGCAAAACCAGCCTGTTCCGCAAAAGCAGTATAGGCATAATACGCCCCAAGTGCTGTCCAATGATGGTCAGTGGCAAAATAAAGATATTCATCTGTGTGCTTTTGAAGGGCAGAATATGCGTCAACCTTTTTGATTTTAGGATTCAGCATGGAATAAATGTTGTCAATATTAGGCTTTTGGGGATTAGTGACAGATTTATATTTTTCCGGCAGATAGAATTCAATCGCAGTAGGAACGATAAGGTTATAAATTGTAACGGAATCCCCTAAAACCTCCTGGTAATTATTTAAAACAGAGGCGTAATATTCAGAAGCTGCCTTTGTACCGCCAAAGGGCGCCATAGCCCGATTTTGGAAAATTAAAATGGAGTTATAGGTTTCAGGGGCAGGAGCGTTTACGTCCATTCCGTAGCCTCCTTCCGTTTCTATAGGCGGCTCAAGAGGTTGAGAGGAAGACTGCTGTCCCTGCGAGGAATCCTCCTTGCTGTTATCCGGCTGAACAGAGGGGGTTATACCGGAGGGAGAAGGCCCGGAACTGCCCGGAGGATTTCCCCCATTCCCTGGAGAAAGAGAAGGCGAACCATCGCCAAGAGTTCCGTTCCCGGTATCATATAAGGTCATTTCATTAAATTGTATGCCGCGCTTTTCTGCAAGGTCTGCACTCATTTGGACAAACATTTCACGCATAGGAAAGGTATCCGCATAAAAGCGTTCAATCTGGTTTGTATATTCCCCAGCTTGTAAAGAAGCAAGGGTAAATTCAGGGAAAACTTCCAGGTCGCGTCGTTCATATTCAGAAACAGTGGGTTTAGGCAGTACAATCGCACATACCCCCAATACTGCCAAAATAGAGGGGATTAAAGCGCAGTGAATCATTGACAAAGTTTTTTTCCCAGTGGGATCATTCATAATTTTACACAACTCCTTTTTTAAAAGCGATAGTAAAGGAAGGGATTATAACTCTGCCCCACCAGCATAGCGGTAGAAATAATCAAAACAGCAGTAGTAAATACAAGCCTGCCAATATAGAGCAGCGCAGTTGTTCCCTGCCATTTGGACATCCAGCGGGAAATGGCTGGGAGTATAGGGAAGCACCCCGCGATTGCCGCAATAAACCAGAAAACATTATTGCTGAACGTAACCTGAAGGTTTAAATCCCACAAGGGAACCCCGGCAGCGCCAAACATTGTTTTTAGATAGACGAAAAGTCTTGAAGTATCAGTAAAATAGAATAAAACCCATCCTAAAACAACCGCAGCAATCAAATATAGGTGGGAAAAAAGGGCTGGTATTTTCTGAAGGACTTTTCCCAGGAAGAGCTTCTCCAAAATAATAAGAAACCCATAGAACAAGCCCCAAAAAACAAAATTCCAACTGGCGCCATGCCAAAGTCCGGTACAAAACCATACAATAAAGAGGTTTCCGAAAATGTGTTTCTTATTTCCCCCCAGAGGAATATAAAGATAATCCCGGAAAAAACTTCCCAAGGAAATATGCCATCTGCGCCAGAATTCAGTAACACTCTTAGAAAGATAAGGATAGGAAAAGTTTTCAGAGAAATGGAACCCAAACATCCGGCCCAGGCCAATCGCCATATCCGAGTAGCCGGAGAAGTCAAAATATATCTGCAAAGTAAATAATGCCGCTCCAAACCATGCCCCGCCAACCGACAGGCCGGAGAGGTCTCCATCCAGATATTTAGAGGCAATTTGACCAGCGGTATTGGCCAAAATAACTTTTTTTCCAAGGCCGACGGACAAACGGGTAAGCCCATCGCTGAAATCTTCCATAGAAACCCGACGGCTGGCGATTTCATCGGCAACAGTACGATATCGGACAATAGGGCCTGCAACGAGCTGAAAATAAAGAGACAAATACATCAAATAACCAAGATAGGATTTTTCTGCCTTTACATCTCCCCGGTACACATCTACTATATAAGAAATCGTCTGGAAGGTATAAAACGAAATACCTACCGGCAGCCGAAACGCAGGAACAGGTAAGGAGAGATGCAGCAGGCTGTTTATTGAACCAATAAAAAAGCCGCTGTATTTGAACAAGAACAGGATTCCAAGATTAAGCAGCAATGAGGAAACTACTCCAAGCTTTGCAAGAGGAGTTCCACGATGCTTTTCTATAAACTTTCCATGCAAAAAGTCAATGCTGGCAGAGAATATCAATAAAATAATCCAGATCGGTTCTCCCCATGCGTAGAAAAACAGAGAGAATAAAACGAGGACTAAATTCCGATATGCCGGTTTTCGGAAAACAGCATAATATAGCAGTAAATTTAGAGGAAGAAAAAAGTACAAGAAAAAAAGACTTGCAAATATCATTGGCGTGGCTCCTATCTTTGATGAACTCCCTTACGGGCAAGATTATTTTGTCTGTACTATCCTAACGTTTTCTGAGAGAAAAATACAGCGTATTCTGCGGTTTGGAAAAGTGTTCTATCTAATTGCGTACAACTTCCATTATACACGATTTTTAAAGTTTGCAACAGTTATTTTTAAAATAAAATTGGTAAATTAACGTAAATTTGATAAAACAAGGATTTGGGCACCGCCTTTGATAAGTACAATCTGGGGTAGATGAAAAAGGCTTTGGCTCAGGGAGCGGGCGTTGGGCGCTGTCCTCAAAAGTCCCGGCAGGCTTTTCCTCTTTGCCTGAGTTCAGCAAAGCTGAACTGGCGGCCAGGAAACCTTACTAAAAAGTTACCTGGGTCTTCAAACCTTCTTAAGCTGCCCTTGGTGGTAACTCGTCTTTGGCTTTCCCCTATAATGTTTTAAAAACTTTTTAAATGGGGTAGATAATTTATCAAAATTATGCTACACTATATTCGTGAGGGTTATAAAATCATTTCAGGCCGCCGAAATGATAACGCTGCGAGAAGGAGTATTTTATGAATACGATTCAGACAGAATATGGTATAACAAAACCTGTTGTAACAACTAAGGCAGCCAATACGACAGGAAAGGGAACATTCTGGAAAGCAATCCAGAAAAGCCTAAACGCATCGGAAGTTACCGAATCCACACCCCAAAACGCAGAAGATTACAAAAAATATCTGGAAAAGCGTTTTGGCCCTGTCACACTGCAAAGCATAGGAAAAGACCAGAAAAGCCTAGAGGCAGTGGGAAAACGTATGAGGGGAAATGATGTTTATATTGCTCCGAATATCTTCGATAAAATGGTAAACGACCGCGAAACGGCAAATTACTATGAAAAAAAGATATCCTATTTTTTCACGGATGTTATTCCAAACGGAGAAGCCTATGCAAAGTCAATTGGTTTAACGTTTGAACCGTGTGGAGTGGTTATTCATGAGGACGGAACAGTAACATACATCTGCGGCGGTGGAGATCCGCCGGAAAAGGTAGCAAAAGTAGCGGCAGAAAACCAGGCCAAACGTGAAAAACAGGCTAAACGCCGTAAAGAATTAGCAGAACTTTCCGCAGAGCGGGCGCTGCTTCAGCGCAAAATGTGGGAAGCTATTGTTAAACCGCCTTCTATAAGCCTTCCCTCTGCTGGAGGAAATCTAAATGAATCCGATGCAGCAGAATTTGTGGAAACCCTGAAAATTCGTTCCTTAACATCTCCGCTGGTTTCTGTTATTTCAGAGCCGGCAGCAGATCAGTTCTTTTACCATATGATGTAAAACAGCAAATTTATAACAAAATAGTCCCCCTTGCCGAACGGAAAGCGGTTCGGCAAGGGGGATGTTTTTATAAAAGCGAAAAGTCCTGGACAAACAATTTTTTATAGACTGTTTGTCCAGGACTCTGCAAGAGAAACCTATAAAGGAGAAAATTAAGCCTCTTTTGCGTAAACACTGACCTTTTTACGGTCGCGGCCAAGACGTTCAAAACGGACAACACCGTCAATCTTAGCAAATAAAGTGTCGTCAGAACCACGTCCCACACCGTCGCCAGCATGAATGTGGGTTCCACGTTGACGAACCAGGATGCTTCCAGCAGATACAGCCTGGCCATCAGCACGCTTCACACCAAGACGCTTAGATTCGGAATCACGGCCGTTCTTGGTAGAACCAACGCCCTTTTTATGTGCAAAAAACTGCATATCAAGTCTTAACATAATTACACCTCCGAAACAAGGATAGATATGGTATTCGGATAATCTTCCGCAAGAACAGAGAGATGAAGGGAAAGAGCCTGCAAAAAATATACAGCTTCCTGCCCAGCGTTCCTGTCCATTATCTCAATAGAGATACGGTTTTTCTCCATATGAACGTTACAGGGGGCTTTCAAAACCTCGGTAATACCGTTAGCGGTAAGCTGAACTGCAGAAGTGACAGAAGCACATACAATATCCTGTCCATATTCTGCATACCCAGCATGGCCGGAAACCGTCACACCTGTCAGTTTTCCGCCTTTCTGAAAGAAACGGACGGAGATCATGCGTTGATATTCATGATCTGAACCTTGGAATAAGGCTGTCTGTGGCCCATTTTCCGTTTCGAGCCTTTCTTAGCACGGTAAGTGAAAACAGTGACTTTCTTGCCTTTGCCGTTTTTAACAACTTTAGCGGAAACAGAAGCACCTTCTACAGTAGGAGTTCCAATAACGGTTCCATCCTCTTTTCCAACAGCAATTACCTTGTCAAAGGTAACGCTGGTATCTTCTTCTGCGTTGAGCTTTTCAACAAAAAGGATGTCCCCTTCAGAAACGCGGTACTGTTTCCCGCCGGTTTCAATAACTGCGTACATGGCTACGCACCTGCCTTTTTTATGAGACTCGCTGTGCAGGGCGGCGGCTGACACCGCGCTTATATTAACCCGGAACAAGCGGCTTTAATAGGATACCATATATTTCAGGGAAAGTCAAGGATTTTAGCAGGACAGAAGGGGAATCAGTTTTGTGGAGATTTTGAGGCTGATGGGGCTGATATTGAAAAACACCCCACCGGGGTGTTTTTCAGGGAAGGCGGAGAAAAAGGAGAGGTCCTTCTTTCTTTTTCTATCTGCGAATTGTCAAGTTAAGTGCAAAGATTTGTGGA
>CAJUSD010000028.1 GCA_910589145.1 uncultured Oscillospiraceae bacterium
GTTACATATGGAATTAGGGCGGTTGCAAAAGAAAGGGACGATGAAAATAGACTTTCAAGGGCAACCGCAGAGTTATTGATAATAAATACAGTTGTTACTGCAGCTGTCATTGTTGTTCTTCTTGTTTCAGCACTGTTTGTAGATAAATTCGCATCAGAACCAATATTGTTTTTTATAAACATTTTAATAATCGCGGCAACACCACTTGGCCTTAATTGGTTATACTCTGGGCTTGAACAATATGCATACATTACAAAAAGGACAATCATCTTCAAAACTATCTCTTTGGGGATGGTGCTTATATTTGTTAGAACAATCGATGACTATCCTATATATACAGCTATTACAGCATTTTCTTCAATAGGCGCCTATATTTGCAATCTTCTATACTCCAGAAAATTTGTTCGCTTCAAATTGGTAAAAGGTCTGGAATATAGGAAACATTTAAAGCCAATGCTTCTGCTTTTTGCATCCATACTAGCAGTAAGCGTTTATACAAACCTAGATACTATAATGCTTGGTTTTATAAATGGAGACAGAGAAGTTGGCCTCTATAGCGTTGCCTCGAAGTCTAAATGGCTTCTTCTGTCGGCAGTTAATGCAGTAAGTGCTGTGCTTCTTCCTAGACTTTCCAATTATATTAGCAATAATAATATAAAAGTATACAATAAGACACTAAAAAAATCCGTTTCGTTTGTATTTTTGGTCACCATTCCAATATCGGTATATTTTATAGCAGAAGCTTTTGATACAGTAAACATTCTAGGAGGCAGTGACTATCATGATGCCATACTTTGCATGCAAATATTAATGCCAATTTTGATTATTTCAGGATTTTCAAATGTTACTGGGAATCAAGTTCTTATTCCGCAAGGGAGAGATTCTCAGTTTATGAGAGCTGTTATGATTGGGGCAATAGTTGATGTAATACTTAATGCTGCATTGATGCCATCGCTTGGATGTACTGGAGCTGCTATCGCCACACTTGTTGCTGAATTAACACAGATGAGTATACAGATGCATTTTGCCAAAGATGATATCATCATGAATATTCAATTTAGTACAGTAATAAAAGCTTTTTTAGCAAGCGTTATCTCATGTGTTGTCATAGTCATTATTAGACGTCTGATTACAATTAACTCTGTTGCGTCAATTATGTTCACAGGTATTATATTCTTCTGCTTGTATGGTGTTATACTTTTGATTGCTAAAGAGGACTACTTTATGGAAATGGTTGAATTGGCAAAGAAGATATTGAAGCAAGAAAAGAATAATCGATTTTGAACCGCACCCCGTCAAGAGGACAGAGAAAAAATAAAAATTTTTAATTGGAATGGATGGCAGCAAAAAGCAGCTGTTCATTCTTTATGCTGCCAGAGCCAGCCGTCCGCCTCTTATTACGAGACGGGCACAGGCAGGGGGATAGGCTTCCGCGCCTCCTGCTAGGATCTGTTCGGGTTTGTGCACATCGTGCCGGAGCGCGCCAGGGAGAGGATTATTGACATTGCGTCCATCCAGTTTCCCGACGGTTCCACCTACCATCAATACCAGCCCCTGACCAAGCAAAGAAATAACGACATCGGCGGCGGTTTCAACAACGATCCCTTATGGCTGGTGGGCGCGGTCTGCTGCTATGTCAAGGAAACAGGGGATTTTTCCATCCTGGACCACCCGACCCCTTTGACAACGCCCCTGGGACAGAGGCACCTCTGATGGAACACATCCGCTGCAGCGTAAACTACACCATGACACATCTGGGGGCCCATAAGCTGCCGCTGATAGGACGCGCTGACTGGAACGACTGCCTGAACCTCAACTGCTTCTCCCAGGAGCCGGGGGGAGAGCTTCCAGACCTTTGGGCCTTCCGAAGGACCTGTGGCAGAATCGGTTTTCATTGGTGGGATGTTTGTAAAATACGGCCGCGAGTATGTGGAGTTGTGCCGGAGGGTTGGGCTGAACGATGAGGGGGATTCCATATTTATCGAAGGATATGCCCAGCATACTTGGAGGACGAGGGCGAAATACATGAAACAGAACCATATGTTTACTCCCAGACCGTTTCAGGGAGGGCTTCGGGAAATCCGGAGCACGCCAAAAACAGCTGGCTGACCGGGACAGCCTCATGGACCTTCGTATCTATCAGCAAGCAATCCTTGGAGTACAGGCGGATTATGATGGACTGAGGATAGTCCCCTGCATCCCTGATGAGATCAGGGGATATACAGTGAACCGGTTGTTCCGGGGAGTTCGGTATATTATCTATGTGCGCAGGATCGGTGAAAGGTCACTGGCTGTGGATGGGGACAGGATAGATGGAGATCTGATATCGTACAGGAAAGGGAAACAAAAGGTTTTAGCTGAGGTTACGGTGTGAATTGATAGAATCTATAAGCTTAGAGACCTTATCAACCAATTTTTAAAGAATATTGGGCAGGACTCTGATGAGGAATGGTGGACAGATCCTTATGCCGCTGAAGCGTTGCAGCGGTTAGCAGAATCTTCCATACAAGGTTCCATTTCCGATTCATTTGAGCTTCATATTGAAGGAGAAGTAAACTTTGTAGTTCTCGCCTGACCCAGAGAAACTGGCACAATATGGTGCATGGTTAACCACCGATCCTAAAAAATTAGAGGTAAGAGAAGGAACCTTTACACCTAATTCCAAGCCCGTTTACATATCGTGGCCAGAAATATTGGATTGGAAATGCACGCAGCAGCAATGATACAAAGTTCTCCCGTGTTCGTACATTTTGTAAATTAGCCAAAGTTCCAAAAGAAAAAATCTTTTGGCTTGCAGATAAGGACATTCGCTGTCAATGGTAAGTATCTATTATCCTGCCTTAGTACTAATTTTTGCAAAATATACTTTCTTCCCTCTGCAGTTATGACAGAGGGAAGATTTTTTCACCCAATATGCTGATTATGTTTTCGATACTGGAGCGGGGTAAGCCCCGTTGACCTGCGGAATACTTCATTAAAATGCTTAATATTGTTAAAGCCTGTGTCAGAGCTGATATCCAATACCCGCTTGTTTGTGGTACATAACAGCTCACAGGCTTTCATAATACGGATATTATTCAAGTATTCTACAAAATTCTGCATAGTTATACTTTTAAAAAGATATCGGAAATAAGAAGGAGACAGCGCAAAGAGCTGGGCGACCTCCGGCACACTTAAACTTTCATTGTAATGCTCTTTAATATATTCAAGGGCGTTAAATATTTCTTCATGATA
Source organism: uncultured Oscillospiraceae bacterium (assembly GCA_910589145.1). Classification (GTDB taxonomy): domain Bacteria; phylum Bacillota; class Clostridia; order Oscillospirales; family Ruminococcaceae; genus UBA1405. The sequence continues at coordinate 3,235 of CAJUSD010000028.1, forward strand.
TCTTTGGTACATAAAAGAAGCGCTTTTCTCATTTAGGTCTGCTGTAAAAGCGCGTCCAACAATCACCAGCAATTTCAGCAGCAGGGATTTAATCAACAGTTCAAATCCCTGCTTCCTGCCTTCAAATTCCCTGAGCCCTTCCCATAACAGCTGTTCAACTTCATTTTGAACTTCCCCTGTGAGATTTAGACGGGGTTTTACCTTATTTTCAACCACCAGAAAAGGCTCTATATATGCGAAATCAAGAAAAGAATTTACCCGTGTAAAATCTCCGAAGTTTTCATTGATAAATGTGGGGAAAAATTCAAACTCAAAAATTTCCACCCCGTTGTCGCCCTTTGCCGAAATGGCATGGGGGACATTTGGAGGGATTACAAATATGTCTCCCTTGCTGATGTCAAATCCTCCCTGATGAATGAAATGTCTGCCCAACCCCTTGCGGATATAGTTGATTTGCAGATATTCATGACTGTGATAAGAGGTTCCCTGTCCCTTTTCCAATACATACCTGCGGATAAAGAACGGTTCTTCTCCATTGGGATTATCCCGCATCCGGCAGACAGGTATCTCTTTTCTTTCCTGAGGATCAGACTGATTCATCGCCGCACTTCATCCTTTCTTTTGTTTATGACATTAAAAAGCGAAAATGTATAGTTTTCAAAACAATTCACCTAGAATTTTGTTAGATAAAAAGATAAAATATGTACATAAAGCCGAAAAAACAAGATAAAAAGACAGGGGAGCCCAGGGGCTGAAAGTTCTACAAATAAAGAAAGGAAACAGGAGTGATAAGATGAAAAAATACAATCCCTACCAAAACATGATTTCCATATTGGAGGATTCCGCAAAAATGCTGGGTTTGCAGGAAGATGAATATTCTTTCCTAAAATACCCTGAACGGGAGATAAAAGTTTCCCTTCCTATCCGAATGGATGATGGGAGCGTAAAGCACTTTGAAGGGTTCCGGGTTCAGCACTGCAGTATCTGCGGCCCGTATAAAGGCGGTATCCGCTACCATCAAAGTGTGGATTTGGACGAAGTAAAAGCTCTTTCAGCGTGGATGTCCTTTAAATGTGCAGTAGCAGATATTCCTTTCGGCGGTGCCAAAGGCGGCATAAAGGTTGATCCTTCCCAGCTTTCCCAAAAGGAACTGGAGCGTTTGACCAGAAAATACATAACCATGATTGAACCCGTTATTGGTCCTCATGTTGACATTCCTGCCCCAGATGTTAATACCAACGCTCAGATTATGGCTTGGATGATGGACACATACAGCCACATTCAGGGGTATCGGACAGGTGCGGTTATTACTGGAAAACCTGTTGAGCTTGGAGGTTCCCTAGGACGGGCAGAGGCAACTGGACGTGGGGTGATGATTATCGCCTGCCGGATGATGGATCATCTGGGACGCAGCTATCAGGATACCCGTGTCGCAATACAGGGATTCGGCAATGTAGGCGGAATTGCAGCGAAACTTTTATATGAGCAGGGCTGCAAAATCGTTGCTGTCAGCGACGTCAGCGGTGGGTTATATTGTGCCAACGGTTTAAAGATAGATGAAATCAGGGCTTTCCTGGGCGACCATCCAGGGAAAATGCTGGAAGATTACCACAAAGAAGGTGTTAAACATATTTCCAACGACCAGTTAATCTGCTGCGATACAGATTTTCTGATTCCCGCGGCGCTGGAAAACCAAATTACCGCTGAAAATGCAGAGAAAATTCAGGCAAAAGTAATTGTAGAGGGTGCAAATGGGCCGACAACCGTAGAAGCTGACTCTATTTTACAGGATAAAGGCATTATAGCAGTACCAGATATTTTGGCGAACGCTGGCGGCGTTGTTGTATCTTACTTTGAATGGGTTCAGAATTTGCAGTCTTACTATTGGAGCCTTGATGAAGTAAATACCAGGCTGAAAGATGTAATGGATGCAGCCTTTGACCGTGTCTTTGAATCTGCTGAAAAATACGATACTTCTTTGAGAAAAGGGGCGTATATTCTGGCGATTGGGAAAATCGTCGAAGCCCAGAAAAAACTTGGCTTGTTCCCATAAAAGGGTAGCTTTTCATTATGAATCTGGAAATTGGGGGTCTGTAAAGACAGGTCCCCAATTTCCTCTGTTTATTATTGGTATAATCTGAGAAAATCATAAATTTTAACTTTAAAAAATCCCCCACATTAAGTTTGTTAGAACTGATGTGGGGAATCTTTTTTATAATGGTTCTGGTCTGAAATGTTATCTAATGTGAGTTTGGCGAAGCGGAAGAGGCCCGCCTAAATAGAATGTTCCCCGAAGTTGGTTCTAACCCAATATAGTTCCCTCCATATGAGCAATTTCAGCGGGCATTTATTTTAAATACTGGCAAAAGGGGGTGATATCTGCCTTTCGGCGAGGCTTATGCATTCTTCCATCAAGCTGAGGGGTGCGTCTGGCGGGTTCAGTTCTGCTGAACTGGCGGCCTTAAAGAAAGCCCCTCTGATCCCAAAACATTTTTAGAACCTGTATTCACAACTGTTGAACGCTGTCTGTCCAGTCTTTTTCTCGTCATACCGCGTCGATTTCCCTTGCAATCCGTCAGGATTGCAAGGGAAATCTCCTTGTCCAGCGGGAAAAATCCTCGCCCTTCCAGCTTCCTCCGGCTATGAATACAGGTTCTTAATGTAGGTTTCCCCCACAAATATGCTTTGCTTACATTATTTAATCACAGCTATGGTACGGCCGCTGAGGTTTTTCATTTCCTCTGTAAAGTCGTGGGTACGGTCAAACTCAATCAGTTCATTCCGGTTTTCCTCGATCTTATGATAAGCTGCCGCATACTGTTCAATTAACTCGTCACATTCCGTTTCAAAGCGTGGGCAGGCTAAAAATGCGTGTTCCGCCAGATATTCCGTTTCAGGCAGGCTGACGGGAGTCTCACGGGGTCCGCAGTCGCCCCATGGTCCGCCTTGGAGAACCAACGGAGATTTATGCAGACGGCCATAGCCGCAGTAACCACAGCTTACGCCTTCACGCCCCAGGGCTTTCAAGAGGCTGAATGTTCTGATTCCTTCAAATTTTGTATTGTCGAATACAAAATACTGATAAGCAAAAACCTTCTCAACCCCGTCATAAACCTTTTGCGTCACCATCCAATCCAAATCGCTGACCAGCTTTTCAAATTTCAGCGCATTGAGGTTGCGGATTTCATTGCTTTCGTCCAAGGTGTCCAGCCTGCGGTTTGCCAGAGCAATCGCCAGAGGATGGGGGCGGTATTTGTGGCCCATGCCAGTCAGCATATACTTCCGATATTCGGAGGTCTCCGGTAGGTCAGCCAAACGGTCATAATGTCCAAAAGCCAGGCAGCGCTCATAATATTCCAGGTTGTTTGTAATCAGGATGCCGCCTTCGCCAGCGGGAAGGAGTTTGGAACCTTGGAGGCTGTAACAGCCAATATCACCGAAATTCCCCACATGGACGCCTTTGTACTTGGTGCCGTGGGCATGGGAGCAGTCTTCAATTACTTTGATGTTGTGCTTGTGTGCAATCGCCATAATAGCGTCCATATCACAGGCAGCGCCCCACACATGAACCAGCATAATGGCGCGGGTCTTAGGGGTGATCTTCCGCTCAATATCCGCAGGGTCCATACAGTGGGTATTGCGGTCAATGTCGCAGAAAACCGGCGTGGCGTGCTGGGCAATAATCGGAACCATGCTCGCCCAGAAAGTAAAGGAGGGTACAAGAACCTCGTCACCGGGACGTACTCCTACGGCAAACAGCGCAGAATCCAGGGAAGAAGTCCCGTTATTGGTGGCAAGGGCATATTTTGCGCCCATATAGGAGGCAAAGCGTTTCTCAAAGTCAATCACTGACTGTGATTGGGAAATTTCCCCTTTTTTCATCAGGGCTATGGCGTCTTCAATTCCTGTTTCAGTGCAGAGGGGAATGTTGCCAACCTTTTCGTAATCAAGGGTAACTGTTTTTTCTCCGCCCAGCAATGCTAATTTTCCCATTTTTCATGTCCTCCCTTACTCATTAAAAAATATGGTTTTATGATCTTTGGATGCCTGATAGATTGCCAGAATTAGTTCAACAGGTTTTCTGCCCGCTGTCTCGTCCAACAGAGGACGACGGTTCTGCTCCACAGCCTCTATAAAATCCAACAGTTGGAGCCGGTGAAGGTCACTGGTAAAAGCAGTTGGATTGGAGGAAGCTCCTGCGTCAAGATCCCGGATGCAGATGCGTTCTTCCCCCTCCACCTCCCAGCAGGTAATCTGGGATTCAGTAAGCTGAATATGGCCCTTGCTGCCATAAATGTCAATGGTTCGTGGGGAACTGGGGTTAAGCGAGGTTGTTCCAATGACTGTTCCCAAAGCACCATTTTCAAACTCCATGGAAGCTACAGCGGTATCTTCCGTTTCGATATTGTGCAGCAGGGTCCGGGTGTAGGCGCTGACTGATTTCACGTTCCCCATCAGCAGGAGCATAAGGCTGATTCCATGAATCCCCTGGTTCATCAACGCTCCGCCGCCATCCATTGCCACTGTGCCCCGCCAGCCGCCTTTGAGATAATACTCCTTGCTGCGGAAATATTTCATGGACACTTCACAGAGAAGCATCTTGCCCAGCCGTCCTTCGTCAATGCACTTTTTCACCTTTTGCACACTTTCAGAAAAGAACAGTTGAGAAATTGCACATAACTTTGTGCTGTTCTTTTTACAGGCAGCGCTGATATGATCCAGCTGCTCCATAGTTATGCCAATAGGTTTTTCTACCACAACATGTTTTCCTGCTTCGCTGGCCTGTACTACCTGGTCTGCATGAAGTCCGCTTGGCGTACAGATGCAGACTGTATCAATATCTGATTGCAGCAGGGATTGGTAGGTAGAGTGATATACTGCGTTCTGCTCTTTGGCAAATGCTTCCCCATACTGGGGACTGACATCAAAAACATCGGTAATATGGGAGCCCTCAATTTCTTCGATAGCCGAGGCATAAAATCCCGCGATTGTGCCGCAGCCTACAATGCCAAATTTCAATACAAAACTGCACCCCTTTCATAAAATCAGGCTTTATAGGTCTCCTTACCGGAAACAAAAACCCTTTTGATTTGAATATCCTCGTCAAACAGTACCAGATCTGCGTCTTTGCCCGGCTCAATGGAGCCTTTGCTTTGAAATCCCATGATACTGGCCGGAGTGCGGCACATCATACCAATACACTCGTGGAGTGGAATCCCCACATCATGGTACATGACCCGAACCAATCTGTCGTCAGTTGCAATGCTTCCCGCAAACGCGCTGCGGTCCATCAGCTTTGCAACCCCGTCTTCAATCAGAACGCTTTGCCCGCCTTCGCGGCTGCCCAAACCATCGGCTACGGTATTATCAACTTTAACATCCGCATACCGCATAGAATCAGAAATCAAGCAGATTTTATCTGTCCCTTTCAGCCGCCAGATCATTTTCAGCAGTTCTATCGGGAGATGGCATCCATCCGCTATTATCTCTACGGTCAAACCTTCCAGCGCGTAAGCGCTTTCGATGACGCCGGGGAAGCGGAAACCGGATTTCCGGGTAATGGTGGACATGCCGGAATACAGATGGGTTACATGGGTATAGCCATGATAAAAAGCTCTCCGTATCTCATCATATACCGCGTTGGAATGCCCAATCGTTGGAAGAATCCCGCGTTGCGCCAGATAATCCCCCATTTCCAGCGCTCCGGGGCGCTCTGGGGCAATAGACCATCTTAAAATGGAGTCCCCTGCACATTCACAAACTTCCTTATATTCTTCCGGGTCTGGATTGCGGATAAAGTTTTCATCAATCGCGCCCTTTTGCTCTACGCTGAAATAAGGCCCTTCCAAGTGTAGCCCCGGAATATGGGGACCGTCTTTCATTTCCCTTTGGGCAGCTTTGAAATCATCTGTACATTTGAGAAGGTCTTCCCTGGAAACAGCAACAGTGGTTGGAAGCAGTGTTGTTGTTCCGTGGCGCATGTGGGATTTGGAAGCAGTTATAATTGCGTCCTTACCGTCCATGAAGTCACATCCACCAGCTCCATGGGTGTGGATATCAATAAATCCCGGCGAAAGATATAATTTCTCTGCGTCAATGATTTTCCAGCCTGCTGGGTAATCTCCCCAAGGCCCCTCCTGGATGGTGAGAATCTTCCCGTTTTCCACCAGTACAGAACCCATAATGATCTCTCCGCGGAGGATTACACGGGCATTTATAAATAGAGTTTTCATCTTGTGCCATCCACCTTCTTTAAAGCAATTTCTCTGTAAAGTTATACCTTTTCCGCTGCCTTTAACAGGCTGGCGCTCTCTTGGTCAAGATAGAGGCAGGCGTTTGGAGCTGTGCGGAGAATAGAGGCTGGACAGGTTTCCGAAATGGGGCCTTCCAATGTGCTGTGTACGGCCTTTGCTTTCAGCTTAGAGGGTACCATGCAGAAATGATAATCCGCGTTCATCAGAGTGGGAACTGTCAGGGTAATTGCCTGTTCCGGGACTTGTTCCAGCTTTTCAAAACAGCCGTCGTTGACCTGCTGCTGGCGGCAGACCTGTTCCAATGTCACTACCTTAACCATTTTTGGATCATGGAAATCTGCAATAGATGGATCGTTAAAGGCAATATGCCCATTCTCTCCAATTCCCATAAGGACAACGTCAATATGTACTTTTGACAGCAGTTCGGAATATCTCAGACATTCCTTTTCAGGGTCAAGATTTCCGCCGTTAATATAATGTACTTCTGCAAATGGGCAGAGGCCAAAGATATGGGCTTTTAAAAAGTTGCCGAATCCCTGGGGTGCGTCAGCAGGCAGCCCAATGTATTCGTCCATATGGTAGGCAGTAATCCGGGAAAAATCAATCCTGCTGTCCTGAGATAGCGCTTTTAAAAACTCATTTTGGGATGGAGCAGCGGCAAAGACCAGATTCAGATGCTCTTTCTGTTTTTGCAGCTTCTGGATCAGCGCAGACGCATCAGCGGCAGCGGCAGCTCCCATTTCCTCCCTGGTGGGCCATATTTTTACGTTCAATTTATCTTTCTGGTTCTGTTCCATGTCACTTTCTCCTTATAAAAAGTCTTCTATCTCTTACAGGCATTTAATTTTTCCGCGGAAATGGCCGATAAACTGGTTGTTCCATTCGTCGCCCCCTGGACAGTTTCCGCTGCGCCACACAGGAGGATTGATCCCTTTGTTTACCAGAATGTTAATCGCTTCAACTACAATGCTGTTTAACACATAAGCGTTCGCATAGGTGCTTAAAGCCCCTATTTTCTGCGGGAAGCCTTCCAGCTCAATGGTTGCATCCCCAAGCTTTACCTTACAGTCAACAGCACAGTCAACAATATCGTGCAGGTTTTTCTTGGAAGGGTGACGCGCAGGGTGATCCTGGGGACATGTTTCTGCGTGTTCCCATGAGCTGACTCCAATTACCCTTGCCCCCGCTTCTCTGGCTGTCAGGGCAGAATCAATGGTTGCCGAGTTAATGCCGTATGCGTTGCATATGATTAGAAGATCTCCCCTGCCAATCCCATAATCCTCTACAATAATCTTACCGTAGCCGGGAAGCCGTTCCACCTGCATGGATTTTAACGCGCCCACAGACAGCATTGTTTCCTGGTTCAAAATAGCGTTGACATGCATCAGGCCGCCTGCCCGGAAGAAAATTTCCATTGCCCCCAGATTAGAATGCCCTCCTGGTCCAAAGACGTGGACAAGCTTATCCTGCGCTACCTGGTCTGCGACCATATGGGCGGCTTTTAAAATATGTTCCTTCTCGGTTGCGCGGATTTCGTCAATGATCCCCACTACCTGCTTGTAGTACAAATCCATAACGGAACCTTCAATCATGATTCACCCTTCCTTTCGCTTTTTCTATTTATTTTTGATGAGCTGTACCGTATGATCGGCGGCCAGCGTTTCATAGGTTGCCTTAAACACATCTTCCTGTGTAACGATGCTTGGCCTGCCGGCAAGCTGTTCCAGAAAATCCTCCATCAAGCCCCTGGATGCAGGCAGGGGGGACAATATATCCTCTCTGGCTGTTTCAGTGGAAAGTGTCAGAAACGGCTCTGGATGCAGCCGGGGCTCTCCTGTCAGATAAGCTACGCAGCGCCCCTTAGTGCCTGTACACACAATCCGCTCGTCGCCAAAGCAGGGATATGCGGCAGGAGTCCACCAATCCGCCATCATGGCAGCTGTTACCCCATTTTCCATTTGAACCAGCAGCCGGGCGTCGTCATACAGATCCGGGTATCCTTCCCGATCTCCAACCTTCATCATGCCCATGGTTTTGACGACTTCGCTTCCAGTCAGCCAGCGGATCAAGTCAAAATCATGTATCATTAAATCTACAATCGGTCCACCGTTCTGTACCTTGTCAAAATGCCAGCTTTCCCTGGTTTCCGGGGTCAGTTTGTGGGGCTTGGAGAATATCAGGCTTACTATGTCCCCCAGGGTTCCGTCATCAATAAGCTGTTTTATCCTGCGGACCGGAGGGCTGAAACGTTCGGTCAGCATCAGGCCGATTTTCATCCCGCTTCTGACAGAAACCTCTAATACCCGTTCATATTCTTCCAGAGAAGTCACCAGCGGCTTATCAAGCATAATATGGATTCCACGGGTACAGCATGCCTCAATCTTTTTTACCTTTTCATGGTTGATGGAAGAACAGAGGGCGATTTCCGGTTCCGCCTGAAAGAATTGTTCCTCGGTTTCAAGCCAGGTAAGATGATACTTTTCAGCCAGTTTTCGCGCCAGAGGTCCTTCCGGCTCATAGATGCCAATACACTCGTGCCCCAGTTTCAGCATCTCCTCCACTGCCATTTCCAGATGGAAATGGCGGCAGCCGTACACTCCAAATTTCAAATATCATTCCTCCTTTCAGTCAATTTTTCATACCAGTTGTTGCGATTCCTTCCACAATGTACTTTTGAAAGCAGATAAAGATAACAAAGCTTGGTATCAAAGAAGCCACCAGCATTGCAAACAGAGAACCCCAGTTGGTTCCCGCCGAAGGGTCTGAAAAGGACTTCAACGCAAGGGATACAGTATATAGCTTGGGTGTTTGCAGATACAGCAGCGGACCCATAAAGTCATCCCATTTCCAATAGAAGGAGAAAATTGCGGAAGTAATAATGGATGGTACACAAAGGGGGACAATAATATGGAAGAAGGTTCCGATTTTGCTGCTGCCGTCAATAAAGGCAGATTCATCCAAGGATTTTGGGATGCCTTTAATAAACTGCATAATCAGGAAAATAAAGAAGGGACGGGCGGCAAATGCGGGGACTACCAGGGGCAGGAAGCTGTTGAGCCAGCCAAATTTCTGGAACATAATATACTGGGGAATCATCAGCACCTGGGTCGGCAGAAGCATTGTTACCACCATACAGGCAAACCAGAAGCTTCTCCACTTAAAACGGATCCTTGCAAAGCCATAGGCTACAATCGTAGAGGTGCTGACCTCTCCAATTACCGTTAAAATCGTTACAACCAAGGAGTTTTTAAAGAAAGTGGCAAAGGTCAGCCCGCCGAATCCCGCCCAGCCAGTCCGGTAATTTTCCAGTACAAAAGTATCCGGTATCAGATTGGCTGCATTGAGGAAAATCTGGTCTCCCGGCTTAAAAGAACTGAGAATCAGCCAGACAATCGGATAAAGCATAACACACCCCAGAAGAATGACGAAGCTGTGATATACAACCGCCCCTACCCTTTTTCGGGTTTTCATACTTTTCATCATTCATCCTCCTTAGTCGTCCGATTCGTAAAACACCCATGTATCAGATGTTTTAAAAATAAGCAGGGTAATCAATGCAATAATAATGACCATAATCCATGCCAAGGCGCATCCAAAGCCCATCTTATGGTATTTGAGCCCTTGGAGGTAGATATACAGTGCATAGAACAGGGTCGTATCGCTGGGGCCGCCAGTGCCGTTGGAAACAATATAGCACTGGGTGAACGCCATAAAAGCGCCGATAATCTGCATCAACAGGTTAAAGAAAATAACCGGGGACAGCGACGGGACAGTAATCTTAATAAACCGTTGAAATACATTGGCGCCGTCAATCTCTGCTGCCTCGTAATAGCTGACAGGTATCTGCTTTAATCCTGCCAGGAATATCAGCATAGGAGAGCCGAACTGCCAAACCGCCAAAATAATAATCATCATCAAAGAGGTATCAGGATCGCCGATCCAGTTGCGGGTTATATCAATCCCTATTTTGGCCAGCATATTGTTAAAGGGGCCTTTGGAGGCAAACAGCTGAACCCACATGACCGAAACGGCAATACTGCCGCCTACAATAGAAGGCACATAGTACAGGGTTCGATAGATACCAATTCCCCGATGCTTCATGTTAAATAAAAGGGCTATCCCCAGAGCAAACAGGAGTTTGAGGGGAACATGTACCAGCGCATAGATAAACGTAACCTTCATGCTTTGATAAAAACGGGCGTCGGCAAATACATTGATATAATTCTGAACACCTACCCATTTTGGGGATGTTAAAAGATCATAACTGGTGAAGGAATAATAAAGGGATGAAAAAAGAGGATATAATGTGAATAGGAAAAAGCCTACCAGCCATGGCCCAATCAGCAGATAGCCGGACAGGTTGTCCACCCCGAAATCACGGCCTTTTTTCTTTTTGGCAGTTTTCAAGTTAATCTCTCCTTTCCTGGGATCAGCGCAATCGGGCAGATGGCTGATTCATAATATAAACGGCGAAGCATACAAAAGAATTTTTAGGGTCCAGGGAGAGTGCAGCGAATCTTTTTGCAGAAAAGCTGCACTTCTAACAAGTCTCCCTGGCTGTCAGTTCAACTTTACTGGACTGAATCTGCAAGACGCGGCAGCCTATGCTGTAAGCTTAGGATCATTTGGAAGCGCCTGCTTTTAGAAGCGCGTCGGCTTCGGTAATAAATTGCTGTCCGGCATCTTCAATACTGATACGTCCAAACATCATATCCTGGACGAGCTTGTTGTAAAGGTCGTTGACCTCAGAATAAGCAACCGCATAGATGTTGTCATAGGGAGGAGCGATCTTGCCCATTTCGCCTACATACTGGGAAACAGCTTTTCCGGTTTCAGTGAGCAGGGGTTCAACAGCTTCGCGGACTGCGGCGGAGGCGGGAACGCCCTTTTCCATCTTACAGATTTTGTTTGCTTCCGGGTCGTTGAGCAGGAAGTTAATCAAAGCCGCTGTTGCGTCCTTATTTTTGGAACTTTCAGACATACTTAGGAACATAGTTGGGCCAATGAAAGTTCCGGGCTGGGTTTCGTTGGGATCGTGGGGGAAGCAGGTGACTTTCAGTTCCTTGCCGCGGGCATTGGCGGCAGCAACTGCCTGGTTGCTGTTGACAACTCCCATCATTGCGGATTGGCCAGTAGCAATGCCGGTCTGTTCAATAGCCTGCATGGTAACAGCTTGGTCAAAGGGGATGACATTTCCTGTGTCCAGCTGTTCTTTCTGCATAGTAAACAGTTTTACCCATAAATCAGTGTTTTTATAGGTCAGGCCGTCGCGGGCTTCATTGACAACGCCAATCTGTCCGTTCTGGCGGAGGTATTGCTGATAGCCTTCCATAATGGAACTTGGGAACTGGCAGTCGCCATAAAGGTCGGTTTTTTCGGTAATGGTTTTAATTGTGTTGAGGTAGTCATCCCATGTCCAGTCAAGGGTGGGTTCTGTTACGCCAGCCTGAGCAAATACATCCGGGTCATAGATCATGCAGTAAGCAGAGTTTCCAAGGGTCAGGCCATAGTTTTTCCCATCAACCACACCAAGGTTTTTGAAAACCTCCTCCCAGTCGCTGCAATCAATGACGCCGGATTCAATATAGGGGTTCATATCCGCCAGCTGTCCCTTATCCGCATAGCTGAGGATATAGGCAACAGACATCTGCCAAACGTCAGGCAGGTTGTTGGCCGCCGCCATAGCAGAGGCTTTGTCCCAATAGGTGTCAAATCCGCCGTATTCGTATTCTACCGTTACATTTTTATTCTGTTCCATATACATTTTCAGCATTTCGATGTTCTGATCGTGGCGGGTCTGAGAGCCCCACCACATATACCGTATGGATACCGGTTCTGTACTTTCCGAAGGAGCAGAAGACTGGGGCGCGCTGTTATTGGCAGACGAATTAGACGGGGTGTTGGAGGATGGCTGGGAACTGCTGCTGCATCCGCTTAAAACTGCACCCAATATTGCAGATGCACATAAAAGTGCTAACGCTTTTTTCATCTTGATCTCTCCTTATCATGTTTTGAAAAAATTAGGGTATACTTGGTTATAACCTTGTAAACACATCCCCTTTCTCTATGCAGAATCGCCGAATTAAGTAAACGTTTTCTGCATATTTAGAAAAATTTTTCTTTTTTATAAAGGAAATTTTTCCCCTTCTTATTTTAAAATTAGCTTTATTATAGTAAACGTTTTCTGTTTTGCCATAAAAAATTAAAATCAGCTTAAATCATTTTTTAAAAGCTGGGAAGCATTTTTCCAATAAATTTTTTCCCGTATTTCCTGTGTCAAAGGCAGACTGTTAATCAGTTCCTGATGCAGGTTGTCAAAATGATCTCTGGCATAAAGGATTCGATCCTGGAATTCATCCATAAACTCTACCGCATATTCTCTGTCCCGTTCAAAGGCGTTGCGGCCGGAACGTGCAGAGATATCACAATAGAGGTTGGGATATTTTCTGAGCAGTTTGACAATTTTTCCCTCCCGAACTACCTTGCCTTCCGGGTAAACAGTGGTATACTTCTGGCTGTCATCAGAAATATTGGACCAAAAACCAGGGGCGTGTCCCAGGAAAATAGTATCCGGGCAGCTTTTCAAAACATGTTCCAACGTATCCATATTTCCACCATACCACCAGGAGCGCCGGGGATATTTTACACCAGTGTCTATGGGGTAATCCAGATGCAGCGTTACAGGAAGTTCCTTCTTTGCACAGAACCGGAAAAGTTCCAATGCGTCAGGGTTATCATACATCATCCTGAGCTTAACCTCCCCACAGAGGCGAACATGGTAAAGATCAATCGCTGCCTGTAAGCGGTCAATGGCAGAGGGACTGCGGGGGTCTGGCGCAAAGCCTAAAATAAAACGATCCGGACTTTTCCGTTTATAAGCCAAGCATCTGGAAAAAGCCGCCGGATAGGTTCCCTTTGTCCCTAAGTCCTCATTCCAGCACCAGCATTGTTCAGGGTCGTATTCGTCTTCAGGACATTCCCAGGAGAGCAGCCAGGTTTTGTCAATATGACAGGCGTCCATGTCTGCAATCACCTGGTCGTAGTCCTTGCCCCACCAGTCGGGATGATTGTGAGCGTCAATTATCATGGCAAATTTCCCCTTTCCTTTTCAGCGGCAAAATCAAAACGATTTTTTCAGTAAAAGCCGTTCCGCATTTCCGCGGGAGACTTTATAATAAGCATCTTTGGAGATTTTCCCCTCTGCATACTTTTCATCCAGCCAGGCGGAAAGTCCGATTCTTTGGGCAGCTGTGCAGATATCTGTTCCAAAGAACAGCCTGTCCTGGAATTCCTCTATAAAACTGCACCCAAAAGCCTCGTCCCGTTTAACTGCATTGAACCCGCTGTTGGCGGACAGATCGCCATGAAGGTTTGGATATTTCCTCATCAGTTCCACCACTCTGCCAGGGGCAACATTTCCCTGAGGGTAGGTGTTGCGGCTTTCTGAGGTCACATTGGAGGAAATCTCCGCCCAGAATGGCTGGGAATGTCCAATAAACATCAGCTCCGGGAATTTCACCAGTTCCTTTTCCAGACGATAAAGGCCAACCTCGTCATAAATCCCATAGTAGCCAACCCTTTCCGGTGCAATATGGAACAAGACCGGCATCTTTTGTTTCTGGCAGTGGAAAAACAGGTTTTCCATCAGTGGATCGTCAAAGGGAAGGTTTGAGACAATTTCGCCTACGCCCAGAGCTCCGCGGGCTTTATAAGCTTTGAGCATCCGGGAAAGGTCGCTGTCCGGGCTGTTGGAATAATTGCGGGGGTCAATATTGCAGAACCACAGGAGACGCCCGCCGCTGTTTTGACAGATTTCTTCCACTTCCTCATTCCCCTGGACTGAGGTAGAGCAGTCCGGGCTGACAATGGGAAGCAGTATTCCGTGTTCCACCTCCATTTCATCATACAGTGCAAAGACCTCATCTGGGATCATGATCGTGTTCTCAGTCCCAATCAGGGGCAGGGGACGATGCTTAAAACAGTGCATATGGATATCGATTTTTTTCATGCTTGGATACGCCTCCCTAATTTAAATAATCTGTCTGACAGATTCCCTCTCAACGATAGAGGGATTGAGAACAATCGTGGTATTTGACTGAATTTCCCCGTTGATCCGTTCTATCAGCATACGGGCAGCCATCCTGCCCATCTCCACAGAGGGTTGTGCGATAGTGGTCAATGCTGGATTTGACATAACGGAAATGCTGATATCATCAAATCCCATGACAGAAACATCCTGTGGGATTTTCAGCCCATTGCGGATAAATTCCCGTATAACACCCAAAGCGATAATATCGTTGACAGCCACTACTGCGGTAGCTTCGCATTGACTCTTTAAAAATGCCTGAGCCAGTTCAATGCCGTCCTTAAACCAGCCGCTCTGGTTGTCTTGGAGAATAGACTCGTTTTCAGTAATTTCCTGCGCCTCTTCATCTAATAGGAAGAGGCGGCTTTCACTAAATTCCAGTCCTGCTTCCTTCATACCGGATTTAACCCCTTCAAAGCGGGCAACACGGCTCTGGCGGTCAAAACATGGGACTAAAAATGCTATATCCCGATGCCCCTTTTCAATTAAATAATGGGCAGCCATCTTCCCAGCCTCGTTAAAATTATATGTAACGCTGTCACAATCTCCGCAGATAGCAGGCTGATCGAAAAGTACAATGTTGCGGTTATGATCTAAAATCTGCTGCATGTCGGCTACATTGGAACTGATAGAGGATATGATGAGGCCGTCCACACATTTTTGCTGAAGAAGGTCTACATATTCCATCTCCTTTCCAACCTTATGGCCAGAGCTGCAAAAGATCGGGTTGTACCCCCGCTTTCTGCATTCCAATTCAATGCCAGCCACTGTTTCAGCATAAAAAGGGTTAAGCAGGGAAGGCACGATAACGCCTATATCATTGCTCTTACCTTTTTTAAGGTTCCTGCCAAACAAATTTGGAGTATAGTGTAGTTTTTTTGCTGCCTCCAAAACCTTTTTCCTGATTTCCGGGCTGATGGGGTAATCGCTTTTATTGAGAACCCTGGAGACAGTTGCATTGGAAACCCTTGCCGCCTTGGCAACGTCGTTGATGGTCACACGATTTTGCACGTAAGTACACCTCAATTTTATAGGAAACGTTTTCTGTAATAGATTATTTTTATACTACCATATATTTGGAGGAATTGCAATAGATTTTCTCAATTTACATTGATTTTTATGTATTTTATACCTAATTATTGTTTTGGATTCAGTATCACACTTATTTAATCTAGTTAAACGTTTTCTTGATTTTCCCTAAAAAATTTAATCTCACTGAGGCAGACTTTAATATCTTATTGTGGATTTGACAGGAGCGTTTGCTTCGTATTAAGGCTTTCTGTTTAAGAAACATCTCATCAGCCGTTATCTGTTTGCTGGTTGTAGGAGAAAACGTTAAGGTTTTCCAAATTCTGGTGGACTGTGTTGCGTATAGTATCATCCTCCGGATTCGAGAGTTTTTCATCCACCTCAGATTAAGTTCATTTCAGGTTAAATCTGCCAAGTTGCTTTTTCAAATTTATGCTGTACTAAAAAATAACAGAAAAAACGAGCGGAGAGCATAAAAGCTCTCCGCTCGTTTATGATATGTTAGGTATGCACCTCTCGGTATTTACTAGGAGTAATTCCTTCATACTTCTTAAAAGCACGTGTAAAATTTATAGAAGAATTAAAACCTACTTGGAATGCAATATCTTGAATAGACCGGTTTTTATCTAAAAGCAGTTCCTTAATAGCTTTGGTATCCCGGAAACTCTGGTCCATCATATCATGAACGGAGGGGCACCTTATTATAGCGCAATATCTGATCCAGGAATTTATGGATATTGCTAAAAAAGAATTAAGCCAATAACCAATAATCAGGGGAATGATTGAAAGGCTGACATTAGAAAAAACCATTGGGATTTCAGATTTTTTGAATGAAATTGAAATGAAGCCGGAAATATCTTTTGTTAGTCTTTCACAAAGGAATCTTCCTCTCAAAACAGAGCCTTTTTTGAAATCTGTTGTTATTGTATCATATTAAAAACAATTTGCCTAGCGTAAAAGGCAGCAAAATAGACATTCTGTATTCTGATAAACATATTGTTTGTTGATAAACTTCCCATTTTATATTAAATTAAACTCATAAAACAACACAACATGCACAAATCACCCCGGCAAAGACGATGGGAATGAAGGGGAAATGCTAAAAGACCTTTCCGCTAACCGGGCAGAAGATGAAACATATGAAATTATGAAAGAAGATTTACAAGTATGAGTACCGTTTCCTTTCCCTCCCGCACCAACGCTGATTCCAGCGGAAAACGCCAGAGGCAAAAATCAACGCAGTTTCCTCAGCCATTGGCAGCTATATATTGTTGATTGTTCCGGTACTTTATGTCTTTATTTTTAATTATGTGCCAATGTATGGGATTCAGACCGCCTGTAAACAGTATAACTTCAAAACCGAAAGGAGCAAACAATGAAAATATCCGTTAATCAAGCGCGTCCTCTGGTAGAAAAAGGTATAGCTGTCCTTACGCAGCTTCCCAAATGGATCCCCTCAGATTTGGCAACAGATGCGCCGCTGCTGGGTAACGGCGATCTGGGGGCTGTCGTTGGCGGCGATGGTGCAAAGCAGGTATTTTACTTAGGCAAAAACGATTTTTGGGCTCAAGTCCACCTTGCAGAAAGCTGGGAGCAGAGGTCAGAACGCTTGCTTCATAAGGAAGGCCGCCGCAGCGGAACACGCATTGTTGCCGCAGGCTGGCTTGAAGTAGAGGTTCCACAGCTAAAGGGTTGTACATACCATGCAGAACAGGATCCATATCTTGGAGAAGTTCGGGGCATTTATCAAAAAGGAGAGGCAGCGGCCTGCTATACTTCTGTCATCTGTGCTGAACAGAATACGCTGATTGTAGAAGTGGAAAACACAGGTTCTGTTGTCCTGAATCTTCATTTTTCCACTATGCCGGGCGTTTATGATACCGCTGAAATATATGGTTATGGCGATGGAGTGCGGGAGGATACTGTTTGGGTGGAGTATCCGGCTGAACCTTACCATTTGCCCGGTAGGCGCTGGGTGTATACCAGCGTTACCGCCGATGTTCCCACCCGCTATGAATCCACCCGTATGATACGCAAAGGCGGATATTTTGACCTGGAGCCAGGACAAAAGGGCCATATCCTTCTAACCATGCTCAGTGATTTAGATTCCCCGGACGCAAAGGAGGAAGCCCACCGGCTTTGTGCTGCCTCCCGTACTGGCTGGAAAGACCTGTGGGGAGCCCATCGGAAATGGTGGGAACAATTTTGGTGCAAATCTATTGTGGAAACCGGAAATGACATTTTGGATAGTTTTTATTATGCATCCCTTTATATTTTGGCTTCTGCCACCAGAGCGGGAAAAGTACCTCCCGGATTGTTCGGGCCGTGGATTACAACAGACCGTTCAAAATGGACAGGCTCTTATACTTTGAACTATAATTACCAGTCGCCGTTCTTCTGCCTGTACAGCTCAAATCGTCAGGAGCTTATCACTTCTTACCTTGAACCTCTGCTGGATATTGTTCCGGTGGGAAGGCTGTACGCCAGGGAGAAATTTCATCGTCCAGGCATCTGCCTGCCAGTGGAAATTGGTCCTTGGGGAACTGTGTGCTCTTCTATCTTCCACCACCAAAAAACCAATGCCGCTTATTGCTGCTGCAATATCTTTATGCACTACTTTTCCACCCGGGACAAAGAATGGGGACGAAAGGCATACCCGTTTGTCCGGGAAGTGGCGGATTTCTGGGAGGCAGACCTGCTTTGGGAACCAGAGCAGAACCGTTACAGCGTGGTCGGCGATTCTCTCCATGAAGAATACTGGAGGGATACAGGAGAAAAGAATAATACTCATGGCTTGGGGCTGGTACGGATGGTGATGAAAGGCATCCTCCAGATGAGCCTTGAGTTGGGACTGGATGAGGAAAAACGGGAAAAATGGCAACATATTCTGGATCATCTTGCCGCCTTCCCAGTATTTGAACGGAACGGTCAGAAGGTATTCCGCTTTAATGAGGATAACTATGCCTGGCGGGATCGTGCGAATGGTTCTTCTATCAAGTTTATCTACCCATTTAATTGTATTGGCCTGGAATCAGAACCGGAACTGCTGGAAATTGCCAGAAATACAGTTGTTCAGAAGGATATTTTTGATAATGGGAACGCCTTCTGTGAATATACCGTTATGTGCGCCAGGGTTGGCCGAGAACCGCAGCTTCTTTATGATAAGCTAATAGAGCAATGTGGACTACATGCTATGCCTAATAAATATATATGGCATGGTGGCGGCGGAATCGAAGATGCAAACGGTGTTCCCAATGGCATCAATGAGATGATGCTGCAAAGCCATGAAGACATACTGCGGATTTTCCCTGTCTGGCCCAAAGGAAAGGATGCCCGCTTTACAAACCTACGGGCTTACGGCGCGTTTTTAGTTTCTTCTTCCATTACCAATGATATGGTAGACTTTGTGCAGGTGGAAAGTGAAAAGGGACGGGAATTGACAATTGACCTGCCTTGGGAAAAGACTTTGGTTCAAGTGGGGGAAGATGCTCCCTATGAGGTAGGTGCTTCCCGTTTAACCATCCCCACTAGGGCAGGGGAAACAATTCAGTTCCGCAGCAAATGAGTATGGGTATCCTTTCAAAAATATATAAAAATTAAGAGAAAGAAGGCATTGACAATGGAAAGCAAAAAAATTAATGTAACAGTTTGGAATGAGTTCCACGATGATAAGCGCTGGAAAATCATTACCGATCTGTATCCCGGCGGGGTTCACGAATATATCGGGAAAATCCTAAGGGAACAAAACCCCGATTTTGAAGTAACTGCCAGCACCCTGGATGATCCCAATCAGGGACTTTCCGACGAGCTGCTTGATAACACTGATGTACTGATTTGGTACAGCCATGTGCGGGATCATCTGGTAGAAGACAGCCGCATTCAAAAGATTGTTGACAGGGTGGTTCATGAGGGGATGGGAGTAATCTTCCTTCATTCCGGCGTTTTCTCCAAACTTGCCCAGACCCTGATTGGCCCCAGAGGATATAGCGCTTATCGGGAGATTGAGGAAATGGAACGGGTTTTTGTCATTGACCGCAGCCATCCAATCGCTGATGGTTTGGCGGAATACTTTGAATTCCCTGCCAGTGAGATGTATAGCGAACCTAACGATATCCCAACCCCCGACGAGCTGATTTTCATTAGCTGGTATGCAGGCGGCAATGTAGGACGCAGCGGGTACACCTATAGACGGGGGGCAGGAAAAATTTTCTGCTTTACCCCTGGTCATTCCTGGTATGATGTAATGCGGTATCCAGAATTTCATCAGGTTACGGCGAATGGAATACGTTGGGCAAAACCAGTACAAAAGCCCGCTGTACCGTCTCGCGGACGCATTGAGGCTCTGATTCCCCAGCGTACCGAACAAATAAAGATAGAAGACTCGGAGGTTCGCTGAAGGTTAAGACAGATAAAATTTACAGGAGGATTGACTTATGGCTAAACGTTATATTCAAGTTGGAACCGGCGGCTTTGGACGCTATTGGTGCAGAGGCATTTATCCTAAAATTGCAGATGCAGCAGTTCCTGTAGCGGCAGTGGACATAAACCCTGACGTTCATCAGAATGCCGTTGAATTCCTTGGACTTTCTCCAGAGGTATGCTATACTAACGTTAAAGAAGCATTGGATCGTCATCCCGCTGATTTTGTGGTAGTAGTTGTTCCCGCTAAATTCCATGAGGAGGTTATTGACGAGGCGCTTGCCCATGGCATGGATATTGTCTGTGAAAAGCCTTTAGCAGACAATATGGAAGGCTGCGTGCGCATTTATAATAAGGTAAAGGCTGCCGGACGCAAATTAGTGGTAACCATGAGCCACCGCTATGAGGTGGAAAAACAAACGGTAGAATCTATGGTCAAGAGCGGGGATTATGGGAAGCTCAATTATCTGGTCAGCCGGTTAACAATGAAACGGAATGTGATACCTGACCCCAAAATACTGAATCCTATCGATTTGCTGGTAAATGGATTGGTGCATAATCTGGATACAGCCAGAGGGGTTTGCGGCTGCAATGCAAAAACAGTTTTTGCCGACTGCTGGAACTTTACTGCCGATGACGGAACCACTGGAAGCGCAAGTATGGTACAGGCTGTAATGGAAAATGGTACCCGCGCCCAATTTGAAGAATCCTTTGGCAACGCGTCAACCCTGAATAAATGGAGCGACGAATATTTGCGGGCGGAATGTGCCGATGGCACTATTGTTGCAGATAACCGGAAGGTGACATTGCAAAACCATCGGGGATTTCCCTATCCAGTTTTGGCAGAAATACCCCTGCGGAGCGAAGCATATTGGGACCACGCATTGATTGTACGCAGTTTCATTGACTGGCTGGATGGAGGGAAAGCGCCCGATACCCAGTTAGAGGATAATATTCAATGCTGTGCATTACTCTTTGCTGCTGTGGAAAGTGCAAATACTGGAAAAGTTGTGGATGTTCAGGAATTTTTAAAGCGCCATATGTGAGCATAAACCAAAGTAGAGTACAGCCGGAAAACGAAGAAAAAAGCTTCGAGGCCAGAGGGCATTTTAGGAAATCCCTCTGGCTCCCGGTTCGGCTGAACGGAACTTGAAAGATGCAAAATACTTCCATCTGCTAAAATAAAACTTGTCAAAGGAGAAAAGACGGATGAAATCTATTGGTTTTGTCAAAGAAGTTGAAGTGCTGGCCAGCAAAGATTTGCCAGTTGAATATACCTGTCAGGAGGGCACAGTAAATAATGCCCAAATAATAAATTTCACTTTTCACTGGCAGGAAGAATCCCGTAAAAACGCAAAATCCCCTTTGCTGGAATTCCGGTGGAGCATCCCCCTTGTAGAACTCCATTTTGTGTGGCATCCCGCTGCTGGCCTCAGCAGGAAAATGAAAGTGGATTGGATGCGGGATATTGCTACAATGACAGCAGTGTCTGCCCCAATGATGAGCTTTTATAATGAAGCCGGGCAAAATGCCTGTACCATAGCGCTTTCCGAGACTCAGAAACAAGTTTTATGGAATATAGGTGTCCATGAAGAGGACGGCACCCTGCTTTGCCGTGTAAAAATCCCGTTGGAAACCTTTGTAAACCGGGAAACTTACCAGGTTTCCCTTTATCGTGACATCACTCCTGTACGATATGAAACAGCTATCAGGGATGTAGGCCAGTGGTGGGAAAAGGACTGTGGCATAACCCCTTTGGCAGTCCCTGAAATTGGGCGCATGCCGATGTACTCGACCTGGTATTCCCGTCATCAAAAGATTACAGACAAAGAAATCGAAGCAGACTGCGCCCTGGCGGTTCAGATGGGCATGAAGTCTGTACTGGTAGATGATGGCTGGCAGACAGATGACAACAACCGCGGATATGCTTTCTGTGGGGATTGGCAGGCTGCCAAATCCAAGCTGCCGGACATGGCCGCCCATGTAGAGCGGGTGCATCAAATGGGAATGAAATATCTGATTTGGTTCAGTGTGCCGTTTGTAGGGACAAAGTCCCCTGTTTGGTCAAGATTCTCTGAAAAGCTGCTTTCTTTCGATGAAGGACGCTCGACTGGCGTATTGGATCCCAGATATCCTGAAGTACGGCAGTATCTCAAGGATACCTATATTTCCAGGGTAAAGGAATGGAACATTGACGGATTGAAGCTGGACTTTATTGATGACTTTCATGTTCGGCCTGAATCTGTAGATCCAAAAGACGGGATGGACTTTCAATGTGTTCAAGAAGCTGTTGACCGAATGATGACAGAAATTATCTCTGCTTTGAAAGAAATCAAGCCGGATTTTCTGATTGAATTTCGTCAGAAATATATTGGGCCTAATATGCGCAAATACGGAAATCTGTTCAGAGTCAGCGACTGCCCTAACGACCTGATTTCTAACCGTGTGGGTATGGTGGATTTACGCCTGCTTTGCGGCGATACAGCCGTTCACTCTGATATGTTGATGTGGAATCCAGAAGAAAGCTGTGAAAATGCGGCGATTCAAATTGAGAATGTATTGTTTTCCACCCTTCAGTTTTCAGTACTGCCCAGCCGCCTGACCAGCGATCAGAAAAAAATGGTTCGCTTTTGGCTAGGGTTTATGAAGGAGCATTTGGATCTGCTGCAAAAGGCGCCTATCTATGCGAAATACCCCCAGATGCTCTATCCTTTGGTTTGGACAGAAAGGGACAGACAGGCTATCTATGCTTTGTATGCAGAGAATATGGCTGTTGAACTGAATACAGATTCACTCTCAAAAGCTGTGATTGTCAATGCCAACCACGGAAGGACAATTCTGCTCCGGCTGAATAAACCTGGTGAGTTTTATGTAACTGTACAGGATTGTATGGGGCAGGTAGTCAGCCAGGGAAAACGAAATTTAGAGAGTTTATGTGCCATAGAAGTCCCCGTAGGTGGAATCATTACATTGAAGCATTAACTTAATGTGAGTTGGATAAAGCTAAGTTGCGGGGAAAACCCCAGACGAGTACAACCCAAAGCGGTTCAAAAAGGTTTGAAGGTCCAGGGAACTTTCCTAAAAAGTTCCCTGGTCGCGTCCGCAGACGCGAAATACCCCAGCTTGCTGAAAGACAGCACAAGTAAAACGAAAGAGACAGATACTAAAAAAATAAAGAAAATCCCGCCATTTTCTTTTATGGGAGCAGTAAGCGAAAAGTTTGGAAAAGTTTCCGAGGAGAAATATGGCGGGATTTCTAGCTAAAAGTTATCGCTTGCAGCCAGCGAACAGCCAACGGCTGTTGAGATGGCGTCCTTAAAATCATAAACATTAAAATTTAAGAAAGAGGTTCATCAAACTCATGTTAACTTAGGGCCTATCTCAGAATTAAATGTGCCCAGACTGCGCAGTCTGGGCACATTTAATTCTGGAATAAACTCTTAATATGAATTCAGCAGAGTTGAATATTCCCCTATTAAAAAATTCCCCCCACCTTCTTTGGTGGTGTTTATTTCATAGACCTTTCTATCAAAACCATGTTTGACAGTATGCTGCTTGCCCATTTTGTGCATTTATGGTATAATATATATGAAACACGGCGGTATTTAGTCTATTATTCCCTATACTGTTCTAAACATGGAGTTGATGCGTTTTGCATATAAAGTTTAACTACATACGGCGGGCCGGTATCAGTCGTGTGCGGCTCCGGTGGATCATTTCTTGTATGAGCTTGTCACTGATTCCGATTATTATCGGGATTGCGGTTTTCTTTTTCAGCCGCAGAGAATATGTCCGTCAGACGCTGGATAATAATGAAGTACTTTTGACCCAGGTGCAGTCGCTTCTGGATCAGAATCTTTATGACATCCGCACCATTGCAGCTAATATCTTGTCCTGTAATGAACTGGCTAATTTCTGCGGCCAGTTGAAGGAGACTCCTCAAAAACGCTCTTACACGAAAATGCAGCTGCGGGAAAGTTTGGAGGATTTTGCAGGGCAAAATTCTTATATCAGCGGCATCTACCTTTATTTTTGGGATACAAAGGAATTTGTCACCGATACAACTGCAGCAACCCCGGATATTATCTATCTGTCCTACCATAAAAACGACAGACTCCTTCTGGAACAGTGGCTCAATGAAATCAGCGAAACCTATTCCAGCAATAGTATTGCGATTCCCCTTTCCAGTGGTGGAGAAACCTTGGCATACATAAAAACCCTCCCATCTATTGGTACTATTAATACAGAGCTGAGTATCATTGTACTTATCGACCAGAACAGACTAATCAGCCTGGCGAAAAATATTGTTGAAAAGAGCGGCTGCTATTGGAATGTATTGTCTGGTTCAAGGGAGTTTGTCCTGGGTGCAACACAGGACATGCAGCTTGCCCTCTCTCAAAATGAACTTCCCAACCAGCAGGATGGTATTTTACGCATATCTGCGGGGAATGGCCATACGCTTTCACTGCTCTCCTCCAATATTTTGGATGTAATATATTGGATGCAGACGCCTCCTTCTGTATACGCCCAGGCCAAGCGCACTATTAATATTGTGTTCATATGCGGATTGATTCTGGTGATTCTTGGCTGTATTGGCTTTACTATTTTTTTCGTTTCCCACAATTATTCTCCCATTCAAAAGCTACTTCAACTGGTGCCCCAATGGAATATGTCCAGTCCCGACAGCAAAATCGACGAATACAGTGTTATTATGGAGGCTTTTACCTCAACGCAGATGGCCAGTACCCGATTGGAAGAACAACTTTCCAAACAGGATACGCTTTTAATGGATACTTCGCTAACACTGATGCTGAAAAAATCTCTGGACACCCAGAGCAGAACGGAAACGCTGGAACAGTTGAAACGGGCATACCCCTTTCCTTTCTTTACTTTACTGGTGCTCAGCCCTGGCACAAACGATCAGGGAATCGCCCTATATCCCGCACAGGATGAGGATTTGCAGGTGTTTTTACAGAAAATAGGGCAGGGAATATGTCAAAATGAGGCTTTGGGGCGTTTTCATTTGCTGAGACAGGGTGAATGTCTTATTTTGCTGCTCAATACAAGCACAGATCTATGGGAGTTCTGGCAGGAACATTTTCAGGATATTACCTGGAAACTGAATTGCTGGGCAGCAGAAAACAGCCTGCCTGCACCCTTGCTGGCATTATCAAAGAGCCGGGAAAGTCTGGAACAATTGGCAGACTGTTATGCAGAGGCAAGATATGATATACAATATCAAATTGTGTTTGGAGTCAGTATAGAAGAACATCAAATACAGACGGATCCGCCGCGCACTTTGGAAAACATTCTGTATTCCAGTGATGACGAACGGCGGCTGACAGGAACACTGCTCAGCGGAAACCCGGAACAGGCAAAAGAAGCGCTGCAAGAAATCTGGAAAAACAACTGTAAAGCTGTCCCGTCTAAAACCTATCTCCGCTGTCTGCTTTATCAATTCATTGGCACTATGTTTCGTTCCGTTAATATGCTGCCAAATGCCACAGGATTAGAGCGGACGTTTCATGAAACGCTGTATCTTCTGCAGCAGGGGGAGGAACCGGAACGAATATATACCCGCGTCGAACAGATTGCATCCAAAGTGTGCTCGCTCTATGCTAAGGAGCATGAACAAGCGGAAAGCCGTCTTCAAAGTGATGTTCTCCATTATATTGACGAGCATTACAGCGATATTAACCTGAGCGTGGAATCTCTTTGCAGCATTTTCGGGAAATCCCGTACCTATCTTTTCTCACTTTTTAAAGAGGATACAGGTTTTGGTTTGATGTATCATATTGCCAGAGTACGAATTGAAAACGCCAAACGGCTGCTTCGGGATACCGAGCTGACCATCCAGGAGATAGCTTTGCAGGTGGGATTCAATTCAGCAATGAGTTTTACCCGTGCCTTTAAAAAATATGAAAATATGGCGCCCAGCCGGTATCGTGAGTTTAACCGAAAGAACCAGAAGGATATTGACTCAAAGTCCTAAACTGGCTGGGGTGCAGATCAATTAGAAATTGTGGTTGAACCAAATAGGTTTTACCACAATTTTTTTGTAAATAATGTTAATTTGTGGAAGTTGTAGGAAAAGGACAGTCTGTAATATAGGAAACCTAATATTTAAAAATTCTCACTGTTTCTGCAAATACGGCATTCTATTGACTTTATCATACAAATAGAGTGGCATGGAACAATGAAACCCAGCAAGCTTCCTGTAAAATAATACAAAAAATATTTTAATTTACTTATTTTTTTATCACAGTTTCACATTGCTATCAATATTCATTTTGTAGAGAGATTAACAAAAAGCACTGTAAAAAAGATTTGAATTCATTTTTACGATTATAATAATTATTATAAATCATATCAAAAAGCAAAATGTCTTATTGAGAACAAAATGTTAAGTTCTAAATTGGTGTAAAATGTAAACATATTGATACTGTAAAACCAAACTGATTCTTGCAATTACAAGCTGGGATATTCTATAATTTGCCCATAGGAAAAAACAACAAAAAGAATTTGACTTATCTATGAAAAATAGTGAAATTTCCATATGAGAGTTTTGCAAAGTATTGCTCTGGATTTACCCGGTTCAAATAATTAATATGATAAGGATGTGTTCAGAATGGCAGAAACCACCTCACGTCAAAAACAGTCCCAATCCGGCCAGATATCGCCATTTAAAAAACAATGCAGTCTGGCTGCACGGCGATGGCAGCTATACCTCATGCTCCTCATCCCTCTAATCTATGTAATCATATTTAACTACATCCCAATGTTCGGCGTTCAGCTTGCTTTTAAAACCTATAATGCGCGTTTGGGAATCTGGGGAAGCCCATGGGTTGGGTTTAAACATTTCCAGAACCTTTTTAAATCAGCTACTTTTGGCAGGCTTATGTATAATACAATCAGCCTGAGCCTCTATGGATTGATTGCAGGATTTTTCCCGCCCATTATTCTGGCGATTGCTATCAATGAAACAACATCCCGAAAATTGGGGAAAATAACCCAGTTGATAACATATGCTCCCCATTTCTTATCTACTGTTGTTGTCACCAGTATCGTTATGCAGCTTCTCAGCGGGACAGGAATCGTCAATACATTAATTGCAAATTTAGGCGGAAAAACCATTAATTTCCTGGGTGATCCCGGTAAATTTAAGAGCATCTATGTAATATCCGGTATCTGGCAGGGCGTAGGGTATGATGCAATAATGTATATAGCTGCCCTCACCGCCATCTCCCCGGAACTCTATGAGGCAGCTACTGTGGACGGCGCTAATATCTGGCAGCGTATCTGGAATGTTGATATTCCCAGCATTATGCCGACTGCCGTCATCCTACTGATTATGTCTACTTCCAAGGTGCTCAATGTCGGCTTTGAAAAGGTCTACCTCCTGCAGAACAGCCTAAACCAGAGCAGTTCTGAAATTATTTCCACATATGTTTACAAAATGGGACTTGTCAATACAGAATATGGTTTCTCCACAGCGGTAGGACTGTTCCAGTCTGTTGTGTCCATGATCCTCCTGGTCATTGTAAACACAATTTCCCGAAAAGTAACAGAAACAAGCCTGTGGTAATACGGACTGTCAGAAAGGAGAAGAAGCTTTTATGGCCAGCAAGAAAATCAAACAAACCTGGGATAACCGGTTATTCTACATACTGGATACTTTATTTCTGTACTTTATGATCCTAGTGGTTATCCTTCCCCTGATGCACGTTATCAGCGTATCCTTCTCGTCCCCTGGGGCGGTCAGCGCCGGAAGGGTGCTTATTTTCCCGGTAGATGTTAATTTCAATGCCTACAGAACACTGATAAAAACCCAAAGCATTATTACTGGTATGCTTAATACAATTTACTATACTTTTATGGGAACCATACTAAACATATTTGTTACCATTATCTGCGCTTATCCTCTTTCCCGTAAAAATCTGCCCGGAAAAAAATTCCTCTTATGGATTTTTACCTTTACGATGATGTTCGGCGGCGGTTTGATTCCCTCTTACCTGAACATCCGCAGACTGGGGCTCCTCAATACCCGGTGGGCTATGATTATTCCCGGTGCAATGAGTGTATGGAATATGATTATCACCCGTACCTTTTTCATCAACACAATTCCCGATGAACTGATTGAAGCAGCCGAAATTGATGGCGCTTCCGATTTCCAGTGCTTTACCCGGATTGTTATGCCCAACTCCGTTACCATTGTTGCAATTATGGCATTGTTCTACGCTGTTGGCCACTGGAATCAATATTACAGCGCAATGCTCTATTTAAATAAGCCTGAACTCTACAACCTTCAATTGGTGCTGCGCAACATTATTGCTTCCGCCCAGGCACTGTTGGAGCAAACCGATAACCTTGCCGCCGCTGAAAAGACTGCTGAAAATATAGAAGTGCTGAAATATGCGGTTATTGTTTTCGCAAGCCTGCCGATTATGCTTTTCTATCCCTTCGTGCAGAAATATTTTGTCAAAGGCGTTATGGTTGGCTCCCTGAAAGGCTGATTTTACTGGTACTCTAAATGGATAACAATGGGCAGTCTGTATTAAGGCTTCCTGCATTCTGCTGCCCATATTTATAAACAAAAACAAACAAGGAACAACTAAGGAGGTTCTTCTATGAAACAAGCCCGCAAAGTTATGTCGAGTCTGCTCGCTGCTGCCATGCTGTTGAGCGTTGCCGGCTGTAACAGCAGTTCCGCACCGTCAGGAAGCACTGGCTCTACCGGCTCCACCGGTTCTTCCAATGCTCCGTCTAATTCCTCCACAACAAGCGGCTCACCTGATGCCGGCGGGAAAAAGTCAAACGCTTTCCCATTGGTGACAGAGCCAGCCACTATTTCTGTCTTCACCAACGATGACAATGGCGTAGACCTTTCCCAAAACTGGTTCACCAAATATTATGAAGAACTGACAGGCGTTACCATTAACTGGTCTGTCGTCAACTCTGACCAATATCTGGAAAAACTGAACTTAATGATGGCAGGCGGCGACGAGATAGATATCTATTCCACCAAGAACAAAACTTTAAGCAAAACGCTTGTTTACAAGTACGGCACCCAGGGGATTATCCTTCCTATCAACAGCTTTTTCGATACCTGCGAAAGCTATTATTACGACAATGTCCTCTCCCAGAACGAAGCTTGGTATAAAGGCGTTACTGCACCAAACGGCGATATTTATGGATTCAATGATGTTGGTTCCTGCTTCCACTGCACCTATCCTGTGAAGATGTGGGTCAATCAGGCATGGATGGATAACCTGGGCATTACTCCCCCTACAACACCTGATGAATTCTATAATATGCTGGTACGCTTTAAGAACGAGGACGCCAACGGCAACGGCGACCCTAACGATGAGGTTCCGCTTTCCAACTGTACGGAATCCACTGGTTCCAGTTCCTATATGGCTGGCTATCTGATGAACGCCTTTACTTATTCCAATCCCAGAACCAGCTACCTGTATGTGGACAACGGTTCGGCTGCTGTTTCCTATACCAAGGACGGCTGGAGGGAAGGTCTGCGTTACCTGAATAAGCTCTACTCTGAAGGATTAATGGATCCTGAAGCATACATCCAGGATCGTACTACCATGAAAGCGCGTAACGACAACGGCGAGCAGCCTATTTTTGGCGCCATCCCTGCACAGCATACAGGCGTTCTGACCAACACCAACCAGAGTGAACGCTGGAAAGAATATACAGCCCTGCCTCCTCTGACAGGCCCTGATGGGCTGTGCATTACCACCAATACTTCTTTAAGCAACTATGATACTTTCCGTACCATGATTTCCGGTTCTTCTAAAAATCCTGAGCTTGCTTTCCGCTTCTGCGACGGTTTGTTTGCAAGCGAAGAGATCGGTCTGCTGGCAGGATACGGTGAGGAAGGTGTGACCTGGCACTACGCCAATGAGGGCGAACTGGGCAAGGATGGAGAGCCTGCCAAGTATTCCAACGTCACCGAAGCCGACAAAATCCCACAGGAAGGCGATCCCTATTACAATAACTACTGCTGGGGCTCTACCTTTGCTACCCATCCTTATAACCACTCCAAGTGGGCTTCCCCCAATGATCTGACCATCCCCGGAACCGCAGCCTACGAACGTTACCTGTATCTGAACACAGTGCCTTATGACGAAAAGCACGCTGATGTTTCTATGGTTATGCCTTCTTTCTTCTTCTCCGAAGACGACAATGCCGAGGTTGCGCGCCTGCAAACCACTATTATGAACTATGTAAACGAAAGCACCGCGGCCTTTGTTACCGGAAACAAGAGTGTTGAAACCGATTGGGACGCTTACATTGCTGAGCTGAACAATCTGGGGTTATCTGATTATCTTGCTATCTACCAGAAATACTATGACGACTATAAGAAAGCCTAAAATTTTCTGATACAGTTTTTATGAAAACGTGTGCCGTGCCGTACCGGCACGGCACACACCTTAAAACCGCTGGAAAGGTGAAGGGTGATATAACATGAAGAAAAAGAGAATGTTGGCTGTCGTAGTCGCTGCTGCTGTACTGGTTTTTGTCATAATCCTTTTGCAGGTATTTTCTGCACGCCGGGAACAGCAGTCTAAAAAACTTGATATTTATTACTTTTACGACAACCCATGCCTTTCCTGCAACGATGAAGGGGAATTCACTGAATTTTTTAACCAACAGACCGGGGATATTAAAGAATATTGCAGCTATACGTTCCGCATATACAATACATTTTCCAGCTCGGAAGACGAATTGGAAAAATGTCTGGAACGTGTGGGGCTTTCCATGGCGGATTATGACGGTTATCTCCTGGTAATGAATGACAGCTGCCTGATGGGGAGCGATATTCAGGAGGGTGAGAATTTGCGGGAAATGTTTTGGCGGGAAAGCGGCCTTGGCAATACGTCGGAAGTATTGGAGTATTATTATCGAGATACCTGCAAAGACTGCCAGGCGATTAAACAAACTATGGAATCGTTTTTTGCCGAACATCCAGAGATACCGGTGGTTCGCCTGAACACCGACAACCCGGAAACCAAAGCAGATTTTAAGGAACTGCTTTCCAAGGGGAAAGTTCCATCTGAGCGGATACAGATTCCTTATGTAATCTATCAAGGCTGCCATTATTCCGGAAACGCTGAGATCGAAGCGGCTTTGCAAAACATCTCCATGTTAAGCTCTGGATGAAATCGAAAGCCCGCATGAAATCTTTATAGACAATATTGAACTTCTGTGAAGAAGCAGAAAGGATATTACCATGAAACATTCTACTATTTATGAGCCCATCCAGTCTTTCCAGCCCTATGTGCGCCTGACCGACGGCTCTGCACAGCCCAAGGGAATTCAAGTAACATCCGAGGTTAAGGATGGGTTTCTTACCGTCCGGGTCAAAAATCTGTCCAGCCGCCATATTGCCATCCGCGAGGTTGTATTGTATGATACAAATATCCCCTTTGCAGATGTTACCCCTCAAACGATGTTCTATGGTGAAGGGTTCCAGATGCTGACCCAGTATACTGGTACAGTGGAACAGCCGCGGGTTATTGGCTCCTATGGCACTGATTGGGATTTCTTCAACTTTGAACGCAGCATACATACACAGGGAATGTGGGCCGTTTATAACTACATTACCTTTATGCCAGAGGGAAAAGATGCAATGCTCTTTGGCTTCTGCTCCACCAACAAATATTCCGGCGAATTCCGGTTTAATAGAAACCGGTTTGAAATCATCATGAACACCGAGAATATTGTTCTGGATCGCGGCGAGGAATGGACGATGGAAGAACTTTACGCTGCTTCCGGCGACCGTGACCAGTTGATTGCAGAAATGGCTGACCGGCTCAACCATAACCATCCCAGAATGGTCTGGCCTGAGATTCCTTCCGGCTGGTGTTCTTACTACTGCCTGCGGCCTATGACTACTGAGGGCCTGGTCAAAAATGCCAGAGCAATGGCGCAGCGCATCCCGGAACTGGGCATGATTCAGATTGACGCAGGATACAGCGCACCAGGCAAGGACTGGCTTACCCCCAACCCCAGCATGGGCGGCGATATGAAAACCACCTGTGATTTAATCCGCGCCGAGGGCGTGGCAGCTGGCGGCTATCTCTGTCCCTTTATGCAGCATCCCGGCTGGTATCTCCCCACCAATCACCCTGAATGGATGGTACAGGATGAGGACGGAAACCCCGCCGTTAAAGTAGGCCGCAAAGAAAACCGCATCCTGGACGGCACTAATCCGGAAGCCAGGGAATATATCGTCAATATTCTGAAACATTTCCATGATGAATGGGGCATCCGTTATTTCAAACTGGACTTTATCGCTTATGGCGCATACCAGGGAGGCGTTCGTTACAACCGGAAACAGACCGGTATTGAAGCTTACCGCCTGATGATGAAGGATATTTGCGACGCTTTGGCGGGCGACAGCTTCATTCTGGCCTGCAACGCTCCCATGTGGCCCGCCATTGGACTGTGCCATGGCAACCGGGTTACCAACGATATTCATCGTGAATGGAAATACATCCGCCAAAATGCTGAGGAACTTTTCTGGCGCAACTGGCAGCATGACGTACTGTGGTACAATGACCCGGATGTTATAGAGCTGCAGAACATGGCGCTTCAACGCCGTATGCCTGACGGTACAGTCACTTACCCAATGTCAACAATGACAGACAATGAAATTGAATTCCATAAAGCTTTTGCTGTTGCCTGTGGAGGCATGATGCTGGGTGGGGACCTGATTTATGATCTGACAGAAGAAAACATCAACGTTATGAAAAAGCTGGTTGCCAATACTGGCGTAGCCGCCCGCTTTGACGACTATACCCTGCGGATAGGACGTACCAAAAAGGACGGAAAGACCTTGATTGAATTGTTTAACTGGGGTGATGAACCGCAGACGCTGGATATTCCATTAGAAGGGAATTGTAAAATTTCCGATTTCTGGACAGAGGAAACGCTGGGAACCTTCTCCGGAAGTATGAAGATTTCTGATATGCCTGGACGCTCTGGCCGTGTTTTAGTCTGCGAATCAGTTTAAAATATTCAAAGTTCATGTGCAGGCACAACCTGAAACGAGTACAACCCAGGGCGGATGAAAAAGGTTTCAGATTCAGGGGGCGGCGTTGCGCGCAACGCCGCCCCAAAGCCCCCTAGTTACAGCGAACGTAAAAGCCAAGTTTTTAATTTCAGGAGATAGTGTCTTTTGAAAGTGGATGAAAACAATAAAATAATGAAAAGGGAGGCTCACCACATGATTTATCTAGCTAATCCCGCACGCTATGACGGAAGTATGCAATATCGCTACTGCGGTGCAAGCGGTTTGAAACTGCCTGCTGTTTCCCTGGGTCTGTGGCACAATTTCGGCCATATTTCCAGCTATGAGGGTATTAAACAAATGCTGTTTACTTCCTTTGATCTGGGAATTACCCACTTTGACCTGGCAAACAACTATGGCCCGCCAGAGGGGGCAGCAGAGGAAAACCTTGGACGTGTGCTGGCAAACGAATTAAAGCCCTACCGCGACGAGCTGCTGATCTCCACCAAAGCTGGCTTCAAACACTGGGAGGGTCCCTATGGAGCAAAAGGAGGTTCCCGTAAATACCTCCTGGCAAGCCTTGACAAAAGCCTAAAACGCCTTGGACTGGATTATGTTGATATTTTTTACCATCATGTTCAGGACAGCAATACGCCTGTTGAGGAAACTGCCAGTGCATTGGATCAGGCGGTACGATCCGGTAAGGCGCTGTATGTTGGTATTTCCAACTATTATACTGACCGTGCAAGGGAAATTATTAAAGTGCTCAAAGAATTGCGGACCCCGGTTGTCATTGACCAGAACCGATATTCCATTTTAGACCGCAACGCAGAAAAGGACGACCTCAAAGGATATTTGGCGCAGGAAGGGATTGGCTTAATTACTTACAGCCCTCTTGCACAGGGATTGCTGACCGACAGATATCTCCGTGGAATTCCAGAGGACAGCCGTGTAAGGATGGATGACCGGTTCCTGAAAGAACAAAATATTACGGAACAGCAGCTTGAAGCCAGCCGCAGCCTGGCAAAACTCGCTGCGGAGCGGGGACAGACCCTTGCACAGATGGCGTTAAGCTGGATTTTAAAGGATGAAACAACTACATCTGTGTTGATTGGAGCCAGTAAGCCTTCACAAATAGCTGACTGTGTCGGATGCCTGAAAAACATCACCTTTACCGAGCAGGAGCTTGCAAAGATTGATGAAATTATTGCCCCCGTTGTGCGTAAATAGAATATCAATTGTTGTGATTCACATTGTAAAAAGGGGATAGTTACATATGGTAACAGCACCGTTTACCCAAAACCTTGCCCGTCGTATTGCCGACACGGTTATGAAAAGGTATCCTCACGCGGATATGTACCCGTACCGCTTGTGGTGTTATCCACAGGGGTTTGTACTTTGGGGGTTCATCCGTCTATGGGAGGATACGAAGGAGCAGAAATATCTGGATTATGTGCTGGACTACGCAGAACGCAGTGTTGACAGTGAAGGAAACGCTTATCGTTTTCGGGGGAACAGCATGGATGATATTATGGCTGGCTCTGTACTTGTCTGGGTTTACCATTATACCGGAGATCCACGGATGCTGAAAGCGTGCAGGCAAATTCGCGCTGCTTTTGACGATTACCCTCGAACCAGGGAAGGCGGTTTTTGGCATGGCCGCGGCAAACCGCAGATGTGGGTTGACGGCGTGTTTATGGGGCAGATGTTTTTGACCAAATATGCCAAGTTTATAGCAGATGAACAGGACAAGGCTTATTGTTTTGACGAGGCATACCGCCAGATGTCTGTTATCTATGACTACTGCCGCAAAGGGAATACAGGGCTGCTGCTGCATGCATACTGTGAGGACAGAGCTGCTGGCTGGGCTGATCCGAAAACCGGCCTTTCCCCAGAGGTTTGGAGCGAAGGGCTTGGGTGGTATGCGCTGATTTTGGCAGAGACTTTGGAACTGTTCCCAAAAGAACATCCAGGGCGCGAACGTTTGGAATTACAGTATCGCCAACTGATGGAAAGTCTGCTTGCGTGCCAGGATAGGGAGTCTGGGCTGTGGTATCAGGTAGTGGACAAGGGAGATTGCACAGATAACTGGTGTGACACTTCCGGGAGCGCAATGTTCCAGTATTCGATGCTCCGCGGCGTACAGATGGGATTGCTGCCTGCTGAGCCCTATTATGATGCTGCCTGTAAAGCGTACAATGGGCTGTGTGGCAAAGCTGTCACTGGGCAGGATGGCGGTGTAGATATTGTAGACGCTTGCGATGGATTATGTGTACAGGAAAACTATAGCGCTTACATTAACTACAAAAAAACGGACAATGCCAAGGAGGCAGTTGCCGCGGTACTTTGGGCCGCAGAGCTGACGGAATTTCACTAAAGGCAGGTTAGCCGACAGTTCAGAAATAAATAGTAATTTTTGTTTCACTATTCTATTCCCAGAATGGTGGAAGAACATACCCTGGCTAAAATGCTAATGCGTAAAAATGCCGTGGCCATCTTTAGGTGGTTACGGCATTTTTCGGATAAAGAATAGGCAGCTGGAAATTTTGTATTTACTGATAGAATTTAATGACTTTTCGGGATTGAATTGCATATAACCTTTTTATATAGTTTTCATAAGTAATTGCCTAGCCAATCTTTACAAAAAACCAGACAAAAATTGGAAAAAGCCGCCAGTTATAATTTCAGGTAAAGTTTCCGATACTAGGTGTGAGCAGACGGGACAGCACGGGAAGCTGAAAAGATGCTCAAACCTAAAATCAGGAGGGTTTACCCGATATGAAAAAACTGTTGGCAATCCTGCTTGCAGCAGCAACTGTAGCGGTAACATCCGCTATGACCGTCTTTGCTGAAGGAGAGTCGACGCCGTCCATTTCAAACATCACCTTTGTACAAGATGATGATGTAGACATAAATGGCGGCATCCTGACACCTGGCAAAGAATACCGTTTCCTATTACAGTACACCACTGCATCTGATGGAGAAAAGGTGGATACTGGCGCGTCTGATTTCACAGACGAACAGCTTACAGGAAACAAGTTCCTCATTGAAAGCAAAATGGGGCGCAGCTCAATGGATTCGTTTAAAATTGCGAAGTCCAGCGGCAAGTATTACCTTATTGCGAAACCCAAGGCAGGCTATCCTACCAAACAGACAGATGTAGAATATAAAGTTCGTTTGGTGAATACCAAAAACGGAGATGTTCTCCATGAAAAAACTTTGGCTTTCAAAGTAGGTTATCCTACCATTTCTGACGACGATTTATTCTCTGCATCTGTTGAAGAACCTATCTTTATTTCCAATGACGCTCCTGTCATTACAGAAGATCAGTTTGATGAAATTAATGGCTATACCAATGGTAAGGCCGCTTCCTTTACCAATGGCGACTGGACAATAAACGTCCGCGTTGGTGGTTTGAAGGATCGCAACCTTTACTCTCTTTCTTCCGGTATACCTGAAATCGAAACTAAATTTGAAGAAAACCAATTCAAATTTATCACCTTCCCTGCAAATCCTAAGTTCGACTATACTGCTAAGATCAGTGTAGACGTTTCCCAAGAGGCGGAGCCTTTCAATGATAACTTTGTAGTTTATCGTTATAATGATGGCGTCCTTACTCTTATGGATTCCAAATATGACTCCGATACTTCTGAAGTTACCTTCTCTACAAAAGAATTGGGCAAATTTGTTTTGACTGATGTGGCTTTGGGTAACTCTGCGGACGTTGATGAGGATGGAACCAATGCCGACAACGAAGATAATAACAATAACAATAATAACACCAACAATGGAACAAATAACGGCACCAATAATGGCACAACTGAACCCAACCCAGAAACAGGTGCTGGTGTAGGTACTGGCGTGGCTGCCGCCGCTGCAATCGTTTCTTTGCTGGCAGGCGTTGCTGCTATGAAACGTCGGTAAAATAACTTTATAAACCTAAAAGGTTTAATAGATTCTTCCCGCTGGAAACAGTGGGAAGAATTTGTTTTTTATAATAGACAGATTTTCGGGTACAACCTTCGGCGGGTACCGCCTAGAGCGAATGGAAAAGGTTTGAAGGTCCCAGGGGAGTGCAGCGCAGATGCACTCCTAAAAGGCCAAGTTACAGCAGCCTAAATTATTATATACAGCCTCGCATTGACTTTTCCGGGGGATATTGTTATAATTTCCTTGTTCTTTTCAGTTGGGTAATCATGATTACATCCAGATATCGAAATAGTGTTAAAGGAGGAATTATTGTGCAAATCAACCGCTGTTATTTAGATTTAAAGGACAGCTATCTTTTTGCTACAATTGCAAAAAAGGTAAACGCCTATCAAAGCGCTAATCCAAATGCAAAAATAATTCGTTTAGGAATCGGCGACGTAACCCTGCCATTGTGTAAAGAAGTAATAACTGCATTGCATGAGGCAGTAGAAGAAATGTCTGTAAAAGAAACTTTCCGGGGCTATGGACCAGACGATCAAGGGTATCCTTTTTTAAAGGATGCGATACGGGAGTACTATGTTGGACACAATGTAACGTTGTCAAACGAGGAAATTTTTGTCAGTGATGGAGCCAAAAGCGATTTAGGGAACATACTTGATATTTTTTCGAAAGATAATGTTGTACTAATCCCAGACCCGGTATATCCAGTTTATGTTGATACGAATGTGATGGATGGGCGTAAGGTTCTTTTTATGGACGCAAACGAGGAAAATGGATTCCTTCCTTTGCCGGATAAAAAGGTAAAAGCAGATTTAATTTACCTTTGTTCTCCCAATAACCCAACAGGGGCGGTTTATAACCGCCAGCAATTAAAAGAATGGGTGGATTATGCCAACGAGCAAAACGCCGTTATTCTGTTTGATGCAGCTTATGAGTGCTTTATTCAGGATAAAACCCTTCCCAGAAGCATTTATGAAATTGATGGTGCAAAAAACTGCGCTATAGAATTTTGTTCTTTCTCTAAAATGGCAGGATTTACCGGAACAAGATGCGGCTATACTGTTGTTCCCAATGAACTGGTTCGGGATGGGATTTCCCTTAAAAATCTTTGGCTGCGCCGTCAAACAACTAAATTTAATGGAGTGGCTTACATTGTCCAAAAGGGGGCTGCTGCCGTATTCACCCCCGAAGGACAGAAACAAATAAAAGAAAACCTGGGATACTATATGGCAAATGCCCGCACGATTGCGGCTGCAATGCGGGAAATGGGTATATGGTTTACCGGCGGCGAACATTCTCCTTATATTTGGCTGAAATGTCCCAATAACATGAAGTCTTGGGATTTCTTTGATTTGCTTTTGGAAAAGGCAAACGTGGTCGGTACTCCAGGAGCAGGGTTTGGAAAGAATGGTGAAGGGTTCTTCCGCTTGACGGCCTTTGGGGATAAACAAAATACCAGTGAAGCTGTAGAGCGTATCAAGAAATTATTAACTTCTATTTAGTGCCTATTTCAGAATGAGGCGCCCCCGGAAAGGTTTGGGAATCCTGGCTTTTCCGTTTATTTTAGGTTGGCGGCAGTGTCCGCGAATTAGAATCCGCTGGGTCAAAAAGCCCTTTTACTGTCCCTTACGATGTTTTATGAGGTCTAAACTTGATCTCCCACGAAGGAATTTTGCTTTTGCAAACGGGCTTTTTAATTTATGCTTTTTTCTTTTATCTCTTTAGGGATGCTTTTACTCCCTTTTTAGGATGTGCAGGGGAGTTCCGCGTCTTGCGGGTCCAGTTCAACAGAGCTACGTTCAGCAAAGCTGAACTGGCGGCCAGGGAACTTTTGAGGAGTGCAGCTCCGCTGCACAACCCTGGGACCTTCAACCCTTTTTTATCTGCTTTAGGTTGTACTTGTCTTAAGTTGTGCCCACATATTAGCTTTTACATTAACTTACATTTTATTGCAACAAAAAGGAGCGTCTATTCTTCCATATAGACGCTCCTTTTTAGGGATATATAGGATATGTAAGGAATACTTAAGATTATTTCATGCGAACCATGACGATATAGTTACATGAAGTAAAAACTATTTAGTAATTTCTCCCTGAACTGTACCTTTACAGGCAGCAGCATTGGATTCGTCAGTATCAATGTGCATAGCCAGCGCGAACTTGGGGCTTACGCGTACTACTACATCACCAAAAATGAGGGAACGTCCTTCAGTATCAATCTTTACAGAAACAATATCTTTGTCAGAAATTCCCATTTCAGCTGCATCTTCCGGGGTAGCGTGAATATGACGTTTTGCAGCAATAACGCCTTTGGTTAGTTCCACTTCACCTTTAGGGCCAACCAGCTTAATTCCGCAGGTGCCTTCAATATCACCAGATTCCCTTACAAGAGCATCAACGCCTAATGTCCTTGCATCAGTTAAGGATACTTCCACCTGGGATGCAGGGCGAACCGGGCCAAGAATGGATACACCTGGAATGGTTTTTTTAGGGCCTACTAAATCGACCTTTTCATTACTGGCGAACTGTCCGGGCTGGGATAGGTTTTTCTTAACGGTCAGCTCGTAGCCAGCCCCAAATAATGTTTCCAAGTCCTCTTTTGTTACATGGACATGGCGCGCTGACGTTTCAACAATAAATTTTTTTGCCATGATTGTAGTTTCCTTTCTCCGGCATAAAAGCATATGTTTTCCAACGTCGCTACACAGCCAGTCCCATACCGGAGGGAACTCGCAGGCTGAGATTTTCAGGACAGTTGGACTCTATTCTATTTTACGCCTTATACCGCTTTTTCGCAAGGGGATTTTATTTGGTTTTAAAATTTTTCTCTGAAAATCATTTCAATAAATGAAAATTAGAGTTTTACTTTTAAATTATGACAAAATTAGCTGTTTGGAAGAAAAGCCTTCTTGCTGGAAAAAATATAATCAGTTGATTTTAGGTATCTGAATCTATTATAATATTTTTGCACGGTAAAGCCATGTTGGAATAAACCGTAAACTGATATACATTGAAACAAGATAGAGGATGTGAAAAGATGTACAGTATAGCACTATGTGATGACGATGCCAAAGAGTTTGAGCAGGTTGAATTTTTTCTGAAAAAATATCAAAATATGAAACCAATGTTGGATTATAAACTTGAATGGTTTATAAGTGCGGAAACGCTGCTTGAACGGGTTAAGGAGAAATGTATACCTGATCTCTTGCTTTTGGATATCTTTATGGACGGAAAAACTGGAATAGAGGCTGCTAAGGAAATGAGAAAATGGGGCTGCAATATGCCGATTGTTTTTCTGACGGCATCGACAGAGTATGCATTAAATGCTTATGAAGTGGATGCGATTCAGTATCTTGTTAAGCCTTTAAACCAGGAACGTTTTTTTCATGCCATAGATACTGCGATAGGGCAGATCAAGCAAAAAAAGGAAAATCAGATTGTTATAAAGGTTGCTGGGGGGCTTCGCCAGTTACAGCCAAATGATATTGTTTACTGCGAATCCCAAAAGAATTATCAGATACTGTATCTGGCTGCCGAAGACTATAAGATTCGTATGACAGCAGGGAATTTATGGGAAATTATGGAGGCGTTTCCCCAATTTGGAAGATGCGGCCGTTCCTATATCTTAAACATGAACCATATTGTTTCAGTAGAACGTGAGGAAATTGTGATGGATAATGGCAGTACAATTTATATCCCAAGGAATAAGGCCGCAGAATTTAAAAAGAAGTATTTTTCCTATTATTTTGATCAGAGAAATGAGTTCGGGGGGGGGGTTATATGATTGTACCAGTTAAATTTTTTTGTGTATGAATCAAATAATCCCATCATCAATAGAAATGATATGTTTGATAAATGTTGTATTTTTAGGGAAGTTAATTTTTTTGTCCCTGAATCGTAGTAAAATATCCCTATATATAGAACTTCTGTTTTGAAAATGATATAGTATAGTTAAAAAATACTGTATTTAAGGAGAAATAAGTCTATGCTGGGGGGTTCGTTTTGGGTTGCGCTTTTGCGTAATACAATTAGTGCAGGGTTAATGATGTCCTTTTTTCTAATGGTGGATCGTCCCAGATTTTCTATGAAGAATACAATAGTAAGTTACATAGTATTTGGGATTTCCCTTATTTTATCTTATAGTATCTGGTATTTATATTCAAACGCCAGTTTTGTTAAATATGCCGCTATGTCTACGCTCCTGGTAATTGGTGTCTTTTGCAGCCTGATGAGCAGTGAGGTTGTATATTTATCTCTGTATAAAATGGCATTGGCCTTTTATCTTTTTTCTGTATGTACTTTCCTAGGAGTGGATGTAGCGCGTTGGTGGTTTAATGGAAACCCATGGGTGGATATTTTTGTACGTATAGTCATTTTATCAATTATTCTCGCCTTTACATGGTTTAAATTTAGAAGACAATTTTTAAACGGAATTGATTTTTTGATTGAGGAAATGGATTTGTTCAGCACTGTTACCCTGTTTGTATCAGTTATGTTT
>CAJUSD010000029.1 GCA_910589145.1 uncultured Oscillospiraceae bacterium
CAATCAGATGGAACTTATGAGGGAATCGGAAAAAGAATCTGCAAGGATACGCCATGATGTGCGTCATCACACCCTTTTGATTAAGGAATATGTTCAGAAGAAGGAATTTGATGAACTGCTCCATTATCTGGAGCAATACAGCGAGGATGTGGAAAGTCGAAAGATTAAGTACATCTGTAGAAACCAGGCTGTCAATAGTATTTTATCCGCCTATGAGAAAAAGGCTAAAAGCCAGAATATTCAGGTAACAATGGATGTACGGGTGTCGGAAAATTTGGAAATTCGGGATATCGACTGGGTGGCAATACTGGCCAATGTTTTTGAAAACGCTATTCATGGCTGTATCTATTCTGAACTGCCTGAGACAGTGATTAATATTTATATTGCCCAAAAAGGGAATAAGGTAATGATTCAATGCAGCAATACCAGCAATGGAGAAGTTACTTTTCAAAAGGGGCTTCCTCAATCAAATAAAGGCGGAGGGATGGGTGTATTCAGCATTATAAAAGCAGCCTCACGCTATGATGGAGAAACGGATTTTTCTATGGAAAACGGGCTGTTTGTAACAAGAATTTTATTAAATCTTCCAGCTTAACCAAAGTAAAAAACGGCGCCAAAAACGTCGAAGATGCGCCGCCAGAACTGCTTTTGGGCGTGTTGGTACTTGTCAAGCAAAGGTAATTTCCCCCATGTAGAGTTTTATCTACACGGGGGTTTATTGTCCTTAAATCAGATAAGAGGATATGTGCATAAATATCCCTAAATAGGTATCAATTATCCCAGACATAACAAATTAGAAACGAAATTTGTTATAATAGGTCAAACGATGTAATTTGTATTTGATTAAGGCTGTAAAAAGGGGGATTTAAGAACTGCCTGTGTAACTTTATGTACTAGAAACATTTTAATAAGGAATTGAGAATCATAAATTCAAATGAAAGATAATATGCTGATTTGCATAAAATTCCATATATTGTTGTATAAATTCCTTTTGATTCTCAAATTCAGTCATATTAGAAAGGTGTAGATACATATGGAAAAACCAGCTTTTACCGGCCTCTCACATATTTGTATTGTTGTAGATGACGTTATGGAAGCATTTCAATATTATGAAAGAATTCTGGACGCGATCCCCAACCAGTATATCCCCCGCTGGAATAATAAAGGTTTCTTTCAGGCTGCGGGGTTTATGCGGGAGGCAGAAGATGCGGAAGCCTCCGTGGGGACTATGGATGTGCCAGGGGCTGGATTTACCATCCAACTGATTTGTTATCACTATCCCAGGGGAAGGCAGGAACCAATTATTTTTAAAGCAAACGATATTAGTGGAGCCAGACATATAGCTTTGAAGGTTATAAACATAGAGGAAGCTTTTGAATATATTAAAGCACAGCCAGATGTGACCTTGATTAATACAGAGACAGATTATAAAGTATTTCAAAGCAGCCAAACAGAATCGTCTGACCTTTACTTTTTTGATGAGGAAAAAGAAAAGGACATTAGTGAGAAGCAGAAAGTTGCAGACCTTCTAGGCAATACAAAGTATTTCTATTTTATAGATCAATATGGTCTTCAGTGGGAATTTGAACAGGAATAATATAGAATGAGAGGTGGAGAGCGCTGCTATGCGTTCTCCACTTTTTATCTTTTTTTGAAAAAATCTAATTTAGATGGAATCGTCTGGAAATCTGGAATAAACAGATGATTTTAAGTAAAATCTCAAAAAGAAGTTGACATAATTCTCGAATCGTGATATTATAATGATTACAGTTGTAAATAAAAAAAGCCTTTAACTAATATATAAGGCAGAAATGGTAAAGGGAAAGGAGTTCTATTCAATGTCGCTTATAAATGGAGATTATCGAATCCATAGCTGTTATAACAAAACAGGTGAACGAAAACACGTTCTGAATTTGGATAAAGGCAAGATTACAAACGGAACCAGAATCTATACCACAGAGCCAAATGGAACCTGTGAACAGATTTGGTTTTACAGTAAAAACCGTTTATATACAGAAGCACAGGACAGCATTTATCGAGAAAAAAAGTGTCTTGACCGTTTGGATACCAGTGCAAATTATGCGGACATTTTTGACAATAACGATGCTGTAAACCAGCTTTTGACAATAGAGCCGGTTTCTGAAAAACAAAATATCTATCGTATTAAGCTGATTAATAAAAAGCTGTATCTTACAACAAGCACAATTACAGGGATTGGAAGCTGCACATGGCAGCCTCTTGATAAAAATAGTGAAAAACAGAAATGGGTGTTTGAACGTGTGATACGGGTGACAGAAATGCCAAAAATATCTGCTTATGCAAAAGAGATAGAATATTTCTCCGGCTGTACCAAGTGGAAGGATGGCAGCTTTGATAAACAGGAGCGCGATGTTAAGGAACTGGTGAGAAAATTGTATCAGGCAGTATCAAATAAAAATAGTAAGGACGGCTTTTTGATAGATCGTTATTGCTTATATAACCTTCCAGGCTCCCTGGCATACAAAAAGGGAGATTTAAGCGGTTACTATCATTATGGGATTGAAATATTGTTTTCTGGGAGCGTTTATCCATATAAAGATGGAACTTTTTTTGGAGAACGCGCTGCTGACGGTGCAGTTGGAATTAAGCATTCTTTCCCACAGGGGGATTATGTATTCTGGTACCTGCATATGACCAACAGGTTGATTGCAGAAAAGGATAAACCGATTAGCAGATGTACATGTATTGGCGAGGTGGACAGTCAAAGAACAGCCGGAAAATATCTTCATATTGAAGTTCAGCCGTTAGATGAGGCTTTTCCGCGCAGTCCAATTGATAACAGCGTCTACATAAATGAAGATAATAAGGGTTATTTTGGAGCTTTTGACCTGCTTGATTTTATTGCGTGACTTTACACATTATAAAAAAGTAGATATAATAGGATTGCTGCAGATGCTGCAATCAAATAAATAAAAGAGCAGCAAAGGAGGGCCTTATTTTATGTTATTGTCCATTCCTAAATTTGAAAAACGTATGGAGGAACTAAGCCGCAGACGGTATTTAGACATGGAGCCAATTCCGTTCTTTCGTACAATGGAACCAGAACCCAGCCCGGATGCCCCCCATGTTTATCCTCCGGCGTTGATTCAGGACAGCACCCTTTCCCTAGGTGATATGTTTATAGGTCGTGATCGTTACCTTTGGGTATGGGCAAATGCATGCCTTCCACCTCCCCGCGAAGACAGCCGGATTGTAGGCCGGTTTGACTTTGGTCAAACCGGAAGCGGTGGAAACAGCGGGTTTGAGGCGATGCTGTATCTGAATGGCCAGCCGTGGCAAGGTGTTGACAGCAATCACCAGGAAGTTTTTCTCGATCATATTACTGATTCGGAAGCAACTATCGTTTTTCTCCTTTGGACTGGCCTGGAAGGGGGAGGGAAACATAAAATTTCATACCATCAGGTGCGGGAAGCGCATATTGGCTATTTACATCGGGATGCAGACGAGTATTACTATCTATTTAAGTCCATTACCGAAACGTTAAAACTGTTTTCTGAGGATGAGCCCAATTATCATGCCTTAACCAAGCTATTGGAAGCCTCCCTTTTGGAAATCAATTGGGATGAAGATAAATTTTACTCTACTGTAACCGCTGCCCTCCAGACACTTACCAGCGGGCTGAAAAAAATGGAAAAACAAACCCCGG
Organism: uncultured Oscillospiraceae bacterium; assembly: GCA_910589145.1. Classification (GTDB taxonomy): domain Bacteria; phylum Bacillota; class Clostridia; order Oscillospirales; family Ruminococcaceae; genus UBA1405. The sequence continues at coordinate 3,686 of CAJUSD010000029.1, forward strand.
TTGTTGTAAATTGCATTGGCCAAACCCATATTGATGTAGCATGGCTTTGGCGGCTCAAGCATACAAGGGAAAAGGCTGTCCGTTCCTTCTCTACCGTTCTGCGCCTGATGGAACAATTTGACGATTATCTTTTCCTGCAGACCCAGCCCCAGCTTTATCAGTATGTAAAACAGGACTGCCCTGAATTATATTCTCAAATCCGCCAGCGGGTGGAAGAAGGACGTTGGGAAACGGACGGCGGTATGTGGCTGGAAGCGGACTGCAACATTCCCTCTGGAGAATCCCTTGTGCGGCAGTTTCTTTATGGAATATCATTTTTCCAAAAAGAATTTGGCGTAAGGTGCCAATACTTATGGCTTCCCGACGTATTTGGATACAGTTGGGCGCTTCCCCAAATTATGAAGCTTTGTGGAATCTCCACCTTTATGACGACCAAGATAAGCTGGAATCAGTTCAACTCCATACCTAACGATTTATTTTTATGGAGAGGGATCGATGGTTCAGAAATACTGACTTATTTTGTAGATGTTCCTGATGAACGCCAAGACATGACTGCCCGTTTTTCTACTTATAACGGAACAATAACTTCCCGTGCAGTACAGGGAAGCTGGAAAAAATTTAAAAACAAAGACATTACCCAATCCCTTTTGCTGTCCTTTGGTTATGGAGATGGCGGCGGAGGCCCTAACCGCGATATGTTAATGATGCGCCGTGCCCTTGATAAAATTCCAGGGATACCCCATGTCAAGCCGCGGATGGCAGGGGATTTCTTTGAAGAAATTCATTTGGATGCAGAGAAGGCTGGGGACAATCTTCCTGTCTGGGACGGGGAACTGTACCTGGAATTCCATCGCGGGACATATACATCCCAGGCGAGGAATAAAAAGAAAAACCGCCAGTTGGAATGGAAAGCGGGCAAGGCAGAATGGCTGACAGCGCTGGCTTCCCTGGTGGGAGGGGACACTTCCGAAAGCTGTAAAAATCTCCATCAGGGATGGGAAATTATTCTCCGTAATCAATTCCACGACATTATTCCAGGTTCCTCCATACACGAAGTATATGAGGACTCACAAAAAGAGTACGCTCAAGCAGAAGGACTTTTAGACCAAGCCTCAAACCTTGCACAAGGTGCGTTTATTCATCCTGATTCAGAGGCGGACGGCTGCCTATATACAATCTCCAATCCCAGCCCATTTTTCTCCAGGGGAATTGCGGAAATTCCATTGAAGGAGGACGGCATTTTTACTTTGGAGGATCATTCTCCAGTTGCTGCACAGAAATCCGAAAACGGCTGGCTGGTTAGTGTTCCGATTCCATCCAGAAGCATGGTTTCTGTCCAATTCCACCCAAAGGCCTCTGTGGAAACTCCTTCCCCTTTTACCTTCCTGCCAGAAGAAGGATATTTGGAAACTCCCTTTTATAAAATCCGTTGGGACGATCAAGGTCATCTTGTCAGTGTTTACGACAAAGATTTCAGCCGGGAAGTTCTTGCCGGGGAGGGGAATGTATTAGAAATCTTTGAGGACAAGCCTCTTAATTATGATGCATGGGATGTGGATATCTTTTATCCCCAAAAACGAGAAACTGCCACAGTCGAAACGGTTGCAAAACTTCTGGAATGCGGGCCTTTGAGGACAAAACTGCTCTTTACCTACAAATATAACCTTTCCACCTTTTATCAGGAATGGGTCTTTTACAGCCAGTGCAGGCGGATTGACTTCTTTACACGCGCACTCTGGCAGGAAGACCATAGATTCCTGAAAGCAGCATTTCCGGTAAATATCAGAACTGTTAAAGCTTCCTTCGACATCCAGTATGGACATGTGGAACGTCCCACTCACTTTAATACCAGTTGGGATTATGCCAAATTTGAGGTTTGTGCCCACAAATGGGCTGATCTCTCGGAAACTGATTACGGGGTAAGCTTGCTGAATGACTGCAAGTATGGTTATAATGCTAAAAATAACGTCTTGAAAATTTCCCTGCTGAAAAGTGCCAAACATCCTGATATGTCCGCGGATATGGGCGAGCATACTTTCACTTACTCTTTACTGCCCCATGGGGGTTCGGTTACTGCCGAGGGAGCACAAAATACCATTGAACAGGCTTTTGCTTTAAATTTGCCCTTTGATATAACCATTGGAGGTTGTTCTGTGGCAGGACAGCAGGTCTTTAAAACGGATTCCGGCAGAATTACCATCGACGCTGTTAAATGTCCAGAGGCTGGAGAGGGTGTTATTTTAAGGTTCCATGAGTGTAGGGGGACCAGAGGGCCGGTTACAATTAGTTCTGATTTTCCCATTCGCTATTGGAGAGAATGTAACCTTTTAGAAGAACCTTTAGGAGAATGGATTCATCAGCAGGAAATTGCCTGCCAGATGAAACCTTTCCAACTTCGTACCTTTCAGGTTGTGTTTTAGAAAAAAGTGAATATTGCAGGTACGGCTTAATGCGGCTTAAAAAAGCTTTGGAGCCAGGAGGATGTGCAGCAATGCTGCACATCCTGAAAATCCCCAGTTTCCAGATTCGAGGGGGAGTATCTTTACAGCCTGCCACAAATACCAAATAAATGTTAAAATCAAAAAAGGAAGGAACACATTTGAAACCAGATATTCGACAATTTAATTTCTATCAGAACCATAATGTATTTACTGGTTCCTATGGTAAAAGGAACTTTCGGATTGTACCAAACGACAGCCTGGAAGTCTCTATTTGGGAACAGCCTGTATGCAGCGATCTGGCAGAAGCGGTTATAAAAAAAGAATTCCCGCTGACTCAGGAGGGATTCGACAAAATGTCAGAATGGCTTGAGTATGAACTGGAAAAAAATTAATAGCAGAAAGCGCTGTAAGGTATCAGATCCTTACAGCGCTTTCTGCTATTATAAAAAGCTTGGCTTTTTGTTCACTTTAACCTGTCAGATATATACGCAGATTTGATAATTCGCTAATAAGCAAATTATCATTGTTCAAGTTCGTCAATTGCAATAATTGACATAACATAAATTTTCATAGCTTTAACCAGCCCTTCCACATTCAAACCCTCGTCTGGTGAATGGGCGCCGCCATGACCCTCCCGGAACAATCCTTCAGGGGCAGGGGAGTTTAGGGCGCCGCTCATCCCATAGGCGAACGCATTAGGAAGTTTTCGGGCATAAGTACCGCCGCCCATAACATATGCAGGCTTATCCAGCCCTGTCATCTCATTAAACAAATCGGTTAAAAGTTTTACTTCAGGGCGTTCTTTGGGGAAGTAGTTAGGCTTGCTGTCGCGGAGCAGCTCCATTTTCCAGCCAGCCTTTTGGCAGCTTTCATCAATATTTTGAATAAGCTTCTGAGAATCGGCAGTAATGGAATAGCGGATATTAATAAGCTGTGTCAGCTGCCCATCTGTTAAACTTGCCATACTTCCAACACAGGTCAAAGCGCCGGAAACATCATCAGAATAAACAATGTTTACCCCAGTGCCTTTAAAGTCCTGGTTGACCTGGCAGATAAACTTCAAAGCATTAGAATCTGATTCTGGCAAAGCACCGCTTTCTGCTAAAGCGGCAGCAAGAAGCTGGATCGCATTTACACCGCCTTCTGGGAAAGCAGTATGTTTGGAAATGCCCCGTGCCTCAATTGCAATTTTATCCCCGCTGCGGGAAACAGTAAATTCATCCTTTTCTGCTAAAGATAAAACTTTATCCAGTCCGCCCTTTTGGAAAAACGCAGGGTTTAAAAGGGCATTGGCACGGTCAGGAACCATGTTGCTTGCAATTCCGCCGGAAAAAGATTCTATCGCCTCTGTAATCTTGTTCCCAGAAAGAAGGTTTGCTTCAATGATCCCTTTTTCCCCATAGCATACCGGAAAACCGCAGTCCGCAACCATGGAAAGCCCCGGACAGGGATAATGTTCCCGATAATATTCCAAATCGGACATTCCTTTTTCTTCATCGCAGCCTAAAAACAGGCGCAAAGGACGGCGCAGGTTTACACCTAAATCCCGCAGACACTCGATAACATACATAATCGCCATGGTAGGGCCTTTGTTGTCCCCTGAACCGCGTCCAATCAGGTATCCGTCCCGGTAAACCGGTTCGTAGGGCTGGTTATCCCAGTCTTCACCTTCCGGTACTACATCCAGATGCCCCCAAAAACCTATCGTATCCTCCCATTTTCCCTCGTTAAACCACATTGCGCCAACACGGTTATCATATATTGTGGTTTGGAAGCCGTGTTCACGGCCAATGGCAAGCGCTTCATCCAATGCTTTTTTACAGCCCTCCCCATAAGGTGCCTCCTCTGTGCCATGGGCCTGGTCGGAAATACTGCGGATTTTTACTAACCGGCTGATATCTGCAACCAGCCTTTCCTTATGTTCGGCAATCCATTTTTCAGCGCGCTGTTCCAATACTTTTTTTTCGCTCTTATCCATATAGAAACCATCTCCTTTTTTGATTTTAAATGGGCTGTGAAATTGCTTTCACAGCCCGCCTGGATATTACAGTCCGAAATATCCCAGATATTTTTTCGTATTGTTGACCATCTCGTCAAAGAGGGCTTTTGCATCTCTCCGGCTGGCAGTCATCAGGGGATCGTTGCAGAAAGCATTAAACGCAAGTTCAAGATTCTTGGTTGCGACAGCTTCAACGGTCATTTTCTGGTTTTGGCAGTGAGGCAGAATCAATGCCTGTACTGCGGGATCAATGGCTCCGGCAAACACAGGTTTTAAGCTGTTATGGGAGAATACAGCGTTGGTTTCCACTACGGAACCTAAAGGCAGGTTTGGAATTTGTCCATAGTTGGGAATGTTGACATTGGTTACCAGGGTCGTCATACCTTTCAGGGCTTTCATCTGCATAACGCCTTCCTCGCCGGAAACGGAGAGGGCCATTTTTTCTTCACCGCTGACAAGCCTTGCACTTTTCGCCAAACGTTCCTTCAGTTGTTCTTTGCGGTAGGCGACAGTGGTAAGGCCGAATTTCCAGGATTTTACGCTTTCGGGGTTTTTAAGATACCATGGCGGGCAGAACTCTGCCAGATGGCGGTCACCTGCGGCTGCTACAACGCTGTAACGGTTAAAGAGATCAAATTTAACCATATTGGCGCTGGAGAAAGAGTTGTTCATCCAGTTATCGTCCTTGCCGTCAGTAAAACCGGTTTCAGCATATTCCTTGGCAAATCTGGCGTACATAGGCATCAGGTCAATTCCCTTATAGGAAATCTCGTTGAGCCAGGTAAAGTGGTTAATGCCCTGAACGTTTACCTTAATCTCATGGCGGTCAACCTTTTCAATGCCCATATCTTTTTGAACCATGGCAGCAATCACCTTCTGGGTTCCGAAAACTTCATGGCAGCAGCCAAAGCATTTAATTTCAGGGAACACCTTGTACATGATTTGGACGCACATGGTCATGGGATTGGTGTAGTTGATGACCCAAGCTTCTGGGCAATATTCCTTGATTGCTTCCGCAAATTCGATATAATAAGGCAGGGTGCGCAGGGCGCGGATAATACCGCCAGGGCCTACGGTGTCGCCAACGGATTGATAGATGCCGTATTTTTCAGGGGCGTGAACGTCGGATTCCATCTCGTCAAAGGTTCCGGGCAGGATGGAGAGGACTACAAAATCACAGCCTGTCAAAGCGTCTTTCAGGGTGGGAACGGCTTCGTATGTAAAGTTGCTTTTTACATCCTCGCGGCCTTTTAAACGGTTGCCGATGGTTTCGTTGTGTTTGGCGGCTTCCATGTCAATATCATAAAGTTTGACTGTCCCGCAGAGGTCGGGTTCTACGGCAAGGTCGCTCATAAGGTTCCATGCCCATCCGCGGGAGCCTCCGCCTATGTAGGCTATTTTAATTTCCTGCTGTTGCATATGCGTTTCCTCCTAAAAAATAATAATATCTGAAAGCATTTAGGGCTTCCAATACAAAAATTAACTCAATAAGAGAACCATTATTGTTACTGGCTTTTAATCTCCCTCCGCCAACAATTTTTGACTTTAACTTGATCATTCAATCCTTCAAATTCCTCATCTATAAAGAAATAATAATCGCCGTCGGGATAAAAGGATGGAAAATAGGCGTTATATCCACCGCCCAAATATCTTTCATCCTCTTTCCAAAAGCTCTGCTACTCTTCCATATTTTGAGGGTCAAACTTAAATGCGCTGTGCTGCCAGCCCAGGGCATACCATTTTTTCCCTTTGGCTGTACGCCTGACCAGGCTGTTTCTAACCAATTTCTCCATCAAGTCCAGTTTTTCCTCTGGCATATCCCTTATTGTATACACTGAGTATGAACCATCTATTTCAAATGGCAAAATTGCCGTTGCCGAGTTACCCTTGTCGTTGCTGAAGGGGGGGTTAAATTTTAACCTCTTGAAAACAATATTCCATACTTCATCATATTCCTGCGTACCATCCAATAGCATATTGATCTCTCAAATCAATTTATCATGGCTTATAGCTTCACGGCTTTTGATTTGCGGACAGCCTTAGAACTATCTAAAGCTGTCCGCCACCAAAATTAGATTTCTATAAGCTTATGCTCATCATAATCAAAGTAACGCCCGTCCAGCATATTGGCCAGAGTGTTGGTAACACGCAGGGTAAAGGAGTTTTGCCCCTGTTTCAGCTTGGAACCATCCATAAACCAATGGTAAGGAGTAAACACCCGTACCCCCAGAGATTCTCCGTTTACCTCTAATTCTACACAGTCGTAAACCTTTTTGTCAAGCCGCAGTTCTACAGCTCCCTGAACCGCCTCACTGTCAAAAACTCCTTTAAACGTCATCGTACCGCTATAATAGGGGAAGCCGTCTGTAAAGCTAGGACAGAAAACCGCCTGTTCCGGCTGTTTGGAAATCTTCGTCTTATCTGAAACGCCAAAGTCACCGATCAAATAGAGAGGATCTGAAACACCATGCCAGCTCTGTTTAATCACACAGCGGACTTCCAAAACATTCCCGCCCTTTTTCAACATGTCTTTAATATCAGCGGCAGTATTGTTAAAGTCAGTGACATGGGCATGATGGAAACGGTCTTTTGTGATTTCACTCCCGTTGAGGAAAAAGGTGTGTTCTCCCATAACTGCCCTGTTTTCAAATAAGAGGGAGAGATGCTCCGGTACTTCTTCAATGGTAAAGGAAGCACGGTAATTTACAGCCATAGGATATTTCAGCATCGGCACTTTGGGGGTTCCGAAACTCTGGCTGAAGGCAATTGTTTCCTTATCAGCCATGCCGTTTTGGGAGAATTGCTCGATAAAGGTTCCTGCGCAAATATGCGGATATGTTTTCCCTGCAACCTCCATGTCGAAATATTCCAGGCGGCAGACATTTTTCTCTACAGGCGAAACTGTCAAAGGCTTTGAAGTATCAATAGTAATTATTTTGGCGGGAGCGGGCCTTTGCGGAAGGGCTTCAGGAAGTTTTTCAGGGGAAATACAGAATACCCTTCCTTCAAAGGAATCAAAGGAAACTGTTAAAGAGGTAGATTTTTCCTCGCCCATAGCATAAACATTTCCGTTCTCCAGGCTGTATTCATACCAGTATGCGGCTTTGGGGGCTTCCAGGGAAGCTTTAAAGGCATCTTTGCCCTGGTTGGTAACCATTGCGTATTTGACTGGGGAGCCTTTACCTTCCCGGACGCCCATAACCACTTGGTTTTCCTCCCCTTCCGGCAGGTGCAGGAGGATGTCGTCAGGGCAGCGGAGCGTCTTTTGTACGGAATCCATTAAGTCATGGATGGAAATATTTGAAGGCATTTGGACAAAAGCAGTATTTTTCCCGGTTTGCCTGACCTCATAGGAGGCTGTTTGGTCAAAAAATCCTTTGCATACCTGGGAACCGGCAATTCCAAACAGTTCTTTGGAAACGCTGTCCATATCGGATTGTTCCTGAATATTTTCATAAGGGGTAACGCCAAAGGAAACCACTTTTCCGCCTTGTGACAGGAACTTTTTCAAGCCCTCCACAGCGACGGTTTCCAGGTTGGTAATAGGAGGCAGAACAATCGTATCATAAACGGCGCGGCCGACCTTAATACAGCCGTTTTCAATTTTGGCTTCCTGGAAACGTTCTGCATCCAGATGTTCATATTCAATATGGCTGTAAATCATAGCCTTCAGCAAATTCAGCCAGCTTTTGTTAATGGCTTCCAACTCAGACTGCTCCTTGGTATCCGTACCGCCATAATTAAAGCCGTGAAGGGCATTGCCCAACCGAACCCATTGGCTGGAAACCGGGTCAAGAACAGCAATTCGAGTTGTTGTTTCGGTATTTGTCACCCATGCGCCCAATCGCCCTACATAATCCCCTAACTGGAGGTAATATTTCCAATATGGGTTTTGCAGGAACTGGGAGGGAGGCGCATCGTGTTTGGTAATACCGTCAATGGTATAATAATAGGCGTGGAAATTATACAGGTTCACCCCAAAAATCGCCAGCTTATCCAGCATCCATTTTGCATCCTGTATGGTCATAGACCAGCCAACAGAATGGAAACTTTCAATCATGGCATAGTCAACGTCATTCTGGCGTTTCCAACTGCTTACCTGTTTGGCGTTGGAACGGTAGGAGCGGAAATCTTTTTCCAGCATCCAATCAAGAGGCTTGCCTAGTTTTTCATGGGCGCAGTCGCCGCCGGGAACCGTGCTGAATTTTTGGGTCGTGCCCCGCATAGAGGGGACTTCGGTACAGTACAGCAGATGGTTTTTCTCACACCATTCTGATATTTGCTCATGGTAAGAGCTGCGGAAAATCTGGGAAGCCAGTTCATAAAAATCATACCGGATTTTTTTGGCGTTGGGATAATCTGTGCAGTAAATCGCCGCAAGACATTCACGAATATCATACCCATATTTTTCCTGGAACGGTTTGGGGAACTGGTTCGACCAGGGGATACGGCTTAAAAATCCTGTTTCGTCTGAAAACATTCCTTTTACAATTGTTCCAAAGTACTGACCAATCGCTTTCCTATATCCCTCATGGGTGGTTTCCAGGAAGGTTTTAACTGCTTCGCGGTTGCAGGGGTCTAGGAAAGTTCCATAATATTTGAAATCCTCCAAAACCTTCTGCTGGAAAACCATGATTTTATATTCTCCCTCTGGAACTTCCCAGGTTAAAACCTTTTTCGGTCCATAAGAGAAATACCGTTTTTCATTATAAGCTGTCAGACCAGTTTTCTGATAAATCTGTTCTGTCTGTATAATACCAATGTTCCCTTTTATGTCAATTGCTTTTTCCCATAAAGCTTCACCGTCTTTGACTGGGACGGCTTTGGCATAAACGACTTCCGCCCAATACAGTTCCTTTTCAATTTGCTTCCCGCCTTTTGTTTGGAAGACAGTTGAAACAAGATAAGTTTGAACTGCTTCAGGATGCTGAAGGGTAACTTCGCCGCCGCTCATGCCGCTGGGGTAGGGGTATTCGTCATAGAGCCAGACTTCAAGCCCTTCCTCTTTTGCAGCTTCCACAGCCAGTCTGCAAGCATCGAACCATTGATCGGAAAGATATGGCACAGTCAAACCTTGACGGGCGCAAAGGAAAAATCCCCCAAGCCCCTTATCCTTCATTTCATGTATTTGGTGACGGATTTCAGCAGGATTTATGTCCCCATTCCAAAACCAAAACGGTTTAATCCGGTAAAATTTCCCAGGATTCTGGAAATCCTTAAGCATGAAAAACACTCCTTGATTTGATAATATATTAGGAATTTGATTAAAACGCTTTTTTAGGGACGGCTTCTGGGAAGCTCCAAATGATGATAGCTGGAGATATCCACTTTTTCAGAGGGAAACGCCCATGAAAATCCCGCTTCATAAGGGGAGCAGTTCTTTTCAAAGCAGGTCCACATTTGAGAATAAAGGTCTTTTACAAAGGTTCCCCCTCCTCCGTTGGAGTCGCTTTTGCGGTAGAGTGTATCTTCAGGGAAATTATGTACTCCAACCCGATCAAACAAAGCGTCGCAAACAGTCAAATGTGGGACAATTGTTTCTACTGTACATGGAATAGGAAGCATTTTCTGCCGATTCGTCAGCATGAAGTATAGCTTTTCATCATAACCGGCTGTTGTATCGTCGGGTTTGCCGTAATCAATCACTTTTCCATCATGGAAACACGCCTGGATACAGGGTTTTTCTGCATTTGCATCATAAGTAATGACGGCGTTTTCCAGTTCGTAACGGAGAATGGGGAAGCGGTTGTAATCGCTGCAATGGCTGGTGACATATTGGAAACGGCAGCCGTCTGAAAATTCCCCGTTTATAAAACAGGTATCGAATGTTTCTATTGGATTTGCGCGGTACAGGGAAGCCTCAATCCATTCCGGTACGGCTGAGGATGCGATATCCTTCCCAAGCATAAAGAAAATATTATGCAGGAAATGGGCGGTTGCATTTGTTGCAATAGAATCCAAAATCAAATCCCCGGCAGCATCATAAAGTTTTCCCGCCCAGTTGTTGCGCACATAATATCGGTCATAACGGGTATAAACCGTAAAATTCTGAAATAAGACAGGTTTTCCGAAAACCCCATCAATAATATCCTTTTTTAATCTCAACAGAGCCGGTGAAAAAGACCACTGGAACCCTACCGCTAAATTTTTCCCTGTGCGCCGGATGGCTTCCCTGATTTCAGGAATTTCATCTATATCTGTCACAAGGGGCTTCTCACATAAAACATCGCTTCCATGTTCCATAGCGGTGATGGACTGCTGTTTATGAAATTTAATCGGTGTAGATATCAGCGCAAGGTCTGCCGTATGGTGTTGATAGAATTCTTCCAAGGTATCATAAAGAGGAATTTTCATATCAACCAGACGTTGGTATTTCGGCGCTTTTTGTACATATGGATCTACGACGGCTTTTAATTCGAATATGCTTGGATCAGCCTGATCCAAAAGCATGTCCAAATAATGGTTTGCAAATCCCGCCGATCCTACCATGACTACTTTTGTTTTTGATTCCATTTTTTTCACACTCCCTGTTGGGTTCTTATGCTCAGAGCCGCCAGTTAGCTATGCTGATACTCTTATTATAGCAGGTTATCTGAAAAATGGAATGATGTGCTTTAGAATATCTTGTACAGTTTTTATAAAATTTCTCACAAAATATGATTATCACCCCAAAAATAAAAAGGCAGAGAGTTTGACCGGAAAACTGTCGTTTTCACATTCTCAGGTTTATGGTAAAATAAATTGGGAAAGAGGTGAACCATGAGAGGTTTTTGTTATTTTTCATTATAAAACTTTGATGCGGATCATAGATCAGGATATCCTGGTAATCCCTGCCGAACCTTCATAACGACGCAGATGCGCCGTCAGAACTGCTTTTGGGCGTGTTGGCCCTTTCAAGCAAAGATACCTTTAACAGATATACTTTTTTCGCTAATTCATATTTTAAATGAAATTCTGCCCCCTTTGGCAACTGCCACAGAACATTGGCACCAGGCTCCCGTTCGGGAGCCTGGTGCCAATGTTCAATGAAATCCTTTTTCAATTTTAAGGCTTAGGGTTATGGGGATGCCATCTCAGCAGCCGCTGGCTGTTCGCTGGCTGCAAGTGATAACCTTCAGCTAAAAATCCCGCCATATTTTCCCCCGGAAGCTTTTCTAAATTCTTTACCTGCTGCTCCCACAAAAGAAATGGCGGGATTTTCTATACTTTTAAGTATCTGTTTCTTTCGTTTTGTTGGTGCTGTTTTTAAAGAAGCTGGAGTATTTCGCGTCTTGCGGGTTCAGTTCAGCAGAGCTGAACTGGCGACCAGAGGAACTTTTTAGGAAAGTTCCTCTGGATTCTTCAAACCTTTTTTATCCGCTTTAGCTTATACTCGTCTGGGGGTTCTTCCGCAACTTAGCTTTATCAATCTTATGCATTTAATGATCTTCCGGTTCCAGGCTCTGGATTTTCCGGTCAGAACCATCTTGCAGGAGGTCATGGAGACGGGTTTCATCCTCATTAGCCAACGCATCCCGGTATTCACCTAAATGCAGGATAATATTATTAATCTCATCTAACAGCGGCCCACGGTTCATCAGGAAAAGTTCTGTCCACATATCTGCATTAAGCCGGGCGACACGGGTCATATCCTGAAAACTGCCCCCGGTAAAACCTCCATGCCGTTCCAACATGGGGGTTTTTACATAAGCGTTCGCTACAACGTGGGCCATCTGTGAAGTAAAGGCAATAATTCGGTCATGTTCCTCCGGCGTAGTGACTACGACGCGTCCAAATCCCAAATTGTCCGCCAGCTTTTTCACCAAGTCTACATCTTCCTGACAGCTTTGATTTGTGGGAGTCAATACGATGCTTGCGCCGTCATATAAAGTAGGGAGTGAATAATCATAACCGGAAAATTCCCTCCCTGCCATGGGATGCGTTCCAAGGAATCGGACATTACAAGGGAAAAGCGCCTTTTCTGCGGACTGGACTATTTTGGATTTAACGCCGCACACATCTAAAATTAGGCTTCCTGGTGCAAATTCTTTGGACTTTGATTCAATATAATCTATGGCTGCTTTCGGATGAAAACATACAATATACACATCGGATACAGGGAGTTTATCTGCTAAAGAAAATCCCTTGTCAATTGCTTTGTCACGAAGGGCGGCCTCCAAAACTGCGGGATTCCGGTTGACCCCATAGCAGGTATAAGGGGTTTTAGCTTTTATTGCTTTACATAGGGAACCCCCAATTAGCCCCATCCCAATAATGGTAATCGTCATATGGCTGTCGCTCCTTCATTGCTCGTTTTTGTCTGAACAGTTCTTATATGGTATATCACGTTTTAGCGCTTTTGTCAATAAAAGCGCTAAAACAGCATGGGACAACATAATTCTTAGAGAATTTTTTGTCTGTGGAACCAGTGGTAGGTTCTTAACATATCTGCTTTGGCATCCGCAGCCGTACGGCTGCTAGATGGGAAAAACCGATAAGGCCTTTTGTCCATCTCTGGTGGTATGAGTTCAGCAGAGCTGAACCTTCAACCCCCTTTTCACTTGCCTTTAAGTGGTTCTCATTGATAGAGCAGCCCTTTTTCCAATTCGCGTACAGAGTCACAGATAATTTCTGGATTTTCCGCTTCCAGAGTTTTTCTATCCCGAAATCCCCACAATACGCCGATTGCGTATAATCCTGCATTTTTAGCAGTCCGAATGTCCGTTTCAGAATCACCAATATAAACGGCTTTATTTTTAGAAACTCCCATTTCCTCTAAAGCGTTCCAAACGGCGGCGGGATTTGGCTTTTTAGGTACATCAGGCCGGTCTCCCCAGGCAATTTCAAAAATCCCCGGAAACAATGTATTACAGATTTGTACAGTAGAAGCATGGGGCTTATTAGACAGAACTGCCAAACGAACCCCGTTCTTTTTCAACTGTTCCAGCAAAGAAGGAATACCAGGATAAGGAACCGTCTCATCCAAAAGATGGGCCTGGTAGTCTTTTTTGTAAAGTTCCAGCAGATATTCAGTTTCATCTGTAGAAACATTCTCCGGCAGGGAACGCTTGAGGAGCATTTTAGCCCCGTTCCCAACAAATTGCCTGATTTCGTCTATGGTTCTGGGAGGATACCCAGCGCCAGCCAGAATTCGGTTGACGCTGGAGGCCATATCAGCCAAGGAATTAATCAATGTGCCGTCCAGATCAAAAACGGCGGCGTCCCATTTCATTGTAATTCATTCCTTCCCAGCAAAAGCCAAAAACGCACGATAGGTGCTGTATACGTCAATTTTGGAAACAATTTCAAAGGGAGCGTGCATGGAAAGCACTGGAACCCCAAGGTCTACTGTATCCACATTTAATTCAGAAATGAACTTCGCAACCGTACCGCCGCCGCCAACATCTACTTTTCCCAGTTCGCCGGTCTGCCAGAGAACGTCTGATTTATCCAACAGTGCCCGTACCCATGCCATATATTCAGCGGATGCGTCATTGGTGCCGCCCTTCCCGCCGGAGCCAGTGTATTTTGTAATGACAACACCATGGTTTAACTGGGAAGTATTGGACTTTTCGGTTACGTCAGGATAGGTAGGATCGTAAGCACAGTTTACGTCTGCTGAAAAACACTTGGAATTGGAAAGCACAGTCCGTACCGGAATTCCGTAAGGGGCCGCTAAATCCTCCAGGAAATATTTCAGGAAAGCAGATTTCATCCCTGTATTTCCATCACTTCCGGTTTCCTCTTTATCAGCCAATACAGTGACGTGGGTATACTCTGGGGAATCAGCTTCCATAGCTGCCCGCAGAGAAGTATAGGCACATACCCTGTCGTCATGCCCATAAGACCCAATCATACTTTGGTCAAGCCCGACATCCCTTGCTGGCCCTGCTGGAACCATGGTCAGCTCTGCCGACATGAAATCCCCTTCTACAATTCCATATTTTTCATGGAACAGCCGCATAATGTTCAGTTTTACTTTTTCGCTGGCTTTATCATCTTTAAAGGGAAGGGAACCAACTAAAATATTAAACTTCTCTGCATCAAAAACCTTTGAAGCAGGTTTCTTCTCCTGTTCGCTGGCCAGGTGGGGAAGAAGGTCGGTAATGCAGAAAACGGGTTCTGCTGGTTCCTCTCCGATTGTCACTGTGACAGAGGTTCCATCCTTCCGGCACACCACCCCATGAAGCGCCAGAGGCAGGGTAGGCCAGTGGAATTTTTTAATCCCGCCGTAATAATGGGTGCGCAAATAGGCAAGGCTGCTGTCCTCCATCAGAGGATGAGGCTTTAAGTCAATCCGTGGGGAATCAATGTGGCTTGCCATAATCCGCACACCTTCCGATACAGGACGACGGCCAATGGTTGCAAAAATCAGGGATTTGTTTCGATTGTTTTGATAGATTTTTTCTCCAGATTCATAACGTTTTCCGCTTTCGAAGGGACGGTATCCATCGCGTTCCAGCATTTCTATAGCAACTTTTACTGCCTCGCGCTCAGTTTTAGCGCAGCTGAGGAATTGTTTATACTTTTCTGAAAATTCTACTGCCTTTTGATATTCTTCCTCAGTGAACATTTCTGCGCCGTCCATGCCTTTGTACAGAATTTCTTCCTCCAATAATTGGCCCTTTGTTTTCTGGTTTTCCATTTTCTTTTTCCCCTTTCAGAAATTATCTTTCATAGGTTTCCAATGAGTAAAGCTTCTGATACATTTCGCTGGTTTCCAATACCCGGCTGACATATACCGATGTGTCTCCAAACGGTATTTCTTTTAACGCAATCCCGTCTGATGAATAATCCGGGTCCTTGAGCCATTTTTTTACGTTTCCCCATCCGGCGTGATAGGCGCACAGCGCCACATCCTGTGTCAAAAATTCATCCAGGAACAGGGAAAGCAGATATACGCCGTACTTGATATTTACTTCTGGGTCGAATAAATCGTCTTCTGTCACCTCCATCCCTTCCCGCTCCCGGAAAACAGCCCACTCCAAAGTAGGCCCTTGTATCTGCATGAGCCCCCGCGCGTCTACGCTGGAAACTGCATCAGGCTGAAATCCGCTTTCGTTTTTTATCACTGCATATACCAAAGCTTCATCAACTTGGTATGCTTTGCAGTACTTCTCTACCAGCTCAGTGTATTTTAGAGGATATGCAGATGTATAATATTTTTCCTCTGCTTTTTTTAAAACAGCAGAGACTGCTAATATAATAGAAGCCGCCAGCGCTGACAAAAATATCAGCCCCAAAATGGGAGAGCTCCTTTTTTGCCGCCTGCGGATACGCGCCAATCCTATCACCCCTTGAACATTAAAAAATTTGACTAACCGTTTTGACGTATCCTGCGGCGCTTCCGGCTGAACCGGAAATCCTGTGCAGGGATAAGTCCCAGCCAGAAAGCCATTTTCTGGATTTCACCTTCAAGCTTATCCTTCCGGTTTCCATTGACCAGCAAAAAATTTGAATGGGTTTGATAAAACCTGTCTGACTGCTGGCTGTCAATCCGCTTTATTGCAGCTTCCTTAGAAATTCCATCCCGTTTACAGATACGCTCTATCCGAATTTCCCTTGGGGCTAAAACCGAGGCTGTAATGCTGCACATCTTATCTGCACTGCTTTCAAAGAGGGTAGGCGCGTCTAAAATAATCCCGTTTACCCCTGGTTCTAAAGCATACATATTAATCTGCCTTTGGATTTCCTCCAAAATATAGGGGAAAATAGTTTGATTGAGCATTTCCACTTGTTTTGGGTCTCCAAAAACCATGTTACCCAATTTCCGACGATCCAATCCTCCGTCTAACAGGAGAATCTCCTTTCCAAAAACACAGGCAAGTTTTTTCAGGCACGGGGAACCTGGTTCCACAACCTGACGGGAGACTATATCTGCATCAATGAAGCGTAAAGAATTTCCTTTATATTTAGAATCCCGCAATAAAGTACATACAGTGCTTTTCCCAGAACCGGAAGGGCCGGTCAAACCCAGCACCCAGGGCTTTGTTTTTGCAGACAACTGGATCACTCCTGTTATAGTTTTTGAATGGCAAAAGCAGAAGCCCTGATAATGCGGTTATAAACCGCCATACCAACGCCTGTTTTTTTAGGGCATCGGGCATAGACGGTTTTAGCGCCTTTATCGTCTAACTCCCGCAGACGTTCAAATAAATTCCTGGCCTGTTCTTCAGGCGTATTCCCAATTAAAAGAAATGGTTTATTTAATCTGGCAGCTTCGTCGCCAAAAGCCAGCGCCCAAACGTCCTTTTCCTCTAAATTGTTTACAAATTGAACGAAAGCATCTGTTTCTCCGTCCAAAAGAATCACTTTAGCTTTTGGGGCATAATGCTTGTATTTCATTCCTGGTGAGGAGGCTTTTGTGTTATCCTCTAATTTATATAAAACGGCTTTATCCACTGCCACATTTCCAAGGACGCTGCAAAGCTGTTCAAGGGTGACAAATCCAGGCCGGAGCAGACGCGGCGTATTATCTGCAAGGGTAATAACAGTTGATTCAACCCCAACAGAACAATCTCCGCCGTCTATAATAACCTCAACTTTGCCGGAAAGATCTTCTACACAGCGGCGGGCGTTGGTAGGGCTGGGAGAACCGGAAAGGTTGGCGGAAGGGGCAGCTATCGGCAGGCCGCTTTCACGTATGACGGCAGAAGCGACAGGGTGGGAGGGAAAACGAATTGCCACTGTATCAAGACCAGCGGAAACAATATCCGGGATGCAGTCCTGTTTTGGCAGAATCATAGTAAGAGGGCCCGGCCAAAAAGCGTCTGCTAAATCATATGCAGCCTGGGGAATATTACGGGCCAGGGAAGGGAGCTGATCCAGTTCAGCGATATGCACAATCAATGGATTATCCGCTGGCCGGTTTTTTACCTGGAAGATCTTTGCAACCGCCTTTGGGTCCAGTGCATTGGCTGCAAGCCCATAAACGGTTTCAGTTGGAATTGCGGCTAATCCGCCTTTGCGCAGAACAGACGCCGCTGCTTGGATAGCGGAAATATCCTGCTTAGGGTCTTTTACCCGCAGTAATATTGTTTCCATGTCAAACACCTCGTATTTATGCCTGGGATTTTAACTTTTCAGCCTGGTCATAGGTAATAAGCGCATCAATTACCTCGTCCAAGTCTCCGTTCATCACATTATCCAACCGGTAAATCGTCAGGCCAATTCGGTGGTCGGTCAAACGTCCCTGGGGAAAGTTATAAGTTCTTATCCGCTCTGAACGGTCTCCAGTACCAACCTGGGATTTCCTCTGGCTGGCAATCTTTTCATCCTGTTCCCTCTGTTTCATCTCATACAGCCGGGAACGCAAAATTTTCATTGCCTTGTCCTTATTTTTATATTGGCTTCTTTCGTCCTGACATTCCACTACAATTCCTGTCGGAATGTGGGTAATACGGATAGCGGATTCTGTTTTATTAATATGCTGTCCACCTGCCCCGCTGGAACGATAGGTATCAATTTGCAGGTCGCCGGGATTGACATCCACTTCTACTTCCTCTACTTCCGGCAAAATAGCCACAGTTACAGTAGAAGTATGCACCCGTCCAGCGGATTCAGTTTCTGGGACACGCTGTACTCGATGCACGCCGCTTTCAAATTTCAGCCGGGAATAGGCTCCTTCCCCTTCTATCGAAAAGCTGATTTCCTTATACCCGCCTAATTCCGTTTCATTGGCGTTGAGGACTTCTGCTTTCCAACCCTGTCTTTCAGCATACATACTGTACATCCGGTACAGAGAACCGGCAAACAATGCCGCCTCTTCTCCACCTGCTCCGCCACGGATTTCTACAATTACATTTTTATCATCGTTTGGATCCCTTGGAAGGAGCAAAATTTTTAATTCTTCTGCAAAGCGCTCTGCATTTTCCTTAGATGTGACAAGCTGTTCCTGCGCCATTTCGTGGAGTTCCCGGTCGAGTCCGCCTTCTGCCAACAATTCCCTGGCTTCCTCCTGCGCTTCGCTGGCTTTTTGGTATTCCTGATATTTTTCTACAATCGGGGTTAATGTTTTGTATTCTTTCATTAGGCTTTTATACTGTTCATTATTTGCTATAACAACCGGATCCATTAGATTTTGGCTGATCTCCTGATACCGGTTTTCTACATCTTTTAATTTCTCTAACATTTCTTATTCTTCCCCTCGCTCTCCTGTTCGCTGAAGCTTCTTTATTCGTTTTTCTATTTTTGACCTTGGTGACATGATTTCATGCCCGCAGGTAAGGCAGCGTATTTTAAAATCCATTCCAATTCGTAATACCTGAAATTGGTTTCCCCCACAGGGATGCGGTTTTTTCATTGTTAAGATGTCTCCAACTTGAACGTCCATAGATTCACCTCCGGCTTTTGAAATCAGAACTGTTTTTTAGTATACCATAAAATGGGTAATATGTGTAGATATGAACAATGTTTTCCGTAGAAAAGCTGATTTGCGGGGATTAGCTAAGATGAGTACAGGCTAGGGCGGATTAAAAAGGTTTCGGGTCCAGGGGGCTTTCCTCAAAAGCCCCCGGCAGGTCCAGGGCGGCGCCATGGTCGCGTCCGCAGACGCGAAATCCCCAGCTTGCTAAAAGGAAATATAAACCTCGCCCAAAAGACAGATAGCTAATCACTTCGCCAGTATTTAAAATCAAAAGCCCGCTGGTATTGCTCAGGGGGTGGGATAAGATTGGGATTGGTATCAGCTTCCGGGGAGTGCTCCATTATGGCGGGCTTCTTCCGCTTCGTCCAACTCCGCAGAGTTGGACAGAGCTTAAAGTTTCCGCATGCAGCCATCATGACAAACCAACGGTTTGCCATGATGGCGTACCTAATACCGTAAAGCTGAAAATTTCATTGAACTCACACCAGTATAAACTGTACAGCAATAGGAACGGGTTTTAAAGGAGATGTCCCCTCAAAACCCGCTCCAAATCGCCTCATAAAAACAAATCAGTCCACCTTGGGAAGCTTGCTAATCGCTGTTTTCAAATCCTCATCCGTTGGAATATAGTCCTGCATCACTCCGTCATTAAATTTTTGATACGCAACCATATCAAAATATCCAGTCCCGGTAAGGCCGAAAACGATATTCTTTTCCTCTCCGGTTTCTTTGCATTTAAGCGCCTCATCAATAGCCGCTTTAATCGCATGACTGCTTTCCGGGGCAGGAAGGATTCCCTCCACCTTGGCGAAAAGCTGGGCGGCTTCAAAAACTTTGGTCTGCTCCACGCTCCGCGCTGTCAAAAGCCCCTGGTCGTATAATTCGGAAACAACGGAACTCATGCCATGGTAGCGAAGCCCGCCCGCATGGTTTGCCGAGGGAATAAACCCGCTGCCAAGGGTATACATTTTTGCCAGAGGGCACACTTTCCCAGTATCACAGAAATCGTAGGCATAAACGCCCCTGGTTAAGCTTGGGCAGGAGGCAGGTTCAACCGCAATGATATCGTAATTGGCTTCTCCCCTCAGCATTTGTCCAGCAAACGGGGAGATAAGCCCGCCTAAATTTGACCCGCCGCCGGCACACCCGATAATCATATCAGCTTTAATGCCATATTTATCAAGGGCGGCTTTGGTTTCCAAGCCAATAATGGACTGATGCAGAAGAACCTGGGACAATACTGAACCCAGTACATAACGGTAGCCCTTTTGGCTGACAGCAGCTTCCACGGCTTCCGAAATAGCGCATCCCAGGCTGCCGCTGGTTCCGGGGAACTCTGCATTAATTTTGCGGCCAACTTCTGTATTTATGGATGGGGAAGGCGTGACATGGGCGCCATAAGTCCGCATAACTTCCCGACGGAAGGGTTTTTGTTCATAGGAGCACTTTACCATATATACCTGACAATCTAAATCCAGGTAAGCGCACGCCATGGAAAGGGCGGTTCCCCATTGACCGGCGCCGGTTTCTGTAGTAACGCCCTTGAGCCCCTGGTTTTTAGCATAGTAAGCCTGGGCGATAGCAGAGTTAAGCTTGTGGCTGCCAGAGGTATTGTTACCCTCAAATTTATAATAGATATGGGCAGGGGTTTGCAGTTTTTCCTCCAGGCAGTAAGCGCGTGTTAAAGGGGACGGACGATACATCCTGTAAAAGCTGCGGATTTCTTCCGGGATTTCAAAATAAGGGGTAGTGTCGTCCAGCTCCTGCTTGGCAAGTTCTTCGCAGAAAATTGCAGACAGTTCTTCCACGGTGATAGGCTTTAATGTTGCCGGATTCAGGATAGGGGCAGGCTTTTTCTTCATATCTGCCCGAACATTATACCATTGTCTGGGCATTTCATTTTCTTCCAAGTAAATTTTGTATGGGATTTCCTGTTTCATAATTATATCTCCCTTTCTGTTTTTACAAAAAATAAAGGCTTTTGTCCTATTTGTATAGGACAAAAGCCATGCTTCTGCGGTGCCACCTATATTTATTCCCATCTGTACATCTATTGCTAGCAAATATATGTACAATAGGGGAATACTCTCTTACCGTGTACAATAATATACACTCCCTGCTGTAACGTGCAGATACGTCTCGCCTACTCCCGAAGTTTCAGCTTGCCCTCACGGATCCATTCCCTGAAATTTACATAACCGCATTTCCATCATCAGCGGCTCTCTGTGTATGCTCCAAGCAGGTACTCGTTCCGGTCATCGGTTTGGATTTAAAATTAACTTGCGTATAGGATAATACTTTTTTCTAAAAATGTCAAGGCTTTTTTGAAAAAGATATAGCACATATATGTAATTTAAAATACAAGCTCGCATCTTTCTTGTATTTGGAAGGCATTAAAATATTTTTCTTCCAGTGGAATCCAGCGATTGGCAAACTGGGTGACAGCTTTCTCTCCATTCCGGCAGCGGATGCGCTGAAGCTGTTTCTCACTGTCAATTGTTAAAAACACATGTAAGTCGTAGAAATCCCACAAAGTTGGATGGCAGCTATAAGAACCTTCTATAACGGTGATTACATTGGGATTTACCTGGACAAAAGATGACAATTCCATCTTACTACAGTCGAAAATTTGGTAGGAAAATGCCTCTTTCCGGCTAAGGGGAATCATTACCTCTTTTTTGAATCTTTCATAGTCCACATTTCCCCCCGGCTCCTCTAAACGTTGTTTGGTGCGCTGCTCAGGGCGCAGGAAAAAATGATCCATATGGATTACGTTGCAGCCAGTTTCCTGTTTTAGCGAAGCTGCAAGGGTCGTCTTTCCAGAGGCGCATCTTCCATCAATTGCAATTAACATAGAAGATGTTTCATATTCCCGAATCCGCCTGGTAATTGCAGAAAAAGCGTCTTCCAATCTTTAACCCTCCCCGTTCTGTACTGCCTGTTTTTGGTTTAAGGGCTTTATGAGTCCCGCACGGTTCAATGCAGTTATTATGGCCGGTATCAAAATAAGCTGTAAAATAATCCCAGGGATTGCATTGAGAAAACCATTTGTTATAAACAGCTGCCATGTAAATCGTGATTCTCCAAATCCCAGAAGAACAGTCTGAACAATACCCCATACAATACGCCCTGCAAACATTGCAAGAATCATACTACAGTATAAAGCTTTGATATTTTGCCGATGAGACCGCCAGTATAAAAGCCCAACTACCAATCCATAAGCAGCAAGCTCAAAAGCCATTGCAGTCGCTGTTGGAAAAAGGTTTGGCCTCCCAATCAGGAGGCTGCGGATTAAGGGGAGAGCAAAGCCAACCCCAAAACCATATTGCCAGCCACAAATCAATCCGCACAGGAAAACCGGGATGTGCATCGGCAGAAGAAGATTCCCTATCTGCGGAACCTGCCCCGTAAAAAATGGAAGCACTAATCCAATCGCCATAAACATGGCCGACAACGTTAATTTAATAACAGGCTTATTCTCTTTTATGTTCATATTTGGTTATCCTCCTGAAAATGGATTTGTCGTTTCAAAGGAGCAGCAAAATGAAACAGGAAAGCATAGGTTTTTTCAAAAACCATATACCTTCCTGCGTATGTATTACTATGAAATAATTTAACTGCTCTGCTGAAAATGGAAAAGTTTCTACCCTTCCTTTTCGGCTTCCTGCCGAAATCACTTTTATTATAATGGGCAGGCAGGATTCTGTCAATAGAAGATTTTTAATTATGTTTTGTGTTTTTATTTGAAAAAAAGATTGACATTTGAAAGACATAGTGGTATAGTATAGATGTTCTTCCGCCAAAGGGTTCATTACCTTTTGAAAAAGAATAAATAGTAGTATGCGAGTGTGCTGGAACAGGCAGACAGGCACGTTTGAGGTGCGTGTGTCTTTGACGTACGGGTTCAAGTCCCGTCACTCGCACTAAATAAGAAGTTCAGAAAGTGGCTTTACAAAGCTATTTTCTGAACTTCTTCTTTTTGCTTATAATTTAATTTGGTCGTTATTGTTACAAAAAGATACTAGAAAATACCACAGATAAATCTCGTTTTTATAAAGCTTATCCGCTTTTTTTATTATGCAGGACCTTTTGGGAGAGAATTTCCGCAGCACTCTTATCTGCTGTTTTTAATTGATGGCTGTATATGTTCAGTGTTGTGCTTGCCTGACTGTGGCCAAGTCTGCCTGAAACAGTTCGGAGGTCTGTACCTGCTCCAATCAAAAGTGTTGCGTTGGTATGCCGCAAGCTGTGCAAAGACATCTGCTCCAGCCCAATCCGCTTCAAATATTTTTGAAGCTCCTGATAAGGCGCTCCGGGGTGCATTGGCTTTCCGTTCCATTGGCAAAAGAGACGAGGGTGATCCTTCCATGAGACATCCCACTGATCTCCTGCCTTCACCCTCTGTTCGGTTTGCCACAAGCGGTATTCTCGCAAGGTCTGGCACAACTCCTGGGGGATAGATATTGTACGTTTGGACCGTTCTGTTTTAGTGGTATCGGTATAGACGCCTTTTAGGGGCGAATATTGGGAAGTGCGCTGGATAGTTATCCTTTCTTCTGCTAAGTCAATATCCGGCCATTCCAGGCCCATCAGCTCCCCGCGGCGCATTCCTGTTAGAATAAGAATTAAAAATGCTGTCTGGTATTCTATTGGTTCCTGCGAGAGACAGTCAATAAAGTGCGCCAACTGTTCCTCCTGCATAAATTTGATTTCCTTGTGATCAATCTTTGGAGGATCAATGCGGTGACACGGATTATTTTGTATAAGCTGCCATTTGACTGCCCGCTCCAATACAGAGGAAATAAAAGTGTGGTAATGGCGAATTGTCTTGGAAGACAAGGGGGTTGTATCCTTTTCAACTGTAAATATTGATTCGACAGGTTTTCCAAGCACCTTTGCAATGGAGCATGCACTCACGATGCTAATGCTTTTTCCTTTTACAGCTGCCCCAACTGTGGACGGCGCAAGTCCGGCAGACTGGGAAAGGCTTGCCTGTGTCCAATGCCTGGTTTTTAGTTCCTCTCGCAGGTCACCGCGATATATAGCGCTTTCGGCTTTGTTTCTGATTCCCTCTTCTCCCAGCTGCCTGTAAAAGGCCAGCAAATGTTGAGGCTGAAGCTTTTGAAGCGGGATGTGGCCTATTGCCGCATAAGTGCGGACGGAAAGCTCCCTGTATCTATGGAACGTACGTTCTCTTAAATGTTCCTTGCCGTAATCCTGAAACCATTGTTCAGCAAAATCCTGGAATTTAATGCGGCTGTCCACATACTGGCCGGTCTTTACCTGCTCCTCAAACATCACCTTTTGGCGTTCAAGTTCTTTGGCAATCTGCTTTTCCGTCATTCCCGGAGCGGGCGTCCAGGTCATGGATTTCATGATCTGTTTCCCCTGTCCGTCATATCCGGCGGACGTCCGTATACGGTAGCTGTTCCCACGCTTTTGTATTGTCGCCATCGTTCACCCCTCCTGTATGTATGTGGTATCCATAGCATTGTATCCCTTTCCCGCTCCGGTGGGGGACGGATTTTTTATTCAGAATTTATAGTCAATCCCACTCTGCTTTAAAATTGCGTTCGCTGTGTGCCTTGATTTTATCTTGGAATCTACTGTTATATGTCGGTGGGTAATAGGGCTATACCAAATATCATGCTCTCCCTTTCCCCGGCGCTGAAAGGTACATCCGTTTTCAGAGAGTACTTCCCGCACCCTTTTTTCATATTCCGCCATCACAAAACCATCCTTTCATGGCGCTCTGACACAAATGTCAGGGAAAGTGGACGGACTTCTGCGGCGTTTAGCTCCAACAGTTCCGGCACTGCAAAACGGGTGCGCTCCAACAAAGCATCAAAGGAACCTGATTCCAGTACAAGGCCAGGAATGTCTTCACTGGTAGCAGTCCATACCTCGGCCTCATTGTCCCATGTAAAATTTATTGTATATTCCATAATCCATACCTCCCGATTATAGTTTATTTCATATCTGGGGGCTTATTCTTCCCGCTCCAAGAGCGGGATTTTTTCTCTGGGTGAAAAATACCCTCTATTCCCCCTCTGGCGGCTTTTCTGGCGTGTCTGGGGGCGAGGTGGTATCTGCCTTTGTGGGTACTGACGGCGGTTCTGGGGTATCCTGGCGGCGATAGCGGGGGATTTCGGTTAGTTCCTCTATTCGTTTGACTGCTTCGCACTGACCGGAGAAATTCAGCTTGTGATAAGCTTGCAATATCCTTAATTCGCTAGGATCATCTTTATGAGCTTCACATTCAGCAAGTATCTCTTCCGCTTCTTCATACATGTTTATTTCTTCCGGCGTTAATGGCGTTAATCTTACATGTCTAATCCCCAATAATTCTGCGTTTGTAACGTTAAGAGATTCAGTAATTTGCTTAAAAATAACTTGGTCAATACGATTGGAATCACGCTTAGTAATTGAATAAAGTGTATTTAAGGGTATTCCCGACATTTTTGAAAATTGTTTGATGGTTATACCACGTTCTCGGAGTATTTCCTTCAATCGCAACCCAATCCCCATATAAAAATCACCTCAATATAACTATATACTAAAATAGTGCATCTTACAAGACTTTTTAAAAACAATTTTGACAGATTAGTGCGATTAGGATAAAATATTAGTGCGTTTAGATTAAATGCACTAATATCGGAGGTGAAAACAATGACCATCAACACACAGCGCATTGAAACCATGCTGGCGGAGCGGGGCCTAACTAAATCAGCATTTGCCCCGCTCTGTGGTATTTCCCGGCAGAACATCAGCACCATCATCCGGCGAGGCACCTGCGAACCTAAGACAGCCGGAAAACTAGCCCAGGGCCTGGGGGTCTCCGTGGCGGAAATCATCAAAGAAGAAGGAGCGTGAAATGATGTCAGACCTTGAGATTTTTGTATTCAAACAGAAAGTTGTGGCCGACAGCCGGGATGTTGCCCGGATGGTGGGGAAGCAGCACAAGAATCTGCTGAGAGACATCGACAGCTACATCGAAACCATGCGAAATTCTGCTGAGCTCAAAATTGAGCCCAGTGACTTCTTTATCAAATCTACCTACAAGGACAGCACCGGACGAGAACGCCCCTGCTACCTCTGTACCCGGCTGGGCTGCGACCTGATTGCCAATAAGATGACAGGCGAAAAAGGCACTCTGTTCACAGTGGCCTATGTTTCCAAATTCCGTGCAATGGAGGCGGAACTGACAAGGCGGGAGTTTCAGCGCACAGTAAAGGCACCTATCCGCCGCCGACTGACGGACGCAAAATTGCGTCGGGTCTTGTTCCCCATAAAAATGAGTTGTACCGTGAGTGGGACAAATCGTCGCGATGGACTTTTAGAGGGCAAATAAAGGGACCGGGAGCGGCCCCGGTCCTTTGCTTTAGTATCGGTTATAAATCTGCCCCCGGTTTCCAGCGTCAACTACACATACCACCAGTTGCCCATTGTCCACGGTATAGATGATGCGATAGGAACCTACCCGGAGCCGGTACATACCCCGGCTTTTCTTCCCCTGGAGCCGCTTAATATCGCCCTTGTGCGGCAACTCATTGATTGCCTTTAACACCCGCTCCTTTTCTGGTTGAGCAAGGTGGGAAATAAATTTTGCGGCGGGTTTTTCGATGACTACGGTGTACTTCACAATTCGACACCCTCTCTTTTGGCGAGTTCCTCAAGGGTGATCGTTTCGTGCTTATCGGGGCTGGTGTCGTTTAGGTAGTTTTCCACCAAACGTTCACAGTACAAATCGTCCTCCATCTCGTCATCAAATTGCATACCGCGCAGAAATGTCAAAAGATTGCTTATTTTGTATTCTGGCAGTTGGTCTATGATGCTTTTCGCCTGTTCGCGTTCACTCATTGGCTTTGCCTCCTTTACGGTCATATTCCAGTTTATCCATCGTGGCAGGATTTATGCCCATTGCGTTGACACTCCCCATGCCTAAGGGCTGGGGCTTTACGACATGTTCGGTAAGCTGTTCGGGGCGGCAACCCCGGACATGGAGCAGATGCTGGACGGCAATCCGGCTGACAACTCATTTCAAGGATAACACACAGCAGCAGAAAAGACAAGAAAAACGTTAGAGCGGGGCAAAAGAAAGGAGCATCTAATGGACCGTGAACAAACAACTATCAGGCTGCCAAAAGATGTAATGGAAACTGTTCGGAAACTTGCATCTGAGCAGGGACAAAGCATAAACACTATACTAACAATGCTTATTCAGAAGGCGCTGGGATTGGGATAGGACCATTTTTTCTTTCAAACTCTTTTGCATATTCGGTGATAATATGCTCTATTTCCATAGCAATGGAGCGCCTTTCGACAAAAGCCAAGTAGCGAGCCTTTTCATAGGTTTCATCCTGCATCCTCAAAGTAAATTGTTTCTTATCGGTGGCCATATAGAATCCTCCTGTCAATTTGAATTTACTTTGATTGTATAATGAATTCAAAACAAATTCAAGATTCGTATTGACATCAGTGAATTCGCTATATATAATTAAAAATGAAATCAGTGAATTCACCAAAAGGAGAGAAAAGTTATGATAAAGACTACTACAATCCGACCGCCAGAAGATTTGCACAATATCCTTCGAGATGCCGCCAGAAAAAACGGGTATACCCTTAACGGATTTATCCTGCAAATCCTTTGGGACTGGGTGAAAGCCCAGGAAAATAAAAATAACCCCACATGAGCAGGGAAGGAGGCTAACCCATGCAAAACATACTGACCGATATATGGGCCGCTGTTAAACTGGCCGGCAAGGTCCGCAAGGCCCGAAAAAACGGGGAAAGTATAAGCCAAGTTCACTCTTTGCCGCTGATCAATCCTGCTCCGGCCTATTACAATACCATTGAAGGCTGTCTGATGCGGAAGGTGGGCCGGGATGTTGACCAAGCCTTTAAGAAGGTCTTTCGCAGTCTCCCTTATGAAGTGCAAAGAAAGCTTGAGTTTTCCCCTAAGGAACCGGGAGAATGGGCAGAGCGCGCCCAGTTTTGGCGGCAACATTTAAAGTCTGTCCTACCGCCGGAAATGTACTATTTGATTATATCGACGATCCTTAAATGGTATATTCATTACTTGCGAAACAGAGCGGGACAGGTTCCCCGCTCTTTTGGGTGCAACCCGGTCAAGATTGGCCGGGTCGTTTTTTCGCGGTGTCATGTTGAGAAAACCTGAAACCAAAACGCCCATTAGAGAGAGGTTAATTGTTATCTACTGAGTCATTTTAAGACAATGCCTGGACTGCGGCCCGGCTGCCGCCAATATACTGGAGGGACGCTTTTTCCAGAACTCACAGCAGGGATAATTTGGTCGTTATGGTCGTTATAGTCGTTATAAATGACCAAAAAAGAAGATATGTTCTGATTTGAAACAATCAAAAAACGTCTTTATTATGCGGATTTTTGCAAATTGCACAAGGACGCAAAAAGCAAAAGAACGCTTTCAAGTCCCGTCACTCGCACTAAAAGCTGGGTAATTTAAGTATCCGGCTTTTTTCTTTTTATAAAGCCATTTTTAGCATTACAAAGTCAAAAAAGAACAATTTTAGAGAGCAGAAACCAGAATCAAAAAGCATGGAAAACAACGGAAAAGAACGGAAATGTACACAGAAATGACACAGACTTTTTTGTTCGGTATGGGAAGGTTTTACCTTTTGCCGGACACTGCGCCTAAAACAGAAGTCAAGGCCGGGTAGTATTTTTTCCCTGATGTTCTCAGTTTTTTTGCTGGGATATCATTCGGGAAAAAATCTCCACCCTAAACCTTGACTTCTGTTTTTTTCATGGTGTCATTCCATTGCCGACAACGGGGAGCAGGGAACTTATTGCTTCCGCTGTCGGCAATTCCATTTTACCATGAAAACCGGCTGCGCTGCTTATCATCCCTTTTTGCTTTGTGGGGTCAGCCCCACTCCCCGGCCTCTTCCAAAGAGCAGGAAAAGTTCTTTACTCCTGATCCTTTGCAACAGCTATTGTATCGAGCAGGTCAAGCAGTTCTTCTTTTGTATACGTTTCTTTTTCGCTGCCCTTTACTATCAAACGGATATCATAGAGCATAGCCTTTTGTGCGTCTTTGCGCTCCTTTTCAGTTCCCATTTTGTTCACCTCCTTCACGAGCCATTGTTTCGGTTATAGCGCGTTTAATGAATCCATTAACACTTTCGCCCTGGGAGACAGCATGAGCTTGTACTGCTTCATATTGAGATATTTGCATGTCCAACGGAACACGCTTTATTTTAGCTGCCTTATATTTTTGAGTCGCTTTATAACTTGCTTCATTATATGACATTTATCCACCTCCCTGTATTTAATTATATCACTTAAAGAAAAATGTGTACACATATAAAATATACAAAATATGTGTACACAATTTAGGCAGTATTCCAAAAAGGGGTATCGTGTAGAGATATTATTTGGTAAAATAGAAATATAAAAATTTAGGAGGTGCCCCTATGAAACGGCAGCAATGCCAGGTGACATTGGAACAGATAGACCAATATGCCGCCTATCTGTTGGAACGGGAGAGGAGCAGCGCAACCATCCAGCAGTACAAGCACAACTTGACAGAAATATGCAGGAACTTGAATGGCCAGCCATTGACTAAGGCAAAAGTGATCGAATGGAAGAATTTCCTGTGCAGGCAGCTTGCCCCGGCAACGGTCAACTGCATCCTGACAGTATTTAATGGATTTCTCCAATTTATAGGCAGGCCGGAATATAAAGTCAGGCTGCTGAGAATTCAAAGGAACCTGTTTTTTGATGAGGACAGGGAACTGACGCAAAAGGAATATGTACGTCTGATTCGAGCAGCGGAAAAGGAAGAAAAGGAAAGGCTGTCGCTGGTGATTCAAACAATCTGCTCCACAGGAATCCGAGTGTCAGAGCTGAAGTACATAACAGCAGAAGCAGTACATACGGGCAGGACAGAGATATGTAATAAGGGAAAAAGGCGTTTAATCTTCCTGCCGGAAAAGCTATGCCGCGTCCTGAAAAAATACCTGCAAAAACAAAAAATCACCGCAGGGGCGGTGTTTGTAACAAGGTCGGGAAACCCGGTGGACCGATCAAATATCTGGCGGGAGATGAAAGCTCTCTGTGAGAGTGCAGGAGTAGAGCCAAGAAAAGTGTTTCCGCATAATCTGAGGCATCTGTTTGCCCGGACATTTTACAGCAGGGAAAAAGATATATCCCGGCTGGCGGACATTTTGGGACATTCCAGTGTCAGCACAACCAGGATATATACAGCAGAAAGTGGAAAAATCCACCAAAAAAAGATCGAAAGAATGGGGCTGGTGATTACAACATAATTTTGCTTCTGTTGTAAATCCACAGTAACAGGAAGTCCCTGATGCCCTTATATTTTATCAAATCCAGAGAGATTTTACAATACAGAAAGGCATAAAAAATATTTTTTGGAATTTTGCATAATAAAAGCAGGCTGGGATATTGAGAAATTACCATCCTGTCTATTTTTTTATGCCTATTACAGAAAAAAATATATTTATCTGGAAAACCATGTCGAAACTTGCAGATAAAACCAGTCAAAATACAACAGAAGCAAAATTATGTTGTAAATCCAATCCTAAAATTAAGAAAACTAGAAAAATAGGCATTGAATATTTTGCGAAATAGAAGAAATGATACCACCTAACTATCTACGAGGAGGAAGGGCTATGAAATATGAAGAAGTTTCCAGATACGAAGATAAAAAGTTTAAGAGGGTAGTTGGGGTAAACCGGATGACGTTTAAGGTGATGATAGATGTGCTGGATAGAGAATATAGGAAAAAGCATATGCGTGGACGGTCAACAAAACTGAGCGTGGAGGATATGCTTCTGATAGCAATGGAATATTGGTATGAAAAACGAACTTATGAACAGATAGCGGCAAGCTATGGATTAGCAGCGAGTAACGTCTATCGGACAATCAGGTGGATAGAGGATGTATTTATGGAGAATGGGACGTTTGAGCAGTCGCCGTACTCCATAAAAACTCATGCACAGGAGCCGCCCATGCAGCAAATACCAGAAATGGATCGGAAACAATTAGCAGTGTTTTAAAGCGGATTTTTTATATTAGGAGGAGCAGGAATGGATTATCTTAGAAAATATGAATTCTGGAAACAAAATGAATATTTTGGTGAGGACATCCATAAAGAACTGTCTTCTTTTGATATAGAAAAAGACCGAAAAGAAATAGAAGACCGATTTTATCGGGAACTGGAATTTGGGACAGGCGGTCTTCGCGGAATCATGGGTGCCGGAACCAACCGGATGAACCGGTTTACTGTTGGCAAAGCAACCAAAGGATTAGGGTTGTTCCTGTTGGATATATATGGTTTGGAAAGATGCAAAGAGCAAGGGGTGGCAATCGGCTATGATACCCGTCATAACAGTAGAGCCTTTGCACAAACAGCGGCGGATATTTTAAGCGGCATGGGGATAAAGGTATATCTAAGTTCCAAAGCCATCCCAACCCCACAGTTAAGTTTTTCTGTTCTGTTTTTAGGAGCGTTAGCCGGAATTGTGATAACAGCCAGTCATAATCCCAAGGAATATAACGGATATAAGGTATACGATGAATACGGCTGTCAGCTTGTACCGAAACAGGTGGATGTACTTGTTTTATATATAAATAAAGTTAAGGATTACAGAAAAATAGATTTCACAGGACAAAAATCTATAATCTTTGAAATAGATACCGCAAAGGAGTATATATCAGCCGTTTTAGCGCAAAGCAGGTATACAAATTCCAAAATAAAGGGTTCCCTTCATATCGTATACACTCCGCTGCATGGAACAGGAAGTTTCCCTGTACAAAAGGTGCTGCGGTTAGATGGGTTTGCAAATGTTGATGTTGTTAAGGAACAATCCAAACCAGACGGCGGTTTTCCAACAGTGGCGTCTCCAAACCCGGAGGACAGCCGGGCTTTACAGATGGGGATTGCCCAAGCGGAACGAAGTAGGGCAGATATCATTCTAGGAACCGACCCAGACAGTGACCGCGTTGGAACAGCGGTAAGAACATCTGCTGGGTATCAAATGCTGACGGGAAACCAGATTGGTGCGCTCCTGACAGATTTTCTTCTGGAGCATACAGACATAACAGCTTATAAAAAGCCAGCCATTATAAAAACGGTAGTGACATCAGAATTGGGTGCAGAAATTGCCAGACGAAAAGGAGCAGCCGTTTTTTCTACATTAACGGGTTTTAAATACATTGGAGAAAAAATCACACAATTTGAGAAGGCAAAACAGGAAAACGACAATATCCATGACTTCGATTTTCTGTTTGGCTATGAGGAATCCTATGGGTATCTGACAGGGACACATGCCAGAGACAAAGACGCAGTAGGCTCCAGTATGCTGATTTGTGAAATGGCAGCAGAGTTAAAGGCAGAAGAAAAAACATTAATAGACCGTTTAAATGAACTTTATGAAGAGTATGGATATTACTATGACGCTCTGGACAGCTTTACCTTAAAGGGGATAAATGGATTACAAAAAATAAAGCAGATAATGGCTGACCTTCGGCAGTATGGTTCACCTTTTGAGAATACAAAAGAGGTAATAGATTTTAATATTCCAACAGAATCAGACCTGTATTTTGGAGAACTGCCATCCTCCAATGTTTTGAAATACCTATTGGAGGATGGCTCCTGGATAGCGGTTCGACCGTCAGGGACAGAACCAAAGATTAAGGTTTATTACAGTATTAAGGCGGAAAATAGAGTCCTTGCTGATAAGAAGATGGAAAAGGCAAGAGAGATAATCAAAAGTAAACTGGATGGAGAGATAACATGAAAAAAGCGTTGATCAGAAGTGTGACAGAGCGGTTCCCATCCTGTGAAAAAGAAACTGAGGTTCGTAGAGAAGAAAAGAGCAATTGGATAAGTACATTACGTGGAGCAGCTATATTGCTCGTGTTTTGCAGTCACTTGGAATCCGGCGGCAGAGGCGATGGCTTTAAATTTATAATAGGAAGAATAGGGGTTGTAATATTTTTTATGTTGGCGGGGTACCTAGCAGTCCCTTCCAGAGAAAAACGTTCCAAAAATCAATACATCTTTAATAGACTGGTAAGGATGTATCCTGTATATTGGGTAATTTTAATTCTTACATTTGTTGTAACTAACGTTTTTTCAACAGGAAAAGAAATTTCAGTATTCACATTAGCAGGAAATATGACGCTTTTCAACCAGTTTATAGGTATCCCTGATATCATTGGAGCCAGTTGGATGATGCCAATTCAAGTGAGCTTTTTTATTTTGATTGGTTTGTTTGGAGTTAATATCTTTACAAAGAAAGTAAAATGCAAATTTGGCTTAATAGATATGAAAATTATAACACAATTTGGGTTAATGGTAATGGCTGTTATGGTTGGATATCTTCGACATAGAACGGGAGTACTATTACCTACAGCGTTTTTTCTTTTGATGGCAGCAGCTTTCCTTGGTGTGGATTTTTATAATGAAATAATTCAGGGGGGGGGTACACAAGTACATTAATTTTCTCCTTTTAATGATTATATTTGAATTGGGCCTTTTTGTTGCAGCAGGGTTATCTTATCCAGGGAAATTCCTTAATTATCTAATAGCATATAACCTTGGCATATTTGCGTTTATAATGGCATTTAAGTTAAAACCGGATATTGAGATACTTAACAAATTTAGTGAATTGGGTTTTACTTTTTTTCTTGACGCAGGTTTGCCAATGATAATTTTGAATTCATGTATTAACTTTTCAATGTCAATATATATGCAGATTATTGGTTGGATTGTAAAGTTTATTCTTGCAGTAGCATTATCGGCCCTGTTAGTTTGGTTTATCGAAAAACCGCTTCTTAACTGGGCAAAGAGATTTGAAAAGAATTTATAACAGAACAAGCTATGGGTGTAATTGTAATTTTTTATCAAAAGTCTCTGAAAATGCAACCTTGATCAAAGGTTTTTAGAGACTATTTGGATGTACAGGGAGATAAAGGTAAATGAATGTGTATGGCGTAATTATGGCAGGAGGCGGAGGAACGAGGTTCTGGCCGCTGTCCAGGCAGAAAACCCCGAAGCAGCTTTTGAATTTGACAGGCCGGATGCCAATAATCAATGAAACGGCAGAGCGTTTAACAAACATTATAAGGCCGGAAAATATTTTTATTGTCACCAATAAAGAACAGGCTGGGGCTATGAGGGATATAACAAAAGGTTTTGTACTGCCGGAGCATATTTTATCGGAGCCCTGTGCGAGAAATACAGCAGCCTGTATTGGCTATGCAGCCTTGGAAATCATTAAGAAATACGGTGACGGAATCATGGTAATTACGCCGTCTGACCATTACATAAGGGATACAGAGAACTTTACAAAGGTTTTAAAGCAGGGGATTCAGGCTGCACAGGAAACAGAAAAATTTATTACAGTTGGAATTAAGCCGACTTTTCCCGCTACGGGATACGGGTATATAAAATATGACAAATCAAATTCTGACATAGCCAGACCGGTTATTGCTTTTAAAGAAAAACCAGATGAAGCAACTGCCAAAGAATATATAAAATCGGAAGAATACCTTTGGAACAGTGGGATGTTTATCTGGAAAGCAAGCATTATTTTTGAAAAAATGAAAGAGTATACGCCAGATATTTATAAGGAGCTGCTGAAAATAGAAACCTCCATCAATACTGCTGCCGAAAAAGAAACCATAGAAAGCGTTTATCCAAACATTCGAAAGATAAGCATAGATTATGGAGTAATGGAGCCTGCATCCGTAAAAGAGGATGTACTTACCATTCCAGGCGACTTTGGCTGGAACGATGTGGGGAGCTGGGAAATGATGAACATCCTTCATAACAGCGATAAAGAAGGAAATGTATTCCTTGGCGATGCGGTTGGGATAAACGTATCCAATACCATTATCTATTCCAGCGGGCGGACAGTAGCTGCTATGGGAGTGGACAACCTGATTATTGTGGAAACCCCTGATGCAGTTTTGGTGTGCCCAAAGGACAGGGCGCAGAATGTGGGAAAGATTACAGAATTTTTAAAGAGCAGCGGACGGGAAAACTTATTATAGTAATTAAGGAACGGTTAAGGGAGAATATAAAGTGAAAAAAGCACTGATTACGGGGATTACCGGACAGGATGGATCTTATCTGGCGGAATTTTTACTGGAAAAGGGGTATGAAGTGCATGGAATCATTCGCAGGGCATCGGTGTCCACCACTTCACGCATTGAACATTTGCTTGCTGAAAATCTTTTGAGGATACATGAGGGAGATATGTCTGACTCGTCAAGTATTATCCGTATTATCAGCAAGGTACAGCCGGATGAAATCTATAATCTTGCCGCACAAAGCCATGTTGGAATCAGTTTCGACGCTGCCGAGTATACCGGGGATGTAGACGCCCTTGGCGTTTTAAGAATTTTAGAGGCAGTACACATTGCAGGTTTGGATAAGAAATGTAGAGTATATCAGGCATCTACTTCCGAGCTTTATGGAAAGGTGGAAGAATGTCCTCAAAATGAAAATACCTTATTTCATCCATACAGTCCATATGCGGTAGCTAAACAATATGGTTATTGGATGGTTCGAGAATATAGGGAAGCATATAATATGTTCGCCTGCAACGGAATTTTGTTTAACCATGAATCAGAACGGCGGGGAGAGAATTTTGTTACCCGTAAAATTACATTGGCGGCTGGGAGAATCGCCTGCGGAATTCAGGAGCACCTGGAATTGGGCAATTTAGATTCTCTGCGTGATTGGGGATACGCCAAAGATTATGTGGAGTGTATGTGGCTTATTTTACAGCAGGATGAACCGGACGATTATGTAATTGCAACAGGTGTTCAGCATACAGTACGTGAGTTTACAACACTGGCCTTTGCGCACAATGGGATTGAACTGGAATGGAGAGGGCAGGGCCTTAATGAAAAGGGATTTGACAAAAAAACAGGAAGGATGCTGGTTTGTGTAAATCCTAAATGGTTCCGTCCCACAGATGTTGTTAATTTATGGGGTGATCCAACAAAGGCAAAGACAAAACTTGGCTGGAATCCCCAAAAGACCAGCTATGAACGGCTGTGTGCAATTATGGCGGAACATGACCTCCAGCTAGCAAAGAGGGAAGCGGGTATCAGTAAATGAAGGCGCTTATTTTTGGTGTCAACGGTTTTGCAGGAAGATATTTAGCGCAAGAGTTTCTAAATGCTGGCTATCAAGTATATGGCAGTGATATTCAGAGGATACCTGTTCCATTACAGAATGTGCAGTTTAAGATGTTGGATTTTATGGATAGTGAAGCTGTTTTTCAGCTTGTTTCAGAAGTGGAGCCGGATATGATCGTCAACCTTGCAGCGGTCAGCAGTGTGGGGATGTCTTGGGAACTTCCCCAAAAGACAATGATGATAAATGTGGTTGGGGCATTAAATATTTTGGAAGCCGCAAAAAGACAGTCCATAATGTCCAAAGTTCTACTGATCGGATCCAGCGAACAGTATCAATCTTCTGGCGTACCAATTAATGAACAAACACCGCTGGACTACAATAATCCATATGGGATTTCCAAAGTTGCGCAGGAGCAGTTTGCCAAGCTGTACAGAAAACAATACGGATTAAAAGTCTACTGCGTGCGTCCCTTTAATCATACAGGAGTCGGCCAGAAAGAAAGCTTTGTTCTGGCAAGTTTTTGCAAACAGGCGGCGGAAATTGAACGCTCTGGGAAAACAGGGGTAATATGGACGGGGAATCTGGCGGTTGAACGGGATTTTTGCCATGTGAAGGATGTTGTTCGAGCTTATCGGATGATATTGGAGGATGGAAACCCGGATACCGTTTACAATATCGGCTCAGGAAAGGCATATTGGTTGGAAAAGCTTTTGAAATACATTATTTCGCTTTGTAAACAGGAAATCAAAATAGAAATTATGCCTGAACGAATTCGGCCAGCGGATACGCCAACCGTCTGCTGTGATTATAGTTTATTGAAGCAAGAATTGGGATGGAAGCCGGAATATACAGTGTTTGATGCACTGAAAGAGATGTTTAATCATTTTTTAGAAAGTTCTTTGTAAATAAAGGAGAAATAAATGTAGATGAATTACATACTATTCGGCGGATCGGGGTTTATAGGTACACATTTAATTCATATGCTCAACCAAAAAGTATTGCGGCCAGGAGATAGGATTTTCGACTGTGATATTGTTATGCCGGGAGAAGAAGGAGTGGTTCCTGGAGTAGTTGAGAAAAACGAAAACGTCGAATATATCCGACTGGATGTCAGAAAGCCGATCCGGCTTCCTTTTACACCGACACCAAATGATATCATTTTTAATTTGGCAGCAGTACACAGGACGCCGGGACATAAAGATGAGGAATATTTTGAAACCAACATCCGCGGAGCAGAAAATGTAACAGCTTTTGCTGAAGAACATGGAATTCAAAAGATATTGTTTACAAGTTCAATAGCTCCCTATGGCGCAGATGAATCTTTAAAAGAGGAAACCACTCTTCCAACCCCTAATACTCCATATGGTATCAGTAAGCTGGTGGCAGAAAAGATACACGAAAAATGGGCAGAAAAAAATCCTCAGAGAGAGCTGGCGATCCTCCGGCCAGGAGTGGTATATGGAAAAGGTGAGCATGGGAATTTCACACGGCTTTACTGGGGAATACGGAAAAGATATTTTTTCTATACTGGACGAAGGGATACCATAAAAGCCAGTATTTATGTTAAGGAATTAGTAGAATTTATGAAATATTGTGCAATAGATCGCCAACAGGCAGGAATCAGGATTTTTAATTGTACCTTTGAACCTGCATATAGGATTGATCAAATCTGTGAAGCGATCATGAAAGCAACAGGGATAAAGCGGCATATATTCCTGATCCCGTCCTGGATGCTGATGGCAGCGGCAAGAATTTTAGGGCCGCTGGGTGGTAAAAAGGTAGGGATTCATCCGGCAAGAGTGAAAAAATTGATGGTATCGACCAATATCAGTGGGAAGAAGATGTCGGAAACAGGGTATAAATTCCATTTTA
Source organism: uncultured Oscillospiraceae bacterium (assembly GCA_910589145.1). GTDB lineage: Bacteria > Bacillota > Clostridia > Oscillospirales > Ruminococcaceae > UBA1405. Next base: position 41,503 of record CAJUSD010000029.1, read on the forward strand.
GTTTAGAGGAATCTATTCAGGATTGGTTTGCGGACTGCAAGCAACAAGGTTTAGTTTAAAAGGGAGAAAACTTATGAAGAAAATATTTCACATTTCTAAGTATTATCGGCCATATATAGGCGGGATCGAACAGGTCGCGCACGACATAGCATATATCCTGAGTGGGGG
>CAJUSD010000030.1:0-41450 GCA_910589145.1 uncultured Oscillospiraceae bacterium
TCTTTGCACTTAACTTGACAATTCGCATCGCAAAAAAGAAAGAAGGAAAGAAAAAGCTCTTGCCAAAGGGGAGTTTCGCGCCTTTTGGGTTCAGTCCAGCTTTGCTGAACTAGCGACCAAAGGGCGCCGCCCTTTGGAAACCTGCCGCTTTCGAGAAAGCGGCCAAAGCTTTTCATACGGGTTTGGTTTGTGACTGTCTTGGCTTTGTGCCCGCGCCGAAGGTTTTCTGTTTCTTTTTTGCAATGATTCTGAATTTTGATTTCCGTGGGAAAAGTAAAAAGCGCATTACCCTAGCAGCTCTGTCTGAATTGCTTCCCCGTCCAAACTTTTAATTGTAAACATACCTTCTTCAAAGGTTAAATAGCTGGGGGGATTTCCCTCTTTTGGAAGGGAGACAGAACCGGGATTAATTGCAAGGATTTTTCCATTTAATCCCCAATGCTCAATGCTTTGTATGTGGGTATGGCCATACAAAAGTACATCCCCTTTTTTAAGAGGAGGCAGGTTATCCTGATTGAAAATATGACCATGGGTACAGAACATATTTGTATTGTCCACCATGAGAAAAGCATAATCGGCAAGGATAGGGAATTCTAAAACCATTTGGTCAACATCTGCATCACAGTTGCCGCGGACACAGATAATTTCCTCCTTGATACTGTTTAACAGGCTTGTTACATGGATGGGGTCGTAACCTTTGGGGACTCCGTTGCGGGGGCCGTGGTACAGCAGATCTCCCAACAGAATCAGTTTATCTGCCCTTTCGCGCAGATATGCCTCCAGCATTTTTTCACAACCGGAAAGTACCCCGTGAATGTCTGATGCAAACATTAATTTCATTTCATTAACTCCCTTCATATCAATCATTTTTAATCTGCTTACAGTTGTACTTGTTTAAAAAATTTATCCACAAATTACTTTTTATCAAACACACATTAATATATATAAAATATCAGATGAAAAACAACGTTCCAAATCAATGCTGTTTTTCATCTGATATCAATGATTGACCGCCCTGTCAGCGTCCCCAAGCTGGATTAAGATTTTTTTAAACGCAGAGTAGCAAGAATAGGATAATGATCGGAAACAAAACGATTTTCAATTTTCCCGTTATCAATTTCGACCTGCATCACTTCAAAATCATCAGATACAAAAATATAATCAATAGGGCTTTTGGAAGTTTTCCGTTTTCCCTTAAACCCATGATAAGTATTGTTAAGCTGGTTCTGACCAAGGATGCTGTAAACATCTTGAAGATGAACGTTTTGATAACCATGACGATTTTCCCGCAGGATACGGATAGGGCGGCTGTTGCGGGTACAGTTCATATCCCCCATTAAAATTGTGGGAAGGGGATCGATACTGTTAAAACGGCTCATATATTGCAGTATAATCCGTACACCAAGCACCCTTGCAGGCCCACAGATGTGGTCGAAATGTGTATTAAATACACGGATACGCTGGTTGGAGTCATTGACTACAATTTCCGCAACCGTACAAATTCGGGGAAATATGGAAAAATAAGCCCTTGTGCAGCCTTCTTCAGGATGTTTGGACAGCCAAAAGGTTTTATAAGAGGAAACTGTCATATCGTCGTTGTTTACTATAATATCAGAGTGTTCATCGCTGGATGGTTTAGCCCCTTGGTACCTGCCCCAGCCAATTACGCTGTAATTGGTGAGCATTTGTTGAACGTCTTCCTTCATTTGTGGGAGAAGTTCCTGTACCCCCACAATAGATGCTCCACACTGACGAATGTATTGGGCGGCATCTTGGCGGCGGTCACGCCAACGATGCTTATGGCCAAAATGTACATCACACTTTAAATTAAACGAGGCCACTTTTATGACTGCTGCATCAGAAACCATTGGAATCACCCCAAATAATGATGTTAGACTTTACTTATGATATCATTATATCACCGGAGTTTCTGGATGTAAAGGGCTTTCATACGAAATCCCCACAGAAATCAAAATTCAGAATCATTTCAAAAAAGAAACAGAAAACCTTCGGCGCGGGCACAAAGCCGAGACAGTCACAAACCAAACCCGTATCAAAAGCTTTGGCCGCTTTCTCGAAAGTGGCAGGGGTCCAGGGTCGAGCAGCGGAGCTGCTCAGAGCCACCGGTCGCGCCCGCAGGCGCGAAATTCCCCTTTGGCAAGAGCTTTTTTCTTTCCTTCTTTCTTTTTTGCGATGGAAAAAGAAAGAAGAAGCCCACCATTCTCTCCACCTTCCCTGAAAAACACCCCGGTGGGGTGTTTTTCAATATCAGCCTCAAAACCACCACAAAATTGATTTCCCTGTAGAATCCCCAATAAATTTGTATTAGAAAGAGTGGTTTAAAACCCATAAATGCAAGATTTTTTGTAAAATGAAACAGAGAGCTAATCCATCTCTATGCGCAGAGATAGATTAACTCTCCATATAACAGGCGCGTCGGAATTACTTAAATTTACGTTTCCGCGCCGCCTCAGACTTCTTCTTGCGTTTTACGGAAGGCTTCTCATAGTGTTCTCTTTTCCGTACTTCCTGTAATACGCCGGAGCGAGCGCACTGTCTTTTAAAGCGTCTCAGTGCGTTTTCCAAGTCGTTGTCTTTCACACGAATTTCTGACATTTCCTAAATCCCTCCCCACGCCATGCGGCAGGAGTATGCAGACAGACATGCCAAAAGGGAGGCATCTGTGAGCATTTCTGCTGTATCTACCAGGGCCCTGGATGTATTCACAGTACAAAAGCGTATCGCTCACACCAGATACAACATGTTATATTATACAGGATTGTTGCCGGTTATGTCAATAGGAAAGTGAAATTTTTTTACATTTTCATGGAAAATAAACAGGAATAGAAAGGCGGGAAGGAAAAAATTGTCCTTCCCGCAATACAATAGCAATGTTATTTCACAACAAGGTTGACCAAACGCCCAGGTACAAAAATTTCCTTGACAATCTGTTTTCCCTCTAACAGCTCCTGCACAGCGTCCAATTCCTTGGCAGCTTTCAGGGCAGCGGCTTTGTCTGCATCTGTAGGAAGATTCATACGGGTGCGGATTTTCCCGTTAATCTGAACAACAATTTCTGCTGTGGCGTCAACACACTTGGCAGGGTCAAAACTTGGCCATTCCTGTTCGTTCAGCATCCCGCCAAACCCCTGGTTTTCCCATACTTCTTCTGTCAAATGCGGAGCAAAAGGATTTAACAGAAGCAGCAAAGTTTTATATTCTCCCTTGGTAATGCTTCCCTTAGCCTGAATATCATTCAACAGCCCCATCATGGCAGCAATAGCGGTGTTAAACTTAACAGTTTCTATATCCTCGCTGACCTTTTTAATGGTTTTATGGAAGGCGCTTTCAAGTTCCTTGCTGTATCCTTCTCCACCAGTAAGAATTTCCTGAAGCTCCCAGATTCGATCAATAAACCGGCGGCATCCCTTAATAGAGGAGGAACTCCATGGGGCGGACTTCTCAAAATCACCGATAAACATCTCATAAAGACGCATTGTATCAGCGCCGTATTCACGGATTACGTCATCAGGATTGACGACATTGCCCCTGGATTTGCTCATTTTCTCGCCGTTTTCGCCCAAAATCATACCATGGCTGGTGCGTTTGGAGTAAGGTTCCGGCGTACCCACTATGCCAATATCATACAGGAATTTGTGCCAGAACCGGGAATACAGCAGGTGCAGGGTGGTATGCTCCATACCGCCGTTGTACCAATCAACCGGCATCCAGTAATTCAAAGCTTCTTTGGAAGCAAGAGCATTAGAATTGTGGGGGTCAGTATAGCGCAGGAAATACCAGGAGGAACCCGCCCATTGGGGCATGGTGTCAGTTTCCCTCTTGGCAGGACCGCCGCAGCAAGGGCAGGTTGTATTGACCCACTCGGTCATAGCGGCAAGAGGGGATTCCCCGTTATCGGTAGGCTCATAAGATTCTACGTCCGGCAGTTTCAGGGGAAGCTGGTCTTCCGGCAGCGGCACATATCCGCATTTGTCGCAAATGACAATGGGGACAGGTTCACCCCAATATCTTTGGCGGGAGAACACCCAGTCGCGAAGTTTGAAATTAACTTTGGGCTGGCCTTTCCCTTCCTTTTCCAAGTGGGCGATAATAGCCTTTTTCGCTTCTTCAACGGTCATTCCGTCCAGAAATCCCGAATTGACCATAATACCAGTTTCACAATCTGTAAAGGCTTCTTTCTCAACATCGCCGCCTTTTACAACTTCAACAATCGGCAGGCCGAATTTTTTAGCGAATTCCCAGTCCCGTTCGTCATGGGCGGGAACAGCCATAATTGCCCCGGTTCCATAAGACATCAGAACATAATCTGATATATAAATGGGGATTTCCTTGCCGTTGACTGGACAGATACCGCGAACACCTTTCAGTTCAACCCCAGTTTTATCTTTAGCGACCTCTGTCCGTTCAAAGTCAGATTTTTTCGCAGCTTCTTCCTGATATGCCTTAATCTCATCCATGTTTTCGATTTGATCCGCCCATTTTTTCAAATAGGGGTGTTCAGGCGACATTACCATATAAGTTGCGCCAAAAAGCGTATCAGGACGGGTGGTATAGATCAACAGGTTCTCCCCAGCAGTGGTTGGGAAGTTTACCTCTGCGCCGGTAGAACGTCCAATCCAGTTTTTCTGCGAAATCTTGACCTTTTCAATATAGTTCACTGTGTCCAAGTCATCTAAAAGCCGCTGTGCATACTCGGTAATTTTCAGCATCCACTGGCTTTTTTCCTTATGGACAACCTCGCTGCCGCACCGCTCGCAAACGCCGCCAACCACTTCTTCGTTAGCCAGGACGCATTTACAGGAAGTACACCAGTTGACGGTAGTCATTTTTTTATAAGCCAGCCCTTTTTTAAAAAGCTGGAGGAAAATCCACTGAGTCCACTTATAATAATTGGGATCAGTGGTATCTATCTCCCGGTTCCAATCAAAAGACAGGCCCAAAGATTTCATCTGCTGTTTAAAGCGGGCAATGTTTTTCTTAGTGACAATTTCGGGATGGATGTGGTTTTTGATGGCGTAATTTTCGGTAGGCAGCCCGAAAGCGTCCCAGCCGATAGGGAACAGGACATTATAACCCTGAAGGCGGCGTTTTCTTGCAACAATATCCAGCGCCGTATAAGGGCGGGGGTGTCCTACATGAAGTCCTTGGCCTGAAGGATAGGGGAATTCAATCAGCGCAAAATATTTGGGCTTGGAATAGTCCTCCGATGCGGTAAAGGTATTTTTTTCATCCCAAATATTCTGCCATTTCTGTTCTGCTTTTTTGAAATCATATTTTTCATATTTCATCTACTTGTCTCATTCCTTTCGGCGCTAAATGCGCAGCGCTGTTCCATCCGCATATGCGACAGCTTTTTTCCTTATCTTCTCTATTATGGTACAACTGTATCCGAAATGTCAAGCAGAATTCCATCCGCCCATAGTTTATCCAGGGCATAATATTGACGGGCTTCCTTGTAGAAGATATGGACAATGATATCGTTAAAGTCCAGAAGCACCCAATTAGCACTCTGATAACCTTCAATGCGCCGGGGTTCGATCCCCAATTCTTTGGACATCATTTCTTCCACCTGGTCGCAAATGGACATAACCAGGGATGTATTAGATGCGCTGCAAATAATGAAATAATCCGCCAGCGCCGACTGTTCTGAAATATTGATGGCTTTGATATCAGTTGCTTTCCTGCTGTCCAAAAGCTTGACAATTTTTTTAACCTTTGGGATTAATTCCAATGTTTCCGCCATAAAACGGCCTCCTTTATCATTCGCTCATTTTCTTTTTACCTGAAAGGACAGCCTGATTAAAGGCTTCCCAGGTATACTTTACGATAGGGATTTCCTTTTTCGCCAAATAAGAGATAGAATATTTTAAACAGGCTGTCATTCCTTTATGGATAGATTCTCTACAGGCTTCCCTGAGTTCCTGGGCGCCTGGATAAAGCCTGTCCAACGAAACTGCATCCGCCAAAAAGACGACTTTTTCCAGAGGGGACATATCCTTTCGGGCAGTTGTGTGGAAACGGATGGCGTTGAGCAAATCCTCGTCTGTAATACCACAGTTTTTCCTTAAAAACGCGGCTGCGGAAAAACCATGCCATACAGCCGGTACTTCAAAAAGAACGGGCTCCCAATCCAACCCCTCCTGATGAATCATATCCAGCTGGTCTTTATCTGGGGCTTCCCGATAAATATCATGGAGCAGGCCCGCAAGCCTGGCTTTTGCAGGGGATACCTCGCCGGGGGAAAATTTTTCCGCCATGCTTTGCGCCATATCTGCAACGCACCGGGAATGGAAAAGCCTTTTTGGGGAAAGCCTTTCCTTCAAAAGCGGCAGGAAATGAAGGCATTCCGGGTTCTGTTCTGTTTCGCTGCATTGATAAAACCCTTTTTGCAGCAGGAATTCTGCTTCTTCCTCTCCCATCCAAGCAGAAAGATAGTTCTTATCAGCTCCCAGTTCAACGGCACGACGAATTTGGGTGGAAGAAACCTCAAAAACAGGCAGGTCGAGGATATGACAAACCGCCCCTAAAGCTTGGAGTTCCTTTTTTTTATTTTCCAGCCGGTTGATATCCTCCTTTTTTCTTGCACCAGTGCAGATTTGCGCCAACTGGAATATTTCCCTGCTGTTTTTCCAGGAATCAATGGTCAGGAACATATCCGACCCTACAATTAACGTCAAAGATGCATTAGGAAACTGTTTTTTTAAAGCGTTCAAGGTATCTACTGTATAACTGTTTCCTTCCCGCCTTAATTCCATGTCCGAAACCTCAAGCTGGGGATAGGGGCCGCAGGCCTTCCGGCATAATTCCAGCCTGTCCTGGCCGGGAAGGAGGTCAGGGGCTTTTTTATGGGGCGGAATGCGGTCGGGGATGACCAGGACACGGCTAAGCTTTAGTGTTTCCTGTACATACAGAGCCAGGCGGATATGGCCGGTATGGATTGGATTAAAGGTTCCTCCTAATATGCCAAGGGATAGTTCCATTCATCCTACTCCTTTGCTTATTTCATTGCCTTTTTAAGCTGGATTTTTGGATTCTTTTCATTTCTGCGGTAAAGGATAAATTTTGTACCGATTACCTGTACGATCTCTGAATGGGTGGCTTCCGCTAATTGCTGGGCGGTTTCCCTGGCAAAGTCTGGAGCAGTTTCCAGAACGTGCATTTTAACAAGCTCCCTTGCAGTTAGTGCATCGTCAGCTTGACGGATTAGATTATCATTGATTCCACCTTTGCCGATTTGGACGATTGGTTCCAGGGCGTTGCCCATGGAACGTAATTCAGCGCGTTGTTTTGATGTCAGCAAAATATCACTTCCTAAGAAAAGTAGTTCGGATGTGGGCGAAAACCTAAGTTGAGTACCAGCTAGGGCGAATTAAAAAGGTTTGAAGGTCCTAGGGCGTGTCCCTAAAGTCGGGATGCCTGGATTTTTCGCAAGGAGGGAGTGACTGCAAGGAGAAAAGCGCAGGGAATACTGTATGTATTCCGAGCATTTTTGACGCAGCAAGCACTCTCTCCTTGTAGAAAAAGACAAGTGCCAAGACTTTAGGGACACGCCCTAGGGTTGTGCAGCGGAGCTGCACTCCTAAAAAGCCCCCGGCCGCCAGTTCAGCTCTGCTGAACGTAGCTCTGCTGAACGTAGCTCTGCTGAACTGAACCCGCAAGGCGCGAAATACCCCAGCTTGCTTAAAGGAAACAGAAACTATCCCTAAAAGATGAATCATTAACCGTTTCGCCAATATTTAAAATAAAAGCCCGCTGAAATTGCTAAGGGTGAGGGATACGATTGGGATTGGAACCAGCTTCGTGGGAGCAACCCCATGATAGCGGGCTTCTTACGCTGTGTCCAACGTCGTACGTTGGACGAGGCTGAAAGTTTCCCTATGCAGCCATCCAGCAAACCGAAGGTCTGCCATGATGGCGTACCTAATACCGAAAAGCCCGCCTTTACGTTCACTTGGGGGAGGCGGGAGGCAACGGTTTGCATAGAACCTGCCGTCTGGCAGGTCTTTTTCCCGCCATACTGCGTCCCTCGGTTATGAATACAGGTTTTTAAACAGCCATCTCGTCTTCAACCCAGTTATATTTTGGATTGCGTTCACCGGTCCGGCAGAAATGCAGGATAATGTCGCGGATTACCTCAGACTCATAACACATAAATCTTTCTTCAGGGCAGCAGTTGATGATAAGATCAACAGGTTCATGGTTCCCACTTCCGTTATCGTAGTAAAAAATAATATCGTTATAGGAATCAATCCAGCCAATAAAAGCGGCCCTATTAGGGGAAAACTCCACCTCCATGGCAATATCACCGACAGTAAAGCAGACATGATCCCCTTCCAGAAGTTCAATAATGTCCTGTTCATCATTAATTTCTTCCCCGAACCCTGGGGCGGTTTCTATTTCCAAATCCGGGTGCAGCATAAAAATCCTCCTAAATGCCCAAGTAATGTTTTTATGAAAGGTATACGTCTTTCAGCCATGCTAAATACTCCCGCTCCAGTTCATCCGCATAGGGATCGCCGATAGCCCTTGCCGCCTCAATCCCTTTTTTGTACAGATTTCCATACCGGTTTATAGGGTTCCCGTTCTGCAATTCCGTCTTTGCCCAAGGCCATAGGTCTGCGGCGGCTCCTGGATATTGGGGGACAATTTCAAAGCAGGCTTCCAGAATATCCCCAAATAAGCGTAATCGCTTAATCTGCTGTAAATCTACTGTCTCTATCAGGGTTTTGCAGGATTGGTATGCCTTGTCATAGCTGCATATGCGCAGATAACATTGAATTAAATCCCTGTACCCGGAAACAATCCCTTGTGCCTTTCCCTCTCCCAGCGCTTCTTTCAGCTGTTCCAGGTAAAGTAATTCATTTTCCGCATCTCTGCCGAGAAAACCGTTAAAGGAAATCAGCGTCCGGCGGTTGGAGGGATTCCATTGGGAAATCCCGCTTTTCCATTCGTCCAGCAGATCCCCCATTATGTCTTTGTATCCCATTTCTTCGCATAAGTAAAGGCAGTCCAAAAGATCGTTGTTTTCAAACCTGCTGTTAACAGTATCGTTTGGGTCATAGCCGCAGGCGCAGTCAAAATTGGCGTTTTTCGCCCGCTTTAATAAATCATCATATTGATTCTGAACATTATATTTTCTCAGTAATTCTGTCAATATCCGCAAAGTGTTTCCTATGCCTTGGAAGGAGTTTGTTTCCCTGTCTTTTAATTCCTCCTGAAAGAGATAAACAATCGTGTCCTCATCGTCTATCTGGAAGTAAAGAAGATAATAAGCCAACCGCAGACGATTTGTATAATTTGCGTCGTCAGTTCCCCAGCTTCCGTTCTGGAACTCTTTGTAGCAAACTGTACTGTAACTGCCTTCTTTCAGAGAGCGGTATGTTTCCTGTTGTTCTCCTATTTTTTCTTTCAGCATGTTGATAATTGTCATATCAGTTTAGCCCCTTTCCTTAATATTCCAACATTTTGGCAGTGTACCCATCCGGCAATATTGTATACTTTTGATATTCCTCCCGCAGCGCAGCAAACTGCTCCGGCTTGGCAGTAAGGGCAGTCTTTAAATCCCTTTGGATGCAACTGATTCCTTGTTGAAAAAGCAGCGTTTTCCGAACCTCCCTATGAGCCTTTGCCAAGTCAGAACCTTTATGGGACAGCAGAGGGGGATTAATCAGGCCAACACAGATTTCTTCCAAAATATCGGCCATATTGGCAGCCGGATAAAAATCTATTTGCAGACAGTCCTCAAAATCTTCAAAGTCTACCCGGCCCCCTGCAATTCCCACTAATGAAATCAGAAGAACTGAAGTCCATTCAATCGCCATCCATTCATAAGCACAGTGTTCCGTTTTACCAATATATTTGATATAAAAATCTCTTGGCGCGTCGTCCTCCCACATACCAACATTGTGGGCGAGCAGGCAGGCGTAAAAATCATTAGCAAAATCCTGAAAATCAAGAGGACTGATTTTTCCATAGAGGTAGTCCCACAGCAAATCCAGGGAATAGATTAAGCCGTCTGAAATGTTTTGGCTGTTGTCTGCGAGCCCCTGACGAACAGTATTGACAAACCTTTCTATAACCAGAAGGTTTCCCAAAAGACGGGGACGGTCGTCCATACCTGCAAAAGCGGCTTCGGCGGTTTTATAGAAATTCTTTATCCATTCCTCTGCCTGTGGAGCATTCAGAGATGAAAAATCAGCATCAAGGGTACATTTCATTTATGCCACCTCCGCAAATTTTTACCTGTCCGATTGCTGTGCTGCCATCCTGAACAAATCTAACGTGCCAGCCTTCTTTTTCCAGCAAAAGCAGATTCCCTTTTTTCTGCCCCAAGGCTTTCGAGATATCTTTAGGATTTACTGCAATCTGTATCACTTCCCTGCATCCTGTCGGAAAACAGCTTTCCAAAGCGTGTTTTTCCCGAAACAAAAACCTCCTTGCCTCGCACAATTCCCCCAGAGCAGGGTGATATCCTCCGGCGAGCATCTGTCTCTCTACTTCCTTGCTGGCATGAAGTCCGAACCGGATAACTGGAATTTGTCTTTCTTCAAAGAAATCAAGCAGCCTAGCCCCTAGGGTAACCGTGTCCTCCAAAGCAGGCGGCGCATAGGTTCCTTTTAAAAAACGTTCTGCCAAAAGCGTCCCCTTTAAAACCACCGTGGGGTAAATGCGCATACATTGCGGCTTTAATTCTGCCAAACGTGCGGCAGTATCCAAACAGCTTTGGCTGTCCTGACCATCCAGTCCAGTCATCATTTGCAAGCCCAAAGAAAAACCATGTTGATGTATCCTCTTGGAAGCATCTGCAACCTGTGCAGCAGTATGTCCGCGAAAGTTTCTGCATAAAACCTCATCGTCCATAGACTGAGCGCCCAGTTCAATTACCGTTACCCCATAATCCCGCAGCAAAGTTAAAACTTTATTTTCCACTGCGTCCGGTCTGGTAGAAATCCGAATTCCAGAAAACTTTCCCGCCTCTACAAAAGGGAAGGCAGCTTGCAGCAAGGAAACCATATAACCCCGTTCAACGGCTGTAAAACTCCCGCCAAAAAAAGCAATTTCCGCTTGTTTTGCCCGCTCTCCCAAATACTCCAGTGCCTGTTGGCAAGTCTGCTGGACTTCAAACGGGGAAGGGGGCTTCTGCTGTCCTGAGATGGTTTTTTGATTACAAAAGCTGCACTGGTTTGGGCATCCCAGATGCGGAATAAAAAATGCTACGTTGGAATGGCTGTTTTTCCCGCTCATTCTCCCATCAGCTCCAGCGCTTCCCGCGCCGCCATTTGTTCAGCTTCCTTTTTGCTGCGGCCAACTCCAGAGCCTATTACATTGCTGTTCAGATGAACCTCTACTTTAAACCGTTTATCATGGTCAGGGCCGCTTTCGTCTACCAGGACGTATGTCACCTGTTCTTCCGGGTTTTTCTGAATGATTTCCTGGAGGGTTGTTTTATAGTCTTTATAAACCTTGCTGCCATGGTTGTCCAATTCCGGTTTCACAAAGGGAAGTACAAATTTTGCCGCAGCATCCATACCTGAATCTAAATAAATTGCGGCAATTAGCGCCTCAAACGCATCGGCAAGGATGGAAGGCCGCTGCCTCCCTCCCATTTGCTCTTCGCCTTTCCCTAGAACCAGATATTCCCCTAAGTGAATTATTTTTGCGAACTGGCACAAAGATTTTTCACAGACCAGGGAAGCGCGGATTTTCGTCAAATCCCCTTCCGGCAGATGGGAATAATGACGGAAGATATAATCAGAAACCACAATGGACAGGACAGCATCCCCCAAAAATTCTTGTCTCTCGTTACAAACAGTACCTTTTTTAATTTCGTTGGCATATGAGGAATGGGTTAAGGCTGTGGAAAGATATTTCCGGTTTTTAAAGGCATACTTGATTTTTTGTTCCAGTTGGGACAAATCCGCATTGTTTGAGGCCATGGCTTTGTTACTCCCTTTATTTTAAAATTCGGACAGCCGGTTTTTTGAGAGCTGCGAAGGCGCTTTTCTTCTGCGAAAGCATTTTACCCCCGCAAACGGGCTATTTTATTTTCCTTTTTTAGATTATGCTTTTCTATTTTTAGTGGGCTGAAGTATTTCGCGTTTTGAAGGTTCCGTTCAGCAGAGCTCCGCTGAACAAATCTCCTTTTATCCAATATTTATATTCGCCTTAGCTTTGTGCCCGCAGATTGGCAATCGCTTTTGTCATTTCGCTTACAACGTTCTGTTTACTGCACTGAACAGCCTGTCGGATTGCATTTTTAAAAGCTTTTGCGTCGGAACTGCCATGGGCTTTAATTACCAATCCGGCAGCACCCAAAAGCGGCGCGCCGCCATATTCTTTATAGTCCATTTGCTTTTTAAAACTCATAAGCTGTTTTCTCACACCCAAAGCGGAGAGCATGGAAACCGGCCCTCCGGTAAAAAGTGATTTCACTTCTTTACTGATAAAGGACCCCATTCCTTCAGTAAGTTTAAGAATAACGTTCCCAGTAAACCCATCGGCAACTGCAACGTCGCACCCACCTAAAGGAATATCCCTTGGCTCAATGTTTCCAGTAAAGTGAACGGGAGCATCTTTCAAAAGTCGGTAAGCGTCCAACTGGAGCTGGGTTCCTTTTGTTTCCTCTGCACCAATATTCACAAGCCCAACTCTGGGAGAAGGGAGCCCGAAAAATTTCTGCATATAAATACTGCCCATTACAGCAAACTGCAGGAGCATTTCAGGCCGGCAGTCAGCATTAGCTCCCGCGTCAGTCAGAAGGTAGCATCCGCCTTTGCAGGGAATAACGCTTCCAATCGTCACCCGTTTAATCCCCTTAATTCGTTTTACCAAAAAAGTAGCTCCCACAACCAAAGCGCCTGTACTTCCGGCAGAAACGAAAGCGTCTCCTTTTTTTTCAGCGAGAAGACGGCAGCCCACAGCCATAGAGCTGTCAGAAAAATCTTTTAAAAGGGCAGTTGGTTCAATGTGGATGTCCATCACCTGGCTGGCGTGGCAGATTTCCATGTGGTCTAAGGAAACCTGATGTTCCTTTGCAGATTTTTCAATAACGTCCTTGTCGCCAGTCAGGATGATTTCTACCCCGTCTAGTTCAGAAACAGCCAACTGGCAGCCTTTCAAGACCTCTGCTGGCGCATTGTCTCCCCCAAAAGCGTCTACAATGATTTTCATGCTGTCTGTCCATCCTTTCCAGAATCCGTTCCAGTGTAACCTTCCAGGGGATTTTCAAGACCGGGCAAAAGCTTTTCTCCAGCCTGTTCCAAACATTCTTCCAATGCCCCCAAAGCCCTTTCAGCCATAAGGAGGTAGCGTTTAGACTTATCCCGTATCCGTTCCTCAAGAGGGGGGAGAATTCCCATATTGCTGCCCATAGGCTGAAAGTCCTTCACAGAGGGATCACTGACATATCCGGCCAGTGCGCCCAACATGGTCTGCTGCGGCAGCCGAATCAATTCTTTGCTGTCTAAAAGCCTTGCCAGGTTCATTCCAGCCAGAATCCCGGAAGCGGCTGATTCTATATAACCTTCTACACCAGTAATCTGTCCCGCGAAAAAAATCCGGGGTTCCTGCACCAGCTGAAACGAATGGTTCAGCAGACGCGGACTGTCAAGAAAGGTATTCCGGTGCATCACCCCATAGCGGACAAATTCCGCTTGTTCCAACCCCGGAATCATAGAAAAGACCCGTTTTTGTTCGCCAAATTTCAGATTTGTCTGAAATCCAACCAGATTATACAGGGAACCCTCCTGGTTTTCCCTCCTGAGCTGGACAACTGCCCAAGGCCGGCGGCCTGTATGGGGATCTGTCAGCCCTACGGGTTTGAGAGGGCCGTACCGGATGGTATCCGCACCTCTCTTTGCCATAACTTCAATAGGCATACAGCCTTCATATACAGAAGGGGATTCCTCCCTCTGGTCAAACTCATGGAGCGGGGCAGATTCTGCATGGATTAAAGCATTATAAAAGGCTTCATATTCCTCCTTGGCAAAAGGGCAGTTGATATAATCATCCTCTCCACGTCCGTACCGTGCTGCAAAAAATACCCGTTCCTGATTGATGGAGTCAAAGGAAACAATAGGGGCGGCAGCGTCATAAAAACTTAGATATCTTTTCCCAAGCTTGCGGGCAATATCTTCCGCCAGTTTGTCAGAGGTAAGGGGGCCTGTGGCAATAATCCCATACCCATTTTCTGGAAGGGTTTCAGCTTCGCTGGAAACAATTTCAATATTGGGATGATTTTTTATTTTTTCTGTCACTGCATCGGAAAAGCGGAAGCGATCCACTGCCAGTGCTCCTCCTGCCGCTACGCTGGTTTCCATCGCACATCGTACCACAAGCGACCCCATACGTGCCATTTCATGTTTCAGCAATCCGGCGGCGGAACCAAGACGGGATGCTTTCAAAGAATTGGAACAAACCAGTTCGGCAAATCCGGGATACGTATGGGCAGGGCTGTAATGGTCAGGCTTCATCTCCCACAGGCGTACATGAATCCCCCGGCAGGCTAACTGCCAGGCGGCTTCACATCCTGCAAGCCCTGCGCCGAGAACCCAAACGGTTTTTCTCCTGCCTCCCATTTCTCCCGTCATTCGTCTTTCAGGCTCCTTTCATAGCTGCATTTCTCATTGGCACAGTACAGTTTGGCATTGCGCCCTTTTTTATGCAGCAGGCTTCCGCCGCATTTGGGGCAGGTATCAGGGACCGGCTCATCCCATGTCATAAATTCACACTCTGGATATTTTTCACATCCATAGAAAGTTTTCCCGTTTTTAGAGCGTTTTACAACGATTTTCCCGCCGCAGCGAGGACAGATCCCATCGGTTTTTTTGACGATTTTCTTGGTGTTTTTACATTCCGGGAATCCAGGACAGGCCAGGAATTTTCCAAAACGTCCAGACTTCACCACCATTTTCCGTCCGCACAGTTCACATACTTCGTCGGTTTCTTCCTCTGGGAGCTTGATTTTAATGCCGTCATCCAGTTCCTTTTGTGCCTTTTCCAAAGTTACAGCAAAATCTTTATAAAACGAATCTAACGTTTTTACCCAGTTCTGCTTTCCTTCTTCCACCTTATCCAGATCTTTTTCCATTTTTGCGGTAAAGCTTACATCCACAATATTTTTAAAGTTATCGGACATCAGGCGGTTGACTACCTCCCCTAAATAGGTAGGCTTTAAAGATTTTTGCTCCCGTTCCACATATTCCCGCTGAAGGATAACGGAAATTGTCGGGGCATAGGTGCTGGGACGGCCTATGCCGTTTTCCTCCAAAGACTTGATTAGCGACGCTTCTGTATATCTGGGTGGAGGCTGGGTAAAATGCTGCGCTGGATCAATGGATTTTACCTTTAAAACGTCGTCTTTCTGGATAGGGGGGAGCATTCCGCTTTCTTCTTCCGCTTCATCCTTGCTTTCTTCATATAAAACAGTATATCCGTCAAATTTGACCGAATATCCAGAAGCTTTAAAGTTGTATCCTCCTGCGTCAATGTCCACGCTTACAGTGTCTAACAGGGCAGGAGCCATCTGGCTGGCAATAAATCTTTCCCATACCAGCTTATACAGCTTATATTGATCGGGGGTAAGGCTTTCCTTTACCTTATCAGGGGAAAGATCGGGCATTGTGGGACGAATGGCTTCATGGGCATCCTGTGCGTTTCCCTTTGATTTATATACCTTTGGGGTTGCTGGAAGGTAGTTTTTCCCATATTTTCCTTCAATGTACGCGGCAGCCTGCTGCTGGGCTTCCGCCGAAATCCGCAGGGAATCGGTTCTCATGTAGGTAATCAAACCGACTGCCCCCATTCCTTCAATTTCAACGCCCTCGTATAGTTCCTGAGCAGCCTTCATGGTGCGGCGGGCCTGGAAACCCAGTTTACGGGAAGCTTCCTGCTGCAAAGTGGAAGTAGTAAAGGGCGGGGCAGGGGATTTTTTGCGAACGCCTTTTTTCACATTCGTGACAATAAAATCTTTCCCTTGAAGCGCATCAACTATCTGGGCGGCTTCCTGCTCGTTGTGCAGATCCATTTTAACGCCGTCTTTGCCATAAAAGTGGGCAATAAACGCTTTTCGAGAGTTTTTTCCTATCACTTTTGTATCAATTGTCCAATATTCCTCTGGCACGAAGCTGCGGATTTCATTTTCCCGGTTTACGACTAGGCTTAACGCAACCGATTGAACCCGTCCGGCAGATAAACCCCTCTTAATTTTTTTCCACAGGAGCGGGCTTAACTTATATCCCACAATCCGATCTAAAATCCGTCGGGCCTGCTGTGCATTGACCAAATCCAGATTGATCTGTCGGGGGTGGGACATACCATAGGTAATGCCGGTTTTTGTAATTTCATTAAAAGTAATGCGGTTTGATTTTTGGATATCAAGCTTTAAAAGATGTGCTAAATGCCAAGAAATGGCCTCGCCTTCGCGGTCAGGGTCAGTTGCAAGGAAAATCTCATCCGCCTTTTTAGCGGCGGTCTTCAATTCCCGGACGGTTTTTTCCTTTCCGCGCATGGCAATATACTGTGGGGTAAAACCATTTTCAATATCCACTCCCAGTTTACTTTTAGGCAGATCACGGACATGCCCCATAGACGCGATCACTTCATAACCGCTGCCAAGGTATTTTTTTATCGTTTTCGCCTTTGCGGGAGATTCCACAATCACGAGTTTTGACATTGACTATCACCTGTAATTCTTCATATTCTTGTTTGGTTCCATCCACTTGCAGCAGGAAGGGGAAGAACAAATTTTGTGGGTTTTTATATGAGTGAAGGATACGTCTTTCGCTTCCCATCAGTTCTTTCTATTCTAACGCCTTTTTAAGTAAATATGCAAGTGTTTTTTCAGACATATACTAAATCATTATCAGTTTGAGTTTGAGGGAGAAATTACGGCGTTATCTGTTTTAGTATCCACATTCTTATTTGTTTCATTCCTACATACGCGGCCGGCATATCGTCCGCCGGGCATCGCATAAGCCCATCCGCTCATTTCCAAACCGGTCAGAGCCTGCATCAGCTCATCCATCTGTAATTTGGAAGCTTCTGAAAGCTGTTCAGGATATTGGCCATCTTCCGTCAGGCAGGGAAGCAGTCTGCGTTCCAGTTCGCCTAAGTCCTCTTCAGGCGTTTGAGGGAAAAGAATTTCCTCTTGCTTCAATTCTGCCATCACAGGAGGCTCCGGCCCCTTTTTTCTTGTCCTATGCTCTGGAAAGGACATAGACGGAAGCGCATAATCTTCTAAAATCTGTTTTGCGTTTGAAATAGGAACAGCGCCCTGTCTGAGAAGATCTACAGCCCATTTACCTGCGGCTGTTGTAATATCCCAAGGAACTACAAAAATATCCCTGCCCTGTTCCAAACCATGATGAAATGTAATAGAAGTTCCGCTTCTTTCCCGTCCTTCCACTAAAACAACACCCTGCGCCAAACCGGATATAAGGCGGTTCCTGCTATGATAGGTACGTTTCCAGTCGATTGCCATATTGGGAGGACATTCGCTGATAACAGCCCCGCCGTTCTGAATCACTTTGTGCCAAAGATATTCATTTTCAGGAGGGGAGATTGTTTCAAGCCCGCAGGGCATAACTGCGATGGTTTTACCCTTTCCGGCAATAGCCCCCAAATGACAGGAAGCGTCAATTCCCATTGCCAAACCGCTGACAACTGCTGCCCCGGAAGCCGCCAAATCATGTGCAATATTCCAAGCAGTGTGCAGCCCTGTTGAAGAACAGCGGCGGGTTCCCACCATTGCAACGGAAAGCGAGGCCTCATTTATAAATTGCAGGCTGCCCAGCACAAAAAGGACTGCAGGCATGGCATAAATATTACGAAGGTTTTCAGGATATTCCTCATCTTCAGGCGTAAGGATACGGCATCCCAACTGTTCACAGTCGGAAAGGATGGTTTCGATTTTAGCCACATCTGGATGATGGAGAACCTGCAGTTCCTGGGAAGTCAGCTTTTCCATCTGCCGCCAAAGTTTTTCTCCGCTGCGGTAAAAATCAATTGCCGTATTGGAATGCTCTAAAACCCAATTTATTTTATGACTGCCCACGCCGAAAGCCTGCTGCAATGCAAGCCAGAATTTAGTCGTTCTTAAATCGGCCATAATAGTTGAATCTCCCCCTTGCAATAGGTAAAGACGGTAGTTTTTATGTTCAGCGTTTCCTGGTGGTTTCCCAAATACAAACAGCAGCGGCAGCAGCAGCATTAAGGGATTGGGCACGGCCTGCCATTGGGATAACAACAGTATTATCGCAGGAATGGATTACATCCTGCGGCAGTCCATTGCCTTCATTCCCAATTACAACACAACTGCCCATTCCTAAAGTTGCTTTCGTAATATCTACAGCAGAATCTGTCAGAGCGGCAGCATAAGTGCGGATTCCTTCCTTTTTCAACAGTTCTACAGCCTGGATGCCGTTTTCAGCCATTTTAACAGGCATACGCAAAATACTCCCCATACCTGCCCGCAGGACTTTCGGACTGAAAAAGTCCGGGCAGTCCCTGGTAATAATCAAGCCGCTGATTCCAAAAGCTTCAGCAGTTCTCACAATGGTTCCAACATTTCCGGGATCTTGTAAGGAGCACAGCGCTAGATATATGCCGTCTTTTTGAACTTTAAAATCTAAATCTGGTATGGGGAAAATACAGAAGATCCCCTGGGAAGTTATTGTTCCGCTGATCTTATCAGCTACTGCTTTGGGGATAACGGCGCAGCGTTCGGAAGCTTGCAAAATCTTTTGAGTTTGGGGATACTTTTCCAATGCCTCTGCTGTAACAAGGGCAGTAATGGGATGGAAACCGTTTTGGACGGCATCTCCGGCAATCCTTGCCCCTTCCAACAAAAAACGTCCAGTTTCACGGCGGAAACGATTGGAACTGCTGAGTTTGACAAATTCTTTGATTAAGGGGTTTTCTTTTGAACGGATTTCATCCAAAATGCAGCCCTCCTAAATTATAATAAAAGCAAATCTGCAGGCGCAAAAGCCGGGTTTCCAGGTTAAAGTACGCCATCTTATCAACTGTTGGTTAATTCGATAGCCGCAAGTAAAAAGTTTAAGGTTTGTTAAACTCTGGCGGGCTGGGTTCATCAAAGCTGAACTGGCGGCCAATGAACCTTCAAACCTTTTTAATCCGCTGTAATCTGTACTCATCTTAGGTTGTGCCTGCATATTAGCTTTTATATAATAAAATTGGGGACTGCCGCGAAATGACTGGAAATCATTAGGCAGCAGCCCCTAAAAAGGAACATAGTACAAACTACCCAAAAATTACAGGGCAGCTTTCGCCTTTTCGGTTAAGGCAGTAAAGGCAGCGGCGTCGTGAATCGCAATCTCAGACAGCATTTTTCTGTTGAGGGTCACGCCGGCTTTCTTCAAACCATTCATGAAAGTGGAATAATTCATTCCATTCATTTTGCAGGCAGCGGAAATACGGGTAATCCAAAGACTTCTGAAATTTCTCTTTTTCTGTTTGCGTCCAATATAGGCATATTGCCCGGACTTCATAACCGCTTCTTTTGCTACGCGGAAAAGTTTGCTTTTAGCGCCATAATAGCCCTTTGCCAGTTTGAGGACTTTCTTCCTTCTTTTGCGGGTCATCATTGCCCCTTTTATACGAGCCATTTATCTTATACCTCCATTGTTCGGGAATCATCCGGTGATTCTAGTCTGTCTGCGATTATTTGTAAGGAATTAAAACCTTAATAATCGGAGCGTTGGTCTTATCGGCAAAAGCGCCTTTGCGAAGAAGCCTCTTGCGCTTGGTAGACTTCTTGTTAAGAATATGGCTTTTGTATGCATGAGCGCGTTTTACTTTTCCGTTTTTAGTCAGGCTAAAGCGCTTTTTAGCGCCGCTGTGGGTTTTAATCTTTGGCATAGTGGGATTTCCTCCTTGTCTACTTTACAGCCTTAGCTGAAAGGATAACAGCCATACTGCGTCCTTCCATTTTCGGCGCTTTATCCATTGTCCCGTATTCTGCACAAGCGTCTACAAAACGGGAAATCAACGTTTGGCCCAGTTCCGGGTGCGCCATTTCACGGCCTCTGAACCTTACGGACACCTTAACCTTATCGCCGCTCTTGAGAAACTTAATGGCATTATTGACTTTGGTATCAAAGTCATGCACGTCGATATTCAGTGACAGGCGTACCTCTTTGGTATCAATGACCTTTTGATTTTTCCTTGCCTCTTTTTCGCGCTTGGCTTTTTCAAAACGGAACTTTCCATAATCCATGATCCGGCATACCGGCGGGACTGCCTGGGGAGCTATCTTGACCAGGTCAAGGTTCCGCTCCAATGCCAATTTCATTGCATCCTTGGCACTCATGATGCCAAGTTGGGTTCCGTCGTCGCCAACTACCCGAATTTCCCTGTCCCTGATTTCCTCGTTAATCTGTAGTTCCTTATTGCTAATGGGAAAGCACCTCCATTGCGTAAATAGCGTTATGCGTTTAACGTTTGGTTTTTGCTGACTGTGTTTTTTGAAAACCTTTTTGGTATATCCAAAAAAATAGGCGTAGACCTTCCTCAAAGTCTGCGCTCAATACAATCAATTCCTATAAATATAGGAATTTTTTCCGTATTGACCATGCCGTCCGCAGAAAAGGGAGGCAGGTGAGAACTCTAAGGTTGTTCTGCTTTGTTTTCCCACTAAGTATAATAGATAGAACCGTATTTGTCAAGAATTTTTTTAGAAATTCTGTCTGACTGACCGAAGTTATTATATGTAACCCTTTTATTTCCTGGTCAGGGTGTCAAACCGGGAAATAAAAGGGGAGTTAAGAACAATAGGAGCCTATCCCAAAATGATCCGCGCCCAGACTGCGCAGTCTGGGCGCGGATCATTTTGGGATAGGCTCTAAATAGAATCTGCCAAGAAAAGAGATAGTTCTTTTTTAAAATTCACCATAGCTTTTCCACGATGGCTGATGGAGTCTTTTTCCTCCCCAGACATTTCAGCAAAGCTTTTTCCCCCTGCATAGAAGATAGGATCATATCCAAAGCCTCCGTTTCCCGCCTTGGAAAAACCAATGTGCCCTTCGCAAACGCCGCGGCATTGGAGCGTTTTTCCATTTGGAAAAGTGCAGCAAATCGCACTGACAAAACGGGCAGTTCTTCTTTCTTTGGGGATTCCCTCCATACGTTTTAAAACTAAATCCATACGTTCATCATCTGAAGCGCCTGCGCCTAAAATTTCCGCGCCATACCGCGCAGTGAATACCCCTGGAGCTCCGTCCAACGCATCAATGCAAAGACCGGAATCGTCCGCAAAAGCCGGAAGCCCAGTGGCCCGGCAGATTGCATCCGCTTTCAAAAAGGCGTTTTCCTCAAAGGTTGCTCCGGTTTCGTCTACATCTAATTCAGCGCAAACCTCCGACCATGAAATAATTTCAACTGGGAGCCCATCTAAAAGCCTGCGGAATTCCTCCAATTTACCCTTGTTTTTTGTTGCAGCGACTAATTTCAGCATTTTTCAATCGCTCTCCTTATGCAATTAACTTTCCACTGGCGCAAATAATGCTTCTACAAATTCTTTTGGTTCAAATGGCTGCAAATCGTCCAGTTGTTCCCCAACGCCGACATATTTAATTGGAATTTGCAGTTCCTGCTTAATAGCGATTACCACCCCGCCTTTTGCAGTACCGTCCAGTTTCGTTAAAATAATCCCTGTCAGTCCTGCGGCTTCCTGGAAAGTCCTTGCCTGCATGACTGCATTTTGTCCAGTTGTCGCATCAAGCACCAGCAAAACCTCTAAATCTGCGTCAGGGGCTTCCCTGTGAATGACTCTGGAAATTTTGGAAAGCTCGTCCATAAGGTTTTTCTTATTATGAAGCCTTCCGGCAGTATCGCAGATTACCACATCAGAACCCCTTGCCTTGCCGGCGGCAAGGGTGTCAAATACAACGGCTGCTGGATCAGAGCCTTCGTTTTGCCGGATCATCTCAACCCCTGCCCGGCCTGCCCAAATTTGAAGCTGGTCGATTGCAGCGGCGCGGAAGGTATCAGCAGCTCCCAGCAGAACCTTTTTGCCGTCTGCTTTCAAATTGGCGGCCAGTTTACCAATTGTTGTTGTTTTCCCTACTCCGTTTACGCCGATTACCAGGACTATGGAAGGCTTTGTGGAAATATGAAGGGAAGCGTCTCCCTCCATCATTTCGGCAATAATCTCCTTCATTAATTCTTTAACGCCGTCCCCGTCAGAAATTCCACGTTCTTTTACACCCTTTCGGAGCCTTGCACAAATTTCCTCCGCAGTGGATACTCCTACATCGGACATAATTAAGGTTTCTTCCAACTCTTCAAAAAGTTCTTCGTCAATCGGCCGAAATGAATTAAAAATCCGTTCTACCTTCTGCATCATGGATTCTTTGGTTTTCTTCAGCCCTTCGCTGATCTTTTGAAAAAATCCCATTGGGTTTCCTCCTAAATATATTTTTTAACTTTAGCGGCTGCATTCGTCCTTTTAAGAACCTGTATTTATAGCCGGGGGAAGCCGGAAGGGCGAGGTTTTTTCCCGCCGGACACAAGGAGATTTTCCGCAGCAATTTTGACGGATTGCAAGGGAAACCGACGCAGTATGACGGGAAAAAGACCGGACAAACAGCGTTCAACGGCTGTGAATGCAGGTTCTAATTTGCTAGGGCCATATCTTTTGCGGCCGTTCCAACCTCCAGCTTTAACAATTTGGAAACCCCCTCCTCCTGCATGGTAACGCCATACAAAACGTCTGCTTCCTCCATTGTGCCCCGACGATGCGTAATCGAAATAAACTGGGTTCCCTGCGGGCCTCCAAGCCGTTTTAAATACTGGGCATACCGGCTGACGTTCACATCATCCAAAGCAGCTTCAATTTCATCTAACAGGCAGAAAGCAGCAGGCCGGTATTTCAGAATAGCGAAATAGATGGCAATTGCCACAAAGGCTTGTTCTCCGCCGGAAAGCAGCCCCAAATTTTTAATAATCTTCCCTGGCGGTTCCACAAAAATTTCGATACCACTTTCCAAAATGTGTTCCGGCTCGGTTAATTTTAGGCTGGCGCTTCCTCCGCCAAACAGCTCCACAAAAATTTTAGAAAAGTTTTCACTGATATGCCGAAAGCTGTCAGAAAAAGAGTGTTCCATTTGGGAGGTCAAATCAAGTATTAACTTTTCCAAGTTTGCCTTAGAGGTTTGTACATCTTCAATCTGGTGTTTTAAAAAGAGATATCTTTCGTTGACCTCTTTGTATTCTTCCAGGGCGGAGAGGTTGACATTCCCCAAATCGCGGATTTTACTTTTCAGTTCCGAAAGCTCCCCTTGGGCAGCGAGCCTGTTTTCAGCAGGCTTGACCAGTTCGGAAGCTTGGGAGCGTGTAAGCTGGTACTCGTCCCACATTGCAGCTACAATACGGTCAAAGCTCCCCTGCAAAGCATTCTGCTGTTCCTCCAGCCTTGCCAGTTCTCTGGACATAGCTTCTTTTTGTTCGCTTTGTTCGCGGCTTCTTGCCCTTGACCTGGTCGTTTCGCCTTCAAGAGCCAGACGGCGTGCCGCGTTTTCTGTAATAGATTTTTCATCCTCCTGGTTCAGCTTGGTAAACTCTTTGTCCTGCTCTTCCAGCCTGACAATTTCCTCCTGGGCGGCGGCAATAGAGTCTTTCAAGGTTTTGACTTCTCCCTTTGCCCGTTCTAAGGCCCCGCTTTGGTCGTTCTGCTGCTGTCCAAGGCGGTCTTTTTCCTGCTGATGGAGCTGTATCTGTCCGGCGATCTGAGTTCCTTCTATCCGTTTTTCATTTTCTTGGGCAGAACAGTCGTCAATCTGCTGGCGTAAAGACTGCCGCAGCGAATCATTTGCAATTTCTTTTTCAGCGATTTCGGACAACTGTCCACGATACCGGAGAAGCACCTGGTCGGCATTGGTGTTGCGGGAATTAAGTTCCTCCATCCTGGCCTGCGTGTCTTTGAGTTCTTTTTGAATTAAAGCTTCCTGGCGCTCTAACTCGGCAAAACTCTGTTGGATTCTGGCTTGTTCGGACTGTCCACGGATAATATCCTCTCTGGCAATTCTGAGCTGTCCTTCTGCTTCCACCCGCTTCTGCTCCAATTGCTTCATTTCCTGGCGGACAGCTTCGCCTTCTTCGTGAAAGGACTTTAACTCGGCAGATTTTTCTCCTGCCTGCTGCCTCAGGGCATCCATATCTACCCGGCGGCTGAGGATCCCGGCGCCTTTTACCACAGAGCCTCCTGTAAAAGAGCCTCCTGTATTGATTACCTGTCCATCCAGGGTAACAATACGGAAGGAAAACCCGTTTTTCCGGGCAATTTCAGCGGCGCTGTCCAAATCCTTTACAACCGCCACACGTCCCAGTAAAGATTCTATAACTCCTATGTACTGCGGATCAAACCGCACTAAATCGCTGCCCAGTCCCACAAAGGCAGGCTCCTGTTTCAGCCTGTTGATATCCAAACGTCTTCCTTTTACTGTAGTGAGGGGGAGGAGGGTAGCACGTCCGGCATTTTCCCGCTTTAAGGCTCCAATCGCTCTTTTAGCTGCTTCCTCATCATCAACGACAACATTTTGAATGGATGCGCCCAAAGCGGTTTCAATAGCCAGGGCGCAGTCCTTGCGGACATGGATTAAATCCGTCACCGCACCTCGGATTCCCTTTAAAATGCCGCTCCGTGCTTGGCGCAAAAGAAACTTAACGCTATTTTGCAGCCCCTCATGATTCTGTTCCATGGCTTCCAGAAGGGATGCCTTTTGATACAGACCGTCAATTTCCCTTTGCAAAGCTTTTTCTTTTTCCTCCCGCTGCTCCAATGCCCTCTGACGGGAAAGGTGTTTCATTTCAATTGCCTTTAATATATTTTGCAGGCTTTCTTCCTGCTGTTTGGCGGCTTGGGCAAGAGCCTCAAATTGAACCCTTTCATTTTCAATCCGGCGGCGGCTTTCTGTAAAGTCTAACTTTTGCCGTTCCAATTGCCCGGCGCGTTTGCGGGATTCTTCTATCAAAGAAGCCGCTGTAATCGCGTCAGCCTGAACCTGGCTTTGCTCTCCCAGAATTTGCTGACGTTCCAAGGCGAGCTTTGTTGCAAGGGTAAGCGCTTCCTGGTCCTGTCTGCGCAGGCTGTCCAATTTTTGAGACAATTCCCTTTGGGCAAAACCATTCTCTGACATAAGGGAATGATCTTCCTGAAGAAGCTTTTCCAACTCTGCCAAACGGTTTTTCAAAAGTCCGCCGGAAGCTTCTGCCTCTGCAATATCCCTTTCCAGCCTGCGGATATCCTGGGCGGCGTGTTCAATATCATTGCGCCGCACTGCGCAGAGGGATTTGTTTTCAGCTATTTTTCCTTCCCGGTCTCGTATGTCCAGACGGCAGCGTTCTACCCTTGCCGAACACATCTGCATTTGCTGATAGAGATTGGAAATTTCCTGCTCCAATGCGTCAGCCTGAGCTTCCAATGCCCCGTATTGCCGGCGGCTTATCTGGATCTTGTTGTCCTGTTCTTCCAGCTTTTGACGGCTTTCATTTAAATCAGATATCCAGATGGACAGCTCCAGCGTTTTTTTCTGTTCCGAAAGGTCCAGGAAAGTTTTCGCCTTATCCGCCTGGATACGGAGAGGCTCCACACGGCTTTCCAGCTCTGAAAGAATATCGGTTAGGCGGGAAAGATTATCCTCTGCCATGGCAAGGCGCTTTTCGGCTTCTCCTTTGCGGTAACGGAATTTGGAGATGCCTGCTGCTTCTTCAAAGATTTCCCGGCGTTCCTTATCCCTTGCAGATACAATTTCCGAAATTCGTCCCTGTCCAATGATGGAGTAACCGTCCCGCCCCAGTCCGGTATCCATTAATATTTCATAAATATCCCGAAGCCGCACAGATGCTCCGTTCAAACGGTATTCGCTTTCGCCGGAGCGATATAGCCGGCGGGTAATAGATACCTCGTCTGACTCGACGGGGAGCTGTCGGGAAGTGTTGTCAATGGTAAGGGAAACCTGGGCAAGACCTTGGGGCCGGCGGTTTTTTGTCCCGGAAAAGATTACATCCTCCATCTTGCTGCCGCGGAGGCTTTTGGTAGACTGCTCCCCCAGAACCCAGCGGACTGCATCGCTGATGTTGCTTTTGCCGCTGCCGTTGGGGCCTACAACAACCGTCAGACCTTGGCCGAAATCAAGATGGGTTTTGTCAGGAAAGGATTTAAAGCCTTGGATTTCCAGGGATTTAAGATGCAATTCTATCACTCCTGTATTATTAACGTAACATGGGTTTGATAAAGCAAATATGCGGGAGCAGCCTAAGGCTGTGCCTGAATATCTGCTTTTCTCTCATTCCTATTTACTTTACTGTTGTCCCCGGAAAATAATGTTCCAAAATATCCACATAACTATTACCCTGATCGGCCATCAGCATTGCCCCGGTTTGGCTCATACCAACCCCATGTCCATATCCATAGGTAGTAAACAAAAATTCATCTCTGTTTTCCAGATATTCTATGGTAAAGCTTGCTGAACGCAAACCCAGCACAGCTTCCCTTACAACTCTGCCGGTAATAGGATAATACTTTCCGTTATTGTCATAAAAGTACTGTGTTTCGCCGCCGATTGCCATACAATCAATATAGCCGCCGTCTGTATAAGAGAGGATTTCAAACCAATCCGCAGGATCTCCTTCTAAGGAAATTCCGAGCTGTTTTTCCACAGCTGCCGCAACCGTGTCAGAGGAAATCCGTTTTGTATCTTCAAAGCGGTATGCGTCCTCGTCAATAGAGCTGTCCACACTAATCAGATAAGGATAGCTCCCGCCCCATACGTCTTTAGAAGAATTCGTTTTTCCTGCGCTGGTGGCATGGTAGCAGGTAAAGGCCAGATTACCCTTATAATAAACTGCCTCCCCAATAACTTCCTGCACTGCCTCCTTTATCGCTGCGGTAGAAGATTTAGCTGCAACAGAAGGAGAAACTCCCCGTGCATTTTCGTAAGCGATGTATGTATATGCCGCTACCGCCTGGGCTTTCAGGGCTTCTTTGTGGGCAGAGCCCATTTCAGCGGCAACTACTTGACAGACAATATCATATGCGCTGCCCGTATAGCGGGAACCGTTGATGTAAACAGAAAAGGTTTCATTTCCGTTATAGCTGCTGTTAAAATTTTCATCCTCTTTGTCCGGCTCATCTTCATCCCCGTCCAGTTTATCCTCATCGTCTAAAACCTCAGTTTCGTCATCATCATTCTGGGAAGGAGAAACAGGATTGACTGTAATTGGTTTTTTCGGCGAAGAAGGGACAACAATAACCC
The DNA here is from genome assembly GCA_910589145.1 of uncultured Oscillospiraceae bacterium. GTDB lineage: Bacteria > Bacillota > Clostridia > Oscillospirales > Ruminococcaceae > UBA1405. The sequence goes on from CAJUSD010000030.1 coordinate 27,294, forward strand.
CCGCCTGGCTGGAACTGCTTATAGATGTTTGTGAAGGGCTGGAGGAAGAACTAATTTCCTCCGGCTGGGAAGGATCTTCGGAAGAACTGTTATCCTGCTGGGAGGAATCCTCCGGTTGTTCTTCACTGGAGGATGATGGCAGGGAAGAATTGGGAACCGTCAGTTCCAATGGCGGAGGTTCGGAAGGGGCTTCACTGCTGGACGAAGGAGCCTCCAAGGATGTATCATCCGGTTCCGTTGTTTCCGGCAGTTCCTCTGAGTCTGCCGGAAGGGATACCGGAATAACCTTAATTGACGGCAACGGCGCTATATTGTCCAATTCTGAAGGAGGGGCAGTTTCCTGCGTAAGAGACATTGTTAAATCAAGATTCAGCTTTTCCTCAGTTTTAGGCAGGACAATGCGCATCAGGGAAATATTAGGTTTCTCCTGTTTATACAGACTGTACCAAATATCTGGATATAGAACGTTATTGTTTTTAACAGCAGCAGATACATCCTCGGCATCTGACAGGGATTCGCCGTCCCGCAGTTTCCGAGCTACTACTACAAACCGTGCCCCTTTAAATTCGTAGCTGCAGGTAGATAAAGTCAGCAGCTTGTCCCCAGCCTGTACGTCAACTCCTGTGTCCAAAATGGAACGGATACGGATCCCATACAAAAATTCGTCAAATGCGTCATCACTGGGGGAGTTGATGAAGTTATGGTATTCAAAAAGTTCCCCATGGGATTTCAGCGTGTTGGTAATAAACATAGCCACTACCCGGTAATTTGCTTCTTCATATACACTGTCAAACCGAATGACAGGATGCTCTTTATAGTAGTCCAGATCTTTATAATGCAGGAGTTCTTCAAACATAGTTCCATCCCGCATATTGTGGCCGTAGATAATTAAATTATCACTGGGCTTTTTTAAATCCGCCCGGTAATCCAGAAAAGGTACCCCATGATCGTTATAATCCCCTTGAAAATCCCGCCTTAGGTAATACTGACTTTCCGCAGTATCCAACTCGCTTTGCACAACTGGATAGTTAAATTCTGTCCCTTCAATAGACAGCCATCCCTTAATATCTGGGTTAATAGAATACAATGAGGAAAATTTATAAAGATAATCCGCAGGGTAATTAGAATTTTCCTCAGCAGACGGCAGAGAGGGCTGTTCCCCAGAGCTGCTCTCCATATAAAGGGAATGTAATTCTGTCCTTTGTTGTTCGCTGTCCCACGCCAGATATTTTTGATGAATCAAAAAGGTAGAAGAAACTGCAAACACGATAGCACATACCAGCATAGCAATCCGCCGCCCCAAATGGTTAGAAACAGGGCAGCCTAATTTTTCCTCCCAGTTAGGGTCTTCAGGCTGGGGAAACCCCTGGCCGGAAGCCGCCATTCGTACCGGGATTCCAGCGGGGAGGGAACGGGGGGCGAGAAAATATTGCTGGAGCAGCTTTAACGCACACAAACCGCCATATTCCCCGGCCCGGTTGCCAAAACAGTCATCCGGGAGAGGACAGATTGACAAATATACCTTATCCCCATCGGATAAGGCAGAATAGACCCGCCGTTCTGCTTCATCCAGACAGAGAGACAATCCCAGAGAATTGGCCTCGCCCTTGCGGCGGCAATACTCCGCTGTCATACCCGCTCCGGTAGGGGAAACAATATCCTGACCCTTCAGCTTTCGGCGGGGAAGCCCAATTTCGGCTGTTTCTTCTGGCAGAGTATAATTTCCATAAAATAAAACAGGAGATTTCATCCCCTCCAGACGGGAGATTCCCTGCTCTAAAGCCTGCGCTAAAGCTCCAGAGGAATAGGACTCCGCAATACACAAGGTTTTCCCTTTATCATGGATGACAGAAAGGATATGCTCCTCCATAGAATCTTCGTCAACTGCATATACAATGTCCTTTAATTCCTGCTGGAGGCGGAAAACCGCAGGCTGGCAGATTTCCTCTGCTTGCTCCTTAGTAGCAGCACAGGCAGTTACCCATAAAGCAGTTTCCAGCCCATTACGGCAGGAAGCCGGATAAACCAATGGGAGGTTATCCTTGAGAATATCTCCATACAATTCATCTACAATAGATTGACGTGGCAAGCCAAAACAATTTACCCGATGGCGTGTAGAATGTAATCCAAAAAAACGCGCCAAATAGGATAAAGCATATTTGGTAGCCATAGGATGGAAGGAATCTGGAGAGGATGGAAGCATCAATATACACTGTCCCCCTGCTGAGATCCCAAAACCACTGTCTACACCATTTTCTGAGGGGAATGGTTCTGCATTACGCGGCAGTATCCAAAGGCTTTCCAATTCTTCTGTTGTCTCAATGTGTTCAAGTTTTGCAAAACGAAGAATGCGTTCCTTCACAACAGGGTCTTCGGAAAAAGGAATATCTAACGCTTTGAATATGGTTTCCTTTGCGCCGGATACGCCGTACATCCCAAAAGAACCTATTATTACAACTATATTGCAGTTTTGCAGACCATGAACAAGACTGCGGCGTAGGGTAGGGGCGTCTGCTTCTATGAAATCTAAATCGCTTTCCAACCCTAATTGAGTAAGTAAACGTTCCATATGTCCGGCTACATCAGATTCCGCAGTTTGATTTGTGCCAATCTGGATGATTTTTGCTTCCGGCATTGTTTTCCTCCTAAATAGATTACGAATTAAAATTAAGATAATATGCGGATATAACCTTCGGTGAGTACAGCCTAAGGCGGATTAAAAGCTGAACGGAACCCGCAGGCGCGAAACTTCCCTGCATGAACAAAAAGGGGAGAAAAAACATCCCTAATAAGGAAAAAAGCTCGTTTGCGAAAGCAAAACACCTTGACGGGAGCACAGGTTCAGTTTCCGTAAAACACTGTAGGGGAAAAAAGGTCTTTTTAACCCGGCGAATTCTTACTGCCCGGTTCAGACGAACCTTCTTCCTCCGATTATTCAATATATCCTTTTGCCCCCGCCATAGAGACTTCTACAATTTCTGCAGAGTCCAAAGCTTCACGGAGCAGTTCCTCCCGGTTGGGAAGAAGCTTTTCCGCATCCAGCACCATTTGCAGGGAAGGTTTTGTTTTGGGATGTTTGGGGGTAAAAACAGTGCAGCAGTCCTCATAAGGCAAAATAGAAGTTTCAAATGTCCCAATATTTCTGGCAGTCCTGATAATTTCCTCTTTGTCCATGCCAATGAGAGGGCGCAGAACAGGAAGCTGAACAGCAGCGTCAGTACATGCGATAGCAAATACTGTCTGGCTGGCTACTTGGGCAAGGCTTTCGCCTGTAATTAGCGCCAAACAGCTGTCTTCCTTGGAAATATGTTCAGCCGCTTCCATCATAACCCGGCGAAGTAAAACGGTGAATAAGTCCTCTGGACAGCAGTCGCGCATTTGTTCCTGAATTTTAGTCAATGTGACAATATGAAGCTTGATCTTCCCACAGTAAGGGGTCATTAGATGTGCAAGTTGAATTACCTTTAATTTGGCACGGCCGCTGGTGTATGGAGGACTGACAAAATGAACAGCGGAAAGTTCCAAACCGCGTTTGGCCATCCGATAACCGGCAACAGGGCTGTCGATCCCCCCGGACAGCAGAAGCATCGCCCGGCCGCTGCTCCCTACAGGCATACCGCCAGGCCCAGGGATTTGTCCGGCATGAATGTAAGCGGCATAATCGCGGATTTCCACTGTCACAATAACATCTGGTTTTTTCACATCCACCCGCAGATGAGGGAATTTTTCCAAAAGGAGCCCGCCCAGTTCAGCGCAGATTTTAGGGGAGTCCAAGGGGAATTTTTTGTCGGAGCGTTTGGCGGTAACTTTAAAGGTAGAGGCGTCCTCCAAAGTGTCTTTTAAGTAAGCGGGGGCAAGCCGGCAAATATCATCCCAGCTTTTTTCTGCAACGCAGGCGCGGCAAATGGCAGCAATCCCGAATACTTTTTTCAGGCGGTTTACTGCTTCTTCCATATCAATCCCATTCTCCATGGGTTCAATATAAATTGTAGACTGGGCCTTATAAAACCGGAAACGCCCTAAAGAGGAAAGCCGATGTTTGGCATTTTTAATCATAGTATCTTCAAATGCGTAACGGTTTAATCCCTTTAAAGCGATTTCCCCATCCTTCAACAATATAATTTCCTTCATCTCAGGTTTCTACACTCCTACCAAATATTGTAATCTGTTTTTTATAAAAAATTTGCCGTATTCAGACGAACGGGGAAGGGGCAATACATTATAACTTCCCTTTTCGACGCTGGGACAAAAGGGTGCGCTGACCTTCTTCCACTGCATTTGAAAGAATCTCTACTTGTTCCAGGGTGTTTTCATGAGAGAAACTGATACGCAGGGCAGAGTCAATTTCCAAATCCGACAGTCCCAGCGCCGCTAAAGCATGGCTTTTTGCACCCTTGGAACAGGCGGAACCGCTGGATACACAGATTCCTTTTTGTTCTAAAAAATGCAGCATAATTTCGCTGCGGATTCCGGGAATAGAGATATTTAAAACTGAAGGGAGGGCGTCTTCGGGAGAATGGAAAACAACTCCGCTGTTTTCCGCTAAAAGTTCTCTTAACCGGAGATTGCATTGACGGATTTGCTCCATATAAACGCCGCTGTTTTTTTGCATTAATTCACATGCTGCCCCAAAACCAACAATATAAGCGGAATTTTCAGTTCCGGGGCGCAGCCTTTTTTCCTGCTCGCCGCCAAAGGTGCGGGGGAGTATCCGGGAACCTTCCCGCAGATAAAGCGCCCCAATTCCTTTGGGGCCATGAATCTTATGGGCGCTTATGGATACTGCATCAACGTCCAGCCTTGAAAGGCGGAAAGGCAATTTCCCAAGGGCCTGTACTGCATCGGTATGGACAAATACATCCTTCTTTTTCCGACGAACGCCTTTTACAATTTCTTCTATGGGAAGGATTGTACCTAATTCATTATTAACCATCATACAGGAAATCAAAACAGTTTTTTCAGTAACTGCCTCTATGATGTCCTCTGCATGAATCCGCCCGTTTGGATCCGGCTTTATCCAGATAATTTCAAAGCCTTCTTTTTCAAGCTGGCGGCACGGCTCCAATACAGACGAATGTTCAAATGCTGTTGTAATGATTTGGCTTCCCTGACGTTTACGTGCGGCTGCTGCTCCAAAAATGACAAGATTATTTGCTTCTGTTGCACCGGAGGTAAAAGTTAAACGTTCCGGCTGGCAGCCCAAAAGTCCGCTTACCTGACGGCGGGCCTTGTCCATCCGTGTCTGTGCTTCTAATCCCTTATAGTGGAGGGAGGACGGGTTGCCATAATGAATTGTCAGCATGTCCAAAATTGCTTCTGCAGCTTCCGCTGCTGTCCGTGTTGTGGCAGCGTTGTCAAAATATAGTTCTGTTTTCAAATTGTCCCTGCTCTCTGTACTCTTTGGCTCGTTTTTTGCTTTTTATTGACTTTTTCTGTTTGTTATCTTCCATTATACTGTTTTTTTAAAAAATTTCAACTGTTCCAAATAAGAGCCTAGGGAAATCCATTTACAGAATCATTGCAAAAAAGAAGCAGAAAACCCTTGGCGCGAGCGCAGAGCAAAGTCAGTCACAAACCAAACCCATATCAAAAGCTTTGGCCGCTTTCTCGAAAGCGGCGGGGGTCCAGGGTTGAGCAGCGGAGCTGCTCAGAGCCACCGGTCGCGTCCGCGGGCGCGAAATCCCTTTTGGAAAGAACGTTTTTCTTTCCTTCTTTCTTTTTTGTGATAGAAAAAGGAAGAAGAAGCCCGCCTTTTTCTCCGCCTTCCCTGAAAAACACCCCACCGGGGTGTTTTTCAATATCAGCCTTATCAACCTCAAAATCTCCACTTAATTGATTTCCCTGATAAGAGCCTATCCCAGCAATAAAGAAACGCCAGGAAGGATAGAACATATCCTTCCTGGCGTCTGCTATAAATCAATTTTGGTATTTTTAGTCCTCTGCAAATCCCAGTTCTGTTTCAATTTGCTCCAAAATACCACAGTCCACTTCCTCCGCCCAATCTATAGACTCAATGATTTTAAACTGTGCCTGCCGCAGACTTTCATCCCTTCCAAAAACAGTCTCATACAAAATAATTAATTTTGTCATCCAATAATACCGGCTGTATAAAATATCTGTTTTTGTATATGTTGTCCATTCGATGATCTGCTGCTCTTTTTCCTCAAAAAACCGTGTGTTATTCCATGCCTTGTTCAGCTCAACGTCCTGGTATTCGCTGGCTGGAGAGAATTTAAGGAGCCTGTAGATTTCCCTTAAACAGCTGTCATCTTTTATCAGCTGCATCCCTTTATACCAAAAAGGAAGCCATTGCAACCGCCAATGCTGCTTCCACACAGGGAACTGCCCTCGGTACAACGCAGGGGTCATGCCTGCCCTTGATTTCCAGAACAGTGTCAGTTCTGTTTACATAGTCTATGGTTTTCTGCGGCCTTGAAATAGATGGGGTTGGCTTAAAAGCTGCCCGTATAACAATAGGCATACCAGAAGTAATCCCGCCTAAAATGCCTCCTGCATGGTTGGTTTCAGTTTTGACCTCTCCGCCATCCATATAAAAGGGATCATTTGCCTCGGAACCAAACATTTTCCCAAATCCAAACCCTTCCCCAAAGGAAACCCCCTTTACAGCAGGAATTCCAAAGAGAATGGAACTGACCACATTTTCAATTCCTCCAAACATGGGATCTCCAATTCCAGCAGGCATTCCAATAACGGCGGCCTCTACAATTCCTCCTAAAGAATCCTGTTCCATTCTGGCTTTTTCGATTGTTTCCACCATTTGTTTTCCTGCATCCTCATCAAGAACAGGCATTAATCGAGAGGCTGCTGTTTTAAAATCAGCTGCCTGAACCTTTACCGGATCAAAGGGCAAATCTGAAATTCCCCCGATAGACTGAACATGTGCCCCTATTTCAATTCCACGTTGGGAAAGATATTGTTTACAGATGCCTCCAGCGAATACCAGCGGCGCAGTAAGCCTTGCCGAAAAATGTCCGCCGCCTCTTACATCGTTAAATCCGTTATATCGCAAATATCCGGTATAATCTCCGTGTCCTGGACGGGCAAGGGCGGACATCTGGGAATAGTCTTTTGAATGGGTATCTGTATTCCGTATTACAGCTGCGATAGGCGTACCGCAGGCGAATAAGTCTTCACTGTCCTCTCCAGGCAGTGCGCCAGAGAGAATTTCTGGAAGGTCGGATTCTTTCCGTTGGGTAGAAGTGGAGGTCCTACCGGGGGCACGGCGCTCCATAAATTCCCGCAGTGCAGGCAGATGAATTTTCGTTCCTCCGGGAATCCCGTCTAAAACGACTCCAATACCGCCTCCGTGGGATTCTCCGAAGATGGATAGATGAAGGTTTCGGTTATTCCACACTGACGGCATGACAGTTTCCCCCTAACATGATATAGTGTTCAAAAAATTCAGGATAAGATTTTCGTACTGCTTGGACTCCTTGGATTGTTACTGGCCCAGACGCTGCCAAAGCCGCTATTGCCATAGACATTACAATTCGGTGATCGTTGTATCCGCTGACCGTCCCGCCATGGAGGGGATGTCCGGTTATCAGAATACTGTCTTTTTTAATTTCCGCATGTCCGCCAAGGTGTTCCAGACAGTCTGCCATAGCAGAAAGCCGGTCGCTTTCCTTTAACCGCAGCCGTCCCACATGGGCTATTTCTGTTGTACCTTCTGCGCAGCTTGCTGCAACGCAGAGAATCGGAACTAAGTCAGGAATTTTTTCCCCGTCAATTTGGATGGCTTTTAACGTTCCAGGCGAAACGGTAATGCTTTCCTTACCCTGCTCTACCTTGGCTCCAAAGCGTTCCAAAAGCGGGATAATTTCCCAGTCCCCTTGGGCGGTGTTTGCATTCAGCCCCATTACGGTAACAGGTTCTTTTCCCACTGCCCCAGCTGTCAGGAAAAAAGCGGCATTGGAACAATCCCGCTCCACAGGATAACTTTTTTTCGGCTGATATGCCTGTCCGCCGGGGATCTTCCAGCCATTAGGAATTTCCTCTATTTGGATTCCAAATTCCCGCATCATTTGCAGGGTCATCTCTACATAAGGACGGGATGCAAGATGGGTTGTAAGCAAAATCCTGCTGTCCTCTTTCAATAGGGGAGCGGCAAAAAGCAAACCCGTTAAATATTGGGAGCTGATATCCCCGGCAATACAAATGTCGCCGCCTTTCAACTGCCCCAAAATAGAAAAAGGCATAGTATTTTGATAATGAAAAGCAACACCATGAGGGGACATAGCTTCAATGAGCGGGCCAATGGGACGGCTGGGAAGTTTGCCTTCTCCGGTAAAGGAAGCATTACAGCCCAGCGCAGCCGCAATAGGGATAAAGAACCGAAGAGTGGAACCGCTTTCGCCGCAGGGGAGGAGGGCTTGAGGGGCAGGTTTTTGTATTCCGTTTATCTTTACCCAGTCCTGCCCTTTTTCAACCTGCGCTCCCAAGGCTTCCACACAATTTAAGGTCGCTTCAATATCCATGGAAAAAGAGATATTGGTTAAAACAGTTTCTCCATGGGCAAGCGCCGCGCATATTACCGCCCGGTGGGAGGCTGACTTTGACGGAGGAGCCTTCAAGCTTCCTTTCAACACCGCCGGAGAACACAGCATATCCATTATTCAACCCCCTTTAGGGCAAAAGGTTTAAACTCGGAAGCTTTCATGGTATGGACATATCCTTCTCCGATTGTCTTTATCAGGATACAACGGATTTCATCCTTATCCCGTTTTTTATCGCTGAGGCAGGCATTTAAAGCCGTATCATAATTAATGTCAAGGCAATAGGGCATGTCATAAGCTTTCAGTGCCTCGACAACTGCATGATAAACATCTATATGATTCAATCCAGCTCTTGCGGCGGCTTTGGTAATAACCGCCATGCCGATGCCAACACATTTCCCATGGGTAAGCTGATAGTTCATATAATTTTCAACTGCATGTCCTACGGTATGCCCAAAATTAAGCAGCATCCGCTCGCCCTTGTCCTTTTCGTCATTTTCTACTATGATGCGTTTAATATCAATGCAGGTTGTAACAACTTCCAGAAGATGATCTTTACATGCCCCTGTACGCAGAAGATCAAAAAGATGTGCATCCTTAATCATACCATACTTGATAGCTTCCCCCACGCCGTCCTTAAAGTTTTCCTCCGGCAGGGTAGAAAGGGTCTGCAGATCGCACAGCACCAAAACAGGCTGATGAAACGCACCCACCAAATTTTTTCCATGGGGAGTATCAACGGCAGTTTTTCCACCGACAGAGGAATCAATCTGGGCGAGAAATGTCGTGGGAATTTGTACAAAGTCAATCCCCCGCAGATAAGTTGCCGCTGCAAAACCTGCCAAATCCCCAACAACCCCGCCGCCTAACGCGACAATCAGATCTGTGCGGGTCAGCTCATTACAGGTGAGAAATTCGTATACATCCAACAGGGCAGCATGGCATTTAGATGCTTCCCCATTAGGAAAAACATGAGAACAGGTTTCAATCCCCGCTTTTTGCAGGGAACCCTCCACTTCTTTTAAATAATAAGACGCTACAATGTCATCGGTAATAACAGCCGCTTTCTTACAACGGGAGACTTTGCGGACATATTCCCCGGTTTGTCCTAAAAGGTGTTCCCCAATAAAAATATGATATGGCTGCGAAGTTTGAACGGTGATTTGGTTCATTAGCTGTACCTTCCTTTCTCATTCGCTGAATTTAACCAATGGTTTTACCTTCAAATTCCGCAAGCTTTTCCAGTTTTTTCATTATTACATCAAATTCGGATGGTCTGAGAGACTGCGCCCCATCTGATAAAGCTTTTGGAGGATTGTTATGCACTTCAATCATTACGCCGTCTGCCCCGGCAGCAATCGCTGCCTTGGAAAGAGGCTCCACCAGCCATGGCAGGCCGGAAGCATGGCTGGGATCTACAACAACCGGCAAATGGCTTAAATTTTTCAACAGCGGTACAGCGGAGATATCAAGGGTATTTCTGGTCTGTGTTTCAAAGGTGCGGATACCCCTTTCACACAGGATCACTTTTTCATTTCCCCCGGACATAATATATTCGGCGCTCATCAGGAATTCCTCAATCGTATTGGCAAGGCCGCGCTTTAAAAGAATAGGCTTGTCAATTTTCCCCAGTTCTTTAAGCATTTCAAAGTTCTGCATATTCCTTGCGCCAACCTGAATCACGTCTACATCTTCAAACAGGGGGAGATGGTTGATATTCATAATTTCTGTTACGATGGGCATACCGGTTGCTTTCTTTGCCTTTAACAAAAGGGCCAGGCCGTCCCCTCCCAAACCCTGGAATGAATATGGAGATGTACGCGGCTTAAATGCTCCGCCGCGAAGCAGGGTTGCGCCTGATTCCTTTACCTTCTGCGCCACCTCAATAATTTGTTCCTCTGTTTCTACCGAACATGGCCCAGCAATCACCTGAAGCTCTGTTCCGCCAAATTTCCGCCCCGATACCTCTATTATAGTATCCAAGGGGTGGAATTTCCGGTTAGCCCGTTTATACGGCTCCTGAATACGCTTAACATTTTCTATATGGGGGTTTGAATTGACACGGTTAATATCAAGGGCCGAGGTATCTCCAACTAATCCCAATATTGTTGTATGCTCGCCATAGATGGGATTTACTTCTATATTTCCCAATTCCTTGAGCCAGTGGATGATTTCCTGAGTTTGTTCTTTACTGGTGTTGCGTTTTAAAATGACTACCATTTCTGTATCCTCCTAAATTTTTTACAACAAGCTGCTTTCAATCCAGCTGCCTTTCAACGAAAAACTGCGTTTTGTTCCGACTATCGTTAATACAAAACAAAAAACCTGTGCTTTTTCGTCAAAAGCACAGGTCCGATTTCTTCGGCTTGTCAGAAAATGATTCCTCTTATGGAAAAAGGATTGTCCCTTTTCAGACAAAATAATACAGCGTTCGGCTTTTGGCGTTTGATTCAGGATTTATACAGCAAAAATAGCTTGCGCTATCATAATAGCCCAAGCAATAAAAATAACTGCTAAATCGAGTTGTCAACGCCGGTTTCATGCGTTCGCTTCCTTTCCATATCCCTTTGAGGATTATTTTTAATATAATCCAAATTATAAGGTTTGTCAAGACTCTTTACAAAAATGACATAAAAAGTTAGTTGCTTCTGTAAAGAAAAAAATGTAACAATTAGGGAAACAAATTTGCAGGTGCTGCCTGCATTCGCCAAGGAGGAAGTATAATGAAAAAGACGTTTATCTATCTTTTAGCAGGAATCGTTCTACTAACCGCATGTTCCAATCCAGAATCCTCTCAGCCTTTCCAAACAGATTCTAGTACAAGTTTACAGGAAAGTTCTTCCTCATCATCTGCCTGGACAGAACCCATTCCATCATCTCCTGAAATGGCAGAACAGGTTTCAAAAGTTGTTCCAGAACCTGAACCTCTGAAGCCGGATAATGCTTGGAAATTCGATATACCTGAAAACCATCAAATGAATCCAGAACGCTTCGACCAATTGCATCAGGCGTTGGAGGGCTCTAAAATCTATGCAATGGTGACAGTAAAAGACGGCGCCATTATTGATGAATTTTATCAGGATGGGTATGATGAAAACAGTATATTTGCGATACATTCCTGCTCTAAATCGTTTACCAGTGCTTTGACTGGTATTGCAATGGAACAGGGATACATAAATGGAGCAGAAGATCTGCTTTCTGATTATCTCCCAAAGGTCTTAGAGCAGGAAGATTCCCAAAAACATCAAATCAGCCTTGAACATTTGCTTACCCAAACTTCGGGGTTGGAATGGTATGAATGGACTCGCGTTACAAATTGGTCTGAATTCCGGTCAGCCTCTAACTGGGTAGACTATATCCTTGGAAGAAAACTTGTAACCATTCCCGGAGAGGTCTGCAATTATAGTACTGGAAATACCCATCTGCTGGCTGCGGCCCTGGAACAGGCTGTTGGTATGAACTTGGCAGACTATGCAAAAGCTTATTTGTTTGAACCTCTGGGAATTGAGAGCGCAGAGTGGGGAATTGATCCCCAGGGGATTACAGATGGCGGTAATGGTTTGGCTATGACTGTAAGGGATGCCGCCCGTTTTGGCCAGCTTTACCTTCAGAACGGCGTTTGGCAGGGTGAACAGGTCATTCCCGCTGAATGGGTTGCCGAGTCTGTCTCCCCGAAAAATACTGGTATGGGGGATAGTACTGGGTCTTATGGATACCAATGGTGGATCAGACCTATGGGGACAGGAAATTATAATACATTTTATGCGCTGGGAGCTTGGGGGCAATATATTTTGGTAACGCCGGAGCTGAATCTGGTGACTGTAATCACCAGTATGTATCCTGAAAATATTTATGCACCCCGCCCATTTTTTACAGATTATGTTCTGAATGCAGTTGAATCATGAAATGAAGAACAGCTCCTGCTATATTTCTTTTTGAAAACAGACACATTATACAAAGCTCGTGCATAAACATAGAGAGGACGCGGAAACGTGCCCAGTAAACAGCACGGGAGAGGGGAATTTTTATGGCTACCATAAGCCTTTGTATGATAGTCAAAAATGAGGGAGCCGTATTACAGCGTTGCCTGGAATCGGCAAAACCGATTGCAGATGAAATTGTCGTCATAGATACCGGCTCAACTGATCGTACAAAGGAGATAGCCCGACTTTTTACTTCAAAGGTATATGACTTTAGTTGGCAGGATGATTTTTCAGCAGCACGTAACGAATCCTTTTCAAAGGCAGAAATGGAATATTGCCTTTGGCTGGATGCGGACGATGTTATCCCAGAGTGTTACAGGGATCAATGGATAAAGCTGAAACAATCGCTTGGCCAGGATGAAAATTCCTGCGTCGATGTTGTAATGTCTCCTTACCATATTGCATTTGATCCAACAGACGGGAAACCGATGTTTTCCTATTATCGGGAACGGCTGCTGAGAAGAAATGCAGGTTTTCGGTGGATAGGCCGGGTACATGAAGCAATTGTTCCGTCTGGAAAGATTGTCTATACAGATGCAGCGGTAGAACATCGAAAGGAAAAACCGCATGATTCGGAGAGAAATCTGCGAATTTACCGGAAGCAGTTAGCAGAGGGGGCGGTTTTAGAGCCAAGGCAGCAGTTTTATTACGCCAGGGAACTATTAGACCATGGAGAGTATCAATTAGCGCAGGAAGAATTTATCCGTTTTTTAGGGGAGGAGAAGGGCTGGAAGGAAAATCAGCTGGAAGCCTGTCGGCGTCTGGCAGTATGTTTGTATGCCCAAGGGAAGGAAAAAGAAGCGCTGGCAGCGCTTCTATGGGGGTTGTCCTATGATACTCCAAGGGCGGAACTTTGCTGTGATTTAGGCAAACATTTTTTGGAGCGGGAAAATTGGGAAAGGGCAGCCTATTGGTATCAGCAGGCGTTAAACGCCAAACGGGACGATACAAGCGGCGCATTTATATTGGAAGATTGTTACGGGTATCTGCCTTGTATCCAGCTCTGCGTATGTTATGACCGTTTGGGGAACCAAAAAAAAGCAGAGGAATATAATGAAAGGGCAGGGAAATACAAACCTGACTCAACCGCATATCAATATAATAAAACCTATTTTGAAAGGATAAAAGAACAGGTAGGGTAAGTAATATCGCGTTATTCCTAAAAACTGTGTCCTTTCAACTTGATAGATGGAAAAAGGAGGAGAATGCCTTTATGTATGATTATGAGCGCGTAAAGGTTTACCCCTATAATGGAAACAGCCGTTTGGATAGACCAAATCCGGCTGCCTGCTGCCCGCCGCCAGCACCGCCTATGCCGCCTTGTCCCTGTCCTTGTCCCGTAGGGCCTTGCCATCCGGGGTCACAGGGTCCAATGGGCCCCCAAGGCCCTCAAGGGGTTCCGGGTCCTACCGGTCCCCAAGGACCACAGGGTCCAGTGGGGCCCCAAGGTTCACAAGGATTTCCTGGTCCTGTTGGAGCTCCTGGAGCACAAGGAGCAGCTGGACCGACAGGTCCCCAGGGTCCAATGGGTCCTCAAGGTCCAGTAGGAGCACAAGGAACACCAGGGGCAGCAGGCCCCCAAGGCCCTCAAGGCCCAACCGGAGCAGCGGGAGCGGCCGGAGCACCAGGGGCAACAGGCCCCCAAGGTCCGCAAGGCC
>CAJUSD010000030.1:41550-41628 GCA_910589145.1 uncultured Oscillospiraceae bacterium
CTCAAGGCCCAACCGGAGCAGCAGGAGCGGCCGGAGCACCAGGGGCAACAGGCCCCCAAGGTCCGCAAGGCCCTCAAG
>CAJUSD010000031.1 GCA_910589145.1 uncultured Oscillospiraceae bacterium
TGGGCCGCTCGCCCTGGCTGCACATCCCTTATATGGAGGTAATTAAACTTTAGTTTAAATAAAATTAACTAAAAATAGAAAAGATTTATATACGAATTTTTATACAAAAAGGTCATTAAAAAATATTCTTTAGTAATTTCGGTTCCCTACAAAAGTTACATAATAAAAATATAGGCCACTAGGAGACTTTTTAAATACCTAATATTATAGAAAAGTACTCCTTTATAGTTTCTTATTTATAAAATGTATATATATCACATAATTTCCTACATACAGATTTGTACCCACTTTTTGGGTCTAGCTTTTGTCACTTTATGCAAAAAGTACAAGATGAAATCTATCTTTTCTCACTTTGTACACAACTTTTTTACAGGTATCCCCTTGATTCTGAGACGATTTGTCTGTATAATTACACTATATTGAAAAAGTGCCAAAGGTTGTTTTATGTTTAAATTGCCAAATAAAAGGAACACCCAACACTCTGTATATGGAGCATAGGCACATCGGCGGGAGGATGCCAGCCGAAAATTTCATAAAATTTTTAGAATAGCAGAGCGGCAGGCGAAAGAGTCCTATCGCCAGTAAGGAGAGGAAAGCATGAGACAGTATCTAGCAGGTAAAATTAGAAACGTTGCAGTTGCGGGCCATAACGGAGCGGGGAAAACGTCGCTGTGCGAGGCCCTGTTGTTCAAAGCCAATGCAATAGACCGTTTGGGAAAAGTTACTGATGGTAATACAGTCAGCGATTTTGATCAGGAAGAAATTAAACGTAAAGTTTCTATTTCTTCTTCTGTTATTCCATTTAACTGGGGAAGTGCAAAAATTAATTTATTAGATACCCCCGGTATGTTTGATTTTGAAGCCGGCCTCTATGAAGGGGTTATGGCTGCAGAAAGCGTTTTGATTACTGTGTCAGGACGTTCAGGCGTATCAGTAGGTGCTGAGAAAGCCTATAAATTGGCTGTTAAAAACGGAAAATCCTGTATTTTCTTTGTTTCTAAACTCGATACAGAACATGCGGATTTCTATAAAGTTCTGGAAGGCTTGAAAGCAAGTTTTGGCCCAAGCGTTTGTCCGGTTGTAGTGCCGTTTATGAACGACAGTAAGGTAGAATGTTACATAAATCTGATTGATATGAAAGCTTATACCTATGACGCACAGGGGAATGCGTCAGAAGTCGCTATGCCAGATACAGGCCATAGAATTGAGGGGCTTGTAGAGGCAATTGGCGAAGCTGTAGCTGAAACAGATGAGGCTTTATTTGACAAGTTCTTCTCCGGTGAAAAGTTTACCCGCGATGAAATGATTAAGGGGATTCATGACGGGGTTAAATCTGGTTCTATTTCTCCAGTGTTCTGCGGTTCAACAGCCACTCTGGAAGGGGTAGACATGTTGTTGGATGCTATGGTAGACTTACTCCCATCTGCTTGGGAAAGTATTTCCATGACTGCAGAGAATGCTCAAGGCGAAACAGTTGAAGTACAATGCGACGATGAACTTCCTATGTCGGCAGTCGTATTTAAGACCATAGCTGACCCCTTTATCGGAAAACTGTCATTTGTAAAGGTAATTACCGGCCAGCTTTCAGGTGATATGATCCCAGTAAATGCCCGTACTGGACAGCCAGATAAGTTCGGCAAGGTGATTTTTGTTACAGGCAAGAAGCAGGGGGATACCTCTTACATCTCAGCAGGGGATATTGGTGCTGTAACAAAATTGTCTGAAACCCGTACGGGGGATACCCTATGTGACCCTAAAAAGATTCTTTCTTACAAACTTCCTGCTTTCCCCCATGCTACTTATGCAATGGCTATTAAACCAAAGGCCAAAGGCGATGAAGGAAAAATTGCCAGCTCTATCCAAAGATTGATGGAAGAAGATCCAACCCTCCGTTACGAACAGAATCCCGAAACCAAGCAGCAGATTATTTCCGGTCTTGGCGAACAGCATCTGGATGTAGTTCTTTCTAAGATGAAACAAAAATTTGGCGTGGATGTTGCGTTGGAAGCTCCCAAGGTTGCCTACCGCGAAACCATCCGCAAAAAGGTCCAAGTCGTTGGTAAACATAAAAAGCAAACTGGCGGCCATGGACAATTTGGTCATGTCGTTATGGAATTTGAACCCTGGGATGGAATTGAACTGAAATTTGAGGAAAAAGTTGTTGGTGGTTCTGTTCCCAAAGGCTACTTCCCTGCGGTTGAGAAGGGCTTGCAGGACTGTATTCAAAAAGGTGTTTTAGCTGGATACCCACTTGTAGGTCTGAAAGCTACATTGCTGGATGGTTCCTATCACCCTGTTGACTCCTCTGAAATGGCCTTTAAGCTTGCTGCCAGCCTTGCATACCGTGATGGTATTCCGCAGGCTTCCCCTGTTATCCTGGAGCCTATTGGAAATTTGAAAGTTCTTGTACCAGACAGCAACACCGGTGATATTATGGGTGATGTTAATAAACGCCGCGGCCGTGTTTTGGGAATGAACCCCGATGAAGATGGTTTACAGATAATTGAGGCAGAAGTACCTATGAGCGAAATGCAGGACTTTACGACTGCCTTAAGGTCTATCACCCAAGGAAGAGGTTCTTACGAGCTTAACTTCGATCATTATGAGCAGCTTCCTCCAGCATTACAGGCAGATGTGATTGAAGCTGCTAAAAATAACGCAGAATAAAATTAGATAGAACTGAAAGAAAGATTGCATATGGCCGATAACTCCATGTGCAATCTTTTTTCGTCAAACTTTCGTAAATTAATGTTATAAATCGTTTTTTACATCTAATTGTTCATAAATCCTACAAAATCTTTTAAATGACTTGCCTTTTAAAAAAACTCTCCTTATAATAGGTGTTGTAGGCTTCCGCAGTCCAGTGCGGGACAAAGGTCGCGGCAGCCGTCAGCTATAAACGCAGCTGTAGGCGGGAATCAGGCAGCATTTTTCCTGTCTAAAAAATGCGTTTTACACAAAATGGAGGAGGCACAGCATGAAAGCACTTAGTCTGTTCAAAATTGAAGAACGGAAAAGCTCCGTTAAAACGGAAATCATTGCAGGCTTAACCACGTTTATGACCATGGCGTATATTCTGATTGTCCAGCCGGGGGCAATCTGCGGATATGGGCCAGATGCGGGCATAACCGATCCATCCGGTGTATTTATTAGTAAAGAAGCCATTATGGTGACAACCGCGTTAATCAGTGCGGTTATTACATTTTTGATGGCGTTTTATGCAAATTTACCTTTTGCACTGTCCACAGGACTTGGTTCAAATTTTATGTTTGGCGCGCTGCTTCAGTCAGGGGAATGTACCTATGGCCGGGCAATGCTGATTACCCTTATTTCGGGCATAATCTTTGTACTGTTAAGTGCATTGGGTATCCGCGACCTGATTGTTCGAATGATCCCCAAAAATATTAAGATTTCTATTAGTACTGCTATTGGATTTTTTATTGCTTATATTGGGTTTAAAAATACAGGGATCGGAACTTTTACCAATGGCATTGCCATAGGTGATTTTACCGACCCTGCTGTTTTGCTGGCTATTCTGGGGTTGGTATTGATTGGGGTATTGACCGCTTATAAAGTTAATGGCGCTATTTTGATTGGCATTGTTGTCATTACAATTTTAGGGATTCCCTTTGGCGTTACTACCCTGCCGGGGAGTTTCTTTAAAATCCCTGAAATGGGCGAGGTCAAAAATATTGTTTTCAATTATGATGCAGGCGGACTTTTCCAGGCTTCTACCCTTGCCTTGATGTTCATTGTATTTGTTGGAGATTTCTTCTCCACTCTGGGAACCGTTTTGGGCGTGGCTGGTAAAGCCGGTATGCTCGATAAGGACGGAAACCTTCCTGAAATCCAAAAGCCTTTCTTGGTTGATGCAGTTGGCACCTGTATAGGCTCTTTGTTTGGATGTACTACAATTACCACCTTTGTGGAATCAAGTTCTGGCGTGGAGGCTGGTGGGCGTACAGGAATGACTTCCTTAACTACCGGGGTGATGTTCCTGTTGACTATTTTCGCTGCTCCATTGTTCCTGATGATTCCCAATGCTGCAACTGGCCCTGCCCTTATTTTTGTTGGATTTTTGATGATCTCTGGTTTTGCCCAGGTGGATTTCAGCGACTTTACAGAGGCGTTCGGGCCTTTTGTAATGATTATGTTTACTGCTTTTGCCGGGTCAATTGCCGCCGGTATTTCTGCCGGTATTTTGGCTTATGTCTTTATTAAAGCAGCTACTGGCCGTTTTAAAGAAGTTCATCCCGGTATGTATATTCTGGCAATTCCTCTGATCCTTTATTTTATTTACGGTTAAGGTTTTGCGGAGCTCCCGCTTTGCCTGAAAAAACCTCCCGCCAGAATTGCTGCGCTGACGGGAGGTATTTTTTAAAAATCTCTTTATATAATATGAATTTGATGTAGCCTGGCTTTAATGTTCACCTTAACGGAGCATCCGCATCCGCGAATTAGAATTCCCTAGGTCAAAAACCCTCTTTTTCTCCCAAGCGTTGTTTTATGGAGATTGAACTTAAAGGTAATCTGCTTCCGCAAACAGGCTTTCTATGATACTTTTTCTTTTTCCTCTTTAGTTCGTGCAGGGGAATTTTGTACCTTGCAGGTTTAGTTCAGCAGAACTGAACTGACAATCAGAGTACTTTTTAGGAAAGCACCCTAAACCTTCAAACTTATTAATTTGCTTTAGGTTATACTCATGTTACAAAAATTGTTGTTTTTAGAAAGGAGCCAACACCTATGAAAATTCAGCCCTCTGACAAACGTGAACTGTTAAAAGCTGCTATGGGAAAAATCCCCTGTGATTTAGCGGTAACAAACGTGCGCTACGTCAATGTATTTACAGGAGAGGTCTATCCAGCTACTGTATATGTGCATCAAGGATTTGTTATCCATGTAGAGGAGAAAGAACCTGCAAAAGAACTGAATCTTGCCAAACAGGTGGTTGATGGGGAAAACAATTTTCTGATTCCGGGATTTATAGATGCACATATTCACATTGAAAGCAGTATGCTGACGCCCCGGAATTTTGCCAGAGCAGTTATTCCGAGGGGAACCACAACAGTTGTCACAGATCCTCATGAAATTACAAATGTGTTTGGAGAGGATGCAGTCCGTTATATGCACGATGCAGGGTATGGCCTGCCTATGCGCCAGTTTATAGATATTCCCTCTTGTGTTCCGGCTGTGCCTGGATTGGAACAGGCAGGTGCGGTAATGGATGCAGATGCAGTAGACCGTTTAGCGAAACTCCCCAATATTATTGGTCTGGCTGAAGTAATGGACTTTATCGGCGTAATCGAAGGCGAGGACCGCATGATGGACATTATCGAAGTTGCAGAGAAAAATGGTTTGTATATTCAGGGGCATATGCCAGGGGCAAACGGCCGGATGATATCAGCGTATTTGATAGGCGGGCCATCTACCTGTCATGAAACCCGCGAGACAGAGGAGGCGATTGCCAAGCTGCGTGCAGGAATCCATGTTGATGCACGGGAAAGCTCCATTACGAAAAACATGGCGGCAATCCTTGAAGGAGTACGGGATCATACCTTCCACGACCATTTAAGTTTCTGCACCGACGACAGGGAAGCAGACGATATTCTTTATATAGGCCATATGGATGAAGTAGTTCGTCAGGCTGTCAAAAACGGTATGAATGGCATCGCTGCTGTAAAATGCGCTACCCTCAACACTGCCAAAGAAATTCACTTTGAAAATTTGGGAGCTGTTGCACCAGGATATGCCGCCGACATGCTTTTAGTGGATAACCTTGCAGATTTCAATGTCAAATCAGTTTTTTATATGGGGCAGCTTGTGGCGAAGGACGGAAAACTTGTTGCCGATATACAGGACAAGCCCGCTGAAATGGAAAGCCGCTTCTCAATGAATGTCCCCAAACTTTCTCTTGACGACTTCCGGCTGAAGGCTCCAACCACAGGGGAGACAATCAAGGCAAACGTTTTAACCTACTACTCTGGGGACCTTTCCACTACCAAAGCAGTAACAGAAGAAGTATCTGTAAAGGGCGGTTATGTTGATATATCCAATGATCCAAATTTGTGCTATGCCATGATAATTAACCGCTATGGAACAGGGAATTATACCTTTGGCCTGGTTCGGGATTTCGGCTTGAAAAAGGGTGCGAACGGTTCTACTGTCTCCCACGACTGCCATAACCTGTCTATTGTGTTTAAGGATCCGGAAAGTGGCTTTGCTGTTTACAATGCGCTTGTAGAGTGCGGCGGCGGAATGGCTTGTGCTGATAATGGGGAAATTACAGGTTTGCTTAAATTACAGGTAGGTGGTCTGATGTCCATTGACAGGCCGGAACAGGTTGCCGAACAGTCCGATAAAATGAAAAAAGCTTTGAACAACCTTGGACTTCCGCAGAAAAATCCCTTGCTACGAATTGCAACAATGGCTTTGCCCGTTATACCAGAAGCTAAGTTCAGCGATTTGGGGCTTGTGGATGTAATGGCAAAAAAACTGATTCCAATTTTCCCACAGTAAGGGAAAACCAATAGGAAGTTTTGGGGGCTGGGGGACTTTTACAGAAAAGTTCCCCAGCTCTTTTATTAATTTCTCATTTATTAATTTCTCATTTCGAATGGGCAGGAAGGAGATGCAAATCTAAAAAGATGAAAAATAAACGCATGTTGTTATTCTTCATTACGATGTGTATTTTTAATCTTGGGGCTAATTTTGCGCATCCAGTAACGCCAACAGTAATCAAAAATTTGCAGCTTCATGATTATATGTTTGGGGTAGCGCTTGCCTCCATGATGATTTCCAATTTTGCTATGTCGCCGTTTTGGGGAAAAATTAACACTTATATTTCCAGCCGGGCTTCCCTTTTGATCTGCTGCTGTGGATATGGGATTGGGCAGATTATGTTTGGTTTGGCGAAAACAGAATTGATGATTATTTTAGCAAGGATATTTGCAGGGATTTTTACCGGAGGGGTGTTTGTAAGTTTCTTAACCTATGTGGTCAATGTTTCTCCAGAGGAAAAACGCCCTACCAATTTAATGATTACAGCTACAATACAAAGCGTTGCAAGCGCCTTTGGATACCTTATAGGGGGACTGTTAGGCGAAATCTCTATTTTCATGACCTTTATGATTCAAGCCGGAACGTTGATTGGGGTCGGCATTCTGTTTTTCTTTGTTGTAGAAAAAGATAATTCCCTTTCAGTAAAGGACATTGCCCCAGCCCGGTTTTTCCGGGAAGCGAATCCTTTTGCGGCGTTTGTGGACAGCCGCAGATTTATGACAGCGGCTTTTGCAGTTGCTTATGGGGTTGTTGCGCTTTCAAACCTTGGCTATTATGCCTATGAACAATGCTTTAACTACTATATTAAAGATCAATTTGGGTTTACTTCATCTTATAATGGGGCGATTAAAGCTGTCGTTGGATTTATCTCCCTTGCCGCAAATTCTACCATTTGTTTATGGATTATTCGGAAAACGGACAGTAAGAAATCCGTTATCCCTGTTCTCCTCTGCTGTGCGGCGGCTGTGTTTGGGGTTATTATTGCTCCTAATATTGCCATGTTTATGATGATCAATGTTGTTTTCTTTGCATTTAATGCAGTCAGTGTGCCGGTTGTACAGAATGTTGTTGCCGATGGTGCCCAGGAAGGGCAGGGCAATCTTGTTATGGGATTTTATAATGCTATTAAAAATTTAGGTGGGATTATCGGATCGTTGGCCGCCGGTTTTATTTATAGTACAGGGCCAAAATTGTCGTTTGTTTTTGCCTGTATTGCGTTTGTTTTAGCGGCAGTATGTGCCTTTGTTTATATGAAATGTGGCGGGGTAAAAAAGAAAAGTTAAGTTGAGCAGCAAAGCCGTTCCGAATAGCGTCCCTAAAATACAAAACGATAGGAAAAGGGTACTCTTTTCCACAAATCTGATCATTCGCGCCCATGGCTTTGGAAAAAACGGAGCCAAAAGCAGTTCTGGCGGTGGGAACTGCAAGGCGTGGAGGCGAAGGCAGGCTGCCGCCTGGCGAGCCTTCATAACGGCGCAGATGCGCCGTCAGGTCTGCTTTTGGGCGTGTTGGATCTTGTCAAGCAAAAGGTAATATCAGTGCTTTTTAAATTCTAGTTCGTGGCCATTACCACCCGATTATGGTAAATATAAAAGCTAGGGTTCCGTTTACACTGTCTAGCGCAGTTTCTATAGAAAAGTTCAAATCTGTCAACAAAAAACGGGCGAACCCAACTGAGTTCGTCCGTTTTTTCATTAAAGGGAACTTTATTTATAAAGCTGAATTCCACCAATAAGCGGAAGGGGCTTTACTTCCCCCTTTACACAATTTATAATTCCCATAATCATGAAAACAAAAGTAATAATTCCCAGAAAACCCACAAAAGAGATGAACATAGTTGCAATGTTAATTATTACTTCAATGATAAACAACACAAGACCTTGGTTTACATGAAAACGGCAGAACTCAGAATCTTTTCTGGCCAACATGGGAACCAAGAAAAGGATGCCGATATAACTTAGAACTGCCATGCCTTTATTTGCCTGGATATCTTCATCTGAAGGAATAATGATGGGATCGTTTGCCATAAAAAACAGCTCCTTTATGTATATAAGATGTTGATATCTATTATACAAGCTTTCTACTAAAATGTCCATCATTTTTTGACCAAATTGTAAATTTTCCAAAAGATTCAAAAAGACTGCGTTTTATTGATGATTGTGCCCCACTATAACTATATAGTAATGTAAGTTTGGGGGAATAGACTGCATAGGAGTTCCTGAAATGAGGCGTTTACGTTCTGCTTAACTGGCGGTAACCTTTGCAAATTAGAATTTGCTGGGTAAAAGCCTTTTATTTTCCCGCTGCAATGTTTACGAGGTCTAAACCTGTACCCCTATTACTTTCGCAAACAGGCTTTTTTGATCCTTTTACCTGTTTAGGTATTCTTTTACTCCCTTTATAGTCTGTTCAGGGAAGTTTAGCGATTGGCGAGTTCAATGCAGCAAAGCTTTGCTGCTACTCCCTGGCTCTAAAAGCTTTTTCATTCGCTTTAGGTTGTACTTAGATATAAATAAATTTTCCACAATAAGTTGAAAAAAGTGTCGAATATCAGAAAAAAATCTTCAAATTTGTTGCAACTAAGGGTAGCGGTAAAAGCCAAAAAATGCTACAATAAGAAATAGAGAAACGAGTCCGCTAAAAAAATCAACTTCTGCTATTGTTCCCTATTTTTCCCCTATGTATAATGCTATTATATTACAAGAAGCAATGAAATAATGGAAAAACGGCCATAGAGAAGAAAGTTGCAAAAAGAAAAGGGCAAATGTCTCAACACAGAGGGAAACCGAAACCCATATAGGGGAGGAAGCCATGAGAAACGATATTGATAGATTATTGAATTCATTTTTCTTGGGAGGAAAGGCCGTAGGAGAATGCCGGGGCGGTACGCCTTCTCCGGAAACAGTAGAGCGGGTGCGTCGGCAGATGGAGCGATTAGAACGTCAAACGAACGAAGATATTGTTCGTACAGGGGAAGAAGTCCAGCGCCTTGAAACGGAAACCACTGAGGAAAATGATAACTTGGGAGCAGAGGGAATAACCCTTCCACCAGAAAATTCTATTCATAATCAAAAGATAAACGACGTAATAGAGGATACTCAAAACCAGTTGGAAGAAATCCGCCGCCGCTTAGAGAAAGATGGGGTGTCAACTATTCCCCATGACAGGGGACAGCAGCGCCGTCAAACAGCAATTGACCGTATAGCAGCGTTCTCCGGCTTGGCGGAAACTCTGGAGAATCAGATTATAGGTCAGCGGGAATATCTTAAGGGGTTAAGCATTGCCTTTAAACGCCCCCTGGTTATGGAGCGGAAAGAGCAGGAAGTACAGGGGCTTATTTTAATTACCGGCCCCCAAGGAAGCGGACGCCATGCGGGTTTATATGCAGTTGTGGAGGAGCTTGCCAAACGGGGGGCGCTTAAATGCGGCCAGGTGGAAACATTGGACCTTACCCTTTATAGTGAACAGGAGGATACGAAACTCTTTGTTCAGGATCTTTATCGGGCGCTCCGTCAGGAAGCCCCAGTGGTGGCATTGGAAGGGTGTGAAAGCTGCCACCCGGCAGTAAGGAGTATGATTGTTCGCCTGGCACGCCAACGCGTTTTACGCCTTGATAAACGATATGTGGAACAAAAGGGTATGCTGGTGGAGGCAGGCAGTGCCCTGACTGCCGGAGCAGTGGGAGAACTCCATCCCTCCGGGAAATACCTTGCTTTTTTATTTCAGGGAGGATGGAAAAGAGAAAAGGTTGCGGACGTTATGGGGGCGGCATTCCTGAACGCTATGGACGACCACTGTGAAACGGTTCCGCTGGAGAATAAGCAGGTTCGGACAATTGCCGCTAATATGGCGGATGATATAGTAGAGCGCGCCCAACAGAAATTGGGTTTTATGGTCAGTGGCAGGGAAGCTATGGAGTCCTATTTTCGTTCCTCCTTTTCCCTGGCATCTGGTATTCATGGAATGGCACAGGCTTCCGACCGCTGTTACCGCGCCTTGGCGGAATACCGTTTACGGGAGGATTTTCCCGTTCCCTGTGAAATTGAAATTCGTAAAGGTGATATGGGGCTGATTGCCTCTTTTGGTTCCAGCGTTCAATGGAATGATCTCTTTTCCCTCCTTCCAAAAGAATATCAAGGGGAAATTGCAAAGGTGAAAGAAGAGCTGAACCGTGTAGTGGGTTTGCAGCAGGTTAAAGATTATGTACTTGCTTTGGAAAACCATTACCGGATGATCTCTGTCCGCAAGGAAAAAGGGCTGAAGGGCAATATGCCCTCTATGCACATGATCTTTACCGGAAATCCAGGTACGGGTAAAACGACAATCGCCAGGTTGGTTTCCAAATATCTGAAGGCAATAGGGGCTTTATCTGGCGGCCAGCTTGTTGAAGTAACCCGCGCTGATTTAGTCGGAAGGTATGTTGGACATACTGCCCCCCTTACAACACAGGTCATTCAATCTGCATTAGGCGGTGTATTGTTTATTGATGAAGCGTATTCCCTCTACCGCGGCCGTGATGATTCCTTTGGACTGGAGGCAATAGATACCCTTGTTAAAGGGATGGAGGATAACCGTGACGACCTGGTTGTTATCCTTGCAGGATATTCTACCGAAATGGAACAGTTTTTGTCCGCAAATTCCGGGCTGAAATCCAGATTTCCTAATGTAATTCAGTTCCCAGATTATACAGCAGATGAATTAATGGAAATTACTGCACAGATTGCCGTAGGAAAAGGATATCGTCTGGATGAGGAATGTCACATTCCTTTGTACCATTACTTTGCCAGAAAACAGTTGGAAAGTGCAAGGGAAAACGGAAACGGAAGAATGGCGCGGAATTTGGTTGAGCAGGCCATTTTAAATCAGTCCAAACGGATTAGTGTGCTTCAGGATACAGGGAAACAGGAAGATTTTGAACTGTTGAAAGCTGCTGATTTTCAGTTGGAATAGATGCAATAGAATGTAAATTTATAAATGAGGAAAAAGATTTCGGTCAATTCTTATAAAGCAAGCTAAGAGGTTTTTAAGAAGTCAGTTTTGTTGTACTCCTTAAAAACCTCTTAGCTATGCTCACAGATATAAGTATATAAATACTAAAAAGCTGGAAAAACTTTTTGTTTTTCCAGCTTTCATGAAAGAAATGAGCCATCGGAGATTCGAACTCCGGACGCCTTGATTAAAAGTCAAGTGCTCTGCCAACTGAGCTAATGGCCCAAAGAAAAGGGTTTCTGCATATCGCTTTGCTATTATAGCAAATATTTTCCTGGTTGTCAACAGAAATCCCAAACTTTCCATAAAAACCGATTTATTAATTTGTTTTATATCTTTTCGGAGCTGGCTTCCCCAATCTAACCCCATAAATGGCACTGTTTTATGGGGTTAGATTGTAAGAAAGGGCTGCCTTTACATCTGTTTTAAATGAAAACGGTTTACCAGTTCGTGTAAACGTTTAGATTGGCTGGATAACTCTAGGCTTGTAGCAGCGCTGTTTTGGGCGGAAGAAGAATTAGACTGAACAACATTGCTGATTAAATCTATATTTTCCGTAAGTTGTTCCAATACTACCTTTTGATTGTGTGAAGCCCCGCTGATTTTATCCATAAATTTTAAGATATCTTCAGAACCATCCACCACTGCTACAAGAGACGCTGCTGTTTTATCTGTAATCTCTTTACCATTTTCCACAGCCTTTCGGGAACTTGCAATTAAAGCAGCTGTTTGGTTGACTGCTTCCGCACTCTTTTCAGCTAATGCACGGACCTCATTTGCAACTACTGCAAATCCTTTTCCTGCCACACCTGCCCTTGCAGCCTCTATAGAAGCATTAATAGACAGCAGATTTGTCTGTGAGGCAATATCCTCAATGGTTTTGACAATTTTTTCAATTTCATTGGAAGAATGGCTGATATCTGACATAGCACGGATTAAACATTCCATTTCCTGGTTGCTTTCCCTAATATTCCGCCCTACTTCAGAAGCAGTAATATTGGCAGTTTGTGCGTCATTTGCATTCGCTGCTGCATCCTTTGACAAGCTTTCTATTGAAACTGCCAGTTGGTCAATTGCTGTGGCTTGCTCTACAGCTCCGTTTGAAAGCATCTGTGCACTGGAGGATACATTATCTGAACTGGCAGAAACTTCGTCTGCTGAAAGCACAATTTGATGTAACGTCTCGTTTAAAGATTTTGAAATTTTTTCAATAGAGACCTGAATAGGGATAAAATCGCCAATATAGTTTTGGGTAATGGTAATATCCATATTATTATCCGCCATTTGTGATAATTGCTCGGAAATATCCTTTACATAATTATTAATTGTGGCGCTGATATGATTAAAAGTTTGTGAGAGACGGCCTAACTCGTCGTTAGAGCGGATATCAATATGAATATTTAAATTTCCTGCTTCCAATTTAGCAGCCCCATTGCTGATTAGCTTAATAGGTTCCAGGGATTTTTTAATGATGCGGTTAACTGCAGCTAATAATAAAATCCCCAATAAAACCACCATAAAGGTTAGCTTCCCTGCACCTTCAATAATGGGACCATAGAATTCAAGGCTGTCAACGGTCATATGCAATGTCCACTGGGCTTTTCCATTTACTGTTAATGGGATAGATACAGATATTCCATTTCTTCCTGTGCTAAAGTTCGTTCCCTTTACAATAATAGAACGGCTGTTTATATGTTCCCCTTCAGCCATGGAATAAAGTTTATTTGCATTTTCTGCCATGGCAGTATACCCAACACTGGAGGCAGATTGCCCTACTTTTGAACCGTCAGCAGAGTCTACCAAAATAGTTCCGTCTGCTGACAGAGCAACCAAGTGGGAGGAATTATAATCAGTACTGACCAATAGGTGCTCCTGCATGTCGTCTAACGCCACGTCAACCCCGGAGACTCCAAGAAATTCCCCTTCCGCATTCCAGACAGGCGAAATAATACTTATCATCATAATATTTTTACCCATCAGTTGGTATACATAAGGATCCATTATATAAGGTTTTCCGGTATTTTTAATCTGTTTATAATACTCTTTTTCATAGGTATCAAAAGCGTCTTCATGTTTTTCAAAAACATATTCTGTTTTCTCTTCGTTAGGATATACAACTGCTTCATAAGCAATATCCCTTTTATGTACTGAGTAAGGATCCCCGTTAGAGTCTGCAATGGTGTTCTGTTCAAAATAAGCAAACGCTGTTGGAAATCCGTCGCCGCCTTCCAAAAGTCCCACTAAAGCAGTATCAATCGCATTCCTTTGTTCTTTTGGATCCAATGTGGAAATATTTCGGAGCGAACCAGCGAACCCCACTGTTTTTCCATAGGAGGTTTCAATTTCGTTTGAGATTAAAAATGCGTTTTCGTAAGCAACTGCTGTCAGCCGTTCTCTGTTAGCCTGTGCTAATTCTTTAGCTGCAAGAATGGCAGATGCAAAAATTGTAATAAAAAATATAGCTGCGACTATTAATGCCATTTTAGAAATAATTTTTTTGCTAAGGCTGTTGCCTTTAGCTGGGCTTGGAATATTTTCCTGAACATCTGTTCGCAACATAAAATCTCCTCCATATATCATTTATTACGATTCGATTTATTATAACTATATCCATTCAGGAAGTCAATTTCTTCATTAAATATTTTCCTCTTTGCATATTGTGCAGCCATAAACACTGTTATAAATTGTTGGAAAAGAACAATAAGTAGTATGGGTTCAAAAATAAGTTTAATTTCCATACTCTCCAGTAAAAAACTATTGACAATTATAAAGAAGTCCTTATAATAGTACTAGGTATTGGCGCATTGTCCCTTTAAAGCTTTTTACTAGTAAAGCGCCAGTTCATTCTATTGATTATTGGAGGTTTTATCCTATGGGCAAATTCCGTAAGTTTGCTGCAAGCGTTCTTGCAATGGCGATAACGTTATCTTTTGCGGCGTGTAATTCCGGCACTTCAAGCAATAGCAGCAGTACAGTGCCATCTAATTCCGGTGGAAATTCTTCTACCGCCTCCAGCACTGGGGAAAAGAAACAAATTGGCATTATTCAACTAATGGATCATCCTGCGCTGAATGCTGCCCATGACGGGTTTGTAGCTGCTTTAGAGGAAAAGGGATACAAAGACGGTGAAAATATAACCATTGTTTATCAGAATGGCCAGGGGGATACGAATAATCTTTCTACCATTGCGGACAAATTCGTTGGAGATAAAGTGGATCTTGTTTTGGCGATTGCAACCCCTGCAGCCCAAGCAGTAGCAGGTAAAACTAAGGATATTCCCATTATTGCTACAGCTGTTACTGACTTTGCAGAGGCCGGGCTGGTAGAGTCCAATGAAAAACCCAATACCAACGTTTCCGGGACAAATGACATGAACCCCATTGAGGCTCAATTTGACCTGATGTTCCAGCTGTGCCCGGAAGTAAAGACAGTAGGTTTCTTGTATAATTCCAGTGAGGATAATTCACGCTTACAGGTAGAGATCGCGAAAGCGCTGCTTGACACAAAGGGAATTCAATATGTAGAGCGTACTGTTGCCAGCACCAACGACGTTCAGCAGGCAACTACCTCCATTGTCACCGAATGTGACGCGATTTATCTCCCAACAGATAATGTTTTTGCTTCTTCCATGCCAATTGTAAGCGCTATTACAACAGAAAATAAAATTCCCGTTATTTGCGGTGAATCCAATATGGTGGACAATGGCGGGTTAGCTACCTTGGGTATTAATTACTATAATATTGGGCACCAAGCAGGGCTTATGGCACTGCGGATTTTAGAGGAAGGTGCTGCTGTTGCAGATATGCCTGTTGAATCTTCTACCGATTACGATTTTTGTATTAATGGCCCGGTGGCAGAAGCAATCGGCATTACCATCCCCGACGATCTGAAGCAGTATATCATTACTCCTGCTGCGTCCTAAATAGGAGTATTACATAATATATTACTTTGTTTTCCCGCGCAATTTGGTTGTTCTGCAAATAAGCTGTCCTGTTTTTAATGGGACAGCCTTTGCTTTATAGACAGCCCTTAAAATGATTATTTTTCAAATCCATTTTTAAGAGGGAGAGTATTGTTTTATGCTGGATATTATTTTAGGCGCTGTTGCCCTTGGCCTATTATGGGCAATTATGTCGCTGGGTGTTTATATTACATACCGCGTTCTTGATGTGGCGGATTTAACGGTTGAAGGTACTATTGCTTTGGGTGGGGCTGTTGCTGCCCGCTTTATCAGCAGCGGTATGAATCCTTGGCTTGCTACTTCGATTGCATTGGCTGCTGGGCTTTTAGGCGGCCTTTGTACAGGGCTTCTCCACACAAAGTTAAAAATCCCTGCTCTGCTTTCTGGAATTCTTACTATGATTGCGCTATATTCCATTAACCTGCGGGTTATGGGGAAATCCAATATCCCTTTGCTTCGTGTAAAAACAGTTTACTCTCCTCTACAGGATATGGGACTGTCTGGTTCGTTTCCAAGTTTGATTGTTGGAGTTATAATTGTTGTTGCTGTTGCCGTTATTTTGTATTGGTTTTTCGGTACGGAAATCGGTTCTGCTATTCGTGCTACTGGAAACAACCAGAATATGGCACGTGCCCAGGGAATTAATACTTCCAATATGATTATATTAGGACTTGTGATTTCTAACGGTCTGGTCGCCTTGTCAGGGTCTTTGATTGCCCAATATCAATCTTTTGCAGATGTCCAGATGGGTACTGGTTCAATTGTCATTGGTTTGGCCTCCCTGATTATTGGCGAAGTGCTGTTTGGCACACGTACCTTTAAAAGAACCTTGGTGTCCGTCAGCCTAGGTGCAATTATCTACCGAATTATTATTGCTTTGGTTCTAAAGGCTGGTATGGATGCAAACGACTTAAAACTCTTTACTGCTGTTACAGTGGCTGTTTGCCTTTCCATGCCTATGATTAAACCCGCTGTTGCTGGACTTTTCCATTCCAAAAATACCACAGGGAGGTAACTTTTTATGCTGGATATCAATCAGGTTTATAAAACCTTTAACGCTGGAACGATAAATGAGAAAAAAGCTCTGACTGGATTGGACATTCACCTGCAGGAAGGGGATTTTGTCCAGGTAATCGGTGGAAACGGAGCGGGAAAATCCACCATGCTGAACTGCCTGGCCGGAATGTTCCCTGTAGATCAGGGAACGATTCAAATTGACGGACAGGATGTAACCCGGCTGCCGGAATTTAAACGGGCGAAACTAATCGGAAGGGTGTTCCAGGATCCTATGATGGGGACTGCCGCCAATATGAATATTGAAGAAAACCTGGCGCTTGCCCTGCGGCGCGGGGAAAAGCGCACCCTGAGATGGGGTGTTACCAATAAGGAACGGGAACGCTATCATGAGCTTTTGAAAACCCTGGGGCTGGGGCTGGAGGATCGTATGACTAATAAAGTGGGCCTTTTGTCAGGCGGGCAAAGGCAGGCGCTGACTTTGCTGATGGCTACCCTGCAAAAACCCCGTATTCTTTTATTAGACGAACATACTGCCGCACTTGACCCTCAAACAGCCGCAAAGGTTTTAGAGTTGTCAGAGAAGATCATAGCCGACAACCATTTAACTGCTATGATGGTAACGCACAATATGAAAGATGCAATTGTACACGGAAACCGTCTGGTAATGATGCAGGATGGACATATTATTCTGGATATTGCAGGGGAGGAGAAAAAACATCTTACCGTAGAAACTTTATTGGAGAAGTTTTCACAGGTCAGCGGCAGTGAATTGGCAAACGACAGGATGCTGCTGTCATAAAGCAGGGTTTTCCCGAAATCGTTGCAAGGATAGAATCCGTATTTACAGAAAGAGGATTTTCTGTAAATGGGCAGATTTTCCCTGTAAAATACAAAAACGGGGGTGGACACAGAGTTTTTGCTGTGTCCACCCCCCTGTATACCAGCAGAAAAAAGAACAGGAACAGCTTGCAGAAAAAATTAAAGAGGCAATACAAGGCTTTATCTTGAACAGCAATGGGGAAGAGGCCCGTTCCATCCTGAAACAATGTGAACTGATTGCCCCCAATGACCCTGATATCCCTGTCCTGAAAGCTGCATTGGTTCAGAGATCATTTTTTATAGAAACCTAAATTTTGTAGTTTTTCATCAGAATCAACAGGGCGTGCCGGAATTTTTCCAGGCGCGCCCTGCAATTTATTTTGAAGATTTTACTTCATATACCTCTAAAGCACAGTTCTTTTGATAGAAGTTCATATATTCTTCGTTGCTCAATGGGAGAAAATAAGAACGTATTACCCTGGCAACTGATCCATGCGCAACTAAAAGGACTTCTTCAGCGGATTCTTCTGAAATCAGCCCGTCCAAAAAATTATATATTCTCTGGGCCATCTGAAACAGCGATTCCCCCTGTGGGAAGGGTTTCGCAAATTCCAGCCGCGCGGCGCGAAAATCAGCTTCTTCCCTTCCACGGCCCTCAAAAAATCCATAATTCTGTTCCCGCAGGCGGCTGTCAGTGCGCTTTTCCATGGGGCAGCGGCGTAGGACTGCCTCGGCAGTTTGCTGCGCCCGCAAAAGCGGGGAAACTATCATTAATGTAATCCCTGGATGCTGGGCTGCTTGCTCTGCAAGGCTTTCTGCCTGTTCCATTCCCTTTTCTGTAAGCGGGATATCAGTAACGCCGCAGACCTTTTCTTCCGCATTATAGGCGGTTTCACCATGCCGTGCAACATATATTTTCATCTGTTCCACTCCCCCTTTTATCACTCATATTTACCATAGACAATCATCAATCGGCATACTGGGGCTTGCGTTTAAATCCATCCCAGCCTGTATTCCTGATTGGTATTCAAAATAACCCTGAGAAGCTATCATAGCAGCATTATCTCCGCACAAGGGCAGCGGGGGGAAATATAACTGCAGTTTTTCCTGCTGGCATTTTTGAGACAGCATTGCCCTTAACCCGGAATTGGCGCTGACCCCTCCCGCAACAGCAAGCACATTATAATGTAAATTATGGGCCGCCAATAACAACCGCTCTGTCAAAATTTGCGCGACAGTATTTTGAAAACTTGCCGCTAAATCCTGTACGTTTAATTCCTCGCCCTTCTGCTTGGCATTGTGAATTAGATTGATTACCGCTGTTTTCAGGCCGGAAAAGCTGAAATCATAAGGGGAGCCGTCCACCTTTGGCTTAGGCAGGCAATAGGCGTTTGGATTCCCTTTTTGGGCTTCTCCATCTAATATTACACCGCCGGGATAGGGGAAGCCCATAGCCCGCGCCGCTTTGTCAAAGGCTTCTCCTGCTGCATCGTCCCGCGTCCTCCCTATTACATGGAACCGGGTATAGTCCAATACCTCCACCAGATGGCTGTGCCCTCCTGACACCACCAGGCATAGGTATGGCGGTTTTAGTTCTGGATGCGCCAAGTAATTTGCCGCAATATGCCCCCGAATATGATGGACTGGAATCAACGGTTTCCCAGCAGCAAGGCATAGCCCTTTAGCAAAGTTGACCCCTACCAGCAAGGCGCCAATCAGCCCCGGCGCAGCGGTAACAGCTATCCCGTCCACTTCCTGCAAAGTAAGCCCAGACTGCGAAAGGGCTTCCTGGACAACAGGAATAATATTTTCCGTATGCCGGCGGGAAGCGATTTCCGGCACAACTCCCCCAAATTTCTGGTGCTCCTTTATTTGGGAATTTACCGAGGACGATAATATTCTTACCCCATCCTCTACAATGGAAGCAGCGGTTTCATCGCAGGAGCTTTCAATTCCCAGTATTTTCATAATGCTTTTCCTATTCCTTTCTTAGACTTTCGTGCCCGGCTGGCGGGAACCATCTGGTCAAAATCCATGCATCTTCTGTGGGATGGCGGTAATATCCCCGCCGAACCCCCTCCTGCTGGAACCCGTACTTTCGATACAATGATAAAGCGGCCTCATTGGAGGGGCGGACTTCCAAAGTGATAAATATGAGCCCATTCTGTTTTCCATAGTTTAACAAGGCGTTTACAAGCTCCGAACCAATCCCTTTTCCCTGCATCTGTGGAAATACAGCAATATTGTCTATATAACCTTCCCCTAAAATATTGTGCATCCCAGCGTAACCTAACACCTCTCCCCGAAGGTTTTCTGCTGTCAGAAATACAGCCTGGGGGTTTTCTAATTCTTCTATCAGAGCATTTTCACTCCATGGATCAGCGAAACATACCTGTTCCAATTCTGCCAGTATAGAAATATGGCGGCGTTCCAAGGGCACTATCCTGATTTCCATATTCGGTTTCCCCATTATAATATCTGAAAGTTTTTAATGATTTCCTTATGAGTCAGCCAAGGCAGAGAGTTTTCCAGCATGACCCCATAACGGGGATCTGTTCCATAGCTGAAAGTCGTTTTTATGGCAAGTTCCACAAAGCTGGTTGCCCGTCCCATAGCTATAGATAAACTGTCCCCTGTCAGCAGCGCTCCGACTAATACGCTGGCATAGATGTCCCCTGTCCCCGGATAGGAAACCGGGACATAATCGCAGGGAACATACCAGTATGCCCCTGCATTCCGGTCATATCCAATATTGGCCATTTCCCCAGTGGCGAGCTGTATACCTGTTATAATGACCTTAGATGGCCCCATTTCACTTAAACGTGCCAGCATACTTTTGGCCTGGGAATGGGTAAGGGAGTTAAATTCATAGCTTTGGTTTAAAAGAATACATGCTTCAGTCAAGTTCGGCGTAATAATATCTGCAGCTGAAACCAATTTGGCCATTCCCGCCTGAAGCTCTTTCCCGCAGGTTCGGTAAGCTTTGCCATGATCTCCCATGACCGGGTCTACCACTTTGAGAGAATCGGGAAATGCCTGGAAAAATTCAAGGCAATGGCCAATTTGTGTTTGACTGCCCAGAAAACCTGTATAAACTGCGTCAAAGGATAAATGCAGAGTTTTGTAGTGATTTAAGGCGGGAAGTATGTAGTCGGTCAGATCCCGCATAACTACTTCCCCAAGTCCTCCTGTATGGGTAGACAATACTGCTGTTGGAACTGGACATACCTGTACCCCCATAGCAGATAAGGCCGGAATAATTACGGTTAAAGAACAGCGGCCAAAACCAGATATATCATGGACAGCCACTACCCGACGAAAACTGTTTGTCTCTGTATACATTATTTTCCCTCCTTGCCCCCTTTGCGGTCATTGGGGAGCTCCCTTTATTGTATCAAATTTTTCTGAAATATCTACTGCTTTTTCCGAAAATCTTCGTAAATTGCCTTTGCGGATAAAAAATAGTTTTTGATTGTTGGGGTTTATAAAAATGATTATAAGCATAAAACTGTATTTATAAATGTTTGTTAGACACTAAAATCATAAATACTAGATTATTATTCAAAAGAAGATTTCAGAAGTAATTTTAATTATATATAAGTAATAGTCCTATAGTAAATTTATTGCTTTTTATAGAAATCTATCAAAAAGCCCTTCCATTTTCTAAATAAAAGATGTATAATATGAATAAAATATAGTCCGTTTCAGGTGGAGGGGATTTAGTAAAAACGACATGAATTGGTGGCTCAAAGTTAATCCTGTTCGTTAATACAAAGGCTTTTTCACTTTATTTTAGACAGTTTTGAATGTCGTTTTTTATTAAACCTAAGAGTCCATTCAAAATCTCAACGCGTACAAGGAGATTCTGAATAGGCTCTAAATGCCTAAGAACTAGGAGGAAGGGAATTTAAAGATGAACAATTTGAAAGTAGGAAAAAAGTTTCTGGTTGTTTTCGGCGGCATCATTTTATGTACTTCCATTGCACTGATCGTTTTGATTTGCGGTATGAATAATACCGCAAACAGGTATACATATTTTTATTCCAAAAATTACCTGGTAGTTGCTGGGATTGGTGATATGCGTGCCCGTTTACAGGCTAATATAAAAAGTATCGCTATGGCTTCGATTGCTCCTAGTTCCGCTGAGGTCGCGAAGGAGCTGGATGATGCAGACAATTATTTTAATTTTTTTAATGAACAGAAAAACTGGGTTATGCAGAATTACGAAGGCGATCTCTCCAAAATATATGAGGTTGAAAGCATGATTCAGTCTGTAGAGGAGAAAAAAACCCGGATTTATGAATTGTGCCGTGCCAA
Organism: uncultured Oscillospiraceae bacterium; assembly: GCA_910589145.1. Classification (GTDB taxonomy): domain Bacteria; phylum Bacillota; class Clostridia; order Oscillospirales; family Ruminococcaceae; genus UBA1405. The sequence goes on from CAJUSD010000031.1 coordinate 21,662, forward strand.
AACCACCAATGTCAGCACAGTCAGCAGAACCGCGCAGGAGCTTTTATTCGGCGAATATGCACCCACCTTACAGGAGGCGGCGCTTACCCTTCAGTCGTTTGCAGATCAGGTAAAAAGCGAAGTTGATGTAAACTATACCAAAGCCATGAAAGCAGAAAGGGGTTTTATGACACTTTCTATTTTTATGTCCATTGCCGCCGTTTTAATTGCCGCCGTTCTTGCAGTCTACCTGACGGCTGGAATTGTTTCGCCTATTAAGGAAGTTCAGATCGCTATGGAGAAGATTACACAGGGCGAGCTGACAATATCGCTTACTCATAATTCCAAGGATGAGTTGGGGATGCTCCAGAAGAGCGTTCAATATATGTCCAATTTCTTAAATGACGTTATCAATGATGAAAAATATGTCCTTTCTGAACTTGGTAAGGGAGATTTCCAAGTGGATACCAGCATTGGAGAGGAGCATTATGTCGGCGTTTACAGTTCATTGCTGCAATCTATCCGCGAGGTTCGCGATACCCTTGGCGGAACGCTGTCGCAGATTAACGAATCCGCCGATCAGGTTTCAATCGGCGCTAATCAGGTTTCAGCCGGTGCACAGGCGCTGTCTCAGGGCGCCACAGAACAGGCTTCTTCCGTGGAAGAACTGGCTGCAACGATTTCCGAAATTTCCAGCGCTATCAATCAAAACGCCGGAAATGCGAAAGAAGCGAGCAATAAGTCCAGCGCCGTTAAAAACCGCGCTGCGGAGGGTTCCAAGCAAATGCAGGAAATGCTCAACGCTATGGGCGAAATTAATGAGAGTTCCGGGGAGATTGGAAAGATTGTTAAAACCATTGAAGATATTGCATTCCAGACCAATATTCTTGCTTTGAATGCTGCGGTAGAAGCTGCAAGGGTTGGGGTTGCAGGCAAAGGCTTTGCAGTTGTTGCAGATGAAGTGCGCAATTTGGCGAGCAAATCTGCCGATGCATCCAAAAATACATCCCTTCTAATTGAACGTTCCCTTCAGGCTGTGGAAAACGGCTCCAAAATTGCAAATGAGACCGCTTCCTCTTTGGGCGAAATTGTTGGGGGAATTGACGAGGTTGCAGCCGCTATTAATGAGATTTCAGAGGCAAGCAACGCTCAGGCAATCTCTGCCGGACAGGTCAGCCAGGGGATTGATCAAATTTCTGCTGTTGTACAAAATAACTCTGCCACTGCAGAACAGAGCGCAGCTGCCAGTGAGGAACTATCCGGTCAGGCACAGATGCTCAAAAATTTGGTTGGGCAGTTTAAATTTGTAGATCATGGCGGAAGAATAATGTCTGCTGCAGTTCCAGAATTAAGAGCAGCCCCCTCTGCACATTCTACACAGGCTGTAACCATTGGAGGAAAATATTAAGTTTTTTGGAGGGTTCAGGAAACATATATAAAATGTTTCCTGAACTTTTTTAACGATTTAAGAATTTCATTCGAAAACTGTAGAAAAAATTTTTTAGATACAAATTACAGGAAAATAACAGAATTCTACTTTATTTTTAAGAAATCTATCAAAATATACTTCCATTTTCTTGTTAAAGGGTGTATAATGTGAAATAGAATCCTGCCCATTAAATACTTGGGAATGGATAGATGCAGATGCAGACTTCCATGGATTTGAGTTTATTTGCAGAACAATAGGAGGAAAGGTATCTAAGATGAACAATCTAAAAGTAGGAAAGAAGTTCATAGTGGTTTTTGGCGGCATAATTGTATGTACAACTATTGCATTAATTGTTTTAATTACTGGCATGACTAACACTGCTAATCGCTATACATATTTTTATACAAAAAATTATTCTGTAGTGACTAGTATTGGGGATATGCGCGCACGACTGCAGGCCAGTGTGAAAAGTGCTGCTTTAGCTTCTCTTGAGACCTCAGCAGCTGGCGTTGAGGAGCAAATTGCTGATGCAACAAATTATTACAACCTTTATACAGAGCGGAAAAACTGGATCATGCAGAATTATGAGGGAGATCTTTCCTTGATGCGTGAAGTTGACGATCTGGTTCAGTCCATGGAAGATGAAAAGGCCCGGATTTTTGAGTTGTGCCGTGTAGAAGCTGGAAAGGAGGGAGGCAGCTCGATCAGTCAAGAAGCACAGAACCTGTTAGCGGAACAGTATGCACCAACCCTTCAAAAAGCTGCTCTTACGCTTCAGTCGTTTGGGGAGCAGGTAAGAGGGGAAGTTGATGCCAACTATGCTAATGCCATGAAATTGGAAAGAAGTTTTATGGTAATTTCCATAATTGTTTCCGTAATAGCGATTCTGGTCGCTGCTTTCCTTACTCTTTATTTGACAAAAAGTATTGTATCGCCCATTAAAGAAGTTCAAATTGCAATGGGAAACATTACTAGCGGCAACTTGGCTATTAAACTTACATATGCCTCCAAAGACGAGTTGGGAATGCTTCAGACGAGTGTGCGGCATATGGCGAATTTCCTGAATAATGTTATTCATGATGAAGAGTATATTCTTTCTTCTTTGGGGAAAGGAGACTTCCAGGCAGATACACAAATTGGCGAGGAAAATTATGTTGGTGTTTATAATGCTCTGCTGCAATCTATTCGTGATGTCAGGGACACCTTGAGCAGTACATTAGCACAAATTAACGAGTCCTCTGACCAGGTTGCAATTGGCGCCAACCAGGTTTCTGCAGGCGCACAGGCATTGTCTCAAGGGGCAACAGAACAGGCTTCTTCTGTTCAGGAATTGGCTGCAACTATTTCCGAGATCTCCAGTGCCATTAATCAAAACGCAGAAAATGCAAAAGGGGCAAGCGAAAAGTCCAACACTGTCAAAGACCGTGCAGCAGAAGGCTCTAAGCAAATGCAGGAAATGCTTGCCGCAATGGGAGAAATCAGCGATAGTTCCAACGAAATTGGCAAGATTGTTAAAACCATTGAAGATATTGCATTCCAGACCAATATTCTTGCCCTGAATGCCGCTGTAGAAGCAGCAAGGGTTGGGTCAGCCGGCAAAGGCTTTGCAGTTGTTGCAGATGAAGTACGTAATTTGGCAAGCAAGTCTGCAGATGCATCTAAAAATACATCCTTCCTGATTGACCGTTCCCTCCAGGCTGTGGAGAATGGTTCCAAAATTGCCAATGAAACTGCTGCATCTCTGGGTGAAATTGTCGGCGGCATTGATGAGGTTGCTGCTGCGATTGATGAGATTTCGGAGGCAAGCAACAACCAGGCTACTTCTGTTGGACAGGTTAGCCAAGGGATCGATCAGATTTCTGCTGTTGTACAAAACAACTCCGCTACCGCAGAACAAAGCGCTGCTGCCAGCGAGGAACTTTCTGGACAGGCTCAAATGCTCAAAAATTTGGTTGGGCAGTTTAAACTGACGGAAAGCAGCGGAAAGCAATCGTTCGCCTCCCCTATCGTAACAGATGAAGCCCCTGCCTCTGTTTCCGTATCTTCCATTGGAGGAAAATATTAAATTTTTCCCTGAAATAAAAATCTTTAAAGGACAAAGCAATGTGGTTTTTACCATACGCTTTGTCCTGTTTTATATTAATAGCTGGAAATATATAACTTTTTATATAGCAGGCAAATAATTTGATATATGATACACATTAAATGCAAAAAATTGAAAAAAACTATTAAATTTCCTTTTACTTTTTATAGAATGTCATTAAGAAATACTTCCATTTTAATGGAAAAGGGTGTATAATATGAGACAGAGTCCGGCCCATTCGATATGGAAAGGATGTGTAGGTAGAGTACCCCAAAGAGGGAACTAGGTAAGGGTGCGGAAAACTAGGAGGAAAGGAATCTTACTGAATGAACAATCTAAAGGTAGGAAAAAAATTCTTGGTAATTTTTAGCAGCATTATCGTATGTACAACGATAGCATTAATAGTTTTAATATGCGGCTTGAACAATACTGCAAACCGGTATACATACTTCTATACAAAAAATTATATGGTTGTCTCCAGTATTGGAGATATGCGCGCACGTTTGCAGGCTAGTTTAAAAAGTATGGCGCTGGCGTCTCTTGAATCTACTGCAGCGGCTATTGAGGAGCAGCTGACCGAAGCAGACACTTATTATAACTTTTACGTTGAAAAGAAAAACTGGGTTATGCAAAATTATGAAGGTGATCTCTCAATGATGAGGGACATTGATAATATCATTCAATCTATGGAGGACAAAAAAGAACGTATTTATCAACTGTGCCGGGCAAACGCTGGAGCAGTCAGTTCAGTCAGCCAAGAAGCCCAAACATTATTAGCGGATGAATATGCGCCGGCTCTGCAAAAAGCAGCTCTTACTTTGCAGGCATTTGCAGAGCAAGTGAGCGATGAGGTTGACACTAATTATGAAAATACGATGAAAATGGAAAGAAGCTTTATGGGCATTTCCATTTTTGTGTCCGTTATAGCTATTTTAATTGCAATAGTTCTTGCGGTTTATTTGACAAGGGGCATTGTTGTTCCAATCAAAGAAGTTCAGCTTGCAATGGAAAACATTACTAAAGGTGATTTAAGAGTCACGCTTACTCACAAGTCCAGGGATGAGCTGGGAATGTTGCAGGATAGCGTTAGGAAGATGTCAGAATTCCTCAACAACGTTATTTCCGACGAAAAATTTATTCTTTCCGCATTAGGAAATGGCGACTTCCAGGCAGACACCACCATCGGCGAGGAAAATTATGTTGGTGTTTATCATTCGCTGCTGCAATCCATTCGGGATGTTCGGGATACTTTGAGCAGTACATTAGCGCAGATTAACGAATCCTCTGATCAGGTTGCGATCGGTGCAAATCAAGTTTCGGCTGGTGCCCAAGCATTATCCCAAGGGGCAACAGAACAGGCATCCTCTGTTCAGGAACTGGCTGCAACTATTTCTGAAATTTCCAGCGCGATTAATCATAATGCAGAGAGCGCAAAAGAAGCAAGCGACAAATCCAACTCTGTGAAAGACCGCGCTGCAGAAGGCTCTAAGCAGATGGAAGAGATGCTTGCTGCTATGGGTGAAATCAGTGACAGTTCCAATGAAATTGGTAAGATTGTAAAAACGATTGAAGATATTGCATTCCAGACCAATATTCTTGCTCTGAATGCAGCTGTGGAAGCTGCAAGGGTCGGAGTAGCCGGTAAGGGATTTGCAGTCGTTGCAGATGAGGTGCGTAATTTGGCAAGCAAATCTGCAGATGCGTCAAAGGATACATCGATCCTGATTGAACGTTCCCTCAGGGCTGTAGAACATGGATCCAAAATTGCCAATGAAACTGCGGCCTCCTTAGGTGAGATTGTCGGCGGCATTGATGAGGTTACATCTGCTGTGGATCAGATTTCGAATGCAAGTAATGCACAGGCAACTTCTGCAGGACAAATCAGCCAGGGGATCGACCAGATTTCTGCTGTTGTACAGAATAACTCCGCTACTGCGGAGCAAAGTGCTGCTGCGAGTGAGGAACTTTCCGGTCAGGCACAGATGCTTAAGAACTTGGTGGGCCAGTTTAAGCTGATGGAAGACCATAGTGAGAAATCCACGTTTGTACCTCCTGAGATAAATAATGATTTCCCTGTTTCTACATTCTCTGCGCCGGCTGCTCCCATTGGCGGAAAGTATTAAATTTGAAGCAACCAAAAAATGGGGTCCTTCCTAAATGGAAGGACCTTTTGTTTTAGAAGAATGAAAAGCAGATATGTCAGCACCTTTGATCTCCATTGTCTTTTTTTATAAAACGTGTTATAATCCAAAACACAGGTAAGCGAAAGGGAATGATAATATGGATGAAACCTTTGCCCGTACAAGAATGATACTTGGAGATGATGCTTTAGAACGTCTCCAGCATTCCACAGTAGCAATTTTTGGGATAGGGGGAGTAGGTTCTTATATAGCAGAGGGATTGGCAAGAGGTGGAATAGGCCATCTATTGCTAATTGATCATGATAGAGTGTCACAGAGCAATATTAACCGACAGTTAATAGCATTACATTCCACCATAGGCCGTTTCAAAACAGAGGTAATGGCAGAACGCATAAAAGACATCAACCCACTTGTAACAGTAGAAACATATCCTATATTTTATTCCAAAGAAACAGCAGAACAGTTTGGCTTCAACAGGGTAGACTTTATAGCAGATGCTATTGATACTGTCACCTCTAAATTATTATTAATAGAACGTGCAAAGGCGGAAAATATCCCCATTATTAGTTCTATGGGAACAGGAAATAAACTGGATCCATCCCGTTTGGAGCTGACAGATTTGTCTAAAACGTCGGTATGCCCGTTAGCGCGGGTCATGCGGCGGGAGTTAAAAAAACGGGGAATTGAGCATTTACGGGTTTTGTATTCTCAGGAACCACCTGTTACAGTTAAGCATCCCATGGAAAACAGTGACCGCCGGGGGACCCCTGGAAGCGTATCCTTTGTGCCGCCAGTAGGAGGTCTTTTAATTGCTGGGGAGATTATCAAAACCTTGGCAGGAGTATGAAAGGTTTGGAGGGGAATATTTATGAGGGTCCGTTATTTAAGATTTGACATATGGGTTTGTCTCCTGTTTGCTTTTTTGGCTGCAACGGGCGCCCAATGGCTGCTAAACCGATTTGTGGTAGATTCCGCATATGAAAGCTACTATGAAGAAAAAACAATTGCCGATGGGGAAATCGGCGGCAAGGCAGGGGAGGGAATCTTTCGCGCAGAGAGTGTAGAGGATATGCAATCCCATGATTTATTTACGATTATAGTGGACGGTATGTCGTATTATAATGATGGGGGCGCTTTTAGCGGAGATGGATATTGGAATATCGTTCCAATGCCGTCCGGGGAACGGATTGCTGCCCGGCTGAATAATGAGTCCATTCAGCATATGGGGGAAAGCATCTACCAGGGAGAGACGATCCTTCCAGTGGGACAACTGGTTGAGGAACCTTTGGATGAAACCCTTGCGGAAACGCTGCAAAGATTTCAAATTACAAGGACAGATTTATACATAGATATGAGGGGAGAAGGCGGCCCGGTTACAAAGCAAAGCTTTGAGGAAAATGCAAACATTGCAGTGCAGATGATTATAGGGATTGCTGTATTTGCAGCAGTTCATACATTTGGATCTAAAACAGGGATTTTTCCAGCTTTCTTTCATTTCCGTAAAAAAGATAACGATGAGTTTGAACGGTAGGAGATTTTAAAATGATTCTTGATTGTTTGGAGAATGCTTCCCTGTATTATCCTGTCCATAGGAATTTTCAAAAAGCATTTGCATTTATTAGGGAACATAAGAAAGATGATTTGCCAATTGGCAGGTATGAAATTAGTGCAGATGTTTATGCCCTGGTGCAGATACAGCCTCTACTCGCTTTGTGTCAAACGAAATGGGAAGCCCATCGCAATTATATTGATATACAGTTTATTAAAAGGGGCGTGGAAGTAATTGGACACGCACAGGAAGATTCTTTAAAACAGGCTGTTCCATATATGCCGGAAAATGATATTGCTTTTTATAGCGGAAAAGGGAATTATGCATCTTTAAAGGCAGGAGAATTTATGATTCTTTTCCCCCACGATGCACATAAGCCTTTGCTGCTTCCCACAGGCGTAGAGTATGCTGAAGTTGAGAAGATTGTTTTGAAGGTTCGGTTGTAAACATAAAAATCCCGCCGGAAAATATTTCCGGCGGGATTTTTTAAAGAAGCTCCGTTACCTGTAAGGCACCCTTTTCCAGAAGAAATTCCGGCTGGTAAGACAACTTCGCCTTTCGGAGTCCTTCGTCGCCAGCATCATCCTCGCGGTTGATATAGGCAAGATCTTTTGCAAAATGTTCTGCCATTTTTTGATTAATGATCGTATATGCTCCGTTTATTTGTCCAAAGGCTTTTTCAAAGTGCGTTACAAATGTGTCGCCTGTAATCGGTTCACCAACGGAAAAGGCGATTACCTGACCAGAGCGTTCCCCTGAAAGAAGCCGGATTAATCCGCCGGAAAGTCTGAGATCTTCTAATCGTTCCAAGGAACGGCGTACAGTTTGTGATTCGTTCTCCAACCCGATATCCCGCTCATCGCCATATCGGTTTTCCTTTTGCCAGATTTCCAGCATAGAAAGACACTCTGTTTTATTGGATGTGGTAATTTCCTCAAAGCGCCATTCATTTTCCGCTAAAAACCGGTTTAGGTGGTTCTTTTTGCTATGGAGCTTTTTTCCCGACAGGGTGCGGAGCTTGTCCGACGGGTAAATATAGTCTGCCAGCTCCCGCTTCCACTGGATATTTTCCAGATGGGGAAGGGTATCCCGGACAGAATCCAGAACTTCGCTCGTCAGATGAAGGCGGAGAGGCGTACCTTGGGATTTGGCGTGACGAAGCATAACTTCCAAAACCTCGCGCTGCCTTCCGCCGCTTCCATCCCCAATAGGAAGATAATAGGAATAAATGGTGGGGTGTGGATAACATACTACTGCCATATCATTGACGATTGTATAGGATGCAGGGTATTGTTCTGACCATAAATACAGTGATGCAAAGGATGAATTGCAGTCCCGCCAGTTGGTCTTTTCAAAATATGGGGTGAGAATATCGCGGTCCTGTAATGTAATAGGCTTAAATGTTAAGGTACTCATAAAGGGAAAACCTTCCTTAATCCTTGTATATTTTTTGGATATACTTTGGCATACTCGTTGATAGTATGCACTTTTTTATGTAATTTGTCAAGGATTGCATCCAATTTTTTTACAGAAGGGTTTTCCAAAAGCTCAGATTTGCTGGTTTTACAGAGAAGTGGTTTTAGAAGAGGGACGCTTTAAAGTTTTAAAATCCAGTACCGATGCCAGAAGGCTCATAACTACAGCGGATATTACCACTTCACAGGACATATAAGAACCATTGTAACTGATAGAGTATACCCAAGCAGACATTCCTTCCGGCGCATAACTCTCCCAGATCATTACTCCTGACAATACATGGCATATCAGCCGGATAAATACCGCTGTACCGCTTCCAAACCCAATAGATATAATCCGATGCCCAGGGATTGCTTTGGCAAACAAACCTGCCAGTCCCAGACAGGAAAACGCCAATACATAATCAAGAAGCACCATTAAAAGATAATTGACAAAAGTGGCTACAGGTGGAGGATAAAACCCTGTTATCATACTAATCAGGGAGTATACAAACGCAGTAAATGTCCCCCATTTCGGGCCGTACCGAAAGGAGATAATCAAAAGCGGAACCATGCTGGCTGCTGTAATGGAACCGCCCTGAGGGAGCTCGAAAATTTTCACCATGGATAGCACCATTGAAAGGGCTATCATAATAGCGCTTTCGGTAATCATACGGGTTTTTCTAATGGAATCTGACATTTGCTCGACCTCTTTTCTTTTATTTTCTGGCCGGACAAAAAACAGCGCACTCCCAATGCCATATAAGCTTCGGGACGTGCGCCAGTGTGTTCCTTTTTTCACGCCTTTCGCTCCCTACGCCGGTATGACCCGTATCAGGTTTAAAGGGTTGGGGATAAAAATCCCCTCTCAGCCGTGTTCCGGCACCCCTGCTTTGGCAATGTCAGTCGTTTTTCGCCGCTGATTTGTCCATCTCTATTATAGTTAGGAAAGCCTGTTTTGTAAAGTGCTTTTTTCATGGCGGCTGTAGTTTTATTATAGATGGAGCCGCCGCAAAATCTCATTGCGCAGCGCTGTTCCCTCAAAAATGAACAATGCTGACAGGGAAATAATGCTGATTGCTACACAGATTGCCGATGGATATATAATCCGCAAAACGCCACAGAAAATTAAAATAAAAGGGATAACCCCCAAAATGCTGTCTAAAATCAAATAGATGATATAATCTTGAATCTTCAGATGCAGAATCCTCGCTATCAATGACATAGCAATCATAGTACATCCACACAAAATAGGAACAACATAATCAATAGACCATCCATGCCACCCTGTACACCAATCCCAAATCAGGGCTAATGTTGATATAACAGCTACCTGCCATAGAATGGTTTTAGGGATATTGGTTCTTTTTTTTCTATAAACCAGAGGGTGATCCATAGACTGCCCATTCCCGCTACAACAAACATCGACCACCAGCCACCTGATGGAAAGCTTAAATTGACTGCAATACAAACCGCTGCTGCCACTGCTCCTGCAAAAGCAACCATCCGCAGGAAAAACCCATATCGTTTTGAATAAGAAAGCCAGGGAAATGGGTTTTCCCGCAGCGGTTCGCCTATAAGATCCCCTTGGCACAGCGGGCAGCGCCTAAGATTGCCGGCTACAGATATTTTACATTTTTCACAGCTCCGCATAGCGGCCCTTCCCCCTCCCTTTAGGTATTTTCTTCTGCTATTTCGTCTTGAAACGGACTGGAGCTTACTTCAACTTCAATTCCCAGAGAAGTCATAAACCGGAAAAAGGCCCGCTGTACATCTGTGTTTAAAAAGGGAGAGGTAAAACTAATTGTAAACCGATCCTGAAAAGAACACATACACGCCTGGAGCCGGTTAGTAGCAGTAAAAACATCAAAGGAATCAATAAATGGCATTAATTCTTTTGGCATAGATATCCGGCCCACGTTGGACAATGCTGCTGTAATTTCCCTTTCCGCCGCCCAGTTTGCAATCCGCAGGACTGGATCTTTTAATACAAGCGGAACCAGCTTCATAGGCAGGCTGTGTTCCAGGGCACAGAGCTGATTCATCCTTTCCCCAAGCCTTTCTTTATTCAGCCATTTTTGAAAACATGAATTTACATATTCCATAATGTCTTCCAGTTCACCGCTCCTTTGACGGAAATCATAACCTACATTGATTACCCCAAAGAAATTTCGTGCGGAAACAGAGGGGAAATAGTTGCGGAGATTCACAGGAATCGTTATAACAACTGGTTTTTTCTGCTCAAGAAGGCTCATTTCTTCATGAATGGCAAGAATCATTACCGCAGTTAAAAAAACTGTCAGGGTAGTATGATGAGCGTGAGCCTGTCCCAAAAGTGCTTTCACTGACATGACGCCTTCAATTACCCCAATTCGATTTTCGGGAAACCTAGGACCTTTCAAACGATAAGCTGCCGGAGCTTTAGGCTGACGAATTTTTCCCATCTTTTCAAAATATTTGGAAAAGCTGTCGTCCTGTTTCTGATTTTTAGAAGCGTCATAATCTAGGACAGGCGGCGTTTCACGAAACGCTTCCTCGTGCTTTTCCAGCAGATAATAATAGACCAACACCTGAAGAAAATTTAAAGCTCCTGTTCCGTCAGACAGAGCATGATATACTTCCAAACTAATTCGTTTTTGGTAGTACATCACCCGAAACAGCAGGTTTTTTGCATCTCCATTGTACAGTGGTGCGCAGAGGGGCGTTGACTCTGCCTCAACAATAGGGTGTTGGGTACTGTCCTCAAAATAATACCAGAACAGCCCTTTTTTTAAGATAGAACGATAAAAGGGGAATTGCACCATGGTCCGGTCTAATGCATGCTGCAATATTTCCGGTTCTATTTCTTCCTTTAACTGACATGCAAATCGGAATACCTTACTGTCCCGGCTGGTGCTGGTGGACGGAAAAATCTTTGCAGCGTTGTCTAAACGGCTCCATTGAAGGTTTTTTCCATTTCCCATAGTACCTCACCCTTCCAGAAATTGATTAATGATGTCATAAGTCTTTTTAACCAGTTCAAATCGGGCCGGAAGCGAAAAATAGCCATGCAGCGCGTCAGGGATTCGGTGAATCTCCACTTCATTCCCTGCCTCCCCTAACCGTTCGCCATAAGCTTCCCCTTCGTCCCGCAGGGGACAGTATTCTGCTGTAATAACTAGAGTTTTAGGCTGTCCGCTTAGATCCTTGGCCAGAAGCGGAGCATAAAGGGGATTTTCTATATCCTCCGGCGCTGAACGGTATAACTCCAGATAGTCACAAACTCGTTTTGATGTGAGGAGATAGCCTGTCCCGTTTTCCCGGACAGAAGGATATGGAGAGGTTTCGCTGTGGTTGTTGTATACAGCAGGGTAAATTAATATCTGCCTTCGGGGAACAAAGTCGCCCCTTTCCTTTGCCATAAGGGAGACCGCCGCTGTCAGATTTCCACCTGCACTGTCTCCTACTATTACAATATCTTCCTTCTGAACATGAAACAAGCCGCTTTCCTGAAAAATTTCCTGTACAGCCGTGTAACAATCTTCCAGACCTTCCGGGAAACGGTGCTCCGGCGCTAGTCGATAGTCAATTGATGCAACGATACACTGTGTTAAATGCGCCATGTCAGTACATACACCAGTATAACTGTCTATATTCCCAGTTACCCAGCCTCCCCCGTGTATAAAGATCAGAACAGGGCGGTTTTTCAGATCCTCCGATGGGGAAAAAATACGAATGGGAATTTCATGGTCTGTACAGGGAACTTTATGATCCCATATTCTATATAAATCGGGACGTATCAGACGTTTGGAGGTAAAATTGGTTAGCCCGCGTTCCAGTTTATAAGTTTTTCGGATATCCAGTTCAGGATAGGACAATGCTTTTAAGGCCGCCTGCATCGCTTTATTGATTGCCATTTATTATTCTCCTGTTTTTTCTTTTATTATAACTCAATTATGGACAGGTGTCTATATTTTTTCAAGTTTGAATGAAAATTTCATAGATGAAGGAAAAGGGCTTTTAATGTCTGCATATCCAAACAGAAGGGCATCATTATTGAAAATGCAGCGTATTTCAGGTGGCAGCCTGGAAATGAGGATGAGATATTGTCAAAACAGAATTAAGTGAAGGACTTTGGAGAAAAGCACCCGCTGCAGATCTAAAAGAAAATTATGTGATATTAGTCTGTGCCTTCAATTATTTTGAACATGGGCTGGCTGTTTATGAGGGGAAATCCTTCATGATGGGAGCTAATGATATCAGGACAAAAAATTTATAAGATGTTCCAAAAATGAGCAGAAAAGTTTGATCGTAAAATAAATAAGAATGCTTTTCACAAAAATAACGATATGAGGCTGGGATTCCATCCTCTTTTTTTATTTTTCGCGCATTTCAGAGGATTTTGTCCCCCGGTATAAGACATTCCCCTTTATTTCTTTTGTATTTCTTTGGAAAAGGTTCTGAAACCAACCAAAAAAACAATGCTTTTTCTTTTTGCGTCGGTGAAATCATTGGAACGCAGTTTTTCGTTTTGCTTCTGGCACACCTAACTTTTTCCGGTAAAAAAGACATAAAAGGGCCTTCAATACAGTGACAAACTCCGCTCCAGGGGAGCTGGTATAATCAGGATAGACTTCAGGAAAGCAGCTCTCCTATCAGTTTATGAAGACGCTTCTCAAAAAAGAACAGAAGTAGAAAAGAAAGGTGGATAAAATATGGAAAGCAGAGCAGATATTTACGGAGTAGGGATTTTAGAGAAGGGAAAACATTTTATCCGGCAGGCAGCCAACAGCCTGCAACGGGCAGCAGCAGTACTTTTTGGTATATTGTTATCTAATGTGGTTTTACCTGGGGGAATATCTCCGTTTGGTGTGGCTTATGCGCTGGCAGCACCAATGGTTTTCCGAATACCAGCAGCAATCGGGACAGCAATTGGATATATATTTTATTTTGCGGGGAAATTCGGCGGACTGATCCAAGGCGGGGCGTCTGGAGTTGCATGGGAATATTTATGCGGCCTGGTTCTGGCACTTGGGACAGAGAAAGGAGGAATTAAGCTTTTTGGGCAGAAACATGCGCAGACAGTGAGAATGTTGGGGGTGTTTTCAGCAGGAGTGATACCAGCGCTGGCGGTAAGCCTATTCAGCCAAACCAGCCGGACCAGCGTAAACGATTTAGTATTAATCGTTTGTCAAGGGGGAATGGCAGTAGGAGCATGCTGGCTGTTTCAGAGGGCGTTCCGCTGGATAAATATAGAGCGAACCAGTCTGGTATCCAACGCCTCCCCGCGGGATCGCCCCGAATCCGCAGATGTGGCAAGTATCCTTTTGACGGCAGGCTTGCTGTCTGGAGCTTTATCCCGCTTATGTATTGGAAGGATATCTATAGGAAGGGTGCTTGCACTTGCCGCGATCCTCCTGTGCAGCTGCCGGAAAACAAATGGTTCTGGCTTAGGAGCAGCAGCTGGCGTTACAGCAGGGGTTTTAGCGGCCCTCTGCGGTCCCCAGAGAGGGTTAGGCAGTATTGCAGGGGAAGCTCTACCAGGTATTTGGGGAATTGGAGGACTCCTTTCCGGCCTGTTTGCACCTTTAGGTCGAGGGTTCTGCTGTGCTGCAATGCTTTTAGGGGAAACTGCCTCCATATTCCTGTTTGCCCAGGATGAAAGAATGTACATTCTTCTAGTGGAAGCGTTGGCAGCAAGTATATTGTTTTTAATGATTCCAACCAAAGCGGTGAATTTAACCGGGCGTTGGCTGGGGGGAAGTATGCCGGGAAACGGCGGGACAGCAGTCGGGGAGCTGCTGCTGTCCCGGCTTCACAATGCAGGCTCCGCACTGGCAGATATTGCCAAGACAACCGAGGCTGTTTCCGAGCGCCTTTTGGAACGGGACCTCCCCCGTTCCGATGCGCCTGACAGAATATATCAGAATACCATGCGGACGGTTTGCCGCCGCTGTGCTAACGGTATGGTATGCTGGACAGAACATTATTCGGATACCATCGCTGGAATTAACCGTCTGCATCAGCTGATACAAAAATCAGAGGGGGCGGTAGATGGAAAGGATGTTTCCGCCTGTTTTTCTCAGGGGTGCGTTCAGCCGGATAAGCTTGCAATACAGGCAGAACGGGATTTTCGGGAAAATTTGGCTGAAAAAGAAAAAAAGCGGGTTTCAACCCGCGTGAGAGGTGTGGTAACAGATCAATTTGAAGGGCTTTCTATGGTTATGGAAGGAATGGCGCGCCAAATGCGCGATTTGTGCCGGGCAAATCCTGCTTTATGTAAACAAATCGAAGAATTTTGCGTAAAAAACCGGTTGGATGCCAGGGAAATTAACTGTTATGAGAATTCCGGCGGGAGGATGACCGCTGAACTGGTTCTCCCTTTCCGGCGTATGGAACGTGTGGATAAAGCAGATCTGGCTGTTTCTATGGGGGAACTATGCGACCGGGACTTTGAACTGCCGGAGGTAGAAGCCTGTAACAATGACGCTTCTGTCCGACTGCGTTTCCGGGAACAGACCTGTTTTCAGCTGATTACTGGATCAGCCCAGATATGCGTTTCAAATTCTCATATCTGCGGGGATAGCTGTAATACCTTCCAGGATGGGGAGAAGCATGCGGCAATGCTGATTAGCGACGGGATGGGGACCGGCGCACGTGCCGCTATGGATTCGGCTATGGCTTCCGGGCTGCTTTCACGGCTGCTTTGCGCCGGCATTGGGCCAGCCGCTGCACTGAAGCTTGTGAATGGGGCTTTGCTTGTCAAGTCTGAAGATGAGTCCCTTGCTACAGTTGATTTGGTCAATGTGGACCTATATACTGGGAAGGCAGAATTTTTTAAGGCGGGTGCTGCTCCAACCTTCCTGCGGCGGGGCGGGCATGCAGGAAGCGTTGAGGCGGCTTCCCTTCCAGCGGGGATTTTAAATAATGTTGCATTTGAACACGCTGCTGTAGCTCTGAGGGATGGGGACCTCATTGTTATGGTTTCGGATGGTGCAATACAGAATGGAGGCGATTGGATTTTAGAGGAATTGGAAAAATACAGGGGGAGAGATCCCGACTGGTTTGCAGAACACTTGGCAAAATGTGCCAAAGCCAGAACGCAGGACGGAAAGGAGGATGATATTACCATTCTGGTGGGGATGGTAATTGCAGCGTAGCCATTGGGCACAGGCATAAGCTGCGACCTACAGGATGCCATTTCCAGCTGACAGCTCGGTCATAACAAGGACTTTTGCGCGGGAGTCTTTTGGATTGACAGAGGGTTGGCTGGAATTGGAGTTTTTGCTTGATGATTGGGCGGAGCTGGGGGAAATTTCCAAAAGCGTACAATTATAAGTAAGATATTTTCCTGTAGGATGAAAGGAGGCGTCTATCATGGAGCCGCCGCCGCTGCTGGAAATCCATACCCCCGGCGTTCCCTTCGATAATTCAGCGGAAAAATCATAGTCCATAACTGCGAAATCCGTTGCTGGTGCGAATTGGTAAACGCCGCCTGCAGGCAGTGGGAAAATTTGGGACATATATTTCCCAGGAAAAAGCAGGAAAGTTTTAAGAACCTCCTCTATGGGCGGGAGTTGCTCTAAACTAACCGCTAGATCCTTTTGTCTTTGCTTTTTTTCAGTCATTTGCAGATACAGGGTGGATTCAGCAGGATAATATTTCATTTCCCACAGGCTGTACCGTTCCTTCTCTGGAACGGCTAAGGAAAAAACAAAATCCGTTATTATTCCATTGCTGTCTACCGTTGCAGTAGGAGGTGCGTAAAGGTAAATCATATCAGATTCTTTCAGTTCCATTTTTAAGCGGGCGCTCCGCAGTGTTTTTTGGGTGAAGACGGTTTCCCAGGAAATATCCTGTTCAAGAATCGTATCATCCTCCGACGTATGGAAAATGGAAACGGTTACTGCAATATACAGACATATCAGCACAACAGCGCAGGTTGTTGCTATCTGAAATTTTGGACTGTGCAGAACATCCGTTGAAGACCATTTCTGAATTTGCTTTTTTAAGCCGGAAACGGCGGGCTTTTTTTTCTGCTTTCGGGACGTTTTGCGGGTTGGCGCTTTTGCCATATTGTTTCACCTCGTTATGATAGGGTTGTGGGGCCGGCTGAAATGGAGCGGGCCTGCTGCACTTTGTGAAAAAAGTCGTATTTGCAGATACCTTTATTATATCAAATTTATTTGGCTGGAAAAAGGATACATTTGTTACAATACCTTTTCAATTAATTGTACAAGTTGTATGGTTTTATTTTTTACATACAATTTTAGGGGAAAAGACGGATATTTTATCCATGCAAAGCATAGCAATTAATACAAGTTCTATTTTATACAAAAGAGGTGAAAGAGGATGCTCTTTTTTTCTCTGAGATTTGGGAAAAAGCAAAGAACCTTTCTGGCGGCAATATGTTGTGGGGCGGCGGTGTTCTTAGCGGGCTGGGGGCTAACAGCTTTTAACAACCGTACCTCTCAAAAAGATGAAGCTATGCCCGTATCGGCACAAGCAAAGGCGGATATAGGCGATATTTCTGTCAACGAGGGCAGACTGGCGTTTCTTCAGGACTTAGGATATCAAACAGAACCAGAGCCAGAGGAAATAATAGAAGTTTTGATTCCTGGGGCGTTTGACACAGCTTATGAAAATTATAATGCTCTGCAGAAACAGCAAGGGTATGATCTGGAAAAATATAAAGGGAAAAAGGTGAAACGCTACCGATATAAAATTTTGAATTATCCAGGAAAAAATGTTTCGGCAGAAGCTACACTGCTAATATATAAGGGTGAAGTTATTGGCGGGGACATAACCATTGGCGGAGAAGTAACACAAGTTCGAGAATTGGCCCTTCCCGATGGAACATAAATATGATAGACTGGTAGAAAACATTGGGCAGGGGAAGGTATCCTTTAAGTTTTCAGATCATCCTCCGCCTGATGGAAAAGGGACGGGATTATAAAATGGAACAGGTCAGGCTGGACAAAGCTGTTGCATCCCTGGGAGAGCTTTCCAGGCGGGATGTGAAAAAGCTGGCGGCACAAGGACAGGTAACAGTTAATGGCAAAGTGGTAAAGCGGGTGGAGGAAAAAATTACCCCGGATACAGACAGGGTATGTATTGGAGGTAAGTTGCTGAATCTGAACCCGCATATATACCTTATGCTGAATAAACCGGAAGGAGTGGTCAGCGCCTCCAGAGATGAGAAAGAAAAAACCGTTGTAGACCTTGTACCGAGGGAATTATTCCGAAGGGGGATTTTCCCAGCGGGCAGATTGGACAAGGATACCACTGGTTTTGTATTACTTACCAATGACGGCGAATTGGCCCATCGCATTCTTTCCCCCAAAAACCATATTCCAAAGGTTTATATAGCGGTATTGGATTTACCAATAGACGAAGATACAATAAGGATGTTTGCAGAGGGAATGGAATTGAAAAATGGGGAAGTCTGTAAACCGGCTTCTTTGGCGCATGAACCCTCTTGGGAGGCGCAGCCTGCCGCTAGGATTGTGCTTAGGGAAGGCATTTACCACCAGATTAAAAGAATGTTTGCCAAAACGGGAAGGGAAGTTTTGGCATTGAAAAGGATTTCTATGGGAGGAGTTTCCCTTGACCCATCCCTTGCGCCTGGATGCTGCCGCGAATTGACAGAAATAGAACGGGAGCACCTGTTAGATGGTTTTCATTGACAAGCTAATGTGTGAGAGGAACCTGAGACAAGTATGACCTAAAATGGATTAAAAGGGTTTTAGGGCTTTATAAGCTGTTTTCATTTTAACAACCAACTTTTTATCAAATCCACTTTTAGAACCTGTATTCATAACCGAGGGATGCCGGATGGATGAGGATTTTTCCCGTCAGACAAGGAGATTTTCCGCAGCCATACTGACGTATGGCAAGGGAAACCGACGCAGTATGGCGGGAAAAAGACCAGCCGGACGGCGTGCAGCGGTTGTGAATA
>CAJUSD010000032.1 GCA_910589145.1 uncultured Oscillospiraceae bacterium
TTCCGGTGTCGTGCGCCCTGCCGGGGGCGTTGCGTCCTTCGGACGCGATGGGGAATTGCATTCCCCAACCCCCTTGCGCACCCGCCGGATATTGTTGGCGGCGCTTACCGACCAGTCGCCGTCCACCGTAAAATTCAGCTTAACCGTCCCATGGTTGGCATTATTAATTTCTGCGCACAACTGTACGCTTGCATCATGTACATTGTCCGCCTTCCGGCTGACGCTCTTGGTGTGCTTTCCGCCGCCGACGGTGCAGACAATATCACAGTTTTTATCCGGGTCGGTGTAGCTGAACTGCCCTCCGGTAAAGGTGCCGGAAAGGGTGGTGGAATAGTTCGTGCTCCCCCGTTTTATCTTTGACCGGCTGAAGGTTTTGACAGCAGGCTTGTTTTTGTACGCCTCCCTGTCATATACCCAAAGGCGCTTGGAGTATACTTTCAAAATCAAGCCATAATTTTTACATAATGTATTATAGTAGCTGCTGTCGCTTGCCTCCTGTTCGTCACATTCGATGTCATAATCCTCCGCATCATAGGAAAACCCCAGCCCATAGCGCCCGGCAATCTCCGCCCCAATGCGTTTGATGGAAGTGTTTTTCCAAACCTTTTCCCGCTCCAGCTCGCTGAAATCAGTGTCGCTGGGCTTGCTGACACCGCCGATTTCCAAAACCGAGGGCGTGTCGCTGAATTTCACATCATCCAGCACAAACAAACCGCAGTTAAGGGTTCGGGAATCCCCATCCCCTTCCCAGTCAAATCCCAGGATTTTAGGCCGGAGAACAGAACCTTTCTGGGGGAACCAGCTTTGCAGCCACATTTCATCCTCTGCATCAATGGAAATATCCACGCTGTCGCTCTGGTCGGCGGCACGGTCGGTGTAGGTCAGGGATTCAGCGTCCCCGCCTATATCGCCTCTCATAACTTCAACGGATGCAGTAACTCCCGCATCAGTGCCGGAACCTGCATTAGAAGAACCTGAACCGGATTTTTTCTCCACCGGCCCGGCTGTCCCATTGATGGCAGAAGCCGGAACCCATCCGGTAACGTTTTGGCCCACAGGCTGTTTCCCGCACAATTCCGGGCTGAGGGTTACGCGGTATCTACCGTTAATCTCAATCCCGTCGTACAGGTAGAAATCCCCGCTTTTCCAGTTGGACGGCCCCGCGCAGGTGCTGGAGCCATAAAAGGGGGCGTTCCCCAAAGATACCGGGGATTTCGCCGAAGCTCCTTTAGAGCCTGAAGTTCCGGCGGAATTTATCCCAGAAGAACCGGAACTGTTCTGACCTCCGCCTGTATCCGGCATTTCCGAAGAAAAAGACCTGCCTTTCAGGGGAGCCGCGAAAGCTGCTGTAGCCGCCGTTTCCCCTCTTTCCCCAGCCCCGCCGTCGCCGGTGGAGGGGTTCTGCGCGCTGAAATCCGTACTTGGGGATGATACAGGAACGGTTGTTTCATATACTGTGCTGTAACCGATACTCAGTTTAACAGTTCTCCCGTTTGGCATTTGATACGCCTCCCTTCAGCAAAATTTATTCTTCAGCCTCATATTTCCAGGGCGGCAGAAGCCCGTCCCTGACTGTTTTCAGAGCCGGGGTATTCAAAACAACCCCGGCGTTAAATGAAAACGTGCCGATATGTTCCCGGTTTGCTTCCATGAGGATGTCGGCATGGTATTCGCTGCCATAAACCTTTTTGGCAATCATATCCCAGGTATCGCCGCTTATTGTCGTGTATGCCATATTTAAATAAAAACCTCCCAAAGCAAATTTATAAATGTCCATTGACTTTTTGCCATTAGATTTGATATTATATATACAAGCAAAAGGGAGGGGAATCCTATGGAAATAAGGTTAAGCAAACAGGCTCAGAAATATCTTGATAACGCAGACAAAAACACTAGGAAGAAATTGAACAAGGCACTTGACCGTCTTTCAAATTTAGATGGAAACATTGTCCCCTTAAAAGGAACCCCAAACCGTTATCGATATAAAATAGAACACTACCGAATTATATTTGAACGAAAAAAGGGGAACTCATCATTATAGTGATTGAAATCAATACCAGAACCAACATTAAGTATTGAAAGGTGATAGTTATGAGCAGAAAAAAAGACTTAACCCTTGAAGAAATAGAACAGCGTTTTAGAGAAATTGACGCAAAAGAACCTGAAGAACCCACAGCCGAAGATTTAGCTGCCTTTGCAGAATACGAAGCCGAGGATCCGGCAGAAATGATGACATTAGAGGATTTTGACAAAGAACAGAAGAAATACAGCGGGAAACTCTCCCTGCGCATCCCGAAAGAACTGCACCGGCAGTTAGCCCAGGACGCGAAGGAAAACGGAGTAAGCCTGAACCAGTACGCGCTTTACAAGCTGGCAAGATGAGAACAGGACAGAGAATGGAGCCAAAAGGCTTCATTCTCCGTTTTCCGTCAGTATGTCAGCCGTTTTTCCCTGCGCCTTCTTTCTTCAAACCACTGTTCAAACCAAACCCGGAACCTGCTTTCCGCCTCAGACATTGCCTCGGTTATGGTATTCTTGTCCGCACTGCCCTGTATGGTAATGTTCACAATAAATTGGACAGGGCTGTCTCCCAGTGAAAACTCCCTGTCCCCGGAGCCTGTTCCAGAAACCTCTTTCAGTTCCATAGGCTGCCGAAACCCCTCCCCAATGGTTTTTATTCCCGCGGAAGGCCCCGCAGCCTGTGCCGCCTGTACCCGATCCACGCCCAGCATCCGCCCGGCTTTCATCCAGGTATTAATATTGCTGGCCCTTACGCCGCTCTGAAAACTGATAACGGCTTCCTGTCCTGCCTCGCCCGCGATAGAAGGCCCGGAGGTAAAGCCACCCTTAGCAAGCAGGGGGATTTGTGGAATATTCAGACTGAACTTCTGACCCCTCATATCCTCTGGCAGCCAGTTCCAGTCCGGTATATCCAGGCCCAGCCCGTTAATGCCAGAAATAGCCTTATTAACCAAAGCAATAACCGCGTTAATAGGGGTTTTAACCAGTACGCTCAAACCGGAAAAGATGTTCCCGAAAATTTCCACAATACCCTGCCAGGCCATCCGCCAATTGCCGGTAAACACGCCCCTGATAAAATCAATGACGCCCTGGAAGATTCCCTTAACAGAAGCAATGACGCTGGAAATCCCGGAAGCCATGACATTCATACCCGCCAAAACAGCGGGTACAGCCACCCGCGCCACCGTAAGGAACGCGGTGATAAAGCCCTCCACAAAGGGTAAAACCGCCTGTACCGCCATTCCAATGATCTGCATCCCTGTCATAACAGCAGTTCCCAGGTTTCGGATAAGGCCGGAAATATAGGGGGCCGCCGCCGTAAAGGTCTGTAAAATAATCGGCATGACAGTTTGGGTAATGAAACCGAATATATCCTGGATAATGGGTTTTACAGTAACAACCGAGAATGTGACAATCTGACCTATCACATCCATTACCGACTGGAGGATGTTCACCACGCCGTCAAAAACGCCCGCGGCCATCTGGACGGTTTCCCCTTTGAATAACCCGCCAGTCAGGGACATGGAAGACCAGTCAAAGGTTCCCACCAGTTTTTCCCTAATCCCGGACAGGGCATTGGCAACGCCGCCGAAGGAGAACAGCCCTGAAATAAACTGTCCGATTCCCCCCAGTTTTTCGGTAAAGGAATCAAACACTTTGGCGGCGTCCTCACCGAACACGCTGCTTATGATACCCCGGATACCTTTCAGGTTATCCCCAAGTATGCTTACCACCGCAATCACGCCAGAGATAACCCCGATAACAGGAGCAACGCCGGTAAACAGGCTGCCGAATCCAGAGAGCAGCGGCCCCCAGATACTTCCAAGAATCCCAGTCCCGCCTTTAGCCAGTCCTCCGGCAAGCTCAATGGAGCCTCCCAAAAGCCCACCTATTGCCTGAACAGGCGCGGAATGTACCACGGTTCCCACCGTACCGGCGACTGTCTGGATTGGCTTGGAGCTAGCGATGGTATTAACGGCGGAAAGCCCTTTTTGGGCAATCCAGCCCGCGCCGCCTTTAACGCCTTTCACAAGGCCAGAATCTGCAATCCCACCCAGAACAATGGGGAACGCTTCTTTTAAACCGCTTCCCAGCCCTCCGCCTATGGCGGAAAGATGCTTGGCTCCCCACTGCCCGGCGCTTGTTTTTTCAGGATACCAAAGGCTTTTCCAATACTGCCCTCAATATCCCCGAAATACTGCCCTGTCTTAGTCTTTGCGCCATGGTTCCACAGCGACCCAAACAGTCCATAATTTCGCACGCCGGAAACGGTTTTGTTAATGCTGTTCCAGGCCGCATCCCTTTTGATAATTTTGGGGCTGGTAAGGCCGCCCATGTTCCGAAACCCGGAAAACAGCCCGGCTGCCCCCGCTCCCAGCCTTGAAAAGAACCCGCCGTCCCACAGGTTTTTTACCGTCCCCAGCAGCCCGCCGGAACTTTTGTTTTTTCTGTTCCCGGCTACCTGGTAGGAAGAATTATCACCTAGAAACAGCCCACCGATCCCGCCCAGAATCCCGTCAAAGGCAGGCGCAAACTTTAAAGCCGCCAAGGCCGCCGCGATTCCTCCCAATACGGAAATCACCTGGGGTCCGTTATTGGTAACATAATCAAGGGCTTTCTGGACATAGGGAAGGGCCTTTTCCAAAGCATCCCCGGCTTTTTCCAGCCCGCCGCTGAACAGCCCGGCTAAGGTATCTGCAATCTGGGACAGCTCCGGCATATTCCGGCGCAGGGTATTCATCAGGCCAATCATCGCCAGGCTGAACTGTTTTTTCACCGGGAGGAAGCTGTCGCCAACCTCGACTTTCAGCGCGTATTTTGCGCTTTCCATCATCTTGTCGATGCTCTCGGCGTTTGCCGCCTTGATGGTAAATTCCCGCTCCATGCTGCCTTTGTATTTGCTGGGATCGTTTACCATGTCCAGGGCGTCGGTAAAGGCTTTCAGGTTGCCGGTCAGCTTTGCCGCGCCCTGTATGGCCCATTGCCCAAACAAGGTTTTGAGAACCGCGACCTGTTTTGCCTCATCGATGTTCCCGATGGCGGTAAAGATATTTTTCATGGTTCCGATGCTGTCCCGCTGCATATCCCTGGCAACGCCCGCCGCCGTAAACCCAAGGGATTCCCAGGCTTCCTTCTGCTGCTTAGTCGCGCTTGTCCCCAAACTCATGTTGGAAATAATGCGGCTGATGGAGGTAGCGGCCTTCCCGCTGTCAACGCCCATAGCAAGCACCGCGTCCGCCAGGGCGGCGGTTGTGGAAACATGGAGCCCGCCGATCTGCCCTAGGCTTGCCGCGTCGTTGACCACCTGGGCGATTTCCGCCGCGGTGGTCGCGCTGTTTGCCCCCAGATAGTTGATCTGGTCGGCCAGAACCATAATCTGGTCGTGGTTCATGCCAAAGGCTACTTCCCACTTAGCCGCCCAGTCGCCGGCCTGCTCCGCGGAAATATCCATAGCGGTTCCCATCATGGCGGCGTCTTTCAGGAAGCCGGTGATATCCCCCTTGCTGTCAAACTTTACCAAGTCAGAAATCCCTTTGCCGGACTGCCCCGCGGCGGCGGCGAGCTGTGTCAGTTCTTCCGCCGTCATGGGAATCTGGGTACTTAAATCCAGCAAAGCGGCTTTCATTTCCCCGTAATTTTCTGAAAAGTTCTTCCCGTTCCCTGCTGTTTTATCGCTTATCTTTCCAGAGGAATCTGCCAGCCCGTCAACGTACTTGACGACATTTGACATATTGGATTCAAACTGAACCGCCTCATTGGTGCAGTCAGCAATAGCCGCCACAGCCCCAGCGGCCAAACCGCCCATAGCGGCTAACCCAACCGTACCGATACGGCTCAGGTTTTTGGAAAGCCCGCTGATTTTGTTCTGGACTGTGCCAATGGCGGAGATCAGGCTCTGATCCACCCGGCCCGCAATCTGGATGCTTAATTCCAGCGCTTTACCTTTTGCCATTCTTCCGCCACCTCATTATTCAGTTCTACGAAATCCTGTACAGGCATTTCCAGATAAAAGGACAAATCCGTCTTTGTCAGCATGGATAACCTTATGGCGGCTTTCCTGATTTCCTTCACACCGCCCTTTACTCGAAAAAACCCCCGTCATTCACCGCGTTTTTCAGTTTCAGCAGTTCACACAGCGGCAAACCGGTAAAGAATTCCTCCGGCAGTTTTGCAGCCATACACGCCAGGCAGCAGGCGTACAGGTAGTTAAAGGAAGTTTCAGTAATCATAAAACCCTCCCTTGCCAGCCTATTTTCCGCCGCGCTTTCGTTGAGGCTGTTCAAATCCGCCAGCCCGTTCAGGTCAACGGAATCGTACTTTTCCCCATGAAAGAAATAGGGCTTTTCAAAGAACATCACATGGTTTTCCATTTTCGCTTCAACATTCAGATGTGCCTGAACCAAGCGGACAACCTGCTTGTTCAGCCCCCTGGGCATGAGCTTGAAAAACTCGACAGGGCGGCCGCTTGCCTTTGCGGCAATCTCCCTAGCAAAAGCGGTGGTTGTCTTGCAGATCATGGCGCTGGCGATTTCCTGCTGGTTCCAAAGGTTTTTCTGAGCGTCCACAGCGTCTTTAATGGTCAGCCGTTCAAGGCCGGAGAGGTCGATTTCCGGGTACTCTTTCCCCTCAAAAATGTAAGGTTTTTTAGGCTTGAGAACATATTTTTGTTCTGTTTCCAATACGGGAGCTTGAACCTCCACATTTGTGGTTGTCATTTTATCAGCCATTTAAAATACTTCCTTCCTGAATTACATTAAATTTTTATCAAATACGCCGTAAAGCCCCTGCCTAGTACTCCATCCGGTTAGGAATCGGAGTACTAGATCATACCGCGCAAATCCGCCAGCATATCTTTGCCATTCACAACATAAACGCCGTTGAGCTTGTCTATTTCAAAGACCGTCACACCGTCCACTTCCAGCTTGATGGCAGTCAGTTCCATAGTAACTTCCGCATCCATCGTTTCGGCTTTTTTGAGCTTGCCGGGTTTAAACTTCTTCACCCTGCCCATTTCTACAACTCTCAAAGATTTAAAGACATAGCCGCCAGTTTTATCATAGACCTGCTGGGCGGCGCGGAAGGTCAGGTTCACCACCTCCAGGGGGTTGAGCATATCAACGGCGCTGCTATACAGGGCGTTAAACTTAATGCTCTGTTCCATACTGTCAAACTGCCCAATGGTGGGGCTGTCGATTTTTCCGCTTACTCCGGCAGGTTCAAGGGAGCGTACCAGCATGACGATTTCCGGCAGGTCAATGTCAGCAGCTACACCTATCATCTGCGTACCATCCAGATAGGCGTTAAACTCGTTTACCCCTTCCGGGATGTAGTTATTGCTAATCATTTAACTTTCTCCTTTCTGCAAGTTCAGCTTTTCAATTAGGCCAGCGCATTAGCCAGCGCATTGGGATCAAACTCAATGACATCTTCAATCTGCTCCGCAGGCGGATACGGAGTAATATATTGATGGAAGGTAAGTTTCCCATTCAGCAGGTCAGTTGTTGGGTTTTCATCCTCGTTAAAGGTAATCTCATAGCGTGCACATACCCCGCGGGAAACAAAGCTGTTGCCCCTCACATTCTCGCTGTCAACAATGGCTTCAATCAGCCGGGGATTCGCTGGGCTGTCCACTTTCTGGAAATAAGTTAAAATGAAGGTGTTCCCGGCCCAGCTTAAAAACCGTCTTACAGAAAACCAGCGGTCTTTAGGGTCTGTGTTTCCGGGATAGGCTGCAGTGTTGTTGCCCCACAGCCGGAACCCGTTTATGTTCAGGAAGGTTGCCACGCCAAAACTGTTAATGGTGTTTGCCTGGTCCTGGTCAAGAACAACCTCTGTCCCATCTGTAAGGCAGGCGGCACTGATGGCCAGGGTTTTGTTGCTGGGACTGACGTTGGGAGTGTCGTCGTTTGCCGCGTCGGTGTAGGCAGTCAGGGCAGCCGCCAAGCTGGAACCGCTGTAAACCACATCGCCAATTTTGGCATAAGGCCAGACCGCATAGGCGTTGGGGTCGCTGACCGCCTGTCTTTCCTTCTGGCTTTTCACATCTGTGTACTTTGCGGCAGCGCTGTTGTCTATGTCGATGATGCACACGCACTTAAACACACCGTTGATTTCCTTGGTTTTAGCTTGCAGCGCGGCGGCAACCACCGCATTGGCACTGAAACGCGGTGCAATCAGGATACCGGGGGTCATACCAAACTTGGGATAAATCTGCCGGATGACTTCCAAACCGGTTTCCTTTCCGGTGCTGATGTCAACGCCGCCCACAATATCGGCGGCAGTCACCAAGGACGGATCAAGCCTTTTCCCTGCTATGGTCAAGGTTGTGGCATTTTCCCCCGCCCCGCCGGGAATCATTACAAGGTTCAATGTTCCGTCGTTATTAAAAGATGCAGTGTAATCAGTATCTTTTAACAAGACAATTTCCCCGGCAGAAACAGAAAGCTTGTCCAGGAGTATGCCGGTTTCCTCTACCACAGCGATCCCGTCATTGACCTGTACGGTTGTACTGGCCATATCGGCGCTGTGCTTTTCCGGGTCTAAAACATTAATAAACACCAGCGGCGCGGTATTAACCACGCTGAAACTGGCGCTGATGCTTTCACATATGGTGTATTTGGCGAAATCATCGCTGTACCCTAAATTGGAAACAGCCTCCTTGTAGCTGTATGCCAGGATGGGGGTATTGACCGCCTCCGATGGGTTTCCCAGTATATTGACCGGAGCAGTCCCCACCACCACCTGAAGCCCGGCAGTCCCCAAGACAGGGGCTACCATGCTTGTTGCTGCTTGTTGCTTCTTCCCTGACATATACACCGTGTTTGTATGTACTTGCCACTCTAAATCATTCCTTTCGCAAGTTCAGTAGGGCTGAAATTAGCTATCTGCCAGTTCTTTTTTAACTTTCTGGTATAGGATGTATGCTGCTGTCCCCCTGGTTTCCAACTGCTTTCTGGTCTGTGCAAAGCGTTCAATTGGGATCACCAGGCCCTTTGCCGCCGGATGCTGGCTGATAAAATCTTTGAGCACATCCGGGATTCCCACTGTATAAGGGGTAAACTGGCGGACAACTCCCCTGACGCTGGGCCCGCAGTATACACATGGAACCCCGGTAACTTCCGCGGCTGGACATAAAAAATGCGCCGTTTCCAGCGCTGTTTTTTCTGATTTTTGATTAGGCTCTGCCTGTGAAACCGGCATGGTATTTGCCTCGCCGGTCATTTGTTTTTTTGTACTCATATCCTATACTCCTTTGATTTTCAGGCATAAAAAAACGCCATGCTTTCCGCATGACGTTTTTAGGAAATTATCTGAAAATATCGCTGTGGGTGCCGGTTCTGATGACATACAGAAGCAGCTCTTTGTCAATAATTTCATACACCAGCAGCCAATCAGGGGTAATATGACATTCCCAGCATCCCCTATAATTGCCGCTCAAACTATGGTTCTTATATTCAGGAGGAAGCCTTTGCCCGTTTGCCAACATTTCAATAACCTTTTCCAACAGGGACAGGTCATACCCTCTCTTTTTTATCCTGCGGTAATCTTTTTTGAATGCAGCCTGGTACTTAATCGTTAGCATCCAAGTCCTCCATCAGTTCGCGGATTGAGTGGAATCCCCGGCTCAGGCCGATTCCATTTCTCGCGTCCTCAATCGCTTTGATTGTTTCATCCCGCAGAATATTCCCACGTAAAGGCTCGCCGACCCTGAATGGGATAGCTTGTTCCCTCACAGCCTGCCTTAAAAACATATTGACAGCAGTACTCAGGGAAAGGCCAAAGCTCTCAAACAATTCCTGGGATTCCCTTTTCAGTTCCCTGTCGATTTTGATGTTGGTACTTACCGTTTCCATAAAATCGCCTCCTAAATGGTATTTGTCATATTATACGTCTAAAATACCCACTTTGTCAATATATTAGGCGCAATTTTAAAGCATCCTTTTCAACACAATATCCTGTGTCAACGCAGGCGCGGTACAGGTAAGCATACACGCGCCAAAATAATAGGGATGGGTGTCGTCCTGCTGCAATTTCCATACAACAGGTTTGGGAATCGTAAAAGAACCCCCAAAATAGGGCGCAGAGCAAACACGCTGTATAATATCCTCTTTGATATTGGAAACATCCCTGTACCCTTCCCGGCTCTTACTGGTATCATAAGCGCAGATAATCAGGCTGAATTCCACCATTTGGGGGCTGTCATTGTCCGGGATTTCCCCGCCGGTCATGCGCACCACAATATAAGGAGCACAAGCCATGTCGGTATCAACGTCAACATCATTATCTTCGGGCACCGGCAGATCCTGCTGGAAGATGTTCAGTGGCTTGCGTCCCTGCTGGCCGTTAAACTTTTTGCCCCGGAACAGTTCCTCCAGCATCTCGATCAGCGCGTCATGGCAGAGCTGGGCAGTCCTGCCGATGCCGGCCTGCTGTATCTGGGCTGCATAGTTTTTCATCTGTAAAACCTGTCACTTTCCGGCTTTCGCCAAAATGTTCTGTATTTTCTTTTTCAGGTAATCTTCCAGGTATTGTTCCGCGTCCGGCTCCACTTCATGCCATATGGCGTTGTGCATGGCAGAGGCTCCAGGGCTGGGCATAGTCTTCATTGTATCGCTCCAGCTCGGCGCGCCACTGCGCTCTGTGTAATGGAATTTCCCAGTACCTTCCACACGCTGCACCATGCCGACATGGCCGCTCTTAAATTCTACCAGGAAGCCTTTGCTCAGTTTGCTTGTCCCAGTCAATTTCTCCATCGCCGAACTTCTCAAAGCCCGCCCTGTAAAAACTTCCGGCGCTTTGTATACATCTTTCCCCATAAAAGGGCGGTTGGGGCTGGTTTCAAAGTACCCCAAATCATTGCGCAGGGATGAAATATACAGTTCAGCGTGCAGGCTCCTGTTAGTGGCTCTCCTGCGCTGGGCCAGTTCCTTCAAATGTCGCTCTCCTGCCGCGTTGACGGCGTACCTTGCCCTGGCGTGGAGGATCATTTCCTTTCGGAGCCTGCGTGCTGTGGCATTGATCGCCACTTTGATTGCGGCAGGAGTTTTGTCTTTCAGGCTCCCCAACGCCCTGGCCACATCAGCCGGACTTGGATCCACCATGTCAATATAAACAATTCCCCGCTTTTTGTTGATATTTTGATAGGTGATATTCTTCATTGCCGTGTCCTCTCCATCTTGATACGGTATAGGCCGTCTTCGGTTTCACAGCTTTTAATGGTGTAAGTTCTCTGATGGTCAGTTCCCAAATCCATAATAAGCTGTTTTCCCACTTTGGGCTTTGGACCGTAATCTTCCACCTGGACATACAGTAGGGTATGTGCAGTATATAAACCGGTGTCAAAATTCTGTTTTGCCCCAGCCTCCCAGTGGGCGGAGTGTGGTTTCAGGGTGGTTTCCTCCAGGATTACCAGGGCTTCTTTCCCGTCAACGGTATGCCATTGGGCGTGTTCATTCCCATTAAAAAAGCCAGGCCAATGTCTGCCGCCACACAGTCTTTAAAGGTCGGCGTCCTCCACTCCGGGCTTTGGTTCTCATAGTGCTGGTCCAACTCAAACAGGGCCATATATTCACCCCTATTTAAAGAATAAGTCCCGCTCAACCTGCCAAATCACATACATCTGCCACCAGCCAACTATCCACTCTGTCAGGAATAGGAAGGGGACGGGCCTGTAATTCCAAAATGCGTCGATCCGGGCTGTGCTTTACATAGCTGCGCAGAAGGCGGCTGGTTTCGGCTGTCACCCATCTCTGCGTTTTGTCGTCAATATAGGTGCATAATCCATACCCTAACATATAGTTGGCATGGGAGGAAATCAGGATAACCTTGTTTTCAGGCACTAACGGCTTTGTAACAGGTTTTTCCGGGTCAGTCCAATCGTCCAGATATTGTTCCCCATACCCGTAAAGGTCCAGATTGGGGTTTGTCAGATGTCCATAATACTTCACTCCGTTTGGCAGGTCACGGGGGCTCAGTTCTCCAAAGTTGTACCGGCGGTTGTCCATCACTTTCTGGACCTGTTCATCGCCTATCAGGAGGCGGATTGCATGTTTTCCCAGGATCGCCATGTCCACATTGGAGAAACCGTTATGAAGAACGATATCTGTCCAACCCTCCAGGTTGTTCAAGACCTTAGCGCCGCTCTTCCCCCATTGGGCATTGCCGGATAGAGAAATTTTATTGGTAAGGCCAAAGTCAATTATTTTACTTACGCCTTTTCCCTTTACTTTAATTCCTCCGGTAATAATTGCCTGCGCTGCCATCCATTCTTCCCTTCGGGTAGCTGCATCATTAAGGCGCATATAATCTTCAACAAGCTGCTTTGCTGCCCTCTGCGCCGGTTTCATGCCGCTGTATATGTCCTCTCCGGGCAGGCGTTCCAGATACCGGTCAGCAGTGGAGACATCATAAGGATTTATCAAAGGCGGCGCAAAGCTTTTAGTTTCATAGCCCTCTGCCTTTAATATCTCACCCCCGACAAGGGGATGCACAAAGGCCGCCATGCGCCGGTCTCCCTTTACCAATTCAATATCCACCCGTTCAGTGGAAAAGGTTTGCACGTTGGTAAAAAACGTATCCCGGAAAAAGGTGTGTACCGGCGGCGCCTGCCGTACCACTTCCGCCAGATACCGAGGCTGATAAATATCAATTTCATTTGCCATGTTTTTTCCTCCGTTCTTACTTCAGAAAGATTCCGATGTTGCGGAAAGCAACATCTACGTCTGCGGCAGTAACTCCTTCGGGAAGAGCCAGGCCATCGGCAAAAAATTCCCCTGTCAGGTAAATCACCACATCCTCACCGTTTTTAACAGCGCTTGCGGATATCCCATAAAGCCCCTCGGCGTTGACTGTGGTTTTTGCGGTGTCACCGCTTCCAGTTGTTGTGGCAGTGATGGGAGAAACTTTTCCGTTTTCCAGCAGCACCGGCGTGTGTAAGAGAATGTCTGCCCCTGCTTCCTTGACCGCAGTTGCGATCGGGATTGTAGCTCCGGCAATAAAATATTCCGGTTCACAGTGAAAGGTTTTAACCTCTAAATCCATTTTCATTTCATCCTTTCCTGTATTGACCGCCAGTGTCTTTGATGGCGTTCATAAATTCATCCTCAGATGTACCAGCCATTCCGATCCCATCAGGAAGCTGATTTTTCACCTGGCCTATGCCGCTGTTTTTTGCATCCTCGTCGGCCATTTGCAAATACGCCATGCCCTGGGTTTTAACGTGTTTCATAGCAGCTTTGGCGTATTCCGCCGCGCTGACAGGTTCAGTAAACTTTGCTTTATTGGCGATTTCCTCGCTTCCAGGCAGGGACATTTCTTCAATATCCCGAATTCTCTGGCGTTCTGCCTGTATTGCATTTTTGGCTGCTTCCTGCTCAACCTGGTTTACCAGTTCCGGGTATTCCCGGCGCAGATCGGCTGCGTTTTTGATTTCCATCTGTTTTTCCTCCTCTGTATTTTTGCAGTATTACTAGCGCGTGGAACCTGCTGAGAGCTGGTTTCATGCGCCTGTCTGTCCCTTACAAAATCCGGGGCTTTATCAAATGGCAGATTCATGCTGACGCTATTGACAAACAACACCCCGTTCCTGTTTTCGTAATCTGGCGGTTCGCTGCTGTCGAGCATCAGTTTATCCACAAAGCCCTTTTCTTTGGCCTGTTCCCCGGTCCACCAGCTTGTAGCGTCCATCCACCCGGCGACTTCCTCCTTATCGCGTCCTGTCTTTCTGGCGTACAGGCTGACAATATTATCCCGGATAGCGGCAAGGGCGCTGATGTACTGGGAGAGTATGGTGCTGTCCACATAGTCAAAAACGCCCATCTGCACAGGATGAATCATGTAGGTACTGTCGTTTGCGGCAATCACCCGGTCACAGTGGCAGGCAACCACAGTGGCGGCGCTGGCGCATAACCCGTCAATATATGCCGTCACCCTTGCCGGGTTCTGCTCCAGCAGATTCCCGATTGTCTGTGCTGCAAATACATCCCCTCCGCCGCTGTTAATTCTGACAGAAATATCGCTTACAGTTCCAAGAGCGTTTAAATCGTCCGCAAATTGTTTTGGAGTCACATCGTCTCCCCACCAGCTCCGGTCTGAAATATTGCCATATAAAAGCAGTTCCGCGCCATTCCCTTCGGCCTGGTTGCGGAACTGCCAAAATTTCCTGGGCATCTTATCCCTCCTTATTTTTGGTATGAAAATGGGAGCGCCTGTTTTCACAAACGCTCCCTGACGGTTAACTATTCTTTTTATGGTGGCGAAATAAAATAAATTGCTGTCAGCAACAGTAGAATAATGACAACGCACACAACATTAAACCAAAAAACATACGGATATCTTTGATGTAGCCGACTCAAGAATATTTTAGAAGGTTTTTTAGTTTTGGATAGAGAAATGGAAATATCTGTACAGGAAATCTTTGCAACGACATACAGCAGCAGAAACACAACATTAAAAAGAATCATACCAATCACTAAAAGATAGATACATATCTTAAAGCAATTCATATCGTTCAAATTTGAGAAGGTTTCAGACAACAGTTCAATTCCAGATGAAAAAACCAATACTAATCCTGCAAAAATACTTAAAATAGTAATAGACTGTGCGTTAAAGCTGTTTACCTTCTCGTCCAAAGCATTTATATTTTGAGATATTTCTTCATTCCTTTGCCCTTGTTCCGTTATCCTTTGCAAAGCCTGACTTGTTTTATCGGAGATTCTTTGTACAGCTTCCATACGATTCAGCCGTATTCCTTCTAATATAACATGGTCAAGAAGTTTGCTTAATTTATCGTTAATCATTTCTAACTTATCGGGGACAATTTCCGAGTTCACTGGATTTTCAATTCTTCGGGTAATTTCTTCCATGGCATTTTCTATCACTATGGGTAAATAGTCCCTCTGGTCAGCAGTTAATTCACGTTCCAAGAACTGAGAAAGCATATTGTATAAGTGCCTAAAATCATCATGTTGATAAATGGATATGAATCGGTCAACATATAAATGCGTTTCATTATTATCCTCATAACCAGAAACACAATCCCGCAAAGTATCTAAAAGATCAGCCATTTGTTCATTTTGAATATTCATTGTAAGATACCTCAAAAGATGTGCAGCGGATTGTTTTGAGTAAAATAATTTTTAATGCTTTCAACCGTTATTAATCCCCTGTCCTCGGCTTCTATCCACGGAGTTTCGCTATGCGTTTTATTTACCAAAGTTCCAACAGAAAAATCGTGAGTAGCTTTTAGAATTTTTGATAAAAGGTGAATATCCTGTGGAGATATTAAACGTTCAATCCTTTCAACCTCATTCCTGGCAGGAGGAAATAAAGGGCCAGCCCCGTTTGAGCAATATTCATAATACACATCCACAACAACAGGTCCATATGCCCAACGGAAGATCTCTTCATCAAAGGCTGGAATGTCAAATTTCTTTAAAAAGTAACCTTGAACATAATAGAGCAGCTTCTGAAGTCTAAGATTTGTGATTTCCTTTTCAGCTTTCTTGTGTTGCCATATAATATATTTTGCCAAATCATTAGCACAATAGTTGCTCAAAATAAAACCTCCTTTACCAAATAGTGTGCTACATATTTCTGCCTCCAAATATATTATACGCAATTTTTAAGAAAAAATCAAGCCTAAAAGAAAATTTGTTCTTTTAGTGTTATAACCCCTTTTGGGAGCTGTCCGAATCGGACAACTTTTCCGGCTGCAATTTAGGTGTTGGATTGACAATCTCATCCACCTGCCGTTTTCTGATGGCTTCAATCATCCGCTGTCGGATATTACGGTTAAAGTCCCCGCCAGTCATCTGAGCGGTTTCCTCCTGTGCGGTCGAAAACCCGGCAGCAACGCGCCTTTCCGCGGCAGAAACCTCCTGAATGGGATTCAGGTTGGTACGCGCAGGCCCATTCCAAATACATCCGGTATAGGCTTTGCGAACTGCTGGATCGCCAAAAAAGCCCGGTGCAGAAATCCTTCCCAAAGCCACAGCCTCGGCAAACCATTCCTCATACACAGGCTGGCAAAAATCCTGGACAAACCAGTCACGCTGCATGGTGCATGTTCTCCAAAATTCATTGAGGGCGCCGCGTGCCGCGCTGAAATTTGTGGTAAACTGCTTAAACATAACCTCTGGTGGGATTTCCAAAGCCGCGCCAATCTGTTTGATCATGGCATTGGTAAAAGCGTCGTACCCTGTATTGGGATGTTTCGGGTCTGCAAACTGCACCGTTTCTCCCGGATTCAGGTTTACAACAGCCCCTGGCCCCATTTCGATGGTTCCCTGTTCAGCCGCATCAACCAGCAGTTCCGGCGGCAGCATTTCCCCAATAGGACGCGTATCCGCCGCCGACTGGGATTGTATGAATATCGTAAAATAGGCGCTGATCACCGCCGCAGTTATTTCCGCGTCGGTATACCGTCCCAACTGTTTGAGGGCTTCCAGCACAGGGGCGAGGATTGGGACACCCCGGCGCTGGCCTGCCCGCTCACGGTTCATGATATGGAGAACATTTTTCCTTCCTGTTTTTTTCCCATAGGCTTCCACCCGCGCCCATTCCAGTTTCCCGTCCTGATTGGCAAGGCTGGATAACGGATGGCGGCTGCAAATCCAGTAGGCAGCCACTGCGCCGTCTGCATCTGTTTCAACACCTTGAACAATGTTTTGCACATTTGTTCCCTGCACTTCACAGGGAAAGAGCCGGTCGAAACCGTCCGGGCTGCATACCCTGTCCCCTTCAATCACCCTGATGCACAACTGATAGGGCTGTCCGGGATGGACTTTCCGGTGCATGAGAGCAAAGGAATCACCATTCATAAGATACCCTAAAAATGCGAGCTGCTGGAGCATATAGAAATTATCCACTCTGTCAGCGTCACAGGACGGGGTATCCGCCCATAAATCGAATTCCCGGACAATTTGAGCCTGTAATTGTTCCACCTGCTCATTGTCCAGATGGAGATATTCCCCGTCTATTTGAGGTGCAGGAATCAACCCCCCGGCAATTACATTTGTGCGCATGGTTTTCAGGGCAGCGGCAGCAGTTGGGATTCCCATGTAAGCATCCCTGCTCCGCTGGCGCAGAACATCCAGATTATCTTCAATATCCTCCTTTGCGCTTCCGCCATGATAAAACCATCCCCGCATACTCTTTTTGGTCTGGTTGGCGCCATAGTTTCCATAGCCGCTGTCCAGGAAGGAAAGCATTTTCCGAGCAACGGCCCGCTTCATGGCATATGCGGGGGCAATCCCGGCAATTACCCGGTCAAAGATATTCAGCTTTTGCATCATGATCAAACATCCCTCTGCACAACACGGTAAACGCTGTTTCTCCCATTGTGTTTTTCTTCAGCTTCCACTTCTGCCAGCTTTCCAGCCCAATATTCCATTTCCTCCCGCACCTCTTTCAAATTTGCTCTTGTGAGCATACGGGTTCCGATTTGGTAACTCTGCCCGGTGGCAATGCTTTCTTCGGCGGCAAGCCAGGTTTCCAGCTTTTGCTTACATAATTTTTTTGAAAAGACAGCCATACAAAAACCCCTCTTTCTAAATTCCCTTGCTGATCATCCTGCGCCCGCTCCAGCGGATAACCGGCTTTGTGTCAGGGTCTGGTTTTTGGAGGGTGGGGTTAGCGATTTCCAGGGCGGCGGCTGCATAATTGCGCAGATCAAGGGGTTCGTTGCGTTTATAACCGCCGTCCTTCAGCTCCCAGGCAATGATGCTTCTCCCTTTTCGGAATCGTACAACCTGCCTTTCGCTGGTCAGCCCTTTGAAGTAGAATTCATCATAGCCGGCCTCCTCATTCAGCGGGAAATGGCAGTAGTTAGGACCTTTGGTTTCGTGCTTTAAGCGCTGGAACAGCAGAGATTTTCCCGCGTCCACGCCGATAATAAACAGCGGAACACTCACGCGGTTGCTGGTGGTGGGGTTGCGGATATAGGGGACTTCCTGGCCGCCCTTGCCCTTAATGGCAAAAACCCGTCGTTCCCAGCGTTCCTTTGCAAACCGGTAAACTTGGTCGGTATGGTGCCCGCCGGAATCGATGCAGCAGCTTAAAATAGTGAGGGCGGTTCCATCTTTTTTATGGAAGGGGGTTTGCAGAAACAAATCCAGGTCATTCCAAACCTGGCCTTTGAGCATATCACCATAGATTTTCTGATAGCGAATCCCCCAGCTTTCCTTGCCAACGCCCCAACCCACGACTTCCACTTCAAAGCGGTCGTCCTGTACGTCGATTCCAGCAGTCAGCACAAGCACATCCTCCGGGACCTCTGCATCATAAATCTCCCGGCGGTTAAACAATTTCATGTCCTCCAACTGTTCGCCGGGCTGTTCCCAAGGCTCGCCCAGCTCGGTATTCACCCAGACTTTCATGCCTTCGGGATTACCCTGGTCAAGCTGTTCTTTGGCAATCAAAAATTTCTCTACAATTTCATTCCAGCCGCAAAAAGCGGAAGCCAGGGTGTTCAAGTGGAACCCTCTGGCCCCGGATTTTGGATTTTCGGCGACAAAGCGTCCTTTCTGTCCCTGGGCCTTCCACTGGTATTCGCCGTTTACAGCCCCACACCGTTCGCATTTATACTGAACATCCTCGCCGGGGTTTTCCTGGCCAAATATGACGTTCTCCCAGACAAGGGGCTGGTAATGGCCGCAGTCCGGGCATGGGACATTCCATTCTTCCCTGGTGCTTTTCGTAAACTCGGTTTCAATCCGGCTTTGTCCTTTGTTTCCAGGGGTGCTGACAATAACGGTTTTCTTATCCCAAAAGGTGGTCTGGCGCTTCTGGGCCAGGGAAAGGGGATCGCCCTCCGTACCCGCGCTGCTGGGATAGCGGTCAACCTCATCGGCGAGAACAACCTTGATAGGGCGGCTTGCCAGACCAGCGGCGCTGTTGGCCCCCACGATGGTGACATGCCCGCCTGGAAAATTCTTTTTCAGGATAGTATTGCCGGAGTAGCGACTTTTGGTATCCACTTTTTCCTTGAGTTTGGGGGTGTCCCGGAGCATGGGGGCGAGGCGGTCTTTAGAAAAGGTCTGGCCCATATCCAAGGTAGGCTGCAAAACCAGGATAGGGGCAGGGGAATAATCCATATAGTATCCCAGCGGATTGAGGATAAAAGCATCTGTTTTTCCGATCTGGGCAGAACTTTTGACGATCACTTTGCGGATGTGGGGATCGCCGATAGCGTCCATAATTTCCCGCTGGTAGGGGGCTTTTTCGGTGTGCCAGCGTCCGGGTTCGGCGCTGCTTTCCGCGCTTAACACCCTGTACCTGTCCGCCCATTGGGAAAGGGTAAGGCCAGGCGGCGGCTTTAAAAGGGCAACGCACCGAAAAAACAGTTCCGCTGTATGGCGGGGGATATCAATGGTTTTTCTCTTCACTTTCTTCTGCATCCCCTTCCAGGGAAAGAATCGTCTGGTATTTGTTCAATTCTTCCAAAGTTTCATCCACAGCCTGTTTGAGAAAATCGAATATTTCCGCCTGGCTGTATTTTTTTGCAGCGATTGCCGGGGCCAATTTGGCGGGCAG
This sequence comes from uncultured Oscillospiraceae bacterium, assembly GCA_910589145.1. Lineage (GTDB taxonomy): Bacteria > Bacillota > Clostridia > Oscillospirales > Ruminococcaceae > UBA1405. The sequence goes on from CAJUSD010000032.1 coordinate 19,555, forward strand.
GGAAAGGAAGCGGCTTCTGATATTCAGGCACATGGTCTGCAATCCTTTTTCGATGTCCGCTGTTTCATGGAGCGTCCCTTTTCGTAGGGCATTTTCCATTTCAGCGGCTTCCCGTTTTGCCTTGGTCAGCATGGCACGCTCATCATTGAGATTACTGCTTCCTTTTCGCAGGAAAATAATATATCTAACGACAGTGGATCGCAACTCGTATAAACCAGGTTTTGTTTCAGTCAAAACCCCTTCATCCCGGAGCTGCCTCACCCTCCGCTCGCTCAAATCCAGCCATGAAGCAATTATCTTGCTGGTATACAGTTTCATGAATCACCGTCTCCTTATATCTTTGCGGCTGTCTGCGTCCATATCCATACCCACGTCCTCTCTTATATCGGTGTCTACATCCATATCAGGAACAACCACTTCCCCGACAGCGTGCATCCGCATAATTTCAAGCCTTTGCCGTTCCAATTCCATCCGGCGTTCATTTTCCTCCAAAGCCCGCAGGCTGTCGGCAATTTTGGCAATCCTCCCCTGGACCTTATATAAAGCCTCCTGCAATTTCAGGATACGGCTGAAAGCGCTGTCCTTGGTATACATCCCCATATCCTGGACAGCTCCATCCTGTCCTTTTTGGGGTTTCCGCATATCCAAAACGCTGCTGACATAGAGGGAATCCTCCGGCTCGGCCTCATACCGGGCAATCTTTTCAAGAATCCTATGCTCACGGATTTTCAGAATCCGCATTTCATGTTCGAGGGCGTCCCTGCCCCCCAGCGGGACCTTTTCCAAAAGCTCCTTCTCGCTGTTCGAGAGCATATCAAAAAACACGGAACTATAAGCCCCGTGTTTCTCCGCGTTCTTATTTCTTGGCGGCGCGCCGCTGTGGCTACCAACCGCGTTTTTATGCCCCCTACTGTTCTGGTTGCCGGGCTGCCCGCCCCGTTTCTTTGGGGGCAGGGCCTCATCCCATTTACCGTCCCGCTTCCAGTTCCGCAAAGTCTGATAGGCAACGCCGAGCCTTGCCGCCAGCTCTCGAAGATTGACCTTCTCGCCTTTGGAACGGCGGGCGATGTATTCAGCCCTAGCGGCGGCGTGTTCTTCCTCCCGTTTCAACACCGATACAGCACCCCCAGACACACAAACAGCCACGCCAACAAAAAAGCCCACAGCGTTTTTTCCGCTGCGGGCCAATTTTTCATAATACCAATATACCACGGAAAACCTGCGAAAGTTGCTAATTCACAAAAAGTTTACATTTTCCCTTTTGGAAAGTTGTCCAAATCGAACAATCTTTTACGGCAGCTCTTTTTGAAATCCCCCTCCTTCATTTTGGGGCCGGGCGGTCGGAAGCCCTAAAAAATACTCATACCTGTAAAAAGCCTGCACTTCCGAACCCGCATTGGATCAGCAGGGCGCCGGAAGTACCTTCCCCCGTGCGGGCGCGCTTTCTGGATCACGCGCACACGCGGGCGTATAGGCCCGGCGCGTCCATGCATGCGGGGGCGTGCGCGGATAAGGGGGCCGCTGGCTGCGGTGCGGGCTGTTTCCGGCTGCGGTCTGCTTATGCCGCATTGGTGGTTATACAGGCGGGCGGCTGTCCTGCTGTCTAATCGGCATGATAAAGGCCGCTTGTATGCCTGCTTTTGCAGGATTGGCGGATAGGGTTTGCAGGGGATTGAGGGAAGGTGGGGGGATTATAGGGGGGAATTTATATCTAAGCTATATTTCTAACTCCGCGCACGCAAGCCCCCTTTGGCGTGGGGAAAATGCAGGTGGGCGGGAAAATATTGCAGAAAGGGCGGCGCGTCCCGGCTGTGGATAGTCTGCCATGTATCCCTGCGGCGGTCCAGCATATGGGCGCGGTTCTTTCGGCGGGGTGCATCGTGTCCGGCTCCTACCATGTTATCAGCGGCAGCGGATTTCTCGGAGTCGGCGTTGCAGCGAATCAATATAGGCGAGACTGGCGGAGCGTTCCAGCGGTGTTTTGCTACTGAAATTTTCCGCGCATTATTCCAGCACTGTTTCCTTGCTCCTGTCGCTTTCCCGCGTGCGCGTGTATGTATGCGCATGAGAAAATACAGGTTTTTTCACAGGACTTTTTACAAAAAAATTTCCCTGTACAAGTTGGCTGCTTGTACAGGGATTTAGTTTTTACAGATTTATTTTTGATTCTGAATCGTTTTCCTGATAATACCCTTCCCGCTCCATTCGTTCGCGGCAGGCTTGCAAAATATAGCCTTGCAGACTTTGACCGACATTGGAAGCAGCCTTTTTAATTGCCTCTGCTTCCTGCGTCAACGGCTTTATGTTTATCTGTGTACATTTGGCATTGTATCTATCGTTGGTTATACGTTTTTTAGGGTTTATAGACATTTTATCACCTCAGTTATTTATTATACATTAAATGGGCAAAACCCGCTACCGTGCAATTTCAACAAACACACTACCGTGTAATTGTGCAATCACACCAATTGCACGGTACAGGGTTGACAAATGACCCTGTACCGTTCTAACATAAACACGTCGCAAGGGACAACACCCCAAGCGGCAAATCCGACCGGGCAGGAGGTAGAAAGGATGGAACAAAGCATGACAGCAACAGAAGCAGCGCGGCTGATTGATTGGCTGATGGCTAAAGGCCACACAGCAGAAGAAGCCACAGAGTGCATCAAGTACATAGCAACCGGCATCCAGCAAACCAAGCAAGAACCGCAATCCAAGTAAAGGGCGCAAAAAAGATAGCCGCTAACCCTTCACAGTAACGGCTATCTAATCCAGTTAGGGCGGAGCGGCGGCCTGCCACCCGCTCCGCTTGTTAGGATACCACAAAATAAAAATAAAATCAAATTTTACATAGGCCGCAAGGCCGGAAAGGGAAACACCATGAAAAACGCTGAAATCATCATGAAAGCCAAAAAGAAAGCCGGATTTTTTTCAAACATAGAAGTTCATACCGCGGCTATCTGGAAAAAGAACGGCTATGAAGTAAAGCTGGAGGCGCTGGACAAGCCCGCTTTTGAGTGTGAAATCTGGCGACCGGGGAGAAATATCAATATCTTTGAATAAAACAGGTATCAAATGCTGTCTTTAAGATTTGCGACCTTTGAGGTTCTGGAAAGAAAGCGGCTATCTTCTCTCTTGTAGCCCTATCACTTTGTAAAAGATTTAACGCCTTTATAACGCCGGATATATACATAAAAAGCATAAATTGGGGGTCTTCAAAGGTTCGGCTGTATTTCCGTTCATATTCTTCTTTTGTACTTCCTGAAATCCCATTATAATCCAAACCCCCAACAAAAATTTCCCGCCTGTAAAACATCCTGCGAATTCTTTTAGAGGGTTGGGTGATTGCAAAAAAGTCCTCATCTGGAATAATTGGTTTCCCCTCCCAGTAATAAAATCTCCCTTTTGGAAGGTTTCCAACGGTCTTTGCCCGAAAATAAAAATCAACCAGCCAATCATACACATCCCATGCTTTATCGGTATTCAGGCTCTTTGCGTGCAGCAGCGCTCCGCGTTCTGTCCAGAGGTAAAGACTCCGAATTTTACTTGAATTTTGCAATCCGCAATTTGAGGACTGCAAAAAGCAGTCGAGCTGCGATCCATCCAGCCGGATATAATGTTTCCCTGTTGTATACCGCTGTTTATTTCGAGTAAAGTTGTTTGAGATAACTTTTGAGTCCGTACCATAGAGTTCCGCCAACTGGCTTGTAAGAAGCACTCTCTGGCCCTCTATACAGATTTCCGGTAAATTTTCCAACATATCTATACCTCCGTTGATTTTCCCCCGGATGTATGATAGAATGTATTTATCAATCCTCCGGGGTTGGTGTTTTAGGGTTTCGCTTTACTCGTGGTGGAGGGGGCGGAACCCTTACTTTTTGTCCAATTCTTCTTTTACAAGACGGATACCCTTGTTTACAACATCCGTTCTCGTTGCTTTTAACTGCTTAGTGCACTTGTCAAGCAGTTCTAATTCATCTGCACTCATACGAAGCTGTAAACTTTTATCACGTCTACTTGTACCTTTGATTGGACGACCTGTTTTTGGAGACATTTCATCACCTCACTTTTGCCATGGCTTTATTTTATATTATGCAATGGCAAAAGTCAAGCGATTTCCGAAATATGTTTAAAATGCGTTGACATAGTGCATTACCTATGATATACTTAGGTAAGCCTTAAAAGAAAGGAGATTGAAAGCAATGACGGAATCAGAACGTCAGGACACACGAAAAGCAATGGCATTTGACCTGTGTCACATCATTGACGAAAATCCTCAGCAGCAGAGTTATACGCCAGAGGAAGTGAAAAAGCTTATAACCGTGTATGTTACTACAGCAAACCAGCAGTAACGGGAACGGGGCTGGGGAACCGGCCACACCTCCCAAAAGGAGGAAAACGCTATAGAAACCAAAAAAGAAACGCCGCAAGACCGTTACCATAAAGCACACACAACAAGTATTACAATCCGCTTTATGAATAATACCGAAACAGACCTGTTAGAAAGGCTCAACAACGTACCGAACAAGGCCGGATATATTAAACAGCTTATCCGGGCTGACATCACAAAAAGCCGCTAAAAACCCTTTTGATAACAGCCTGACAGCCATACAAAACGAAATTGCCCCGGCAAACCGTCCAAGGATGCCGGGGCAATTTATACCCATTTTCCGCCCATTCGCAAATTGTTTCGCCAGCGGCATTTCAAACAAAGCGGAAACAGTCCCGCATCACACAAACCGCCGCCAGCCCAAAACGCTGTTTTCCGGCATTATACAAAACCGTCCTACAAACGCGCTAACCCCGCGCGAATCAAGATTTCATCAGCCATTGGCACATCTTCCAGGGCGTTTCCGAACCGTTCCAGGGCCTTGTCATGGCGGCTTCTCGCCGTACTGTCCGGCACGCCCATTTCAGCAGCAATCCTCCCCCAACTGTACTTACAAAAATACCTCCAAAAAAGGATCTGTTTGTACTCACCGCGCAGGCAGTCGAAGCAGCCGCGGAGCGCTTCCCTGTCCATCTCCAAAACAGAAATTTTCACATTAATTTCCCTTAACCTGTCGCCCACACCCAGCTCATCCAAAAACTCGGCATGTTTTTCGGTAGGCCGTCCCGGAACAGAACCATGGGGGAGCCCGTCCATTGCGATACTGTGCAGGCTGTTGTACCTGTCTTCCAAGTTGTCCCGCTCCCGTTTCAGCCATTTAGACATTTCCGGGATACAGCGGTAATAAGCAATCACGGTTTTCACATTTTTCTGTTCCATGGTGCAGCCCTCCGATTTAAACCAATTTTGGGTTTGCTTTTTCAGAACCCGCCTGTTTCACAGCTTTTTCCTGGGCCTTGCGCTTCAAAAAGCGCCTCTGGGCGTTCCGGGCGATATTTTTGGCATAATAGCCAGGCACAAACTTTTTCCTAGACAAATCCATTTCCTCCCTGCAATATACAAAATCTATCCCAAACATTCACGGCGGCAGTTCTACCCTGCAAAGCCTGTCAGCCATGCTTCCATTCCCCCAGCCATTTCAAAGCCTCCAAAAGCGCCTTTGCATCTTCCAGCCAATTCCTGGCTTTATCGCCGGACACATCCATTTCCATACAGTAAGAAACAAGATTGTTAAGCTGTTTTATCGTGTCCGCCGCGCCTTCTGACGGAACGTCCCGCACATTCTGGGGCTGTGTGCAAGGCTCCCGCTGCATATGCACAGTTTCCAGCTTTTTGGGAATATCCGGGGTGCTGTCCAAAACCGGCTGCATCCTTGAAGGCTCCGCGCTTTCAAGGGCTTTCGCGCTTACAAAATTCTTTTCCAAAACAGCCCCCTGTTTTTTCTCTCTCGCAGTTTTCACAGAAATTTCCCCGGTTTGCTGGTATTTCACAAAAGCGGCCTGCTGTTCCGGCCCTGATAAACCGGACAATTCATAGGCGGCAGAAAGGTTTAACCGGCCTGCCTTGAGTTCGTCCATCCAAACGGCTTGTAAATTCCTCACAATCGCGTCAAACCGTCCAACCTGCGCGGCGCTGGTATGTAAAGTTTCGGCGACCAAATTCCGAATATTTCCGGGGAGCTTCTCCTGTTTTTTGATTTTCTCCAACAAAGCGCGGATCCTGCGGGCTTCCTCGATTTTGTCCCAGGCAGTTTTTTCCCGCTGTGAATTGGCGGCAATCAGCATAATTTCCTCATGGACGGCCTGAATTTCTGCGTCCTCCTGGGTTTCCTCCACAAGACAGGGGACAAGTTCAAAGCCCGTCTTTCCCTCATCCACAAGGGCAAGGACTGCCAGCCTGCGCCTGTGCCCGGAAACCACCCTGTATTTCCCTCCTCCAGCCGGCACAACAACAAAATTTTGCAGCACCTTTCCGGCCAGTTCAATACTGTTTTTTAACTCTTCAATACCGTCCATGGAATAGAAATTGCCTTCTGATGGCACAAGGTCAAAAACGCTGATCCTCCTGATCTCCTCCTGGCGGCTGTTTTCCATACGGGAGCTGGCAGGCGAAGCCTGTCGGGAAGCGTCGTTTAAAATCTGGTTCAGATTAAATTTCCCCATAGTAACGCCCCTTTCAGTCCACAAACGGGATTGCCGCGAACCGTCCCGGCACAGCCGTTTTAAAATACAGGATACCATGGAATTCATCCTCAATGTATAAATTCGGATGCCGCAGACAGTAACAACCACCGTTGAGCATACCTTTATTGTCCAACTGCCCGCCGTCCTTGTAAAGATGCCCTGATAATTCCTTACAGCCGTCCACAAAATAAGCATCCTCCCAAAGCAGGGCGTTATACCCTGTTTTTTCGGACAAATCCCGGTACAAATTAAATTCTGTTATCCTGTCCATTTCCGGGTAAACCCTCATAAACCCATCCCCCTTTCCAAAAACTCCTTCACAAAAGCGGCATAATCCAAAGCTGCCCCGCTCCTGGGGCTGTATTCCACAATGGGGGAGCGGGCGAAGGTGCTTTCAGTAACTTTCTCGGAATACCGGATATGGGTATTAAAAACAGGGTATCCCTTTTCCCTCAACCAAACTTCCCCCTGCCTGTCCGCGTCGGTGCGCTGGAAGGAGGTAATCAGGCACCCGGCCAAATACAAACCCGGGTTTAAATCGTCCTGCGTGTTCCCAATCTGTTCCAGCAGCTCGTCCAAACCGTCGAAAGCATATTCATCAATCCTGACCGGGATAATCACAACATCGGAAGCAACCAAAGCATTCACCACAGAAATATTAATATCGGGGGCATTGTCAATGATACAGAAATCATAATTACCGGAAACAGGCTCTAAAGCAGAACGGAGCCTGGTCTGCTGGGGCCGCTGGCTGTCCATCATGACGTCCATATTTGCGCGGATAAGGGACATATTGGCAGGGAGAAGGTCAATATTGCCAAACCTGGTTTTCTGGATAACCTCCCGGATATCCAAACGACGGACGGTCAGCACATCCGACAAACTTTTTTCATCATAGGAGTGTACGCCAAAGGTTTTCGAGGAATTGCCCTGCTTGTCATTGTCAACGAGCAAAACACGCTTTTGGTACTGGGCGGTCAAAATATGGGCCATGCTAATGGCGGTGATAGTTTTGGCAACGCCGCCTTTCAGGTTGATAACAGATATTGTTTTCACGATAAATAACCTCCTGTTTATTGTTGTGCTGCATCCAACAATTCATCAAACAAAATGATCCCGCTGCCCGGCTGCTGCCTTGTCTTCTGCACATCCAAATCCGCTAAAAATTTCCGGGCCAGTTCTTCCAACTGCACAAAGTAATCCCTGTTCCTAATTTCAAAGGTAGAGATCATGGCCCTAACCAGCAAACCCACCTTTACCACAACATACGGCATATGCGCCGCCCCTACTTCCTGCCCAAAGATATATCTTTCCGGCATATCATCCAAAGGCGACAGATACCTGCTGTCAACCAGCAAAAGACTCCCGTCCGATTCCATACAGTGTAGGAGGGCGTCCTCATAGAGAATATCGGGGTAATCCCTTTCCACAGGTTTTTCTCCCAAAACGCTGTCGCCCAGGTTTATCCCTGCCGAAACATCCCCCAAACGGATTTCCATCTTCCCCCGGTCTGCTTCGGATATATCAAAAAGGGCACAAAGGCTGGTTTCATCCAAAACCGGCGCACCATTCAGGGCATACATGGCGCAACCGTCCCCCAGCCATTGGCGGATTATTTCGCCTTTCTGGTTTCTCTGGTTCCACAGATGGAACCTTTTAGATTTCCTGCACAAAGCAGCAACCTTCTTTATTTTCATCGGCATTTCCTCCCTAAAAGCAGAACTCACAAATTAAAGCGTTGAAGCCTCACGCCTGTAAACGGTCAAAACGAACCCCATCCCGGACGGTTCCTTTTCATCGGGAGCACCCATCACGTCAACAGCAAAACCTGCCCGCTCCAGTGCGTCCACAAGGAGTTCCTTTGTCCGGCAGTTTTTCACCCGAACTTCATCAATCCGTGCAAACCCAGCCTTTTCCCTACTGCTTTCTATCACACAAAAACACCCCCTATTCCTTCCTCCTGAGCTTGAGATAGACAGCCCAGCCTGTAAAGTCATTGTATTCATATTGGACGCCATAAACATTATCCGTCAGCGTCCATCCAGGGTACATTTTTTCCCAAAAATCCCTTCCCGGACTGTCCTTAGCCAGCTTTTCAAGCTTCTTTCTGGAATACCTGCTGTCATTGGTGCGGCTCACAGGTTTTTTCAGGTTGTGGGAGGAAGACCATTTTTTCTTTCCCCCTCCCTGCTTCACCAGGTAGGTACACAAGGCAGCAATCCCATCTTCTTCCGCCTGCAAACGGTCAGCGTTGCAGTAACCGGTTCTGTCCCCTTTTTTCTGCCCCTTCTTCCTGCGCTCCCGCCACAAATCCTCCACTTCATCCCGATCCAGCCCGCCATTCATGATAATGTGATGGTGTATCCTGACCGGCTTACCGCTATTTTTCCTGGTAACGCAGGCTGTCACCAAAATATATTTAAGGGGCGGCAAACCCGCCTTTTTCCGGGCATACTTCACCTTACGGATGTAATTGGAAATTTTCCGTTCCGCCTCTTTCAAAGTTTTTGGAAGGGATTTACCGGAGTATGTACAGGTAACATGGAGGGCTTTCTTGTCATCTCCAAAATTCAAGTTCCCAAGCTGCACCAGATACCGCCTGGAATTTTTATCATTGAGATTTTTCTGCTTGGGCTCTGATTCCTTAACTTTTTTGGAGCGTCCCTGCTTGGAAACAGTTTTCTGGGTATCCGTGTACGTAAAGATATCGACTTCCCTGTAACGGCTCCCGCAGTAAATCTTTTTCTCCCTGACAAAGCACCTCACGATTTTACCACCTCCGCAAAAACCTCTGGGTTTCGCTGTAATCTTAATACCCATTACAAGCCCGAAATGCCGCATAAACAAGCGGCGGTTCCTTGACAATTCCGCTGGCAGGTGATATACTGTTATCAAGGTTGATAGCAGTGTTTTCACGTCGTTACAAAATGATGATGTGGAAGCCAGCGGAATCCCGCCCCGTGTTTGTTTTCAGACGGCAAACAGGGGGCGGTTTTCTATGCAGTTTTGGGGTCTATCCTTCCCGGATGGCTCCAAAATTCCTTTCCTGTTTTTCACCCTCAATCCGGGTTGAAAAAACGGTTATCACAACCCTGGCCAATACTTCGCACCAAATGGTCGACTGGAAATCCCCCAGGGCATTTATAACCGCTTCCGCGGCCTCCTGGATTTCCATTTCCCGTAAATTCACAGCTTGTCCCTCCTAATTCTGTCGGCACTAACGACTGTCACCGAATTACGGTTTTTGTCTGCCAGCTCCACCTGGAGCCAAAGCCCTGAACCGTCTGGTTTCATCCGGTAGATCACCGCTGAAATACGAGGATATGTAATGCTGGTTAAAGCGCTTGGGCTGGGATGATCCAAAACAACCGGGCACTGTTCTATAAAAGCAGTTTTTATTTCTTCATTTGTCATTTCAAATAAATTCCTTTCCCAGTACAAAGAACTGGCACGTCTTATCCTTAGCGGCCTTGTGCTTTATCTTCATTCCCTGCGTGCAGTGGCCAAAATTAAGCTTAGTATAATCCCCTCCCCCAATACTGGCACTGTAGTACACATAATGCTGGATAAAGAACGCGCAGGACTGGCAGTCCATCGGTTTTTCTGGTTCCCTGCCCAAAATCCTTCTCAGTTCCTCATTTTCCAGTTTCAGGCGTTCGCACTCCTGCTCCATTTTGATTACCTCGTTTGACAGCATTTGTTTTTCCTCCTGTTACGTTCTTTTTGTACGACGTGCTAATTGTACGTTTCTTGCAATGCTATTATAACGTACAATTAGAACGTAGTCAAGAGCATTGGAGGAAAATATATGTTTAATACAAGATTACGTGAAGTTCGGATGGCCCGCCATTTAACACAACAAAAAATATCTGATGCAATAGGGTTAGCGCTTAGGAGCTATCAATGTTACGAACAAGGAACCAGAGAGCCGCCATTAGATATGCTGGTTAAATTGGCCGATGTATTAGAAGTTCCTACAGATTATTTACTTTGCCGTGACTTATCTCTCTTAAAATCCTTTGATGGATTCCAGTAATATCTTCCAGCATGTCCCATATGACAAAATCTCCGGTTCTGTCACCAGCTTCAATTTGCTGATAATATCGCAAACTGATTCCCAGCAAATCCGCCATTTTCTGTTGAGTCAAGCCCTTTTCTTTCCGGGCCTGGCGTAGGTTTTTACGCATTTCTGCATCAGTTCCTATTCTGATTACCTCCCAATATTTCATTTTCTGTATTTTGAAGGGGGTGATAGAGAAATCCTTAGTAAAGTATTTGGAAAAATGATTAATCCTTTCTCAATTATTGCATCCCTGGGATTGCATTTTTGCACAGATTCCATCAAACCACAAAATTCACTTAAAGTTAAACCAATATTTAATTCAGAAAAGTTTGGAATCTGTACAACTGGAATTCTGCCTGAAAGTCCAATATATTCCATTGATGGAGAATCTAGGATTGAACCTGCTTTAATATTAACGGTCATAAACGATTCATCCCCCTATCATTTAATTTGTCCTCTTTATCCAGACATTTCTCAAATTCCCATGCAGAAGGGCTTATTTTATAATAATCAAACAGACACACACTTCCATGGCTTTCATTATCATTCACTTTTAATCGTGCATCTCACCACATCCCTGATAAGCAAAAACGCCTGTTCCTCTGTAAACCCGGCCTGCACGAAACTGGTTTTCATATTAAAAAGGCGTTCCGGCAGGGCATCCAAAAGACTTCTGTCCCGATCTGTGTTTGGCGTGAATAGTCCCCGCCGCTGCTGACCTGGTTTATCCTAACGTTTTTTCTTCCAAACATTTCAAATCAGCCTCCATTGAATTTTTCATCTGAGCCATTATCCTGTTTTGGTTCTTTTGCCACCTCCAAACTGGAATGGAAAAGGCATGAAAACAGGATAATCCACCACTTCCCGAAATAAATGGCAAGCACCGTAAAGCAAATTACAACCACGCTGTTTTTCAAAACCCAGGCCGTCCAAGCTCCCATGTTCATCCTGCCGCCCCAGCTTTCCCCATATCAGTTTGGTTTTTATGTAGTTCCCCCTTGCGCCTAATAGATTTCACAGTAACGACGGCATTAGACTTTTCGCCCTGGATTTTCCCAATGGTTTCAAAAAACCTCTGAACATCCAGCTTGCCCACAGTTTTCCCGGTAAGCATACCTGTAAAACCCCCTTTTTCTAAATAAAGGCTGCCGGGTGGAGCAACTAAATCACTTTATAAATCTGCTCCACCGCTTTCATAACGATTATAAGAGCGTCCATAATCGTTGTGAGAATTTCATAAATATTTTGCAAGCAAAAAACAAGCCTGATCCCGCCAACAACCAACAGGATATTGCAGATTCCCAAGATACGGCAGCTCCGCTCTAAACTTTTAAATCTCAACTGAATATTCTCTTCCTCTTGAATCCGCTTCATAAATTTCTTACCGCCTTACCCGTCTTAATGACATCGAATATTTTACTGGATAACCAAAAGACGGAGAAACTCCCCACATTCCTTGAGCAAATCTTCAGCCTGGACAATGCTCAGCCCTTTCAGCGCTTCAAGTATTTGACATACTTTTTCCTTGTCCTCCGTGGCAAACAGCTCCATCAATTTATCATCCAATTCAGGCATTTCGGCATATTTCATTTTTCCCACACCTTTTTATATAAAAACCGCATTAATCTTTTTCAGCTTTTTTCCTGTCCCCGCCCCCAGCTCCCTTGTTCTTTGTGAGAGAACAAGGGAGCTTTTTTATGAAATGTCAGTCAAGTTACCAGCCCATCACGGAATCGGCCTCTTCCACAGCGCGATCCAGGATTTCCAGCAGCCTGCCAAGCTGTTCATCGCTCATGGCAACGGCATCAATGTTTAACGTGTATGCAACACGCCCGCCTGCGCTGCTGTTATCATTTTGTATTTTGTACTTTGAACCCAGCGCGCTTTTGGAAAAGTAGCTGTGTTCAATGTAACGTTTTGTTGGCCCTGTCAATTTTCCCACCCCCTGTTACTATATATTTGCCCCTTTCTCACGCCAAATGTTTCTCCTGCTGCTCCTGTTCCGCCTCTTTCCAATACTCCCTCCCCCTGCTATACTGGTATCAAAGGTCGTGCAGGGCTTCTAATACCAGTACAGAAAGGAGGACAGAGACACTTTCCAACGGAAGGAGGTGATTTTATGTGGTATTACCGCACCCCCATTGGTGTCCTGAAAATTGTCAAAACGTCATATGGATACGGCTTCCTGTTTGGCGATGACCCAACCGACTGGACGGGCCACCGAAACCCCCGCGCTTTAGCCGATGATGTGTACTGCCATGCTACCGGATGCACCGAGTGGGATAGCTCCTGCGTTGTTGGCCCGCACGATTTGAGCGAATGGATTTACGTTAAAGGCGATTAACGCAGATTCCCGCTCACTCCGGGTAGTTGCTGTGGAAGTTCCCGCGTCGGATCGCCTGGATTCTCCCCGCCGTGCACACCAGCGTTTGGAGATTCCTGCAATCCTCTGCGTCCATCTTTTTAGTCGTTTCCAGCAGCTCACAAACCCCCTGCATAATGACATCTTCGGCATTGTCGAGGATGTCATTTCCTTTTCCGGTCAGTTCCATCTCGTCCATCTTCCCACCCCCTTTCCCTGCCCGCTTTACATCACGCCGGGTTTTTCTCCTTCTGCACCTGTTCCGCCCTGTCCAGGTGTTCGCGGGCTTCCATAGTCATTTCGCCTCTTTCCCTTCCCCCATCCCTCTGCTATACTGGTATCAGAGGTCAGAGGTTATGCCGGGCTTCTAACACCAGGATAGAAAGGAGGGCAGGGACATTTTCCACGTGAATCCGATCCTCTTTGGAAAGGTCTTTCAGCACAGCGGTCAGATCTTGGGAATCACGTTTTTCTTGTTCGTTCATAAATTTTTCCTCACTTTCTTTTAATGTTTGGTTTTCAAAGTGTTTTTATTGTTGTTTACAAGACTATTATAAGTCTTTTGAAGACTTTTGTCAAGCTATTTTTTGTTGTTTTTGAGAATATTTGTTGACAAAAGGACTTTTTAATGATAAAATAGTAACAACGAAAGGGGGTAAACCCATTGACTTTGGGCGAACGAATAAAAAAAGTGCGCAAGGCTTTAGACCTTACGCAACAGGAATTTGCTAATCGTTTAGGTATGAAACGTAATAGCATTGCACAAGTAGAAACGGGACGTAACACATCAGAGCAAACAATAATTTCTATTTGCCGGGAATTTGGTGTTTCTGAAGAATGGCTCCGAACTGAAACAGGGAAAATGTTTATACCTTCAATGGAAGAAAGTATTGATGAACTCATTGCTCAATATGGTCTTGATGATCTGGATCGGCAAATTATCTTGGAGTTTATCAAACTGAAGCCGGAAGAACGTGAAGCCGTTAAGCAGTATGTCCGCAAACTTGCCCAACACCTTTTTGATGCTGATGAGGCGAGCCAGCACATGACCATAGAACAAGAAGCTAGGGCGGAAGCGGACCGCTATTATGAACAACTTCTTTCCGAGAAGAAACAGGCGTCACAAGTCTCCTCTGCGAACGGGCAAGACGTGGGTTGACTCTATGGCATGGCGCATACCCAAGATAAAAATGCTGGAGGTTTACTATGAAAAAAGCAATTATTTTGTTCCTACTTGTATTTACTCTTTCAGCCTGTACCCATATTGATCAGCAATCCACTCCTGTATCCACTATAAATACTAATCTTACTTCGTCCAATAGTGGGCAGGTTTCTAGCTCCAAGGCTTCAAACTCTTCCTCTATGGAAGAAACTGCATCTGCCAATTCTAAAATAGCCCCTGTAAATTCTGACCTTGCTTCATCTAAATATAATGACATAGATAGTGTTAAAGATTCAAATGTTTCCGCTTTGTCCTCAAGCAGTAGCAATATGTCAGATATAGATGAAGTTTCACCCACTAATTCTGAAACAGATATTAAGGAAATGGCTCTAATGTTCTGTACAGACACATATGATGCCATATCCTCATCAGAACTGTCATATTCTAATTATATCAACTCATTTTCATTCAATGCTTCCGCTGGCAAAGATATCTACACGTTATCTGAGGAATTATTTACTGATCTCAATGAAGCTCTCACATTTTTCCACGGTCTTGATTCTAGCGAAATAGAAGAAATTGATAAGTTTGCGGATTTCAACTACTATACAGCCGCGTATATCACCAGTATGATAGAAGTTCCTAAGCATGTAATGGATGGGCTTAATGGAAAAGATGATATTAGTAAATATGATAGCCAAAAAGATGCTCAACAGATTTCCGAATATAGAGACGCATTTAAAAAAAGTTTAGTTTCATTTTTGGAATCAGTTGGTTATACATGGGATGAAGTGTCACCTTGGTTTTACAATTGGGAATGAAATTCTACACAATTTATCTGTTTCAGCAAGAAGCTAGGGCAGAGGAACAATATGATTTAGAGCAAGAACAGGCCAAACAAGTCTCCTCTGCGAACGGGCAAGACGCGGTTTAAAGATATGGAACGGATAAAAAGCAGCAAAAAATAAGCCGCCCACTTAGGCGGCCCGATTAAAGAATGGAGGTTTAAAAAATATGGCTGACAATTTGGCGTATCAAGAGGAATTGCGGGACGAAATGCTAAACGGCAAGGTTGTTTTAATGTCCCCGCGTCCTGCGGTAAACCATAACCGGGTAATTGGAAATATCTTCTTTGCTTTTATGGGATACCTATATGGAAAAACCTGTGAACCCTTTGCAGACGGCACAGACGTTTATTTGACCGAAAAGGATCGTGTTATACCTGACGTTATGATTATCTGTAAGAAAGAGATAATCAAGCGCAAAGGCGTCTTCGGCGTGCCGGATCTAATTGTAGAAGTATTGTCCCCTGGAACAGAAAAACGGGACAGGGGCTATAAAAAAGACTTGTACGAAAAAAGCGGCGTGCGGGAATATTGGCTTGTGGAGCCTGAAACCCAAGCGGTTGAAGTCTACCTGTTAAAAGACAAAAAATTTGTACTGGATGATGTATACCGGATTTTCCCTGATTATGTGGAGCTTTCCGCCGATGAACGGCAGCGCTATAAAAGCGAAGTGCCAGTTTCGCTTTATGATGATTTTTCAATTCCGCTTGAAGCCATATTCCGCAATCTGTTTTGATAAAAGAGAATAAGCCGCCCAAACGGACGGCGGAAAAGGAGGAAGGAAAAATGTCAGAGGCATACAGAATAGACTGGAAAGAGGAACTGATTGACGGCAAAGTAGTAGCCATGTCCCCTGCATCGGTCAACCATGTTTTAATTGCTGGAAATATATTTCATATTTTCAAGAATTATTTGAAAGGGAAAAAATGTATTCCTATTATGGATGGCGCCCTGGTGTATTTAACGGAGGAAGATCATTTTATTCCTGACATGATGGTAGTCTGCGATCCTGACAAAATTAAAACAGACGGGGTTCACGGCGCCCCTGATCTGGTGGTTGAGATTCTTTCCCCCAGTACAGCATGGAATGATAAAACACATAAAAAAGACATCTATGCCATGTGTGGGGTTCAGGAGTATTGGATTGTCAGTCCTTCTGAAAGGTTTGTTGAAGTTTACTATAATGTCAGAAATGAATTTGTGCTTCATAAAATTTATCCAGTTTATTCTGACTGGATGCTGGAAAAAATGAACGAAGCAGACCGTAAGGCAGTTGAGACCCATTTTAAATGCAGTCTATATGACGACTTTGACATTTATCTGGATGATATTTTTGGCGGTTTAGTCTGACAAAAAAATCCGTCCCCTGTTGGCGCAGGGGGCGGATTCAGGGACATCAACCACAGGAACATAAAGCCATGTGATATGATGCAACTTCACAAAACCATTATATCACATGGCTTAGGAAAATGCACTCATTTTTTGAAAGCCAGGTGATTTTTTCATGGAAAGGGCAGCATTATACATCCGGGTCAGCACAGAGGAACAGGCGATGCACGGTTATTCGCTGGAAGCGCAGCGGGAAGCCCTGACGCGGTACGCAAAGGAACACGATTTATTTATTGTGGATTATTATGTAGACGAAGGCAAAAGTGCGCGCAAACGTTACACCAAGCGCAAGGAATTCATGCGCATGATGGAAGATGTAGAGTGTAATAAACTGGATGTGATATTGTTCATCAAGCTGGACCGGTGGTTCAGGAACATAGCGGACTACTATAAAATCCAGGAAGTTCTGGAGGCACATCATGTCAACTGGAAGACAACAGAGGAACATTATGACACCAGCACAACCAACGGGCGGCTGTACATCAATATCCGTCTGTCAGTAGCGCAGGATGAAAGCGACCGGGACAGCGACAGAATCAAATTTGTATTTGAGAACAAAATATCCCGCGGGGAAGCGATAACAGGGGCGGTTCCATTGGGATTCAAGATAGAGGATAAGCACCTGGTAGCAGATGAAGGGACGGTAAAAATCGCACAGGATATTTTCGCATATTACGACCTTCATAATAATAAGACAGCGACCAGGCGTTACATCCTGGAAAAATACGGGTTATCCATAACAATGACTACATTACAGCGGATGCTGCGCAACACGATGTATAAAGGGGAATACCGTTGGATATCCGGTTATTGCGAAGCATTAATAGAGCCGCAGATATTCGACCGAGTAAAAGAGAGGGCACAAACGGGGAATGTACGGAAGACAGGGGCCAACCGAACCTATATATTTTCATCGCTGTTAATCTGTGCCGAGTGCGGGCGAAAAATGGTAGGGCATCTGGGACGCAGAGGGAGCCGTGAATATTACCTGTACAGGTGCAACTATTCAGCGAATTTAAAGCTATGTGAACACAAGCGGTGCATCAATGAAAGAGAAATAGAAGAATACCTGTTAAACCACATAGAAGAAGAGATCAATAGTTATATAGTAGATTATGAAGTAAAGGCGGCGCAGAAGCTGAAGCCCAAAACAGACAAAGGGAAGATAAAGCGAAAGATGGAGAAACTAAAGGAGCTGTATATCAACGAATTGATAACGATGGAAGAATACAAGAAAGATTATGAAACATACATAGAGCAGCTAGCAGAAACGGAAGCCGCTCCAGTTCCCACGCCTGACTATAAGGCATTAGAGGGATTTAAGGGGAACGAATTCAAAGGGATGTATAAAACGATGGAGCGAGAAGAGAGGCGATCCTTATGGAGGAGCATCATAACAAGCATAAAGATAGATAAAGATAACAATATAGTATTATGCTTTACCAGTCTTTCGGCAGAGTGAACGAAAGGACTATACTAATTAACAACCACCCGCGCGGACGGTGTGGAGAGTACCACCGCTCCCACCAACGCCGGAGTTTACCATGTGACCGCCATCTTCTCCCCGGACGCCAATCACACCCTGGACCCCGGCGGCTACTCCGCCACCCTGACCATCCGCAAGGCGGGGCAGGACACCCCATGGCTGTCCTGGAAAGCAGTTCTTCTCATTCCCTGACTGTCTCCGCCATTCCTGGCGCGGAGTACAGCATTGATGGTGGGACCACTTGGCAGAGTGGCAACACCTTCAGTGGGCTGGAGGCGGATAAAAATTATACGATTCTGGTCCGCATGGCTGAGGACGAAAATCACACCGCCTCCGGCACCCGGCCCGTCTCCGGCAGGACCACCG
>CAJUSD010000033.1 GCA_910589145.1 uncultured Oscillospiraceae bacterium
GTCAGGGAAGGTGGAGAAAAAGGAGAGGTTCTTCTTTCTTTTTCTATCGCAAAAAAGAAAGAAGGAAAGAAAAAAGCTCTTTGCAAAAGGGGTTTCGCGTCTGCGGACGCGACCAGGGCGCCGCCCTGGACCTGCCACTTTCGAGAAAGCGGCCAAAGCTTTTGATACAGGTTTGGTTTGTGACTGTTTTAGCTTTGTGCTCGCGCCGAAGGTCTTTTTCTTCTTTTTTGCAATGTTTCTGAAAATTGATTTCCGTGATCTGACCCCCCCCTTCAAAAACTATAAGGTCTGAAAGCCATTGTTTTGTCCCTCCCCGTTTGTTTTTGAGGATTGTAAACCCATTAAAATGTTGCGGCTGGAAAACTTTTTATGCTTCTTATCTTTAAACACAATTTCTTGATTTTCTATTGCTTTTTTCCAGTACCAGCCTGTATAATATGATTGGTATTGACCCAGCTCCCTATTTTAATAAACATAAATCAGGAAGTGTGCTATGCGTGAAATTACAATTGGGCCTAACGACAGCGGCCAAAGGATGGACAAGTTTTTATTAAAAGCTGTCCCATCCCTCCCCCAATCCCTAATTTATAAATATCTGCGCACAAAGCGGATTAAATGCAACGGCAAACGGTGTGAAAATTCCTCCCGCCTGCAAGTTGGCGACAAAATCCAGCTTTTTATTGCTGACGAGTTCTTTTTGGACGCTGACGACTGCCGCGCTTTCCTTGCGGCCTCTGACACCCTTAATATTCTCTATGAGGACAATAACATTCTTCTTTTGAATAAGCCTGTTGGATTAGTTGTTCATGAGGACAGTTCCAACTCCGCTGATACCCTGATAAACCGTGTTCAGCATTATCTTTTCAACAAGGGGGAATATTTGCCTGAGTCCGAAAACAGTTTTGCCCCTGCATTGTGCAACCGCATTGACCGCAACACACAGGGGATTGTTATCGCCGCCAAAAATGCCGAAGCTTTACGTATTTTAAATCAAAAAATAAAAGATCGAAAGGTTCATAAATTTTACCTTTGCATTGTTCATGGCAGGCTGCCTAAAAAGCAGGACACTTTATCTGCATTTCTCCGAAAGGACAGCTCATCCAATCAGGTACAGGTATTTGACCAGCAGCGCTCTGGGTGCAAGACAATTTTGACCAAATACCGCGTGTTACAGGTTCGGGGAAGGTTTTCTTTAGTGGAAGTGGAACTGCTTACCGGCAGAACCCACCAAATCCGCGCCCATTTTTCCCATATTGGACATCCTTTGCTGGGTGATGGTAAGTATGGTTTTCAAAAGGACAGCCAAGGTTCTGGTTTTTCCCATCAGGCACTATGCGCTTACAAACTGCAATTTGATTTTTCCGGTGATTCCGATGCGGGATGTTTGCAATATTTAGACGGCAAATGCTTTGAAATCCAGGATGTTCCATTTCGGGACAATTTCCTCAACGGGAAATTTGACTCTTTATAGGCGATTTCGGTTGATTACGAAGCTTTTATTTCCTGTGCCGATTTTTGTTTCAACTCTTTCCAAATCGTTAGAAGCATTGTGACATAGCACGCACCGCCGCCGATAAAATTAGAAATCGGTTCTGCTATAAACACCCCTGTTACACCCAATCCAAACATTCTTGGAAGAATCAACGTCAAAGGCATCACAATAAAAGCCTTTCTCAAAAGCGAAAAGAAAACCGCCTGTTTTGACCTCCCCAGCGCAACTGCAGAAGATTGGCCCGCCGTTTGACCAGCCATCATAAAAAAGCCAAAGAAATAAATGTGCATTGAGGGAATACAAGCCTGCACCAAATCTGGATCGCTGTTAAACAAATGAATAAACCATTCCGGGAACAGCAGCAAACAAAGCCAGACAGCAGTTAAAATCAAAAAAGCAGCAGCAGACATAAAGCGGATCCCAGTTTGAACGCGGCGGTATTTCCCCGCTCCATAGTTATACCCCATAACTGGCTGGGCGGCGCTTGTCAGCCCGCTGACGGGGACAGAGGCAATCTCCCGAATGGAATTAATGATTGTCATAACCCCAACATACAAATCCCCTCCGAACCTTTGCAAAGTTGCATTGCATACCACCTGAACCCCGCTGTTTGTGATAGCCATAAAAAACCCGGAAGAACCCAGCGCTGCGATTTCCCGTGTTAAAGCCGGCTGTATCTTCATAGAGGAAGTGCAAAGTTTTAGTTTTGCCTGTTTTCCACACAAAAATGAAACCGCCCATATAGAAGAAATGCACTGAGAGATGACTGTTGCCAGCGCTGCACCTTTTACGCCCCAGTGAAAGATAAAAATAAAGATAGGATCTAAAACAATATTGACAACCGCACCTAATAAAATCGTCAGCATACCGATTCTTCCAAAGCCCTGTGCATTGATGAAGCTGTTCATTCCCAAACTGGACATTGCAAAAATACTGCCGCAGATATAGATTGAAATATATTCGTCGGCATATGGGAAGGTTATGTCACTGGCGCCAAAAAGGTAGAGCAAAGGTCTCTTGAAGATTAGAATAACCATAGTCAGAATAACAGCAGTAACAAGAAGCAGGGAAAAAGAATTTCCCATGATTTGTTCTGCACGTTTATTGTCGCCCTTTCCCCAGGAAATTGAAAACAATGGTGCTCCGCCGCTTCCAAATAGATTGGTAAAGGCCGTAACAATACAGATAATCGGAAATGTCAGTCCAACCCCTGTCAGGGCGTTGGCGGCTGCGCCAGGAATATGTCCAATGTACATGCGGTCTATGACATTGTACATTACATGGATAAGCTGGGCAATTATCATGGGAAAAGCTAAGCGAAGAATATTGCGGGGAATGGAACCTTCCAGAAAGCTGCTTTTGTCTTTGGTTGAAGGAATTGCCATTTATATTCCACCTGCCTGTTCAAATTTAAAAAGCTGGTTTATGGACATAAGCAAAGACGAATACCATCTAAAATAGATTAAGAGGATCAGAGCAGGTATTGATTCCTGCCCCTAGTACTCCATCCGGTTAGGAATCGGAGTACTAGGCACAACAGATACTTTTAAGAAAGAGAGGGAACCAAATTGACGCATTGTTATGAATGTGGAACAAAGCTTGTTCCAAGAGAGCTGGACGGAGAGGGTATCGTCCCTTATTGCCCGAAATGCGAGAAATACCGTTTTCCCATTTTCAGTACAGCGATGAGTACAACCCTGCTGTCTCCAGATCGTACAAAAGCCCTGTTAATTCAGCAGTATGGGAAACCTCGAAATGTGTTGGTTGCAGGATATGTCTCCAAGGGTGAAAATGCAGAACATGCTGTAGTTCGGGAAGTCCAGGAGGAAATGGGTTTGAAGGTTACAGAAATGGCCTTTGTAAGAAGCACTTATTTTTCTCCTACCAATACATTAATGCTCCATTATCTTACTATAGTGGACAGCGAGGATTTAAACGGAATAACTTCCGAGGTTGACAAGGCCCAGTGGTTTTCCTTAGAGGAAGCAAAAAAGCAGGTTCTCACGCCAAGCCTTGCCCAAACATTTCTGTTTGAAGCTTTAAAGCGTCTGGAAAGAAAAGAAATCGTCCTGCTTCCAGCAGATACGAAAAACCTTTGGCCTGTGGAAACAGTCTAAACAGAATAAACGATCAGTATAAGAAGCCTGTTCCGCGTTGGCAGAACAGGCTCTTTTTTAGTTCAGCATCTCGTAAGTAAAATCGTACCAGTCAACATAGCCTCCAGCGTTAGCGGAAGAAGTATGGAAAGTATATAAAGCCGGACGTGCGCCTTTCCAGAATCCGTTAATCATCTCACACGGGCCGCCCAAAGGCATAAATCCTTTTCCGTCTGTCGAGAAAGAGAAATAGGTAACACTGTCCAGATTAACGTCACAGCGGAACCATAAGGAATTCCCTATTTCAGCGCCATGGGCAGCAATCCCTCCAGCAACAGTCTCTATAAACAGTTTCTCATTCTGTTTTTGAACTTCAATCCAGTTTTCAGCTCTGCCTCCGAGAATAGCCAGCCCTGCCCTTTGGCCATCTGCCATTCCAGCAGCAGAAATGCGAACCGTAATCTGCCCTTTGCGGCCCATCAACTTTTGAGTAATGGTATTTCGGGCATTGAGCAGACAGTCAGCTTCCATAGAATACATCCGCAAAGCCCCTGGCTGTTCTGTAAGGGAAACTTTTTCGTCAACGGGATTGTGGTTAAAGGCCCATTGAAGCCCCAAGGAGGAACCTTCAAACGAATCGGAAGTTTGAGGGCGGGAAGGAGGGCAGTTTATTCCTGTATTTGGTTTTTGAAAAACAGAAACAGGTTCTCCGTGAGCGCCCATAACCGGCCACCCGTCCTTCCAGGAAACCGGCTGGAGATGACAAACGCGCCCCAGAGCTCCCGTATCCTGAAAATGGATAAACCAGCTTTCCCCATTGTCCAGTTCAATCAAAGAACCCTGATGGGGGCCGTTGACGTTGGTTTTGCCAGTTTCCAATACAACTTTTCTTTCAAATGGACCATAAACACTTTCCTTAGAACGAAGAACCGTCTGCCAGCCCTTTCCAACGCCTCCCTCTGGGATAACCAGCATATAATAGCCATGGCTCTTATAGAATTTTGTTCCCTCCGCAGTTTTTCCAACATAGACAACCTTTCCGTTGTCCAAAAGGCTTTTCCCATCCGGTGACATTCGATGGACAATAATTGGCCCTGCCCCTAGGACGCTGTGCCCTAAATAAGCACTGCCGTCATCATCCCAGAAGGGGCAGGGGTCTTCCCAACCTTCTGTTGCATAAACACAGTGCAGCGGTTCCCATGGTCCGGCTGGATTTTGTGTTTTCGTCATAAAAAGACCTTCCGAGGGAGTGCAGAAATATAAGTAAAACCATCCATCGTGATAGGTAATGGATGGAGCCCAGCTCCCGCGGCCATATGCTTCCATCTGGCTGTACTGGGGGGCGATCTCCAAACGGTCATACGCCTTGCCAATCACTTTCCAGTTGACCAAATCCTGGGAGTGGAGGACAGGAATCCCCATATAATGGAATTCGGAGCACACCATATAAAAATCCCTGCCAACACGGACGACATCCGGGTCGGAATAATCGGCGTTCAGGACAGGGTTTCGGTAGAGACCGTTTCCCATATCCCCCCATTTGTGTAAAGAGTTCTGTTGTTCCATTTTGTTTTGTCCTTTCTGAATTCGGAAACTGTTTCATGTTTGCTGAAAAAATTATTTTTCTTTTTTCCATCTTATCATAATTCGCATTTCTTTTCAATGTGGACTCTATAAAAAATGCCCATCCATCTTTCACACGCATCGTTAAAATGATGGACGGGCATTCCGGCTGAACAACCGTTACGTTATTATTTTGTATTCAGCATACGATTTACTGAGCTGACCAAAGCATAAACCGAGGACATAATAATATCACTGTGAATTCCTGCTCCCCAATAGGTATGCCCATTTGCATCGGCAACACCCACATAGGAAACGGCCTGAGAAGTTGATTTGCTTTCCAAAGCATGTTCCGTATAGGTGACAAGGGTAAAGGAAATATTTGCATTGCTGCGGATTGCATTTGCTACTGCGTCCAGACGCCCATTTCCATCACCTTCAGCGACACAGGGTTCACTTCCCTTCTGTTTCAGTGTAACAGATGCATGAATCCCATTTGTCTGTCTAAAGCGGCATTCCGTTACTTCCAGATTATCCGTCAGGTTAATATAATTTTTGTGGAATATATCGTATACTTCCTGCGCCTGCAATTCTTTATGGGCATGGTCGGAAACACTTTTAACCATATATCCGAATTCTTCCCGCATTTTCGGTGGAAGCTCAAAGCCGTATTTTTGCTGCAGCAGATAGCCAATCCCACCCTTCCCCGATTGGGAGTTAATACGGATAACATCAGCTTCGTATTCGCGGCCAACGTCTTTTGGGTCAATGGGCAGATATGGAACTGTCCAATATTTTCTGTGACCGTCTTCCCTTCGCTTCATTCCTTTGGCAATCGCATCCTGATGGGATCCGGAAAATGCGGCAAATACCAGTGCCCCGCTGTATGGCTGCCTTTCGTAAACATGCATTCGGGTCACTTTTTCATAAAGGGCAGTTACTTCCGGCATATTTTCAAAGTTTAACTTGGGGTCAACCCCATGGGAATACAGGTTCAGTGCCAGGGTTACAATGTCCACGTTTCCAGTTCTTTCCCCGTTCCCGAATAAAGTACCTTCGATACGGTCAGCCCCTGCTAAAAGTCCAAGTTCTGAATCGGCTACTGCACAGCCGCGGTCATTGTGGGGATGGAGGGATACAATCAGGCTTTCCCGGTTTTTCAGATTGCTGCACATCCATTCAATCTGGCTGGCATATACATGGGGCATGGACATGGACACTGTAGCCGGCAGGTTAATAATCACCTTATTTTCCGGCGTGGGTTTCCAAATATCAATGACTGCGTTGCAGATATCCCTGGCAAATTCCATTTCTGTTCCAGTAAAACTTTCGGGAGAGTATTCAAAGGAAAAATTCCCTTTGGTTTTGGCAGCATATTCCAAAAGAAGCTTTGCGCCGGAGACAGCAATCTCAATGATTTCGTCTTTGCTTTTGCGAAACACCTGTTCCCGCTGTGCAACAGATGTAGAATTGTATAGATGTACAACAGCCTGTTTTACGCCCTCTAAAGCTTCAAAGGTCTTTTTAATAATATGTTCGCGGGATTGGGTCAGTACCTGGACAGTAACATCGTCAGGGATAAGGTTCTGCTCAATCAAAGTACGCAGGAATGCATATTCCGTTTCGGACGCTGCGGGAAACCCCACTTCGATTTCCTTAAATCCTATTTTACAGAGGAATTTAAAAAACTCCACCTTTTCTTCCAAACTCATGGGAACAATTAAGGATTGATTTCCGTCCCGCAGATCGACACTGCACCAAATAGGAGGTTTTGTCAGGTGATCCTTGTGTACCCACTTTAAAGATTCCGTTGGGGCTGGATAATAACCTATGGTATATTTTTCAGCATTTTTCATTTCGATTCTGTTCCTTTCCTTCACTTGATTGGGTTGGATATGGGGAAGGCGGCAGGGGCAGCGGATTTTATTAAAATAAAAAGTCCTCCGTCTCTTTTTAGAGACGGAGGACGATAACATCATCCTACGCGATACCACCCTAATTTTGTACAGCCTTACGGCAGCACACCCTCTGCGGATACGGGTAAAACCTTTTTTCTTAAATTTTACCTTATATCCTCCTGCATGATAACGGACAGGCTCCGTCTGCGCCTACTGTGATTCAGGCAGCTACTTCAAGGCGAGTTCAAAGATTTTCTGCCGCTGTTTTGCACCAACACAACAGCTCTCTGGGCACAGAAAATTATCTTCTACTATTCCTTTTCCCCGTATTTGCGGCGATAAATTGAATTTAAATTTATCATACACGATTTTTTCCGGCTTGTCAAGCAAGTTTTCATGTTCCCAGGGAAATCAATTTTGAAGGTTTTTCAGGGAAGGCGGAGAAAAAGGAGGGCTTCTGCTTTCTTTTTCTATCACAAAAAGAAAGCAGGAAAGAAAAATACTCTTTCCAAAGGGGAATTTCGCGCCTGCAGGCGCGACCGGTGGCTCTGAGCAGCTCCGCTGCTCAACCCTAGATCCCCCGCCGCTTTCGAGAAAGCGGCCAAAGCTTTTGATACGGGTTTGGTTTGTGACTGTCTTGGCTTTGTGCCCGCGCCGGAGGTTTTCTGCTTCTTTTTTATAATGATTCTGAAAATTGAATTTCCGTGTCATGTTCCAGGATTTTTAGTCTGGGGGGGGGTAATACGTATTTTCGCTTGACGGTGCAGAAGAGGCAATTTCTGTTTGAAATTCCTCTAAAGGGGCAATCGTCAGGGATAGACGGTAAGAAACCCTATCATTGGAAAAGTCAATGGATACCAGTTGGGAACCGCCTTCCCCGTCAGACGCTACCATAGAAATGGTATTGTCACAGATGGCAAGGCTTCCCTTCCGGCCTAGAAATCCCCAGAAGCTACAGGCTCCGCCGTTTGCTAAATCTATCACCATAACATTGAGGTAATTTAAATCAACCGGTGTTCCAATCAGGGAAATCTGAGCTGGAGGCATAAGAGAAGGCGCTTCATCCAAATTTTTGTTATAAACAATGGGAAGAACATTTGACAGACGGCTGTTAAGTTCAGGCTCTTCAGAACCAAGGCCTCTCAAAACATCCTCGATTGTCTCCTCATCTGCATGAACCCTCTGGTTGGAAACCAGGTATAAAAGTCCGCTGCTTGAGAGATAGCTGGTTTCATAGCTGCCGGACATAGAAACAGTATTTACAAGCTGTAAAGATGTTTCCTCCCCTGTCTGTGTCTGGTACAGATAAACCGTTATTCCAGGGTTTTCCGCTGACACAAGGCTGGATTCATCATAATAGGAAAGCTGGTAAGGGTCAATACAGGCAACCAAATCCCCATAACTTTCCATATATGCCACAGCCGCTGACGATGGAATCAAAGCCTTTGCTGACTGCTCCATTGTTTTGGAATTAAGCTGTTGGAGTGTATTATTTTGAACATCCAGCCAATAGGCCCATTCCCCGGTTGCGGATACCGGATCGGAATAGGAGATGTAGGGCGCTTCCTCTAAAACGTAGGGAGATGCTTCGTTATCGTCTTCTTCCTCAAACGCAGGAGCGCTTTCAGGGATGCCTGCCGTTTCACCAGAGGCAGTATTTTTTGTTACCATAGATGAATCCTTTTTCATCTCCCCTCTTGGGGCTTGGAGCGGTTGCTGAACCATATCCTGGCTGGAAACCGCTGCTGTGCTGCTTGATACAGCGGGGGATGTATCATCCACTACGCCTCCGGCAGTATCCGGGTTTACACCCATACTTCCTTTAATGCTGGCTCCTTCGGCTGGTGCTGCGGAATCGGCAGAAGACTCTGGGGCATTTCCCACTGAGGCAACAGATGGAAAATTCCTTTGTTCCCGGCTTAGTTCACTTTCATTGGAAGCATTGGTTAAATACTGGAGGGCGGTTATAATTTCCTGATAATCGCTGATCCCGCCTTCATTTGACGCTGCCATGGCCATAGATGAGGACATTCCTGCCTGCTGTGCCATAGAAAAGTTATTGCCTGCTCCAAGGCCCGGCATAATCCGTGCTAATCCCACTACCAGCAGCAATGCCGCTGCACAGGTAGTGATTACATATACTGACCTTCGGCGGGGAGCTGGATCGGTATCTATCCTTACAAATGAAGGCTGGTCCTGAAGCTTTGCCAGCAGATTGGAGGAGCGGAGGGATTCCGGCAGTTGTATTTCATCCTGTTGGGAAAGCTGCTGCAATTTTTGTTTCACTTCATCTTCCTGCATTGCAGTCAGTTTGACAGGTTTCCGTTTCATCATCATCACTCCTTTCTCCTACTGCAAAGCTGCACGTAATTTTGCAAGGGACCGATGGAGCTTAGAGCTGATTGTTCCTTGCGGACTTCCCAGCATCTGAGCCACCTCTTTTGTAGTATATCCATATATCGCTGACAGCACCACTATTTGGCGCTCCTGCGGGTTCAATGTTTTGAGCGCCTCCATTGCGGCGCTGTGTTCCGTCATGTCAAGGGAGGGGTCCTCCCCCAGCCCAATCTCTTCGGACAGTTCCAATGTATCCCTTTGCTCTGTATACTCCTTTATCTTCCTTTTAATCTTGATGCTCAAAATTTTCATAATCCAAGGCTTAAAGGAATTTTCATCCCGCAGGGTATGAAGTCCCCGAAACGCATCCATAAATGTTTCAGACACCACATCCTCTGCATCATAATGATTTCCGAGGGAATACATGGCGTATTTATACATATATAAAGAAAGTGCGTCGTAGAGCTGGGCGAAACTTCTTTGGTCACCCTGTTTTGCGCTTTTTACTAATTCGATATCGATATCCAACGTTTCTGTCCACCACCATTCTGGATGTTGGCTGCTTAACCGGTTCACTTAATAAGTAGCTTGTGAGACTCGTTTTGTTGCAGGCCGCATTATAATTTTTTTCAATTTTGTTTTGGTTTTCTTTGGAATTTGATTTGCTTCCATTCTTCTTGCTGGGCTTTTACTGAATATTATCATACCATGTTGGTTCGTGTTTGAAAATAGGTGAAGAAAAATATTTAATGTAAATTTGATAAAATAAAGCGGCAGATAGGATAGTGAATTTGTTGCACCGTGGGAAAGGTTCTTGTGTTATGCGGGGTGGGCAGGGCGGCGTTTTTCCGTAAAATAAAGGATTTATGGGAGAAAAAGTAGTGGCAGTCTCAAAAGGTGTACTTTTTGAGACTGCCACTTTTTCTATACTACCACATTAAAAATTGAATTGCAATGCTGTTTTTTAAAAATTTCCATCCTTTAAAATCTCAATTTGAGATATTTTTACATAGTCTCAAAAAGTACACTTTTGGAGAACAAAGTATCAAAAAAACGACAATATGAGGTGGACAAAATGCGAAAATCCAGGAAAATTTTGGGGATTATGTTGGCAGTAGCGGTTTTAGCAAGTTCAATGGCTGTTCCAGCGATGGCAGAGGAAAATTCCGACGATTCGGAGGGGGAACAAAACATTATAGAAGAACAGATTTCAGTTGATGATTCCAATGACAGAACGGCTAGCAAAAGCGAAAAATCAGAAAATGTAGATGAATCCGACCATTTTCAGACAGAATCAGAAGGAAATAGTGGAATTGCACCATATGGAGCTGTTGATTTTTTGGAACTGGATATTTATGGAACAACCGCAGAATATACTATTGGAAAAATTAATTCTCGTTATGGTATACCTTTCCATGATGGAAATACTGGGCTTGCAAATATCACAATTGGCGATTTTGATACTTCTGTAACCAATATTGTAGTTCCTGAAACTATAACAGGAATAAAGGAAAATAAAGTTGTATACCTTGCACATAGAGCTTTTCAGAATTGTTCAAATTTAGTTTCTGTTACACTTCCTAATACAATTAAAGAAATTGGGGTGGATGTTTTCTCCGGCTGTATTTCTTTGAAAAAAGTTTCCCTTCCAAACTCTATGCCGGGGCCATGGCTTTTCAGTGGAATTGGACATTCTGCTTTCACAAGCTGCAGCTCTTTAGAAACTATTTCAATACCTGACGGCATAGAATCAATACGCTATGCGACATTTCTCGATTGTATATCTTTAAACAATATTAGAATTCCTGAAAGTGTAACAGAAATAGAGCATGATGCCTTTTCTGGATGTAAATCACTAACTGACATCTATTTTTCCGGCACAAAAGACCAATGGAACAGCATAGAGATTGACGAGGAAGGAAATCAGGTTATTAAATCCGCAACCATCCATTGTAAAGACGGAGATATCAATACATCTTCTGTAGCATCATTTGCCGTAACCAATGGAAATATCTACCTTGATAAGGATTCCGGTTATATTGTAGAGTGTGAAGTATCCGCTACAAAAGCTGTAATCCCCAGCAAAATAAATGGTGTTTCAGTTGTAGGCATTAAAGAATTTGCTTTTTATGAATGTGCTTCTTTAACCAGCGTTACGCTTCCAGCAGGAATGACAACAATAGAACGGGCAGCCTTTGGTGATTGTATCGCATTAGAAAGTATTACAATCCCTTCCAGTATTACTCAAATAGGTGAATATGCCTTTTATGGCTGTTCTGCTTTAAAAGATATATATTATTCTGGAACAGAAGAACAGTGGAACAGCATAACGATTGAATGGGACGGCCAAGCCAATGAAGCCCTTAAAACAGCAACGATCCACTATAATGGTTCTTCCAGTTCGTCTAGTTCCTCTAGCTCGTCCACTCCATCCAGTTCCTCCCGCCCCCTCAGACCCTCCACCACAACGAGCAGCGATGACGACGATGACGAAGAAACCCCATCCACAAGGGAACCCCAAAACCCTGTTTACGGCGACGGCACAACCAGCTCCCAGCGTGCAATAGAAGTAACCGCTTCCGCCCTTACCAAAGTAATCAAGCAGGCTAAAGACGGGCAAACCGCAAAGCTATATATTGCCGACAGCGCAAAGCTCAGTAAAAGCATCATCGGCAGGATTACCGCGCCTGTTACCTTCAAGGCGGCAAACTACTCTGTAACCTTTGACCCTGCAAAGCTGACCGAAAAGGTTGATATCCAGCTTGGGGTTAAACCTTCCGCCCCAGCCGCACAAAATACATTTGAAACGTATTTTAATGAACCTGTTGCGGCTATTTCCTGCTCGCAAAAGGGAACCTTCGGGGGGACTGTTTACATTGACATAAATCCTAACAAACTGGCGAGTATCAACACCGGAAAGCCTATGTATGTTTATTCCTGGAACCAAGCGGCAAACTCTTATAAGAAAGTTGGCTATGCAGTCCTCCTGAAAAATGGCTGGATCAGATGTTATACCGACCGCGGCTATGATCTGGTTATCTCCAATGCTGATTCCTTCACGGTTAAATAAAAATAACAGAACTGTTTCAAACAGCAGGAAGCCCCTTTTATAAGGCTTCCTGCTGTTTCTGGTTTGCGGGCTGCTTATTCCAAAACCGAAAATTCCCTATAGAAATTTATGGGTTAGTATGTTATATTGTATATATTTCCAGGGAAAGAGAAAAAATGGAAGGCATGGTTTAAATGGAGGATATAATTACGTTTGAAATTGTCAAAACTCCGGCGCAAAAAGAGGAATTCAAGGAAATGCTCCGTCAGGTCGCCAACGAATTAATCGCGCGGAACATGCCCCTGTGGGGAGAGGAAGACTTGGCGGATGAGGCTTTATTTTCAGACGGCCAGGCATATATTTGCAGAGTGGAGGGCAAAGCTGCCGGGACTTTTATCCTTTGTGATTCAGACGCTTTGTTCTGGCCGCATATTACAGACGGCAAATCCCTGTTTGTCCATAAGGTTTCTGTGGGAAAAGGGTTCAACGGTATGGGTATCTCTCACAAAATGCTGGAATTTGCCAAACAGGAAGCGCTCCGGCGGCATAAAGAATATATGCGCCTGGACTGCCGCAGCGAGCGGGTCAAGCTCAGGGCAGTTTATGAAAGTTTTGGCTTTGCCTTTGTAGGGCTTACTTATTTAATTGATAAAACCTGCGCCAAATATGAGATAAGGTTATAAAATTTTCTCAGGTTTTTGTTATCTTTATTATATAAAATTGCTATTATATACATTCTATGGTATAATTATATTAATTCTGTGCGCTGTATGGCGCAACATTACAAAAACGGAGGAATCGCAAATGAAGCAGCGTGTATTGGCTTTTGATTTCGGCGCATCCAGCGGGCGGGCGATTATAGGTGAATTTGACGGCGTGAAAATCGAACTGACAGAGGTTCACCGTTTTTCCAACGATCCGGTATTAGTCAACGGAACCCTGTATTGGGACGTTCTGCGGCTGTTCCATGAAATCAAGCAGGGCATTGTCAAGGCAAACCTTGCAGGGGGTTTTGAGAGCATAGGAATAGATACCTGGGGAGTAGACTTTGGGCTTCTTGACCGTGAAGGCCGCCTTTTAGAAAACCCTGTCAATTATCGGGACAGCAGAACAGACGGCATGGTAGAAAAGCTGGCGGAAATGATTCCGCTGGATGAATTATATGGTATGACGGGAATTCAGATCATGCAGATTAACACTCTGTTCCAGCTGTTCAGCCTGGCTCGGAACCGGAAAGACTTATTAGAGCGTACAGACCGAATGCTGTTCATACCAGACCTGTTCAATTACTTCCTGACAGGGGTAAAGGCAACTGAATATACAATAGCATCCACCTCCCAGCTATTAGGGGCAGACCGCAGCTGGTGCAATGAATTGTTCAAAAAGCTTTCTATCCCTACAAATATGCTGACTGAAATTGTAAAGCCTGGCACACAGTTAGGGCAGTTAAGCGATGCTATCGTCTCAGAACTTGGCGTTCCTGCTGCAAAGGTAATTGCTTCTGCTTCCCACGATACTGCATCGGCGGTGGTATCTGTGCCATCGCTGGAGGATGATTTTGTATTTATCAGCTGTGGAACATGGTCTTTGATGGGCACAGAATTGAAACAGCCTATTATGGATCAAAAATCCAAAGAATTTAATATCACAAACGAAGGCGGTTATGATTACACAACCCGTTATCTTAAAAATATCATGGGCCTATGGCTGATTCAGGAAACACGCCGCCAGCTTGGACGGATGGGACAGGAATATTCCTATGCCCAATTGGAGCAGGAAGCGCTGAAAGTGAAATCCTTCCAGAGCTTTATAGACCCCGATGCACCAGAATTCCTGAAACCGGGTCATATCATAGATAATATCAAGGCATTTTGCAGCAAGTCCGGCCAGCGCGTTCCTGAAACCGTGGGGGAAATTATGCGCTGCATTTATGAAAGCCTTGCTATGAAATACCGTTATGTTTTTGAATTTTTAAAGGAAAGCGCCGGGAAAGATTATGCCCAGATTAATGTTGTGGGCGGTGGGACAAAAGATGGGTTCCTTTGCCAGCTTTGCGCTAACGCCTGTAATACTAAGGTAGTTGCAGGGCCTATTGAAGCAACTGCGATGGGAAATATTGCCGTTCAGCTCATGTCTTTAGGATATGTGGAAAATCTGAAAGCAGCCCGTAAAGTGATTATTCAGTCATTCCCTGTGAAGGAATTTACCCCTTCTGGGGATATCACTGAATGGGATAAAGCTTACCTGGATTTTAAAAAGTACCTTCTGTAAACATTCAGACAATCGT
Source organism: uncultured Oscillospiraceae bacterium (assembly GCA_910589145.1). GTDB lineage: Bacteria > Bacillota > Clostridia > Oscillospirales > Ruminococcaceae > UBA1405. The sequence goes on from CAJUSD010000033.1 coordinate 14,723, forward strand.
ACATTTAAAACCGGCTGTCAGTTGGCAGCCGGTTTTTAACGGAATCAGTAAAAAAGGAGCTTTTAAAATGATAGCAACCCTAACATTGAACCCATCTGTTGACTATATCATGAAATGTACAAAAATAATCCCTGGGGAAACCAACCGGACAGACGGCGAACAAATTTATCCGGGAGGGAAAGGAATTAATGTCTCTATTATGCTGAAACGTCTTGGAATAGACAGCAAATGTATGGCGGTCAAAGCTGGGGCGACTGGAGAACTTTTAAAGAACCTGCTTTATCAACAAGGGCTGATTCCCACTCTGATTTCCTTAAAAGGCAGTGGATTTACCCGAATTAACATAAAACTTCAGGAAAACGGAATTACCGAATTAAATGCAAAAGGCCCTTCCCTAACTCCTGCTGTTATGGAATCAATTTCCCAGGAGTTGGAATATTTACAGAAAGGCGACCTGCTTGTTATCGCTGGCAGGTTTCCGGAAGATGGAACCTCGAAGGAAATTTTTGCCTTTCTCAAAGGGCTAAAAAAGAAAGGTGTAAAGCTGGCAGTGGACAGCTCCGGCCCTGCACTGCGTAAGCTGATGGAAATTGGCCCATTTCTGGCAAAGCCAAACCTCAAAGAGTTCAAGGAATTAACAGGAATTTCCAATACAGACCAAATAAGTATTTCCCATGCTGTCCGTCAATTTTGGCAGCACGGGAACAGCCAATCCTTTGGAGCAGAACACATTCTGCTTTCTATGGGCGGGGATGGGGCAATTCTCTTTTGGGACAAGGAAAATATCTTTTTTGCAGAGGCTTCTTCTGACAGGGAAACTGTCAATACCGTTGGAGCGGGAGATTGTATGCTGGCAGGTTGTCTGGCGGCTTTCCTGAAGGACGGGAAGCCGGAAGAAATCCTTCGTCTGGCTGTGGCCTGCGGAAGTGCTGCCGCTTTTTCTGAATGGATTCCAGAAAAACCTCTTCCTTTAGACAATGTTATTTCAGAGCAGCTGCAAATTTAACAAACAAGACTGCCCAGAGGTTCTTCCCTCTAAGCAGTCTCGTTTTTTGCTTATTCAGCAGCTTCTCCGCTATCCTTCAAAGTTCCCAGGCTCGCCGCTTTCAAATAGGCGTTAATAAATCCATCAATTTCCCCATCCATTACAGCACCGATATTTCCAGATTCAAAGCCTGTCCGATGATCTTTTGCCAGCGTATATGGCATAAACACGTAGGAACGGATTTGCGAACCCCAGGCAATTTCCTTTTGGACGCCTTTAATGTCTTCTATCTTTTCCAAATGCTCCCGTTCTTTAATTTCCACCAATTTGGAGCGGAGCATACGCATAGCAACCTCGCGGTTCTGGATTTGGCTGCGTTCATTCTGGCATGCCACAACGATTCCCGTCGGGATATGGGTAATACGGATAGCCGATTCCGTTTTATTGATATGCTGGCCGCCTGCGCCGCTGGAACGATAGGTATCAACCCGTAAATCCTTATCGTCAATCTTTACTTCCAGGTCGCTGTCAATTTCCGGCATTACCTCAAGGGAAGCAAAGGAGGTATGCCTCCGCCCTGATGCGTCAAAAGGCGAAATACGAACCAGACGATGCACCCCTGCTTCTGACTTCAAATATCCATAGGCATTAGTTCCTTCTACCAAAATAGAGGCGCTTTTAATACCTGCCTCCTCTCCTTCCAAAAGGTCAAGAAGCTTTAATTTAAACTCATGGCGTTCACCCCAGCGGTTATACATCCGATACAGCATTTGCGCCCAATCCTGTGCTTCGGTTCCGCCTGCACCTGCATGGAAAGTAAGTATGGCGTTCTTTCCATCATATTCCCCTGTCAGAAGCGTTGAAAGTTTTTGTTCCTCCAACAGTTCCAAAATTTTATCAGAACTTTCCTTTAAAGATGGGTATTCAGAAACTTCTTTTTCCTCTATTGCCAACTCTGTCATTGTTAAGGTATCTTCATATAGATTCATTAAGTCCTGATAAGCAGTCAATTTCCCCTTTACCTGTCCTGTTTGCTGGAGTACCTTTTGGGAATTTTCTGTATCATTCCAGAAATTAGGGTCTGATACCCGTGTTTCCAATTCCTCTAACTGCCGTTTTAAACCTTCAATCCCCAGCGCTTCCGCCAGGTTTGTAAGTTCTTCCTCCAATCCGAGGAGCAATAGACGGAGTTCTTCTAATTCTAACATAACGCCCTCCTGTGAGTGACTGATTTTTGTTTTTGGTATTTTTGTATGCCTTTCTATTATAGGGGGATTGGAAGAAAATTGCAAGAGCCTGGTATCCTTTTTGAGAATTTAAGGGCTTTTTTACCCAGCGAAATATAATTTGCAGACATGACTGCCCAATTTAGGCAAACCTTCGCAGAGCTTTCCATTAAACTTATCGTATGTTATAATAGGTTCATAAATAAAATGGTAAAGGAGATACACATATGATTGATCCACAGAATAAGGGTTACTGCCCTAGTTTGGAAGAACTTGGGGCATATATTGGGAACCCTGTTTTCAATCAGTTTTGTGCAGAAGTCAAAAACAAGTATAAGTGCAGCGAAAAAACAGAATTTAGTTCCTGTAGCTGGGAACCAGGCTGGAACATAAAATTTAAAAAATCAGGAAAGACATTATGTACCATATATCCCAGAGAGTCTTATTTTACAGTAATGGTCGTTGTAAGCAAAACTGAAAAAGCGTCTGTTGAAGCTATTTTGCCAAATTGTACAGTTGAGCTGCAAGAGATTTATACACAAACCAAAGAAGGGAATGGACAGAGATGGCTTATGATTGATTTAGAAGACAACGGAGAAATGTATCATGATCTATTCCGTCTGATTGAAATTCGTTATGCTGGTTTATCAAAGGGGGGATAAGGATGTATTCATCATTAGTAATTCCCCGCCTTTTTCTATATAACCAAAAACGCCGCACAAATGTGCGGCGTTCCCTTTTATAGCTGTTCTTCCTTCTTTTCTGCATCCTCTGCCTGTTCAGCAGCTTTTTCAAATTCCTCTTCAGCCTGTTCAACCTGTTCAGCAGCCTTCTCACATTCCTGTTCAGCTGCTTCAACTTGTTCGACAGCCTTTTCACATTCCTGTTCTGCTTTCTCCGCGTTTTCCTCTACAGAAACCTCCACATCTTCAGAAACCGATTCCACAGGAGGTTCGGGGCGTTCAATCTTTGCGCCGCACTTAGGGCAGAAACACGCATCAGACGAAATTTCCCCGCCGCAGCTCTGGCAGCAGGTAACTTTGCGCAGTTCTTTCACTTTTTCTTCTGCTTCCTGGATTTTATCCAGGATGTAGTCAATTTCATCAATGCAGACACTGATTGCGCTGGTATCTTCCTCGTCCTCTTTCATCATGTTATAGACCATTGCGCCCAATTTCTCATGTGCTTTGGAGAGTTCGCTTTTATATTGGGAAACCTGCATTTTCATCTTGGTAAGTTCAACCATGTCCCCTGCTTTTTTTCCTGCACTTTCGGCGGTATCCATAATACGTTTTTTCAGGGCTGTAAAATCCATAATCCTATCCTCCAATCTGTTACACGGTGCAACAAATAATTTTATTATGAAATCAGTATACCTTTATTCCACTCGAAATTCAAGCAGATTATCCGAAACTTTACTGATAAACTTACAATTTTCTATAAACAATCTGTAAATTTCCAATTCCTTATCCTATAAATTCCCTCACAACGGAATCTGATGGAATCAAACTTTCCGGCAAAGGAGAGAATCGGGATAAATCGTATAGGAGTTCTGAAAGTATCTCATCCTGCTGGGGAACTTTTTCCACTCCCTGGAAACTCCGTCCGTTCATTGCGTCCTTGTGAAGCGTTTCATCTAAAAATGGCTGCAAAAGGTTTCGATATACCCCCGGTTCATAATCCATCGCAGAATCAATTTTGTAATCTGCATCGTCCCGGTACGGATTAATATATTTTCGTTCCCCGGAACAGACATTTTCCCACAAAGAAATGGTAACCTGAGGGGTTGTGTTGCGGAATTTATAATCCCGGACCATCCGGCGGATCAATCGAAGCTGTTTGGGAATCAGGGCATTTTCTTCCCCATCTAAAAACTTAGTCCGTGCGCTGACATAAACCTTAACTACCTTGCGGAGGTCAAGCGCTTTCTGGACAGCAGGATTTAAAGCGTGAATCCCCTCAATAATCAAAACCTCATCCTGAGAGCAACGAACTTCCCTCCACTCCTCTGCGCGGCGGGAATTCGGAAAATCATAACACGGGATTTTGGCCTGGCCTGTTTCCAGAAGTTCCCGGAAACATTTTTCCAGGATTTCCAAATCCAATGCCAAAACAGACTCTAAATCCGGCTTTCCATCCTCGCATAAAGGAATCTCTGACCGGTTGCGGTAAAAGTCATCCAGGGAAACCACTTCGGCTTTTCTTCCCTGTTCAATAATTGCTTTTGCAATTTTATGAGCAGTTGTAGTTTTGCCTGATGCAGAGGGGCCGGCTAATAAAATCATCCGCTTTTCATCCCGGCACATAGAGGCCGCCCTTTCCACCTGCTGCTGATATGTTTCCTCACATTCCCGGAAAAATTCCTCTTGGCTGTTTTCCGCCCGCTCGTTGACACGGGAAACCTGCATTTTGGAATAGCTATGTGTTGAAAATTCTTTCATAAAAACGGTTCACCTGCCCCTTTCTATCCAGTATATCAGAAAAATGCTCTATATATTCATATGGATATTTATAATTAGATACCCTCTCGATATAAATACTGAAAGGGTCTTTTAACTTTGTCGTAGCTCCTGCACCTGCTGCAAGGATGCTCTGGGCTTCCTCCATGATGAAAACATTATAATATCCTTCCCGGCCCTTTTTGCAGTATCCGGTATTTTCCAAATTTCCCAGCGTATCTCTTTGCCGGTAAAGGTAATACGGGTTGTATCCAGCTTCCCGCAAAACTTTTTGAGCATACTCCACCATGGGCGCAGCAGGATTATGGACAGCTTCCAAGTAGCCCCCTTCCTGACGCAGACGCGCCGCCCTCTTTACAGAAAGGGTATGGACAGTGATATTTTCCGGGTTTACCTGAATCAGCCGTTCCAGCGTATTTTGAAAGCTTTCCAGCGTATCGCCGTTAAGCCCGGCAATTAAATCACAGTTTATATTGTCAAATCCTATTTTCCGAGCTGCTTCTATACAGTCCAGTACATCCTGTGCAGTATGTTTACGCCCTATGGAGGCTAAAACTTCGTCGTTTAAAGTCTGCGGGTTAATGCTGATACGGCTTACCCCCGCTGCTTTCATCACTTCAAGCTTTTCCGGTGTAATGGTGTCCGGCCGGCCCGCTTCTATGGTATATTCCAAAGTTTCTTTAACCGGAAAACACCGTGAAATTGTACCTGCCACCCGTTCCATCTGGCGGGCAGACAAAGCAGTTGGAGTGCCCCCGCCCATATAGATAGAGGTGAGCTTCAGCCCCAAACCTTCCGCAAGTTTTGCGGTTTCCTCCAGCTCCTGACAGAGAAGTTCCACATAAGGTTCTACAAGTTTTGCAGTCTTTTCAATGGAATGAGAAACAAAGGAGCAATAACTGCACCTAGAAGGACAAAACGGAATGGAAATATACAAACTATAACTTTTGGGGGTTGCTTTTTCCAAAATGGGTTTCTGGTATTGGGCAGTTTCCAAGGCAAGAGAAAATTTTTCCGGTGATACATACCGATCTCGAAAAAAAGCTTCTGTTTCAGCCTCACCCATTCCCTGGCCCAAACATCTCTGTACCAATTTGACAGGACGAACCCCTGTTAAAATTCCCCATGGCGGCTTTACCCCGGTCGCCGCGCTGAGCAGATCGTAAACCATTTTTCCAAAGTGAAATTCAAAAACTTTTTGGGATGACTCCGATGTACAGCAAACCTTTTTAACCTGTTCTGTGTCCATCAGTTTTTCCGTCGTCCGATCCAAACAACGTAAATGAACTGTCAGCCGATATTGGTTCTCGTTCCCTGTACTGTCCAAAAGTTCAGCTTTTGCATATAGACTTTCTTCCTGAATATCCGGGACAGGTCCATCCACTGTCTCTACCGGAAGCTTTTCCGCCTGGAAAAAAAGCTTTGCCATACATTCTAATTCATATCCACAGGCATGCCCCTCAATCCAAATCCGCATGATACACCGCATCTTTCATATACAGATTGACCCGGCGTTCCCGATCTAAGGTTGTATCCCCTCCATGCCCTGGATAAACATGGTATTCCCCTGGAAGGGCCGCAAGTTTCCGCAAAGATTCCAGCATTTCCAGATAATTCCCGCCGTACAGGTCGCAGCGTCCAATTTCCCCTTCAAAAAGGGTATCTCCCGTAAAAAGAAGCTTTTCTGTTTCCGTTTCACACAAATAACATATACCGCCTTTGGTATGCCCCGGCGTATGAACTGCCCGAAAAGAAACGCCTCCTTCTTGGATAACATCTCCGTCCTTAAGCGCCGAATCTTCCTGAAGATAGGGTTCTTTCGGGAGATCCGCAAAGGGCAGGGATTTTGCAGTATCATTGAGAAGTTCCGCATCTTCCTGTCCAATCGCTACTTTTACATCTGGATAAAGGCTTTTCAGTTCTCTTACTGCCCCAATGTGGTCGTGATGCCCATGTGTTAAAAGAATCCAGGTTGGGGTAAGCTGGTTTTTATTCAGCTCGTCAAAAATCCCCTGTGCATTATCTCCCGGATCAATCACAACCGCATGGTTCTGAGAAGCAGGCAGAATATAACAATTTGCCATCAGCGGCCCAACTGTCAGCCAAATTAATTTCATAATGAACAATTCCTTTCTTAATCCCATAAAAGGGAAAGCTGTCCGCCTGTTATTTACCCATCAAAACTGTATCCAGATAAATTGTAACAGGGCCGTCTGCAGTTATGGAAACCTCCATGTCCGCCCCAAATACTCCATGGGCAGTCCGTTCCACCCCGTATTCCTTTAATTTTTCGCAAAACCGCAGGTAAAGCGGTTCTGCCTGTTCTGGACGTGCCGCCAGAGTAAAAGATGGACGGTTGCCGCTTTTCTTTGTTTCCGTACAGAGGGTAAAATTAGAAATAACCAAAGCCCCTCCATGGATATCCTTTATGGAACAGTTCATTTTCTGGTTTTCATCCTCGAAAATCCGCAGGTTTGAAATTTTTTCTGCAAGATAGTCGCATTGGGTTTCCCCATCCTGGGTTGTCACCCCAAGCATAATGCATAAACCCTGTTCCACCTCCCCAACGGACTTTCCCTCTACCCGAACCGCTGCGCGGCTGACACGCTGTACAACAGCCCTCATCGTTTGATTCCCCTTCCAATTAGGTTCCGTCATATCTGTGCGGAACGTTCAACTGAAATAACACTTGAAATTCTTTTAATGGCAGCCATAACCTGCTTAAGCTGTTCCAAATCAGCAACGCCGATTGTAATTAAAATCTGTGTAATATCATCGTCTTTTACTTCTCTGGCGTTAATAGATCGGATTGACCGCTTTAATTCACTCAGGCAGGCAGTAATATCAGCCAACAGACCATTCCTGGAATAAGCAGAAATGTCTAAAGTAGCATCAAACGTCTGAGCAACTTCCTCGCTCCAGTAAGCAGATATCCATCGTTCGATCTGCTGAGAGTCTTTCATGGAATTTTTGACGTTTGGACAATCCTTTTTATGAATGGAAACACCATACCCACGGGTAATAAACCCTATAATTTCGTCACCTGGAACCGGGTTGCAGCATCGAGCAAATTTAACTTGGCAGTTATCTTCTCCCTGGATAATCACACCGCCTTTTGGCTTCCGGTTCATTTTCGCAATTGCTGCTGCCTGCGCCTGGGCGGCCTTTTCGGCAATTTCCTCTGGCGGAACCGCAGGAGTACGGTATTCCTTAATGAATTCCTCTTTAATTCTGGGCATAATTCTGGAAACAGAAATTCCGCCATATCCAACTGCAGCATAAAATTCATCAACAGAATTTAATTTTTGTTTCCGAGCAAGCTCTAACAAAAAACGCTCCATTTTATCATCAGGGAGAACAATCTGGTTGCGTTTAAACTCCCGTTCTACAATCTGCCGGCCTTCGGCAATGTTTTCGTCCCGGCGTTCTTTTTTAAACCAAGCACGGATACGGTTTTTGGCGGAACTGGTTTTAGCAATGTTCAGCCAGTCGCGGCTGGGCCCTTTATCTTTTGGCCCCAAAATGACCTCTACAATATTGCCGGTTTTCACCTGGTAATCCAGGGAAAACATTCTGCCGTCCACCTTTGCACCAATCATGCGATGCCCTACCTGGGTATGAATCGCATAAGCAAAATCAATAACAGTAGAATTAGAAGGCAGACGGATTACATCGCCCTTTGGTGTAAAAACAAAAACCTCATCAGGGGTTAGATCTGTTTTAATGGAGTGAACAATTTCCTCATCTGTTCCAGCTTCCTTCTGGTTTTCCAAAAGCTGGCGGATCCAGGCAAGTCTTTCATCCATTTTATCTGAGCCTCGAACCCCCGCTTTATATTTCCAGTGGGCGGCAATACCATATTCCGCAGTATGGTGCATTTCCCTTGTACGGATCTGGATTTCAAAGGGAATCCCGCCCTTTTCATCCAAAACGGTAGTATGCAGGGACTGGTACATATTTGCTTTTGGAGTCGAGATATAATCTTTAAACCGATCTGGCAAGGGCCGGAACATATCGTGCATAATCCCTAAAACGCTGTAACATTCAAAAAGTGTATCCACTATAATCCGCACTGCATAGATATCATAAATAGAATCGAAAGACTTGTTTTGCATACAAACTTTGCGGTAAATGCCATAAATACTTTTTACCCTTCCGTGGAGCTCTGGAGGGTTTTTGTCCTCATATTCCTGTTTCAAACGTTCGGAAATACGTTTTTCAATATCTGCAAGGAGCCCATCCCGCTCGCTTTTTTTGAGCATTAGCTGTTCTTCCAGATCAGCGTAGGCAACAGGATCAAGGAACCTCAGGGAACGATCCTCCAGTTCATCTTTAAAGGCACGTATCCCCAGGCGATGCGCCAGCGGCGCATAAACCTCCATGGTTTCTTTTGCAGTATCTCTCTGCTTTTGGGGCGGAACATATTGAAGCGTCCGCATATTATGAATTCGGTCAGCCAGTTTGATAATAACAACCCGTACATCCTTTGCAACTGCCAGAAGCATTTTTCTAACGTTTTCAGCCTGCTGCTGCTCTTTGGAAGAAAAGGGAAGCTTCTTCAACTTGGTTACACCGTCCACAAGATGCGCTACATCTTTCCCAAATTTCTTTTGAATTTCCTCCAACTTGATTTCCGTGTCTTCCACTACATCATGAAGCAGGGCTGCTGTAATTGTTTCAGTATCCATCTCTACTGTTTCCACCAGAATCGTTGCAACTGCCACCGGATGGATAATATACGGCTCTCCAGATTTACGTTTCTGCTCTGCATGAGAGGAATCCGCCAATTCAAAGGCCTCTGTTATAACCTCTATATCATACAGATTTCCAGATTTGCGGATTGCTTCCAGCAAACCGTCTAAAATCTGTTTCATCTATATCCCCCCATTCGTTTGCCCGGCAGCTGCCGGAACGTTTGGTTCCTGTTTCTGCGCCGTTTGTACTTCACTGGACATCTTTTGAATTCTTTGCAGCACTCCGGCAGAGGTTAGATCTACCTTTCCGCTTGCTGACGGAACAGTAATTGCTTTGGTCCGGCTGTCTCTTTGGATAAGCCCCAGTTCAAATAATGCCATAAGCGCCACCCGCATTTTACAGAACTGAAATCCACTGCCTGGCTGGAATTTTCCGCAAAGCCGTGCATACATCTGTTCCTCTGTTCCGCTCCATTGTTTCTGTTCCCGCAAAAACCGGTATACAACAGCGGTTTCATCTCTGGTTGGGGCGGCCCGTTCTGCTTCCTGCGGGGTAATTGTCTCTTTTCGGCATAGCTTTTCATAAAGCAGCTGGCCGGAAATCCATCCTTCCTGATCCAGTTGGGAAAGGCGCATTTCCTTAATCTTAATGGAAAGCCTCTCCTGTCCATTGTATGAATTTATTTCCACACTTACCAAAACATCCACCTTATCCCCCGTCCGATAGGGGAACTGGTCAACCGTCATTCCAAAGTAAACCGCCTGATACTCCCCATCTCCCTGGGTCAGACGGAGCCTGAGATGCTTGCCTTCCCCGATAGGGGAAACCGCCCCAATTACGGCTCCCTGAATGGCAAAGACAGGAATTTCATTATTGGTGCCGAAAGGTTCCAAAAGAGAAAGGCTTCGAATGGATTCCACACTCAAATCTTCCTGAGAAAGCACTGCGTCCACATGGACAGTATAAACCGGCATGTCCGGGTAATTTTGGGCTGCATATTTCTGAAACAGCTTTTGGAATTCTGTAAACTTTCCTTTATCCACAGACATCCCTGCCGCCATGGGATGTCCGCCAAAACGGGTCAGAGGCGTGGAACAGGCTGTTACTGCCTGAATCATAGAAAAATCCTCGACACTTCTGGCAGAACCGCGCCCGCTGCCGTCCGCCTCTCTGGAAACCAGGATGCAGGGCTTGCCGGAACGCTCTGTTAATCGTGATGCAGCAATACCAATTACTCCGTGATGCCATCCCTCCCCTTCCAAAACCAACACCCGTTGGTAGGCAGCAGACGGGTTTTTCTGGAATTGGGCAGAGACATCTGTCATAACTTTCTGTTCCAATTCCCGACGGCGGCGGTTGGCCTCATCAACCTGTTCGGCAAGGGACAAAGCCGTCTCATAATCATCGGTTGTCAATAACTGCAAAGCTACAGAAGCATCCCCTATCCTTCCTGCGGCATTAATACGGGGAGCAATCCCAAATGCAACCGACGAACTTGTAACAGGTTTACCTGCCAGCCCTGCCTTTTCCAACAGTGCGGCTATCCCGGCGCTTGGCTCCGCTGCAATTTGCTGAAGTCCGCGGCGGACAATCGTCCGGTTTACTCCTGTTAAGGGCACAACGTCTGCTATTGTCCCGATCGCTGCTAACATACCGTAATATTCTAAAAGTTCTCCGGTTTCGTCTTCCTCCAGCGCACGGGCAAGCTGGAACGCCACCCCTACCCCCGCTAATTCACGGCATTGGGACGGGCAGTCCTTCCGGTGGGGATCTACTATGGCTGCTGCCTCCGGCAGAGTCTCCGGCGGCTGGTGATGGTCTGTTACTACCACATCCATCCCCAGCTCTGAGGCATATGCGATTTCTTCCACTGCTGAAATGCCGTTGTCTACCGTTATCAACAGTGTGATTCCCATATCCCATAAATAACGTATTGCTGCCTTATTTAGCCCATAGCCATCTTCCCGCGTTGGGATATACGGCGTTACATCTGCCCCGTTGCTCTCCAAGTACCCGCAGAGAAGCGCTGTTGCTGTTACACCGTCACAATCATAATCCCCATAAACAGCAATTCGTTCTTCTTCGTCGATTGCACCCTGTATCCGTTCTGCCGCTTTGTCCATATCTGCCATTTGAAACGGATCGGGCAATGGAACGCCTTCCTGCAACAGTTGGAGCGCTTCCTCCGCAGTATATCCCCTGCCCTGCAAAATACGCGCCGCCAAGTACGATATATTAGGTATTTGTTCCGATACCGCCTGCTGCAGTTTTTTCGCCGCCTCTGTGTCCGATTGGGCGTATATCCAACGCTTTAATCCCATAAGGTCCCCTTTCTGTCCGGCGCCCACCGCCCAATTTCAACTATTTTTGGGCTTTGGAGGGTTTTGAAGACGTTTCCCCTCGGAATGTGATTTTACCTGTTATTATACCTGATTCTGCCACTAAAATCAATAAGGGGGAAAAAGCAAATATGCGGGTACCGCCTTTGATGAGTACAGTCCGGGGCAGACGAAAAGGGTTTTGGGTACTGGAGGCTTTTTAGGGGCGTTCCCTAACCGCGCTTGCAGGCACGAAATTCCCCTGCTGAAAGAAGACGCTAATCTAATGAAAAAAGCAGATACCCAACCATTCCGCCAGTATTTAAAATAAAATCCCACCATTCTCTTTTGTGGGGACTTGGCAGCAGATATAGGCTGCATTCTGTGGACAGACTCATATGGCGGGATTCATCCTCTTTGTCTGAGTTTGAAAAACTCGAAAGTTTTCTCTTGCATCCAACGAACAACCCTTTAGTTGTTCAGATGGCGCTCCTAAAACAGAAAGCCCTAAAATGAAGAGGGCTTTTCCGTCTCATTCACATTAAATACAGTCACACAAAACCACATTTTTACTTATATTGGTAAGGGAGCACCCTAATTTACCCAACTTCCAGCAAAGAAGGTGTTATTTTGCATCTGCTATCTGTAATATTATTTGCCGTCTCTTCAAACCTGGATAATCTGGTTGTCGGCTTGTCATATGGGCTTAAAAAGGTACATATCTCCCTCCTTTCTTCCATGTTAATCGGATCTATTACGTTCGGGGGAACTATTCTGTCCATGACGCTTGGTAAAAAACTTCTCCCGTTTTTGCCTCAAAAAGCTGCCCAACTTTTAGGAAGCGCCATTATTTTGGGAATGGGAGTTTATGGAATATTGTGTTTTTTAATGAAAAGCCGTCAACCTGATTGCCATCAAGACGGCCAGCTTTCAAAACCGAACTTTTCCCCGCGTTCTCTCAAAGTACATGAGTCCATTATTTTAGGGATGGCGTTGGCGGTAAATAATATAGGTCTTGGAATTGGTGCAAGTATTTCTGGTTTGGGCGCCATCCCGGCTTCTGCCGGCTCATTATGCTGCAGTATGATTTTCCTTACTGTCGGCAACCATGCCGGAAAGCGTTGGCTTTCTGGGTTTATTGGACGCTATGCGGAGCCCATTGCCTCCGTTGTAATGCTTGTTCTAGGATTATATGAGTTATTTTCATAAATGCACATAAGAAATATATCTATTTTCTATCTATCAATGCTTTCTGTTCTTTTTAATGTAATTTCGTTTGCAATTTCTTCACAAAGAAATCTGTTCATTCTAACTAAAGTATGCTATAATAGGTGCAAGATTGACAATTGTTATAAGTCCTGTCAAAAACATTCCCTCATCTTGGAGGTTCCTATTATGAAGATAGCGTTATTTACAGAAACCTATCTGCCCCACATTAACGGGGTAGCCACACATGTTAAAATTTTGAAAGACGGTTTAGAGCAGCTTGGACATCAGGTTTTAATTGTAACCGCAGATATTAACACACACCGCCATTATCTGAAAGACAATATTCTCCATTGTCCCGCTGTGGAAATGAAACGGCTGTACGGCTATGGGTTATCGTCGCCGGTAAATATCCGGCGCTTGAAAATTATAGAGGATTTTGGACCGGATGTAATTCATATTCATACTGAATTCAGCATTGGGCTGTTTGGCGTATCGGCGGCACGTATCCTGAAGGTTCCCCTGATTTATACCCTTCATACCATGTACGACGAATATATCTATTATGTCGCCCCTCGTCCATTTGTTAAGGTGACAAAACAATTTTCGCATCGTTATATTAAATTTTTTGCAGAGCATGCCGCCTGTATTACAGGCCCTTCTAAAAAATGTGAGGAATATCTTAAAAGTGCCAATGTAGCCGGGAATAAAGAGGTGTTTGTCATTCCAAACCCCGTTGAATTGGATTCTTTCTCACCTGAGCAGGTGTCTGAAGGTTCTAAGAAAGCCTTTCGCGAACGCTACAATCTGCCTGGGGATATTACTTTGGCATGTTTTGTAGGGCGCTTGGGGCGGGAAAAAAGTGTAGATGTTCTGCTGCGGAATTGGGCAGACGCGATCCGCCCAGAAGACCATTTACATCTTATAGTCATTGGTGACGGCCCTGTCAAAGCTGAGTTGGAAGAAATGTCCCATAAATTAGGTGTGGAAGGAATGGTTACATTTACCGGAAAGGTTGATCATAACGCCCTGCCTCCTTATCTGGCATCCTGTGATGTTTATGTAACCGCTTCCCTATCGGATACAAACTCTATTTCTATGAAAGAAGGCATGGCTGCCGGACTGCCTGTGCTTCAGCTTTACGATGAGCTGAATGCTGACCAGGTACAGGATGGGGTTAATGGTTTTGTATTCCATAATGCAGGGGACTTTGCCGACAGGCTGCGGATGATTCGGGACATGCCCCATAAGGAACGGGACAAGCTGCACCAATCTGTTATGGAATCGGTCAGCAAATACAGCGCTGCAAACCTTGCAAAAAATCTTTTGAATGTTTATGAAAAGGCGGTTGCGGATTACTGTGAACCAGTTCCTGTTTATGCCCGTTTAAATATCAAATAATATAATTTTGATGGAAAAGCTCTCTTAAAATTAAGGCTTTCTGTTTTAAGGATGCCGTCTCAGCAACCGTTGGTGATTCCCTGGCTGCAAAAGAAAATTTTCAGTTTTTTCAAACTCTGGGGGGCTGAATTCAACAAAGCCGGACTGGCGGTCAGGGACTTTTTAGGAGTGCAGCTTTGCTGCACATAGCTTTGCTGTATATCCCCCTGGGCCTAAGCTCTTTGTCATCCGCCTTTGGTCGTATTCATTTTAGGTTGTGCCCACAGATCAGTTCACAAATAATATGACGGAACGCGCGGATGTGCGTTCCGTCATACTTCCTTTAAGTTGTAGAGGTGTTTCGCCCTCTGCAGAGGGCGACCAGAGGGACTTTTAAGGAAAGTCCCTTCTACTCTTTAAACCTTTTTAACCGCTGTGCGCCGCTCTAATTTCCCCATTCTCTCAGCTTTGAGCTATTAGCTCTCCTGGTTTCCTGGTGCTGTTTCAAATCCTTCTAAAACGTCCTCTTCCAAAAGTTGAGAAACGTCCACACTGAAAACGCTTGCAAACGCGGCCAACTCAATATCAGTAACAAACCGTTTGCCGCTTTCAATTCGTTGGATTGCATTTTTATCCAAATCCAATCCAGTAATTTGCAGCATATCAGCCAAGGCGCGTTGGGAAACGCGAGGAATCATCCGTCGGCGCAGTTCATAGATTTTCCTACCGCAAAGGTTATTGCGGCCATTTTTCGCCCTATTGGTAAACATCCTTTCTAACGCCGCCTTTCTTCTATCAGACACGCGTAATAAATTTAACTTCGCTATAAGGGTATACGAAAGCGCTGCGAAATAATAAAAACGGCTATCTTCGACAGCAGTCGCGCGGCCGCCCTGCAGCCTGCGGCTGCCGGCAAAACAGCCCTGTTTTTATCACTTCGTGCAATAAATTCCAAAACGGTTATGCCCGGCAGACTCCCCCGCTGACAGCGGAAAGGAAGAAAAGATGGGTGAATTTTCAGCCCCAACCCGCTGAAAAACATACCGCATCCACAGTCCCGCTGCAAGAAAGCCGGCCAATTCGTTTATTAAAGAATCGTGCCTTAATATATACCCATTGCAAACACCTCTAATGACATTATATGGTTTTTTTCGCGTTCTGTGACATTCACTTTATGCCATAGGCAAAAAAATGCATAAACTTTATTAAAAGCCGAAACAACATGCATAATTTAGTTTAGAACAACTAAATTCTTCCAAAAAATAAGGTCAAAATGCCTAAAAGGAAACAGTAAAAAATAGCATATTAACTGCTTATATCCGACCTCCACTGGAATAGTAGGTTACAATTTTTTTGAAAATTCTAAGAAGTTGAGCGCAATCATCTTCACCCAGCCAACAAAGCATTTCGGAAATTCTCTTTTGGTTCCGTTTACGGAGATAATCGGCCATTTCCCAGCCCTTGCGGGTTGGAAGTACCTGCACAACCCGGCGGTCTTCCTTAATACGGCGGCGTTCTAAAAGGCCTTTATTTTCCAGCGCATCTAAAAGAGGGGTGACAGTGGAAGGAGCTAAATCAAGCGTTTCACTGATAAAAGATGTACGTACCCCCATGTTTATTTCATCTTTGTTTTCTGTCCCTTTTCCGCCTTCCTCCAGAGCCTGTTCTAAACAGCATCCGCAAATTGCGACCAAAGCGGTCTGTTCGCTGTACCGCAGTTTGGCGGCTTCGTCGGGCACCTCCCCTTCTCTTTTCTGTACATCCTGCTTGACGCTTCTCAACACGCCAAGCATGAGATTGGAAAGCTGAGTTAAATACGTTTCCTCACTATTTCCAGAACCCTGTACAGAAGAATCCTGCTCCTTTTGCATCCTCTGCGAACCCCCTTAGTCCCTGAATAATATATGTGTTTTTATACCCTTTTTTTCCAGCGAATGACAATCATTTATATTTTTATTATAACGGATTTTTACGGCAAATTCAACGGATAAATGTGAACCCTTCTTGAAATCCATTTTATGAATATACCTGCAGTTTATCCTAATTTTATAATGCCAGGAGAATATTATATGAACCTACTTTTCATTGCTGTCAATACCCAGTACATCCATACCAATCCGGCAGTCCGTATTCTCCGCCAACGGCTGATTCAAAGATTCCCCCAGTCATCAGAGCAGGTACAGATAGCTGAATTTACCATTAATCAATGGGACGATGATATTTTGGGCGCAATCTACCGGCTTCATCCAAAGGTATTGGGGTTTTCCTGTTATTTATGGAATATCGCCACAGTTCGCCGCCTCTGTACAGAATACCGGAAAGTTGACCCCTCGGCAGTGATTTTCCTTGGTGGGCCGGAGGTATCTTATGATGCTCAGGCAGAATTAGAGCGTCTCCCTGCTGCGGACTTTGTCCTTTGCGGGGAGGGTGAATATACGATTGAAAAAATTTATCCGTTCCTTCCCCAGTGGAATGCAGCATTGGAAAAGATATCCCACATTCCCGGCATTGTTTACCGAAATGGCGGTGAAATCTGCACCAGCCCTGCCAGCGAACCTGTGAAAATGGAGGATGTCCCTTTCCCCTACTCGGAAAAAGAATTGAAAAGCGGACGTATTTTGTATTATGAAACCATTCGGGGCTGCCCTTTTCAGTGTCAATATTGTCTCAGCTCTGCGGAAAAAGGGGTTCGCTTCCGTCCCTTAGAGCAGGTTTTCCGAGATATTGACCGCTTTTTGAACGCAAAGGTACGCCAGGTCAAGTTGGTTGACCGGACATTCAACTGTTCTAAGGCCCACGCTACAGCCATTTGGAAGTACCTGTCAGAACATGACAACGGAATTACAAATTTCCACTTTGAATTGGCGGCAGAGCTTTTGGATGAAGAAACACTTGATTTCCTTTCCACGATCCGTCCTGGATTATTTCAGTTTGAAATCGGGGTGCAGTCCGCCAATCCAGAAACGCTCCAGGCAATCCGCCGCCCTGCAGACATGGAACATCTCCGTTATGTTACACAGCGAATTCACAGCGGTGGAAATATCCATCAGCATTTGGATCTGATCGCAGGGCTCCCTTATGAGGGGTTTGCGTCCTTTGCAGACAGTTTCCAAAAGGTATATGAAATGAAACCCCACCAGTTCCAACTTGGGTTCTTAAAGCTGCTGAAAGGTACTGGACTTTACCGGGATGCAGACATGTATGGGATAATCTGTCGGGATGCCGCCCCTTATGAAGTGCTGAAAACCCGCTGGCTTTCTTATGGGGAGCTGCTGGAACTGAAAGACATAGAAGCTATGGTAGAAACCTACTACAACAGCGGACGGTTTCAATGCAGTGTTTCAGAGCTGGAAAAACGTTTTCATTCTCCGTTTGTCTTTTATCAATCTCTTGCCGCTTATTGGCGGGAGATTGGGGCATTTGAACAAAATCACCGTAACGAGCAGGTTTATGAACTGCTTTGGTTATTTTTTCGGGACAGTTTGAATCCTTCTAATGGGGAATTAGAGGGATTCAAATGGCTTTTGAAACATGACCTATGTCTACATCAAAAACCAAAACGTTCAGAAGAACGCATTGCAGTAAGTTTATACCATACATATCGTGACAGAATATCCGCCTTTTATCATTCCCAGGAGCAGGGGGAGCGGTTCCTTCCTTCCTATGTTGGGATGGATCCCCATCAGACTGCAAGAATCACCCACATGGAGGTATATCCTTTTGATCCACGTTCTGGAGTTGCCTCCTGTTGGGAACAGGATAAGGCAAAAGGAATGATGCTTTATGACTATCGGAACCGGGAATGGAACGGCATGGCTTCCCATTATTGGCTGCCCTTTGAGGATAACCAAAACAGTCATACATAAATTTCTTTTGAAACTATTATAAAATTTTGGCGAATCTAATTACTAACATTGACAAGCCATAGATAATTTTATAAAATTATTTTGTAAGAATTGCCGAAGGACTGGAAACGGTTCGGCTTTAATCTCTATAAACGGAAAGAGAGGAAATACAGATGGCCAAAAAAAGATATGCTCAGGTAGGAACTGGCGGCAGAGCAAGGTTTTTCTATGAGGCAGTAGCTTCCAAATACAACGAAACCAGTGAAATCGTTGCGTTTTGCGATGTAAACCAAACCAGAATGAATTTTGCAAATTCTCGTTTGGAAGCCCTAGGGGCTAAAGCAGTTCCTACCTATAAACACTTCGAATTTGAGAAAATGATTGAGGAAATCAAACCGGACTGTGTTATTGTTACATCAGTTGACCGGACTCATGACTGGTATATCATTAAGGCCATGGAATTAGGCTGTGATGTTATCACCGAGAAGCCAATGACTATTGACGAGAAACGTGCGCAGAATATTATTGATACTCAAAAACGCACTGGCCGCAATGTCCGTGTTTCCTTCAATTACCGTTATGCTCCCACCAACACCAAAATCCGTGAGCTGATTATGGATGGTACGATTGGCGATGTGTACTCTGTCCACTTCGAGTGGTTCCTGAATACCAGACATGGCGCGGACTACTATCGCAGATGGCACCGCAACAAGGAAAATTCAGGCGGCCTGCTGGTACATAAAGCTACCCATCATTTTGATTTGGTTAATTTCTGGCTGGGTTCCAGCCCTGAAATTGTCTATGCTATGGGTTCTCTGAACTTCTATGGCCGTACCAATGCTGAAAGGCGCGGCGTAAAAGAATTCTATTACAGATGCCATGGTAGCGAAACCGCTAAAAACGATCCATTTGCTTTGGATATGGAATCCAATCCTACCTTGAAAGCTCTTTATCTGGATGCAGAACATGAAGACGGCTATATCCGTGACAAGAGCGTTTTCTCTGAGGAAATTTCCATCGAAGATACCATGGGCGTTATGGTTCGGTATAAGAATAACGCCATTCTCACCTATTCCCTGAACTCTTATCTGCCTCTGGAGGGTCTGCGGATTGGTTTCAACGGCAGCAAGGGCAGGATTGAAATGGAAGTCTTTGAAAATTCCTATGTCAATGCTGGTGGAGAAAAATCTAACGAAGGTTCTGTCCACAGCAAAAAGATTATGGTTTACCCGATGTTTGGGCCAGCCTATGAAGCCAAAGTTGAGGAAGGAGTTGGCGGACACGGCGGCGGTGACCCTGTATTGCTGAATGATATTTTTGGCGTACCTGTTGAGGATAAATTCCACAGAGCTGCAAACCAGGTAGACGGTGCAATGTCTATTTTGACTGGTGTGGCAGCGAATAAATCTATTGCGTCTGGTATGCCTGTAAAAATTGCAGACCTTGTTAAATTCTAAATAATTTGCAAGGGCAGCCGCTGGATCAGGAGCGGCTGCCCTTTTTGCGGCAGCAGGAGGACATGTATGCTGAAAAAAATTGAATGGATCTTCTTTGATGTTGGCTCAACACTATCCGACGAAAGTGAAGCTTATGCCCACCGTATTCGGGATGCAATTTCTGGTACAGAAATCCCCTATCAGGAATTTTGGGATAAGATGATAGAATTTTATAAACAAAATAAGAAAGGCGATCTTGAAACACTCCAATATTATGGACTGGCAGCCCCCAAGTGGCACAGTGAGGACGAAAAACCTTACCCCGATGCCAAAAAGTGTTTGAAAAGGCTGAAAAACAGGTTCAAGATCGGCATTATAGCAAACCAGCCCCTTGGGACAAAGAACCGGTTGCAGGTCTTTGGTTTATCAGAATATATTGACCTGGTCATTGCATCGGCAGAGGAAGGCATATCCAAACCGGATTTGAGGATATTTGAAATTGCCCTTGAGCGGGCGGGATGCAAACCGGAAAACGCCGCCATGGTTGGGGACAGGTTGGAAAATGATATTATTCCCTCGAATGTTTTGGGGATAACCTCGATCTGGATTAAGCAGGGGTTCAGCCGATATGGAGCCCCAAAAACAGACATAGAACAGCCAGATTATACTGTAAACACTTTAACAGAACTATGTGAGCTGTTTGGGCAGTAAATGAGAAAGGAAATATAATATGTATAATGTATTAGATTACAAAATCCAAAAGGACGGTATAGCTGATAATACTCAGGCAATCGCTGACCTCATCGCAAAGATTGAACAGGAAGGCGGCGGGACATTGTATTTCCCCGCTGGTCAGTATATAACGGGTTCAATTGAATTAAAAAGCAATATGACTTTATATCTGGATGCAGGGGCGGAAATCCTTGCCAGCGACGACCGGGCAAAATATCCTTTCATTGATGAAAAGAAAATACCTGGCTGGGACGGGGTAACGAAAGGCGCAATTATTACAGCATTCCATGCTAAAAACATTGCGGTTATCGGGCGCGGAAAAATAGATGGGCGCGGATATAACTGGTGGCACAAATCCACTGATGGCACCACGCGGGACGGAAGGCCGCGGACATTACAATTTTTCTCCTGCGATAATATACGCATTGATGGGATAACCATTGTCAACTCTCCTATGTGGACAATCCATCCGGTATGCTCCAATAATATCACTATCCACGGGATTACAATTCAAAATCCCTGGGACTCCCCCAACACTGACGGAATCAATCCTGAAAGCTGCTCTAATGTCCACATTTCCAACTGTCATATTGATGTTGGTGACGACTGTGTAACACTGAAATCCGGCACGCAAAACGACAGTTATCAACGCTTAAAGCCCTGTGAAAATATTACCATTACTAATTGTACCATGGTAAACGGACATGGAGGAGTAGTTATTGGGAGCGAAATGTCCGGCGGGGTGAAGAATGTCACCATTTCCAACTGTGTCTTTTATGGTACAGACCGTGGAATCCGTATCAAAACCCGCCGGAAGCGCGGGGGAACTGTAGAAGACATCCGGGTAAACAATATTATTATGAATGATGTATTTTGTCCGATTGTCATTAACGGGTTTTACCGATGCGGGGCCAAGCCTTATGAATTGGAGGAATTGTTTACACGGGAAAAACGCCCGCTTGCTGAAAATACCCCTACATTCCAAAACATCTATATTTCTAATGTAACTGCCCGTAACTGTACCTCGGCGGCATGCTTTATGATGGGGATACCGGAATCACCGATCACAGGAGTGTCTATTGAAAATTTTGTTGTCGATATGAAACAAGGAGAAGTGAAACCGGTTCAACCCGCTATGGCATACGGTTTACCGGAAATGGCGAAAAACGGTATCAAACTATACAATGTTCAGGATGTAATGTTAAAGGATATCCGGATAGCTGTATATGATGACAACGCCGTTACGATAGAGGATTCTCAGAATGTGACAATTGAATTCATTATGGTTCGTTCTACCGCAAAAGATAAATCGGCAGTTTCCCTAAAAAATGTGGAAAACGCTTATATTTCAAAAGGGATAGGAAGTTGTCTGGCAGAAGACTTTGCCCATATGGAAAATTGCAGACAGATTACAATTAAATAATAAGCTTCAGGATTTTCCATCTGACTCCCACTAAAACAAAAACAGAAGGGTTTTTATTCCCTTCTGCTTTGTTTTAGTGGGTACGTTTTGAAAACAGGGCCTTAAAAATATGAACTGCCAGGCTGACGAAAAACCGGAACCTGTCTGTTTTATGAAAGCAACCCCAAAATAAGAGATTGGGGAAAATCATACAAAGAGAGAATTTTATGATAAAGGCAGTAAATAAATTAGAAACTGTTGCAAGATTGGCCAAGCAGGAGACCATAATACATGCTGCCACTGATACTAAGGTATAAAGTACAAAATCAGCGGCATATTTTCGGGAACTTTTTCTAAAAACATATTTAAAAAGAACATAAGGTTCTACCCAAATGCAGGTTGAAAGAGTGCTGATAATTGTTCCAAGAAAGACCCCTGCAGTAC
>CAJUSD010000034.1:0-903 GCA_910589145.1 uncultured Oscillospiraceae bacterium
ATTCATCCTCTCCCAGTATGGGTATACATGGCCTGATAGAGAAAGTACTGTGATCTTCTGACAGGTAAATGTAATGAGTCCTTTGAGGGTTTATTTTATATTTATGGGCTTCATAGTCTTTTGGATAGTAGATCGTTTTATCTTTGGTAACAACAAAGTAACCCTTTTCTGGATTGGCGGATGGCTTTGAATTAGAATCTGGATCTGTATTGTTTTTGCTACCATAAAGGATCACTTCCCATTCTCCACTTTTTATTCGGATATCCTCGATGCTTGCCCAGTTTTCCTTTATTTTAAATGATTCATCTGTCTTTATATCATATACAATTAACCCGTCCTGATAGTGATTATAAATAATGTATGGTCCTTCAATCATTAATTGATAGTCTGGCTGGCTGAAAGCTTCTCTCATCAAATCGTGAGAATATCCAAGAGAGTGGGGGTCTGTATAAGTTCCCCCTATCTCTTTAAACTCTAAATCTTCCCAAAAGGCATAATATAAAGGCGTTAAATATCCACCCTCCGTATGATAATCCTTCTGTGAAACAACAATAATTTCATCTGAAACAAAAAAGTGCTGAATTTCTATCCCTTGAAATAATTGTATGGTAGACTCCTCTGTTGTCAGATACAAGTTAGGAAATTCCTTCCAAACAATCCCACAAGGGGTTTTAATAGACCAATCGTTTGTGTCATGCCATCCAAAATGGATAAATTTATTTTGACTGGGAATATAATGTACAAAATATAGTTTCGTTTGTGGATTGGAAATAGAATTAAATGTAAACAGAATCAAATCCTCATCAAGAAGTTTATAGTACATTATAACGAAAATAGGTTCTACTTCTTTATTATCCAGATAATACTTTTTATTTCCCTTTTCATCTGTACGGAATTCAGCGG
>CAJUSD010000034.1:913-35638 GCA_910589145.1 uncultured Oscillospiraceae bacterium
AATTAAGATATTTCCATCCCAATCTATATATGTAAAACCGGATATTAAAATTTCATCTCCAGCCTTCCAAAAAGATCCAGGTTTATCATTACGTTCTTCAAACGGAGGACTATCTGGGAAAAGATAAAATCCCTCATTCCCAACACAAATTCCTCCGTCCAGTGAGAGATTTTCAGGAAGTGGGATATGTTTTTCCAACTGATTATCTGTATTGTATAAATCAAGTCCATCATTGCTGATACATACAAAATATTTCCCGTTAGGTGTCCAGGAAGAATACAGGTTCCATTCATATGGGTGCATCAATTCTTTCGGCTTGCTGTCCTGAGAAGATGCAGTTGATTCTATTGAATTGATTTGTGAAGACTTTATCCCTTCTGATATCATAGGCTCCAATTCCAACTGCATACTTCCACTTTTCGATACAGCCTCAGGGTCACGGGTACAGGCGGTAAGAATACTTAGAATTAGGATTATTACAATCAAGATAAATTTTTTTCTCATTTTTCCCTCCTAGAATATCACTAAAACAAGTGGCAGTAGGTAATACTCAATTGAAGACTACCTACTGCTACTATTATACCACTGTTATATTACATTAAACAAGTCAAATGCTCCGAAGTATTCTGGATATTTACTCTGAACATACACTGTGGAGTTAACTGGGGAATGAGGTTTCATTTCATCATCAAATACCGATTGGACTTCGATATGTAGATGTGATGGAATGGAGATTGAAGATACATTAGATACCTCACCAAGACAGGTATCTGTATCAACATCCTCTGGAAGACCTTCTTTAACCTTCATATGCAAATACCAGAAGATAAAAGATCCATGCGGAAAAGTATGCCTTATTCCAATAGCACCATCGCTGGGACTGTATCCAACAATTGTTCCTTTGGTATATGGGTATACACTTCCTGAAAAGTTTAAATCAACTCCTAAATGGTAATAACCATTTAGATAGCCCTGCTTACAGGCTATTGCCCCTGGAAGATTATACAAACATTGTTTATCCAGTAGTTTGGCCTCTGGATTATTCCTGTTTCCGCTCACAGCACGATATAATTTTGCTACTGTCTCTCTTATATCGTAAGCTTGGTCATCAAAGTTACCATCCCGCCAACCAGTACAGCCAGAGAAATACTCTATATTACCGTCATAGGCGTTAACATTGGGCATATTTGTAACTCGAATGATTCTTTCAAAAATCCATTCCTGAGCCCTAGTGTCTGCTTGAGGAGATTTCCAGGTGCAAGTTCCAATCCCTGTGGAACTGCTAGTTGTAAGATATAAGTTTTTCCTAGTCAGTTTAATCCGATAGATGCCTTCATACTCAGAGACAGTTTCAAGAGTAATCAATTGATTATCATCATCATTATCATCATAGATATCCGCATAGTTGGCGCTAGTGTCTAAACGATCCAGACACTTAGTATTTCGATATTTACTATCCTGTGCCTCTGTATACAAACGGTTCTTGTTGTAGTACCAGATCTGCTCACGGGTTCCATCTGGTATCGTTGTATAAATCCTTGTCCCATTAGTGACCTTGCCGCTGTCCAGGTTCAGAACGTGCTTGCGGCTGCCTGTTTTGTTATAGCAGCTATGGATGCGATAATCACCAGTAGTAAGTGCCATAAAAATCAATCTCCTTTTTTCCAACTATTTTTTGTTTTCAAAACCCTCTATCGCGAATGGAAGGTTTTCCTTATGGCTGGCTTTTATCTTTTTTACCAGCCACACCGAAGTTCTCACCGGTGCCTGTCCCTTGGTGCAGTTATATAATATCACGTATTGAGAATTATGTCAACCTCTTTTTGAGAATTTAATAGAGAATTTTTAATATAGCTGTTTTTTTTACATAAAAAAGAGTATACAGCATAAGAACATAAGTTTTATGCTGTATACTCTGGAACATTTAGAAAATAAAATAAAACTTCCCATCTGTAAAACACGAAAATGTCAATACTAAGAGCCTATCCCAAAATGATCTGACCCCATACTGCTTAAAAATTGCAAGGGACAGATCATATATGTTATAATTGATATAGGGCTTATAGTTTTAATAAAGGACGTGGTGAAAATGGGATTTAAAATTTCAGTAATACCGGATCATCCAATATACGACAGCCTTCCAGCCGTAAAAATAGGCAGCTACCAGAATCCTGTGCCGGAGGATTACCGCCCGTTTGCCCAGGGGAGGCTGGCCTTTGGGCAGGAAGGTTTTTATCTTCAGCTCATTGCCTTTGAAGTAACAGTATCCCCCTTCAGCCGGCTCCGTGCGGAGTTTTCGGCGGACGGGAAAAAATACTTTTCCCTGCTGATAAAGGAATCAGGTCTGGATGAATTCTCTGTCTGGGAAAAAGGGGAGCTTTTATGGCGGGACGACGAAGCAGCAGAAACAGTCCCCATACATGGGGAGGACTTGCAGGGGGAGTATTGGGGCGGACAAGCTTTGATCCCTTATGAAACCCTTTTGCGGATCTGGCCGGATTTCACCTTTGAAGCCGGGAAAACCATCCGCGGGAACCTGTATAAGTACAGCGGCGATCCCAAATGGAAACATTGGGGGAGTTTTTATCCCATCGCCCATTGGGATCAGGAGAATCCCTTTGGGGAACATGGTTTTGGAAATTTTGAATTGGTATCTTATTAATCTTAGAGCCTATCCCAAAATAGACGTGCCCAGACTGCGTAGACAGATTCTTTGCCAAACTGCAAGATGGGTGCGGATCATTTTGGGACAGGCTTTAAGACAGAGCAGCATGTAATAAAGAAAGGACCGTATCCAAAAATGCGTCTTATGCGCATCTGGAGAACGGTCCTTATCTTTGTAAGGCTTACTGCATTTTAACAGCAATCCACTACCAAGGAAGATGTATTCCACAATAGGCGCAGGCCGTCTGTCTATCGGACGGAAAACGTCACTGTGGGCGTATATAATGCAGAGGGCCAAACACCCAGCCCCCTAAAGTTACAGAGGGTTTCTCATCCATGTGGTATGAATGGAAATAAACAAAAAATTACTCACCAATATAAACGGTGACAGGTCTGCGGGTAGCCTCAGCAGCGGCAGCATTGGTTTGATCCAGAACAACCCTGGCAGCATTGCGGGCAGCTTCAGCAGCCTCGGCAGCTCTATCAAACTGAATTCTGGCAGCAGTACGGGAAGCCTCAGCTTCAGCAGAAGCTTTTTCAAACTGGATTCTAGCAGCAGTTTTTGCAGCTTCAGCGGTCGCTTCCGGTTTCTCAAACTGGACTCTTACAGCGGTTCTGGCTACATCTGCAGCAGTTTCAGGTTTCTCAAACTGAATTCTGGCAGCAGTCCTTGCAGCTTCCTCAGAAGAATCAGGTTTCTCAAACTGAATTCTAGCAGCAGTCCTTGCAGCTTCCTCAGAAGAATCAGGTTTCTCGAACTGAATTCTGGCGGCAGTCCTTACAGCTTCCTCAGAAGAATCAGGTTTCTCGAACTGAATTCTGGCGGCAGTCCTTACAGCTTCCTCAGAAGAATCAGGTTTCTCGAACTGAATTCTGGCGGCAGTCCTTGCAGTTTCCTCAGAAGAATCAGGTTTCTCGAACTGAATTCTGGCAGCAGTCCTTACAGCTTCCTCAGAAGAATCAGGCTTCTCAAACTGAATTCTGGCGGCAGTTCTAGCAGATTCCTCAGAAGAAGCGGGTTTCTCAAATTGAATTCTGGCGGCAGTTCTTGAGGCTTCCTCAGAAGAAGCGGATTTCTCGAACTGAATTCTGGCAGCAGTTCTAGCAGCTTCCTCAGAAGAAGCGGGTTTTTCAAACTGAATTCTGGCGGCACTCCTCACATCCTCGGCGGCGGAAGCAGGACGTTCAAAGCGGATGGCGGAAGGGGTTTCCGACATACTGGCAGCCGCAGGGCTTCCTGGAAAATATACAGGGACTGGAATTGCATCATCCTCATAAGAGGAACTTCTGGAAACAGGCAGACGGACAGGTCTTGCTTCCAGAGCAGAGACAGAAACTGTCGCGGCGCTGGCCACTAATACAGCAGCCAATGCTAAAGAAAGGAATGATTTTTTTAGACTCATGATTCGTTATGTTTCAGGCAGCAAAACGCCCAAAACAATACACCTCCCTATAAATCAAATTTTACCACATGAGTACCCGTAACCATTTTAACATTTTTGTAACCACTTTACAATAAACAATTTCAGAAAAATCCCTTGGATTTAAAAAAACCTTGTTCCTAAATCTGTACAAAATGGATAAAAATATCTTTTCATACACAGCTTGGGAAAATAAATGAGAAAAGCTCCCACCGTCTGGAAAGAAAAGGGGTTTTCATTTCAGACGGCGGAGCTGGTATTTAGTGGCTACAACATGAAATTCTAAAAATGCAGTACACGGATAACCCCTTCAATTTTCTCCAAAGCTTCAACAATATTCTGGGAAGGAGAGGAACAGTCAATTAATGTGTAAGCATATTCGCCGCGGGACTTATTTGTCATATTTTCAATATTAATTTTTTCTTTTGCAAAGACATTTGTAATCTGTGTCAGCATCCCATGAATATTTTTATGGCAGACGCCGAACCTTTCCCCATTGCTGCGGGCCATCGATACATCGGGATAGTTGATAGAATTATGGATATTGCCATTTTCCAGAAAATCCATCATCTGGGAAACTGCCATCTTGGCACAATTGTCCTCAGATTCAGGGGTAGATGCGCCCAGGTGTGGCAGGGCGATAACTCCGGGAACACCTATTAACTCCTGCGCCGGAAAGTCCAATACATAAGATGCCAGTTTTCCTTCTTTCAAAGCCTCTAAGGCAGCAGTATTGTCTACCAGTTCGCCCCTGGAAAAGTTTATTAGACGGACCCCCTGCTTCATGGAATGGAATGCTTCAGCATTAATCATATGCCTTGTAGCAGGCATATAGGGAACGTGGATAGTAATATAATCACAGTTGGCGAAAATATCCTTAATATCCTGGGCTCTGTGAATTGCACGGGAAAGCCTCCAAGCGGCATCTACAGAGAC
Organism: uncultured Oscillospiraceae bacterium; assembly: GCA_910589145.1. Taxonomy (GTDB): domain Bacteria; phylum Bacillota; class Clostridia; order Oscillospirales; family Ruminococcaceae; genus UBA1405. The sequence goes on from CAJUSD010000034.1 coordinate 5,935, forward strand.
ATATGGATCATAGCCATAAACGTCCATACCCAAAGAAACTGCTGTATTAGCAACCTGAATTCCGATAGCACCCAAACCAATTACACCCAGGGTTTTCCCCAAAATTTCCGGGCCTGCAAATTGGGCCTTTCCCTTTTCCACCAGCTTGGGGATATCCGACTGGCCGGACAGAGAGGCCGCCCATTGGATACCTTCCGCTATCTTACGGCTGCCTAAAAGCAATCCAGCAATGGTCAGTTCTTTTACAGCGTTTGCATTGGCTCCAGGGGTATTGAATACCACCACACCTTTTTCCGCGCAGGCTTCTACAGGGATATTGTTTACTCCAACCCCGGCCCTGGCAATCGCCTTAACAGTGGGGGCAAGTTCCATATTGTGCATGGCGGCGGAACGTACCAGGATCCCATCTGGGGCTTGCTGATCTTCGCCATAGGTATAGCGGTCTGTCAACAGGGCAAGACCGCAGGGCGAAATGTTATTTAGTGTAAGAATTTGGTACATTGGCTTATTCCCTTTCCCTTTTTTAATCATCATAACAAATAAGTTTTTCTTGAAAATTAACCGTTTTTATGTTCAAAGTCCTTCATAAATTCTACCAGACGGCGGACGCCTTCCACTGGCATAGCGTTGTATATGGATGCGCGCATTCCGCCTACAGTACGATGGCCTTTTAAATTAATAAAGCCATTCGCAGATGCTTCCTTGACAAATTTCGCGTCGAGTTCGTCATTTCCGGTTACAAAGGGAATATTCATCAGAGAACGATCCTTTTTCTCCACAGTCCCTTTAAACAGGTTTGACTGATCTAAGAATGTATAAAGAAGGCCTGCCTTTTCCTCATTAATTGCCTTCATGCTGTCCAACCCGCCTATATCGTTTATCAACCATTCCAAAACCAGCTTGAAAATATAAATGGCATAGGTAGGGGGCGTATTGTACATAGAACCGTTATCAACATGAATTTGATAATTAAACATAGTAGGACATGCAGGGCGGGCATTTCCCAGCAAGTCTTCCCGAATGACCACAACCGTTAAACCTGCAGGCCCCATATTCTTTTGGGCTCCGGCGTAAATCATACCAAACCTTGATACATCCAACGGTTCGCTGAGAATACACGAGGACATATCCGCGACTAATGGTACGTTTCCTGTCTGGGGCAGGTCATGAAAACGGGTTCCATAAATAGTATTGTTATAACAAATATGGAAATAGTCTGCATCCTTTGTGAATACGTTCGCGTCAAGTTCGGGAATATAAGTAAAAATTCTGTCCTTGCTGGAGGCAACCGCTTTACACTCTCCAAATTTCTGCGCCTCCTGATAGGCTTTGGCTGCCCATTGTCCGGTTATTACAAAATCGGCTTTGCGGGATTTATTCATAAGGTTCAGGGGGATCATTGCAAATTGAGACGACGCTCCTCCCTGGAGGAACAGTACCTTATAGTTTTTTGGAATGGACAGGATTTGGCGGAAAAGTTCCTCGCATTTATCAATAATTGCCTGATACTCTTTACTGCGGTGGCTCATTTCCATGACCGATTCGCCTGTGCCCTGGTAATCCAGCATTTCCTGGGCTGCTGTGGTTAATACCTTTTCCGGCAGCATGGATGGCCCTGCGGAGAAATTGTATACTCTTGACATTTTTATTACCCCCAGATAATAATCATAACCGCCTTTGGAAAATATATGTTGTGCGGTTTGATTTGATAACGTTAATTATAGATTGTATCTTGGTAAAAGTCAATTGTATTTTGTACGACAACAAATTATTGCATAACGGAAAAATTTGTGCAAGTTGTCTACATAAAGATAATAAAAAAGCTAATTTGCGGATATTGCCGCTCACTTAAGACGAACGTAAAAGCCGAATTTCTATTTTCTGTGGCATTACAGGCTGCTTAGAAACCAATTAAATAAACTTATATTTGCTAAAAAAACACACAAAAATGTATAACAAAGATGGTGGCACTGCTTAGACGAAAAGGCTATAATGAGGCCACAATACATTTTAGGAGGATGCAAAACTATGAGTTTAGGAACCCACTTATTTTATGCAAGGAAAAACAAAGGATTGTCTCAAGAAATAGTTGCAGAAAAACTTGGGGTAAGCAGACAGACGATTTCCAAATGGGAAACCGATGAAACTCTGCCAGACATCCAGCAGTCAAAAAGATTAGCAGTGATATATAACTTGACATTAGATGAGTTAATTGATTTTGATATTGATGTAAAGGAAATACAGAACGCCATTGATAGGACGAGCCAGGAGGTAACTGATAAAGTTGACTGGACAAAGGCATGGGGTAAAAAATATCCAGTCCTAATACAGTACCAGAAGGAGGTTGAAACTGCTCCCTATAGGGTGGAATTGGAAAAGCTGCTGGACGATTTGCAGAAAAAATATGAATATGACGAATTAAATGCTTTTTTGGTTCTCAAAGATATTCTTGCATCTGTCTGGAAAGACAGGAAGAGGACAAAAAGTAAATAGAATATAGCAAGGGATGTTAAAAGATGGAGTACCATTTTTTAACATCCCAATTGCTTTTTTCATTGTGCTTTCTCAGGAACCCCCAATGTAAAGTGAAGTGTTCATTAAACCGAATCCCCGTATAAGTATCAAAATATTTTTTCCCATGCCGCCTTAACAGCGATCTCACCGTGATTTCCTTCATCAAGGTTTACCAAAAAATCAGCTTCTGCCAGAATCTGAAAATCCATCCAGTATGTACGCCTTTCCTAATTTTATTCAGTTTTATTAAAAGCTATAAAAAGCCACAAGGCTAATTCTGTAACAGCGGGCTGTTAAAAAAGCTGATAATTTTCTCAGCGCCAATGGGCCTCATGTTATTAGCATCAACTCCAACGTCATAGCGCAGAATCCCCTGTCTTCGGTTTTGTTCATTATAATCCCAATGGTTATGCTGATGTCCATGAAGGCAGAAGCTTCCCCTGAAAAATCCGTTCCATTCCAAAATGGGATAGTGAAACAAAATGAATTTCGTATTGTACACCTCAACCTCAGCATAATCCTGTATAGAGGCAAACAAGGATTGATTAAAAGATGGGTCGTCTACAAAACGGTCATGATTTCCCCGTATCAGATGTTTGGTGCCTTTCAGTTCAGAGAGAATTTCCATCGCAAGGGTTGAACCCTTCATGGTAAAATCCCCCAAAATATATACTTCGTCCTGAAAACCAACAAGCTGGTTCCAGTTTTTTATCAGGGTTTGATCCATCTGCTCTATATTTTGGAAGGGCCGTTTTGTGTGCCTGATAATATTTTCATGATGGAAATGGAGGTCTGACGTAAAATATACCAACTGTTTACCCAACCTTTCCTTTAATCTGATACAAAGATATATACCATATTGGAAATGTGTTTTCAAGAGTTCGGGAAGGTAAAATGGACACATTGACAAACTTTTTTAGAAATGGTAGTCTTATTTTTTAGATTAGTGTTAAAGGGATGATTTTATGGGCCTTTTTTTGCAGATAACCTTATTTCCTGGTGGAGATATTTTAAATTGTCAAAAGGCGCTTCAACAGTGTTCTGATGATTCGCAGCTATCTGTCCAAATAGATGAATGCCATTGGAGCCAGTATCCAAAAGGTTCAGCAGTCCTGCTGAATAATGACTGCTGTGGTTATGAAGCTCTTGCAGACAAACTGTCCAGTTTGTTGGATACCCCTGTTATGGTGTTATATATCTATGATGGCGATTATTGGGGCTATTTCCTCTGGAAAGATGGGACAAGGGAAGATCAGTTTGCCAGCCTTGCCAACTATTTCAGGGAAGGCGAGCCGCCTGAAACACCAGGGGACGCCCAAAAGGTAAGCCAATATTTTAATGTGAAACCAGAGGATATAGATCGTTATCTTATTCCTTGGCTTGAGGAAGAAACGAACCGTTACGCTTATAAGAACGACAGCGCTGTAATTGGTGACTGTTGGCAGATGGCGGACTTTATGAAGGCTTTGGGGTTTGACTATGACCAGCTTTGTCTGCCAGAGGCAGAGCCTGAATCGGTACCAACTGCCGCCCCTGTGACGGAAAAGGAATCGTGGAAGCCATATATATACAATAATGCAAAGCCGATAGATACCCCTGTTTTGCCAAATGCCCTTACTGATCGAAAATATGCCCTCAAATGGGCAAAGAAGCTAGGGGCAGAACATATAGAAGTGATCCAGGTACTGCAGAGTAAAAAGTATAAAAGTGCAGTTCCTCTGCTTACAGAAGCAATTCGAACCGAACCTAATAACCCTGCCCTGTATCTTCTTCGGGCCTTCTGCTGGAACCAGTTAGAGGGGCTCAACCATGGGATGAGCCGTAAACCCGATATGGATCGGGATCTGACGAAATTTTTGGAATTTGAGCCGGATGATATTATGGCACTTCGTGCCCGGTGCCCTACAGCAGCAACTACTTCCCGCTATCAACGCCATATTTTGGATTTAACTAAACTAATAGAGCTTGACCCAGAAAATATTGACCTTTATCAGCTGGATCGGGCCTACCGATATCATTGGGTAGGAGATGACAATGCTGCCCGCAGGGATTTGGAGAGTATTTTACAGCGTGAAGAACTTTGGACTGTGGATTTAGTTTATCTTTGCAGGGAATTTAGAATGTCTGGATTTTGACGCAGGGGCATGCCTTGCAACATATTCCTGTCTATGATAAAATAGAAAGAACAAACCTTTCTATACAGAGTATAGAGAAACGGAGGACGCCATGGATGAGGCGCAGCAGGCAGCAGATTTTTTAGAATCCTTAAAGGGAAATCTTTCTAAAATAATGGTTGGCAAAGAACAGGCGGTAGATATGCTTTTAACTGCGCTTATTTGTGGGGGCCATGTACTGATAGAAGACCTCCCTGGACTTGGAAAGACCACCTTAGCGGCAGCACTGGCAAAATCCCTGACCTGTTCCTTTAAACGAATTCAGTTTACACCAGACGTACTCCCATCGGATGTAACTGGATTTACCACATATAATCTGGCAACAGGAGAAAAGGAAGTGCGGTTTGGGGCAGTAATGGCGCAGATGGTTTTGGCAGATGAAATTAACCGTACAAGTCCCAAAACCCAGTCCAGCTTATTGGAAGTCATGCAGGAACATCAAGTGACAATAGATGGAACTACATATCATTTGCCGGAACCATTTATGGTATTGGCAACCCAAAACCCGTCTGAACTCACTGGAACATATCCTCTGCCAGAGGCGCAGTTAGACCGGTTCCTGCTGAAAATTTCCATGGGATATCCAACCCGCGAGGAGGAATATTCTATTCTGTCGCGCCATAAACGAGCGGGGGCTGGAGAGGGAATAACAATAAAGGAACTTGAACCAGTAGGAACGGCGGAGGATGTATTAGCGCTGCGCCGGGTTTTTCAAAAGATGAAATGCAGTGATGCAATTTTAAACTATATTGTACAGATTTCCCAGAAAAGCCGAAGCAATGAGCAAATAGCATTAGGAATCAGCCCGCGCGGGTCTATCGCATTAATGGAAGCATCTATGGCACATGCGCTTTTGAAGGGGCGGGATTATGTAATCCCTGACGACGTAAAGGATATGGCTGGCCCGGTTCTGGGGCATCGCGTCCGCTTAAATCTTCAGGCGAGTATGAAAAATCGTTCTGCTCAGGAAATTATGAAGGAAATAGTATCCTCAGTGGCGGTTCCGGGCGTTGCAGAGGGAACCGGTTTCCTGGGAGGCGTTCGATGAGGAAAAAAGGGGCAGGGATTTTTTCGGAAATGAAACGCCTGCGGGTTCCCTATATAATTGTTATGGCAGCCAGCCTGTTCATAGGGCTTCTTACAGGGCTGCGGGTGTGTTTTCTAATCTTTTTTGTTCAGCTTTTTCTTTTGGTATTCTGTATATCCGTTATTATTTATACAGTTGCATCTTTTGCATATTTACAGACAATTAGCCAGGAGGAGGCTGTAAAAGGGGATACCGTCCATCTGCATTTGGAAATCCATAACGAAAAACCATATCCATTTACTATGATGCAGGTACATATTCAGACAGTATCCAGCAGGGAAAACAAGGTGCTTTCATTCCACCTTGCCCCAAAAGCATCTATTCGCTTTGATTTGCCGATTGCCTGCCGATGGCGCGGGGAAACCGGCATAGGGATGAATGTAGTTGAACTGCGGGATATGTTTGGCCTGGTACATATTTATTTTCCTTTAAATTTTCTTCCTTATTACCGTCCCAGGCGGCTGCTGGTATTTCCAAAGGCGGAAAATTTATCTTTAAGTATGGTGGGAAACCCCCGCCGCCTTCAGGTAAGGGGCGCCCTTACCCAGCCGTCAGATTCTGGCAATGACTTATATGGTTTACAGGATTATCGTTCGGGAGATACTGACCGTCAGATTCATTGGAAGGTTTCAGCTGCCCATAACGCCTTATACACCAAATGGTATGAACGGGAGGCACGCCCCCAATGTATCATTTTGATTGACGATTGTATGCCTTATTCCGGTGAAGAAGGAAAAATTGCCGCTGATCTTCTATGTTGTACTGCTGCTTCCCTATCCAGGTGGGCGTTATCCCATCAGAATGGGGTTTTACTTTGTGCAGGCTCCCCCCATATTCCCAAAGTACAGGGAGAAAGCTTTCAGGATTATTCTATTGTACAGCAATGGCTTGCCTTGCTTCCTTTTGAGGGACAAGGGGGAATCTCTGGTGAAAGTATCAATTCGGAACTGGCGGGAGGCTTTGCTGCAGGGCTTCCCGTTTACTTGCTTACTGCTTCACCGTCCTCACTTGCCAATGTAATGGATGTAATAATACAGCGCGGGGCGCAAATGGTTTGCATATGGACAGCCATGTCCCCTGTGGAACGTCCCTCCTTTCCCGACGGTGTTTTAGATATTCCAATAGAACCCGGCTGTAATATTGGTACAAGATTGGGGGAACGGCTATGAACCGAATTCGCCAATGGCTTTCCCAGCATCAACATATTTGGGGGATTTCTATTGACCTGATGGCAGCTTGGTCATTTACGGCAAGCTGGACAATTGCAGTTTGCAGCTGCTTTCAGGGGCTTTCCCTTGGGCTTACTGTACAACGCACAGTGGGGTTAACCTTAGCCAGTATACTGGTGATCTATATAATCTCCCGTAAATGGTGGATTTTCCCTGGAACTGCGGCGTTGGGAGGGATTGTCCTTTGGAGGCTTTCACGTACTGATTATTGGGAGGATCTCCTTGTACGTTTGCAGGATTATATTGTTTGGTGGATGCGTGGATTCCCTCAGGGGGACGATTATCCTTACCATATTCAATGGGTGCAGTTTTTGACGGCTGTCCTGATTGGTGCAGCCCTTTTTTTAATAATGCGCCGCTTTTTTTCCTTCCTTTTTCTTTTAGCTGGGAGCATTGGGGCAGTCGTTTTAACGGGTTTCTTCTCTATTGGGGAGGATGCAGGGCTTTACCCCTGCCTTACCTTTTCGCTGATAGGATTGATTATTGTTTTGCCAAGGATTTACGCCCGCTATCTCCAAACGCATAACATTCTGGAAAAATCCTTTGATACTGAATTACCAGGCGCTGAAAAGGCTGCGCCAATTAACCGGGCGTCTCTGCAAATTTTAGCAGTCCCTGCGGCATTAGTATGTGTAGGGCTTGCCTTTTGGATGGTGCCAGAAGATACTTCTGAATGGCAGTCTGTTCCATTAGTTCACTTCCTATGGGATATGGGGGATTTATTCCGCTTTTCAGTTGGAAGATCAGAAGGATATTGGGAATTCCAGCTTTCTGGTGTAGGATATCAGCCGTCTTTGGATCGATTGGGCGGACCTGTGGAATTATCTGACGACATTCTTTTTGAAGTTAAATCTGAATTACCCATTTTATTGCGGGGAAGCATTCAGGATACCTACACAGGAACAGGCTGGACCGATTCCCGCAATAATGGAAGGTTCCGGCTGGAAAGCGCTGTTTGGAGCGGAAAACAGAAAGACGTGTTTGGGTTAAAACTTCCAAAGGATAAAAAAGCAAAAGAACTTTACCAGCGTTTGACCAGGGATATTTCCTTTCAGATATATCCCAGAAACTATCCGTATTGTACTATTTTTACCGCAGGACGGGCAGAGGAGGCTGAATTTCTGAACGGCGGAGAGGAAATTTATTTTAACTCTCAAGGGGAAATGTTTACAAAAAACTATATTTCCAAGCCATACCTTGTAACTGGCCGGGATTTTCTGCCCCGCAGTGCCGGTATGGATCAGGAAATACTTTTACTGGAACGTTTGACAACAGAAGAACCTTCCAAGGAAATGCTGAAAATCTGCGAACAGTACCTTCAACTGCCTGACAGCCTGCCCCAACAGGTACGGGATATGGCAGAAAGTATAACTCAAAGATATACGACCCCTTACCAAAAGGCTGCTGCTTTGTGCGACTGGCTGTCCCAGAACTGTACCTATACCCTTTCCCCGGAGCCGCTTCCCGACGGCAGAGATTTTGTAGATTTTTTCCTTGAAACAAGAGAAGGTTATTGTGTATACTATGCCTCTGCTATGACTGTTTTCTCCAGATGCATTGGAATTCCCGCCCGGTTTGTTTCCGGCTTTGGCTTGAGGGAAGAAGAAAACGAGAACTGGTATTATACTTCTGAGGCAACCGCCCATGCCTGGACGGAAATCTATCTCCAAAATATTGGATGGATCGCCCTGGATCCTCTGGGGTGGGACTCCAGCCCGCTGCATACTCCTGACGAGCCAGTGGGGAATCCTTCTGAACCTTCCTACCTTCTTGATGACGAGGATGAGGAACTGGAACAGCCTGAATTACCGGATTTTCCCGACATTCAGGAACATAATGCCTTTCCTATTTGGATCTTTTTCCTATTGTTTATTGTTATTGGGTCAGGGGCTGGAGTTTGGACTGCTTTTCAGGCTCCGGTTTGGATTTGGGAGTTTGAGCGGCTTGGAAAGAATTACCCTGAATTGGGTCAGAGATCAAGACAGGTTTATCAGGATATTTTGCATTTGACTGCATTTTTAGGGTTTATGCCTGTAACCGGTGAAACAGCTTTTGAATTTGCGCAGAGAGTCGATGAAAGATTACAGATTGACGGCTTGGTACAGCCTATGGAAATGGCTGCCCGCTGTCTGGTAAAATTGCAGTTTGGCGGTATTGTGCCAACAGAACAGCAAATACGGGAAATGCTGCAATACCATCAAAAACTAGAATATTTAGTTAAGCTTCGTCTGGGGAAATGGATGTATTGGTGGAAAAGATGTATGCCCTGTGTCTTGAAATCAATTTTGAAGAAAAAGGTAATGAAAGAAGGCTGAATAGAAATGTTGGGACTATTGAAAAAAATTCCAGTTATATCTATGGGAACTGAACTTATTTCTGGATATAACAAGTCAAAATCATATCATTACCTATGGTTTGGCAGCCTGAACGATGCAGATAAACAACCTATTCGTTGGCGGGTATTATCTAAAAAGGGAAATGATGCTTTTTATCAGGACAGCAGCGGAAACAGCTGTGAAAACCCGCTCTTTTTGCTGACAGAAGACGTACTTGGCTCATTTCCTCAAAAGGAGGAAATTAAGCGGAACGTCTGTATCAAGTTCTATAACACAGATCCTGATGAAAATTGGGATTTAGAAAATCCAGCATCCATCTGGCAGGGAAGCGACGCGAGAAAATGGTGCAGGCATTTTGAACAGGTTTGCTTTACGGAAACAGAACGCAGCTCCATACTATCCACCTTTAAAAGCGATAGGGAATACCGCAGCAAACGGGATGCATATAATCCAGCGCTTCCCCCCATAAAGGCAGCTCCCAATATACTAAATGGCGACAAGGTGTTTTTCCTTTCATTTGAGGAGGCTGAAAATAACGAATACGGTTTCAAGGACAAAAAAATCTATACCGCAGAACAGGAATGGTGGACCCGTTCTTTTGATAGATATACAGAATATGGAGATTTCCACTGCCTTGAGATTGGAATTGTTTTAACCCACTTTGGCGGCCTTCTTTGCGCGCCTGTTGGCAGTAAAATGTATACGCGTCCAGCTCTAAACCTGAATCATAGTCAAGTTTTATTTGCTTCCGCCGCTGTTGATGGGAAAGAACAGGGATTACCCCAAAATCCTGCAGTTTTAAAAAAGGTTCCCAAAATGCCAGAGAAAAAAGTGAAGGACTGGAAGCTGACATTGATAGAGGAAAAACGGAAAGGTTTTTCCGTTGGCAAGCCTAGAATACAGGGGAATATTCTTTTTGTCCCTTTCCAAAATGCGGTTGCCTATGAACCGTCCCTTGCCCCAAACGAACGCGTTTCCGCCATCGTTTTGGATAGCGGAGGAACAGACCTAAAATATTATGGAAATATTGCTTTGCCGGTTTCCCCCAATGGGGAAGCACAGATTGATCTGTCCTCCATTGCCTTGGAAACAGGAGACAGGCTTTTCGTATTTTCTGAACAATGTAATAGGAACAGAAGGACAGATTATGCAAGCCGCCCTGTGGAGGTGGATTTAAATCAGTAAGTTACCTAAACGTATACAGATTTAACATAATGAAAAAATTTGAATTCACTACTTGACAAAAGGGCTTTATTTGTATAGAATTATAAAGGTAGTCTTGCCGCTATGGCGGAACTGGCAGACGCAAGGGACTTAAAATCCCTCGGTTGAATAAACCGTACCGGTTCGATTCCGGTTAGCGGCATCAATAGTTTGAAAGCTTTTGGATTGTTTCTTGTTGGAAATAATTCAAAAGCTTTTTTTCTTTCTAACACTTTGCCGCAGAAAAAGGTTATTGTCGGAAGGGGTTGCTTTATATTGAGAAAGAAACTGTTTTGTGAAATATCTCCATTGGCTTATCAGATTTCAACGCAGAAAGAAATGATACTCCGTAGCCTAAAAAATTTGCCGCTGAAATCCCGCTTTGCCCATGAAAAGGCCAATAGTAAACTTAAGACACAGATATACAGCCATTCTTCGCTGATCCGCCGAAGGCTAGGCAATGTAGATATGCAGCTACAGGAAAATAAGGCCGTAAATTTGGCTCTGGCTGCCCCAAAGATTGACCATGTATTAATTCGGCCGGGACAAATTTTTTCTTTTTGGGAACTGGTTGGCAATCCTAGAGAAGCCTCTGGCTATCGGGAGGGATTGGTGATTGCTTCTGGCAAGCCAAGCAGTGGAATCGGTGGTGGTATGTGTCAGTTTACCAACCTGATCCATTGGATGGTGATTCACTCAGATTTGAAAATTATAGAACACCATCACCATGACGGCATTGACCTGTTCCCGGATTTTGGACGGGTAATACCTTTTGGGACAGGAACTTCTATCTTATATAATTATTTGGATTACCGTTTTTTAAATAATACTGACAAAACATATCAGCTTGTTACTTATATTGACGATGGCTATCTCTGTGGAGAGCTGCGGTGCGACCAACAGCCTTTGCAGAAATACCATATTGAATGTCGGAATGAGTTTTTTTCCAAGGAACCGGATGGAGTTTTCCGCAATAATGAGATTTACCGGATTGCTATTGATGTTAGGACAGGAAATAAGATTTCTGAAGAGCTTCTTCGTAAAAATCATGCTAAAGTTGCTTATGATGCCTCAAACCTTATGCTGGTGGATTGTACCTGATTGGAGGTTGACAAAAATACCAGGACCTTGGAGTTAGCTTTGTCTAGCCGTTAAAATTTTGCTGCTTAGAAAGGATTTTCAAACGATGAAAAAAAGTTCTCCTGCTATTCCTGCAACAAACTTTCAGCTTATTTTGAAAAGGACAGGAGTCATTTTATTGGGTTTATTAACAATGGCAGGCTGCCGGCAGGATATCGCTGCAACTCCTTCAAAAGAATTTTCCCCTGAAAGCAGTTTTTCTATAAGCAGTCAATCCTCCCTTCCGTCCCCAATTAAGCAGACTGCACAGGGAATTGTCCATTTGGAAGGAAATGGAACATTCTCGCTTTTAGATGCTGAAGACAATACCATACAGATTTCCCTTTTTGAATACCAGGGAGAAAATGCTGACCTGATACAGGAGGGCGCGGAAATCCAGGTAGAATATTTGGAGGAGTCCCAGACATTGCCCTTTCAGGTTCTTTCTTTGCTGCTAATTACTCCGCCTCCCCTCTGGGCAAAATATCGTTCCCAGGCAGAGGAGATTTTATCCTCAATGACTTTGGAAGAAAAAGCTGGACAGTTATTTTTCATTCGCTGCCCCTCTGTAGATACAGTTGAACAGATTGCCGCCTTTCACCCTGGTGGGATTTTAATGTTTGGACAAGACTTTGCGGGGCTGAACGCAGAACAAACAATAGAGAAAATTACATCTTATCAGCAAGCTTCTGCGTTTCCTCTTTTAATTGGGGTGGATGAGGAGGGTGGAACAGTGGCAAGAGTCAGTTCCAATCCCCTATTGCGTCAGATCCGTTTTCCCTCCCCGCAGCAGCTCTTTAACCGGGGAGGTATGAGCGCAATTATTTCTGATGCAGAGGAAAAAAGCCGTTTGCTGTTGTCTTTGGGGATAAATGTCAATCTTGCCCCTGTCTGCGATGTTTCAACCATGCCCATTGACTTTATTTATAACCGCACATTGGGACAGGATGCGGCGCATACTGCTGGGTATGTAGATATGGTAGTAGGAGTTATGAAAAAAGAGGGAATCGGATGTGTCCTGAAACATTTTCCCGGATATGGAAATAATTTGGACACCCATACGGGAATTGCTTATGATTACCGCCCTTTAGAGACATTTGAATCGTCTGATTTTCTTCCTTTCCAGGCTGGAATTCAGGCTGGTGCAGGCTGTGTTTTAGTATCCCATAATATTGTTTCGGCAATGGATTCTGTCAATCCGGCTTCTTTATCTCCAGAGGTACACCGCATTTTAAGGGAAAAACTGGGATTCCAGGGTGTTATCCTGACCGATGACCTTTCTATGGACGCTATTCGGATGTATACAGAGGGAGAAAATGCTGCTGTCCAAGCAGTAGCTGCGGGAAATGATATGTTGATTGTCAGCGACTACTCCAGACAAATTCCGGCCGTTTTACAGGCAGTACAGGATGGACGATTGGATGAAAGCCTTATTGATGGAGCTGCTGTCCATGTTCTGTGCTGGAAAATTTCACTTGGACTTATTTAAGAGCCTGTTTAACATCTCCCCACGCCCGCCTTGGCTGCTTTAAAAATCTGCTCACCAATCCGCATACGTTGAGATATTAAATAGGCTCTAAGACTTTATAATCCCATATTAGATTATAATATTTTCAAAAAATTGAAAGGGGCGGTATGTAGAAAAAACCGATCCTTTCTGTTATACTTTTCTTAGTTAAAAAATGTTTTAGAAAGAAGATGGAGTTTATGCCGGAAGCAGAACGCCAGCTGAAGAAAAGCCGGGGTATTTTAGGAATAGTCACCGTTTTTTTCTGGGCGTCCGAATACTGCCATGTCCCTTTTTTCACCCCCTATCTGAAAACCCTTGGCCTTACAGCTACTATAATTGGTTTTCTGGTGGGAAGCTATGGTTTTACTCAAATGTGCATTCGCATTCCGTTAGGGATTTTTGCAGATGTAAAACGGAAGTATCGCCTTATTGTAATTGGGGGATGCTTTTTTACAACGGTTTCTTCCCTTGAACTGTACCTGACACAAAACGTTCCTCTTATGTTTCTGTTCAGGGTTCTTGCTGGAGCCGCTGCATCTACCTGGGTAGGATTTACAGTCATGTATTCCGGCTACTATCCCCCTTCTGAGGGCACAAAGGCAATGGCTGCCATTAATGCCTGCAATAATACTGGAAAACTTCTCGCTTTTGTTCTAGGGAGCGTGACAGCCAACCTGTTTGATTACCGTGCCCCTCTTTTAATGAGCTGCATTACAGGATTTATTGCAGTAGGGTTAGCGCTTTTTGTTAAAGATGTGGATGTAACCAGGAAACCTGTCCAATTTTCTGCACTGATTGGGACTTTCCGTGAAGTGGGGGTTATCCTTCCCGCTGGGCTTGCTGTCGTTCAGCAGATGATCCTCCAGGCTACTGCTTTTTCCTTTACTTCTGAGGTTACAAGAGGTCTGGGGGCCTCTGCCGCTCAGATTGGCTTTTCTTCCTCCCTTTTTACAATTTTCCAGATCCTTGCAGCTTTATTTGTGGGGCGCCGCATTGCCAATAAATTGGGAGAACGTAAAATTATTCCTGCTGCCTTTCTAGTAATGACCCTTTACTGTATTTGCGTTGGGTATGCTTCCAATATTTATGTAATCTATTTTGCACAGGTTTTTGGTGGGTTTGCAAATGCAACCCTGTTTTCTATGCTGTTAGCAGGTTGCATTAAATATGTTCCGCAGGAGAAAAAATCTACTGCAATGGGATTTTTCCAGGCGGTTTATGGGTTTGGGATGACCCTTGGGCCGGTTTTAATGGGCAGGCTGGTTGATATATCCGGCAGTCAGGCAGCTTTTACCGTCTTTGGAATCTGCGCCGTTCTTGCAGGAACCGCTGCATATGTGCTGATTCCTGTTGTTGCCAGGCATTATGCAGTTTCACAAAAGTAAATATCCCAGCGCCAACAGTAAAGGCCAGTCTGCATTTTCGGTTTTCAAAAGTATCAGCAGAGCTAAAAGCAGAACCCTGTCTTTATCCTGGAAAAGCTGCTGGATTCCAACTGACAGGTTGTTTCCGGCAGAAGGTGGATTTAAAGGAGGCAAAGGAGAATGCTGAACCCTTTCATGATTTGGCCTTGGCTCTGTTATGGCAGGCGGAGGTGTTAAATCTTGCATAGGGGCCTGGAAGCTTCCGCCTGATGCCTGGCGTATTGTTTCATTTGCCTGCTGCTGCATTCGGCGAACCCGCTGTTCTGCGTCCCGCTGCATCCGAAGCATATCCTGATCTGATAATACAGTTGGACTATGCCAATGCTCTAAGGTTGGCATAACGGTTTACCTCCTTCCCTATAGTATCCCGGCAGGTAATAATCCTGACTCCCGCAGAAGCGGAAACATTCGTGCTAAAATTAAAATGCGCGCTGCGTCGTCAATTCGTTTGCCTCGTTCCTCGCTGAGAAGCGGCTTTAAAGACCTGAGCAGAGCAACCCCCTTGTCCTCTTTTTCCAGCTTTCCGGCTTTGTTAATCAAACCAATCACGGATGAAATCATAGATGGGTCAAATGAACCGAACAGCCCGCTTCCGTTTGCGGCCTGGAACAGATTGGACAAGGGTTCAGGAGTTTCGCCCCCGCCTGGATGGACGTTTTGAGGCGGAGGGGGCTCTGTGTTTCCTTCCCCTCCGCCCAAACCAAGCATGGAAGCTAAATTTTGAAGTTTTTGCATCTGCTCCGGTGAACGAAGGATCTCCCCAATTTTTGCGCTGATATCTTCCACCCTTCGTCCTCCTTCCATTTTATAAAAACTTTTTATTTCATTTTTAACTGCTTCATAAGCTGCTGCGCCTCAGGTGTTGAGAGGATACGCTGTAATCTGATTGGATCATTCAAAATGCCGCGTACCATCTGTGCATCCTGGGCAGGCAGGCTGTTCAGCACTTCGTTTAAGTTCCCCTGCTTCAAGCTGTTCTGAATTTTAGGATCGCTTCCGGCCATTTTCAGCAGTTCGGATACTTTATCCGGCGGGATATCTCTCCGGCTGGATTTTGCCATAGAGTACGCCCCCTTACGCATATAATTGGTTTTTGGGATACGCTGTATTATATGCGCTATCCCTTAAAAAAATGACAACATAGATTGGAGATGGTATATTTGCCCTACAAACATTTGCAGCGTCTTTTGGCAGTTGCCTCGGACAGCCATGGAAATTATAATGCTCTGGAACAGCTCTTAATGGAAAACCCCAATATTGATGGGCTTTTATTTCTAGGGGACGGCATGCGTGAATTTGAAGACCTGCAAAGTGTACATCCTAATCTGCCTATGGTGGGAGTGCCCGGAAACTGCGATTACAGCTACCGGGAACCACATACTAGGATTTACCAGGATAGGGAATTGAGGATTATGCTTACCCATGGGCATTATTATCATGTGAAAAGCGGGCTGGAGTATCTGTTGGAGGCTGCAAGGGCTTCAAATGTATCAGCGGTGTTGTATGGGCATACTCACCGGGAAAGAGCAGAGCAGGAGGCAGGATTATGGGTTATTAATCCGGGCAGTTTGGGATTTTCAAGGACATATGCACTGCTTGAGATTTCACAAAAAGGGATACAGGCAGAGTTAAGATCTTTGCCACGATAAATTGCTATGCAGGCATAAATGATAGATGAGGTCTACCTGAATAAGTAACAAAAAATCCAAAAGGTTTATGCCTTTTGGATTTTTATAATAATCAATAAAACTAATATTTTACCCCTAGCTTCTTCATCCTCCGCCATAGGGTAGAAGGATTAATATGGAGCATCTGTGCCGCTAAAGTACGATTTCCACCGCACTTTTTTAAAATCTGCTCTAATTCTTCGGCACGGGGATCCTTCAGTATAATTTTTCCCTCTTGATTTGGGGCAGAGAAAAGAGGTTCTCCTTCCATACTCTCCTGAATAAAAACCTCGTCTACAATCCGTTTCGGCGTGGTAAGCACTAACCTGCGGCAGCAGGACGCCAATTCAGGCAGATTATAAGGCCATTCCTGCATTTGGAGCCATCTTTCCGCGCTGCTGGTCAAGCGGATAAACCGGGAAAACCGGTTTTGGCTTTGCTGCAAAAAATAATATGCCAGAGGAAGAATATCATCTTTTCTCTCCCTTAAAGACGGGATACGAATCGTTAGGGCATTGAGAGCATAAAAAAATCCGGGGTGTATCATGCCGTCGTCCAAGAGTTCCACAGGGGAACGGGTTTCAGAGGCAATTACCCGTAACCGCGCCGGAAAAGGGCGGCTGTCGCGTCCGCGGAAAATAATTCCCTGTGTAAGCAAACGCTCCAGGCGGAATTGGGCTTCCATGCTTAACGCCCCAACTTGTTCTAAATATAAGATGCCGCCTTCCGCCATTCCTGCGTATCCTTTAGAGAGAATGCGCCCCTCTATTGTTTCAGTTCCAAAAATCGCATCACACTGTTCCAAAGGATCAATACACCCACAGGGAACCATTATAAATGGGCCGGAGGGGTTACAACTATGGATGCAGCGTGCAATGGTCTCCCTTCCTGTTCCGGGTTCCCCTAATAAAAGAATCGGAACAGATAAAGCAGAAATTTCTTTCGCCTGACGTACAACTTTCTGATAAGATTGGGAAACCGCAATTAAATCCTCAAAGTGCGGACCTCCTGATTGTCCCCGGCGATACAGTTCCCGGCGCATTTGCGTTTCCATTTCTTCCAGCCTGTGCCCTTCATGGAAGGATAAAATTGCCCCATTGGGGCAGCCTTCCACTAGGATAGGGGTCATAGAGGCAGCTAAGGTTGCAGAACCTGCTGACAATACAATGGAAAACAGCTCTTCCCCCTTCTGAAGAACCTGTTCCGCTTGTTCCGCTGGGAAGTCGGGAAACTGTTTACATAATGGTTCCCCCTCCAATTCCCTTTTTGCTTTGCCAAGCACAAGTTCCGCTGGATGGTTTGCATGGGTGATAATTCCTTCCCCGCTGATACGGAGGATCCCATTGTGCGTATTGTCCAAAAGCGTTCGGAATTCAGCAGTGTTGCGTTTTTCCAGATTGCTGGCAAAAGCCACCTTTTCTGCAACACGGAAAGCCTCTGCAATTGATTCCCGCCCTGATGACAGGAACAAATGGGGCAAACCCAACCGTAAGGCTTCATGGCAAACTGCATCTCCACCAATGACAAGTTCAACTCCATCAGCTTTAGCCTGGACAACGGCAGCGGGAATTTGAGAGGAATCTTCTACAAAATAGTGGGTTAAGGCAACACTGTACAGGCTGTTAAAGGATGACATGTCACAGAACATATTGGAGAAACCAATGACAGCAATATTAGGGCGCTGAGTATCTGCCCGAGAGAGAATTGTTTTTGCCTGCAGGATAAGCGAGGCCATTTCCTGGCCTGTCAAATGAATTTCTACAATAGGGATTGGAACGGCGTGTTTCATCAGGGAAGCTTGAACTCCCCGGCCAATCAGGATATCCGCCCCCTGCTCAACGGCCCATCGGGCCTTTTCGGCAGCTTGTTCTGTTTCAATGGCTTGGACGAGAAGAAGACGGGCAGAACTATGCCGGAGAAGCTGTTGGGCGGCTTCTTCAGCTTGTTTGACCATTTCCTCGCGGGGGACAAAACAAATTAGATTTGCCATTAAATAAACTCCTTTTACTGCTTACCTTTTAGTTGTACAGGGAAATTTCATGCCTGGAAAGTTCAGTTCTACTAAACTGGCGGCTAGGGAGAAATCTCTAGCCGCCAGACTTTTTTAATCTGCTTTATTTATCCCCTTTATTTTTTCATGACTGCGCCTTTATTTGCGCTTTCTACCCATTTTGCATACCTTCCCAGCCATCCGGTTTTAATAGAAGGCTCCTTTGATGACCAGGATTTTTTCCGCTCTGCCCATTCCTCATCAGAAATATTGGCATGAATCGAATAGTGCGGAATATCTATCTGGATGATATCCCCATCTTTTAACAAACCAATCTCCCCGCCTTCGGCAGCTTCCGGGCAGACATGGCCAATTGACGCTCCCCTTGAAGCGCCGGAAAATCTTCCGTCGGTAATCAATGCAACCGTCTTGTCTAGCTTCATTCCTGCTAGTGCGCTGGTTGGGTTGAGCATTTCACGCATACCGGGGCCGCCTTTTGGACCTTCATAACGGATAACCACGACATCGCCATCCACAATCCGGCCATTGTAAATGGCTTCAATTGCCTCATCTTCACTGTCAAATACTCTGGCAGGCCCTGAATGAACCAACATTTCAGGAGCTACAGCACTTCTTTTGACAACGCAGCCCTCCTTAGCGATATTTCCCCATAAAACCGCCAAACCTCCGGTTTTAGAATAAGGTTCTTCTACGGTGCGGATGGTTGAGGTATCACGGTTTACAGCATTTTGAATATTTTCCGCAACAGATTTGCCGGTGACAGTTAATAGGGAAACATCAATCAACCCATGATCTGCCAACTGTTTCATGACAGCCTGTACCCCTCCGGCAGCATTAAGGTCTTGAATATGGGTTGGCCCTGCCGGGGCAAGATGGCAAAGATTTGGAACAACTTCGCTGACCTCATTAAAAGTCTCCAAACTAACAGGAGCCTCAGCCTCATTGGCAATTGCCAGCAAATGAAGAACGCTGTTTGTAGAACATCCCAGTGCCATATCAGTAGCAACTGCATTTTTAAAGGCGGCAGAAGTTAAAATATCCCTTGGGCAAATATTTCTCTTTACCAGTTCCATAATCTGCATCCCGGAACGTTTGGCTAATTGGATTCTTCCGCTGTGTACTGCTGGAATTGTCCCATTGCCAGGCAGCGCCATTCCAATCGCTTCGCTTAGGCAGTTCATGGAATTAGCAGTATACATCCCGGAACAGCTCCCGCATCCAGGGCAGCAGTCCATTTCATACTGTTTCAGTTCGTCTGCGTCAATAAACCCGGCTTTGTAGCTTCCTACTGCTTCAAACATTTTGCTCAGACTGATTTCTTCCCCGTTATGGCATCCTGCCATCATCGGCCCGCCGCTAATGACAATAGAGGGAATATTTAGACGCGCTGCTGCCATTAACATGGCAGGGACAATTTTATCACAGTTAGGTATTAACACCAGTCCATCAAAACCGTGGGCTAGTGCCATTGTTTCAATGCTGTCTGCAATCAGTTCACGGCTGGGAAGGCTGTATTTCATTCCCTGATGTCCCATTGCAATTCCATCGCACACCCCAATAGCTGGAACTAAAATGGGGGTTCCGCCTGACATACTTACACCGGTTTTGGCAGCAGCGGCGATCTTATCTAAATGAATATGTCCAGGGATAATTTCATTAAAGGCGCTGACCACTCCGATTAAAGGGCGGTTCAGTTCTTCGTCCGTATAACCCATTGCATAGAATAGGGAACGGTTAGGGGCGCGTTCCGGCCCTTTAATTACGTTTTCACTTCTAAGAGACATTATGATACCTCCTAATATATGCCCAAAGGCTTCTGTATTTTCAACTCTGGTTTCTTCCATTATAGATTATTTTAAAAATTTGTCAACCCTCGTCCAAAAGGGCAGACAACTAAAAATGCTTAAAAAATAACCCCCTTTCAAACCGGTTGACAATGTTATACCAAAAATATACCAATAGTTACAGTTGAGGAACCTGAAAGACGGCTGCTCCCCATAGGCTATTAGAAATAATCGTAGGTATACACGTCTAACTGCTATTTCTTTTTTTCAGTATTTAAATAAAAATTTATGGTCGAAATAACAGAATTAATAATACTTATATTTCAATCATATACTGATATAATGAACCCTGTATAAAAAGTGCTGTCATCCAATTCCCCCTATTGCGTGTACAGCCTGTACGTGTAATAGGGGGATCCAAAACATAAAAATTTAGGTAATAGGGAGCATCTGTTCATTTATTTTGAGCCTCAAAGGGGACAAAAAATACGTTTCTCGTCTGCCGGGTTATATCATACCTACGTTTTCTCTATTTGTCAAATATTTTATAAAAAAACAAATATTTTTTGCAAATTTAACGCTTGACTTTTCCTTAAAATGCAAGTAGTATAGTTCAGACCTTCATTTCTACAGTTTGCATTTCAATCAAACGCCGGTTACGGCAAGAAAGGTTAAGTGATTTTTTTGGTCAGGGATATGACACAGGGCAGCCCTTTGAAACTCATTTTAGGATTTGCCATTCCTATGGCAATCGGAAATATTTTCCAACAGCTTTATAGTATGGCAGATACCATTATTGTGGGAAAATTTGTTGGAGTGGATGCACTGGCAGCAGTTGGCTCCACGGGTTCTTTGAATTTCCTGATTCTCGGCTTTGTCCTGGGGATTTGCAGCGGCTTTACCATCCCTATTTCCCAATGTTTTGGTGCAGAGGATATGAAAGGTATGCGCCGCTGTGTTGCAAATTCTATCTACCTGTGCTTTGCCATTACAGGACTGCTTACTATAATCACCCTGCTGTTTACTCGTCAGTTTTTACAATGGATGCACACTCCTGAGGACATCTTTCAAGGTGCATACGACTATATCATTGTTATCTTTGGCGGGATGTTTGCAATGATGCTGTATAATCTTCTCTCTGGTTTTCTCCGCGCCTTGGGGGACAGCCGGACGCCATTGCTTTTCCTGATTGTATCTTCTATTGTAAATATTATACTGGATTTGGTATTTATCCTGATGTTCCATACAGGGGTAGCGGGGGCAGCATGGGCAACCGTTATTTCCCAGATAGTTTCCGGGGTTCTATGTTTGGTCTACATTATAAAAAGGTTCCCGGTTCTTCATTTGGATAAAGACGATATGACTGTTGATACTAAAACAATGGTTCGTCTGGCACGGAATGGAATTCCTATGGCGCTCCAATTCTCCATTACGGCAGTAGGCAGCATTGTAATACAAACAGCTGTAAATACATTAGGCTCTGCAGTTGTTGCAGCCATCACTGCCGCTGGAAAAGTCCAAAACCTGGTAACACAGCCCATGGACTCCCTAGGGGCAACTGCCGCTACCTACTGCGGACAAAATTTGGGCGCACAAAAGGTGGATCGTATCCATCAGGGGTTCCGTAAATTTGTTATGGTTTCAACCATTTATGCTATATTCTGTATGGTCGTTGTGATGCTGTTTGGTTCTACCATTTCCCTGCTCTTTGTAGATAAGTCTGAAACAGCGATTTTGGAACTGATTAAACAATATTTAATTTGGAATGGGGCTTTCTTTATTCCTTTGGCTCTTATCTTTATTTTCCGAAATGGACTCCAGGGAATGGGATTTGGATTTTCCGCTATGCTGGCTGGGATCTGTGAAATGATAGCGCGTTCTGCAGTTGCCTTTACTTTAATAAAACCTTTGGGTTTTACAGGTGCCTGCCTTTCCAATCCTGCGGCATGGATTGCTGCCGACCTGCTCCTTATCCCTATGTACTTCCATGTTATACGGATTCTCGACACCAAGTTTAAGGCAAAATAACCAGTAACTTTCATTTACATATCTTCTGAAGGGGAGGCTGTCTGTTTGGCAACGGACGGCTTCCCCTTTCCCACAGTTTGTACAAAATCAATCAAAAAAGAGGAAAATGTAACTGTTATCAGGGAGAACGCAATTCTTTGAAATGGGATGTAAGTTAGGGAAAGAATAAGAACTGTAATATCTGTTGCAAGGTATGCTCTTGAAATCCGGCAATGGGTAAGTTTGGAGATAACCAGTGCCAAGGCATCATCCCCGCCGCTTGAACCACCCTGGCGGATAATAATACCACAGCCAATTCCAACAAATAAACCTCCAACCAGCGCCGCCACAAGTGGGTGACTGGATAAATTTGGGAGTACTGGCGGGAAGGATTCCCATAAACGGGAAAACCCCGCAAAGCACAGGGTAGAAAAAATAGAGGTTTTCAGGAAGTCCTTTCCTAAAAACCGGAAGCCTAACAGATAACAAACTGTATCCAATATAGGGGAAAGAATAGATGGAGATAGGCCGATCCAATGATTTAAAAAAAGCAGCATTCCCAAAACACCGCCTTCTGTAATCCCAGTTTGCCGGTGGATATTGTAGATACCAAAGGAGAGGATGGCAGAACCGAACAGAATGAGAAGGACTTTTGGAAGCGGAAACAGCCGTCGGCGTTCCTGGGAGATGTGCGCTAAAAAAGACATCAAGAATTACCTCGTTTCTAAAAATATATATCTTAGTCTATCCTCTAAAGAGAGGAAAAGTCAAGAGCCAAAATTGCTTTCTATTATGAGACGATAAAAATACTCCTTTTACCGCAAAAATAATCAGTAGTAAAATATACTGGCGGCATATTCGGGATGTTGTTGCTTCTTTTGGAGCTAGATTACAAAAGCCCCCTTGTTTGGAAGGAGGCTTTTACTTTATTTTGGTTTATGCCATGAATCTGGGGTTTACGTTTTCGCTTAGCTGGGAGTAAATATTCGAGAATATAGAATTCGCTAGGTTGAAAAAGCCCTCTTGCTCCCCCTGGATATGTTTTATAAAAGCTGGACTTAGTGTTCCCGTGAAGGTTGTTTGGCTTCGCAAACGGGCTTTTTCTTCTATTTTTTCCCTTTTTAGGGATGTTTTTTGTGGGTATGGGGTATTTCGCACCTTGCAGGTTCAGCTCAGCAAAGCTGAACTGGCGACCAGGAACTTTTGAGGAGCGTAGCTCCGCTGCACTCCCCTAGGACCTTCAAACCTTTTTAATTTAACCTTGGGTTTTACAATACTTTAGACAGAAAATCTTTTAATCTTGGGTGCTGTGGATTGGCAAAAAACGCATTGGGCTCATTCTGTTCCACAATTACACCGCCGTCCATAAAGAGCACTCTTGTACCAACTTCCCTTGCAAATCCCATCTCATGCGTAACAACAACCATCGTCATTCCTTCATCTGCCAGTTCCCGCATCAATTCCAGCACTTCCCCTACCATTTCAGGATCCAATGCGCTGGTTGGTTCGTCAAACAGGATAACATCTGGGTTCATTGCTAAAGCCCTAACAATTGCGATCCTCTGTTTTTGCCCGCCGGAGATGCTGCTGGGATACACATTCGCCTTGTCTGACAGCCCGATTCGTTCCAGCAGTTTCCGCGCTTTTGCTTCTGCTTCTTCTTTTGTCTGCCGCTTTAATGTCACAGGAGCCAGCGTAATATTTTGTAAAACAGTTAAGTGTGGAAACAGGTTGAAATGCTGAAAAACCATGCCCATTTTGCAGCGTATTGCGTCAATATTGGTGCCCTTTGCAGTAATATTATTCCCCTCAAACCAAATTTCCCCGCCTGTAGGGGATTCCAATAAATTCAAACAACGCAGGAAGGTAGACTTTCCCGAACCAGAGGGCCCAATTACAACAACTTTTTCGCCTTTCTGAATTGTCTCAGTAATTCCATTTAAAACAATGTTGTCTCCAAACTGTTTGGTAAGGTTTTTAACTTCTATCACTTTTCGCCAGCCTCCTTTCCAAACGGCTGAAAATCTTTTCCAGCCCAAGGGTCATTATTAGATAAATAAGGGCTACTGTAAAAAGCGGCACCCATGGATTATAAGTGGCGTTGCGGATCATATCCCCAGCCTTAGTCAGATCAGTAACAGCAATAAAGCTTGCCACTGATGTTTCTTTAATCAGTGCAATAAATTCACTGGTGTAGGTGGGCAGTACTGCTTTAATGGCTTGGGGCAGGATGATTTTCCATAAGGTCTGGCTGTAAGAAAGACCCAAAGAACGCCCGGCCTCCATTTGGCCCTTGTCTACCCCCTGAATCCCTGCCCGGAAAATTTCGGTGCAATATGCACCAGAGTTTATCCCAAAGGCAAGGCTGGCCACCATAATT
This sequence comes from uncultured Oscillospiraceae bacterium, assembly GCA_910589145.1. Classification (GTDB taxonomy): domain Bacteria; phylum Bacillota; class Clostridia; order Oscillospirales; family Ruminococcaceae; genus UBA1405. Next base: position 30,380 of record CAJUSD010000034.1, read on the forward strand.
TCATTTTTACCGGAAAAGATTACAAAGCCGAATATCATTAACTGTGTCACCATAGGAACTCCGCGGATAATCGTAGTATACAAGTTTGCAAACCACCGCAGGGGCTTGATGGTAGATATTTTCATCAGTGCAAACAAACACCCCAGAATTGTTCCTATAATGATAGCAAAGAAAGCAATCTCAATGGTTTTTCCCAAACCGCTGAGGATAACTTTCCATCCCTCGTTGGCAATCAACACCCGATTGATTACCTGAAAAAAATTGTTCATTCCGAATTGATGCCCTCCCTCTGCAAATATGCCAATAAGGACGGCCAAAGGCCGTCCCTAAAACAGCGGATATCCAAAAACTTTTATTTTCTATAAATGATTACCTGTTTAGAAGTAAAATAGGTATTAGAAAAACTTACTTCTTGTAAACGTTCCTCTGTAACAGTCATACCTGCGGCAATCATATCAATATTGCCGGACTGAAGGGCCATAATTAAACCGTCAAAAGCCATGTTGGTAACTTCCAGTTTCTTCCCGTTATCTGCTGCAATCTCCCGGCACATAGCAATGTCAAAACCTACTACATCGGTTCCGTCTAGAAATTCAAAGGGAGGGAATTCTGCATTGGTGCCCATTTTAACAATGTCCGTATTATTTGCGGACTTGTCTTCTAATTCTTTCCATTTGCCTGAAGCAATGGTGTCAAGCAGGGTATTATAGGTATCACCCTGCTGTAATTTTTCCAGAGATGCATTGATTTGTTCCAATAAAGCAGTATCGTCTTTACGTACTGCAATGGCGTATTCCTCAGCTTCCAGGCCGGGATCAAAAATGGTAAAGGTATCGTTTTCAGCAACAATAGATTTAGCGGGAAGTTCGTCAATAATGATACAGTCAATATTGCCTGCTTTCAGCGCCAGTGCCGCATCCATACCAGAACGGTATCCTTTTACATTGTTGGCGGCGTCGCTGCTGTTATCTTTGGCAATGCCTTCTCCTGTTGTACCGGACTGCACACCGATTTTCAGATTTGCGATGTCTGCCATACTGGAAATTTCAATTTTTGGCAGGTCGTTTCCGCTGCATCCTGCCAGCATGCCGGCGGAAATGACTGCCGCCATAAAAAATGCCCCTGCTTTTTTTAACATATTCATGATAATTCCTCCAATATCAGTTTGCGGGATGCCCCCATCGGGAAGCCTTCCTGCGTGAATAATATATCATACAACATACGCAAATGCAAGGGATTTTCGGGGGGTTTTTGAATTTTTATTCATTCTCATTCATATTAACTACAATATCAAGGTTCTGAAATGATTTTTTGCCTAAACTGCTGCTGCATTTCCCATATAATGGCGGATTATTTAGGCAAGAGCTGAAGAACTGGAACTTTCAGGTTCAGCAACAAGAAATACCGTATACACTGATGATTGGAAAATTACCATTGGCTTTTTTGCCCCTGCCCTTCGCATAGAAATCGGCAACAGACCGTTTCCCATAAATATTCCGCTGAAATCCGGTCTGTAATCTTTATTTAAAATTATTTCAAGTTCTGCTTTTGTACGACATTTGATATTTGACACTGGCCGCCCATCCAGGTCTGTAACATACAGGAATCATACCGGATATTCATGTCAATGATCTAAATGCTTTTTCAGACTGTTCCAGATAATATTCTTTTAAATTTATTATCTGGCTTTTTCTTCAAGAGTGTTTCTTCGGTTTGGCTAGGGCTTAAGGTTGATATTAATGTTGGAGATACCGATATCTGCGGTTGTGGGCTGCATCCTGAAACGCAAAAGATTGAAATAACTCAAATAGTAAAAAATATCTTTTAGTTTTACCTCATTATATCATATGTGGTACAGCGTGGAACAGAAATTTGTAAGTTTCTGCTCCACATTTACAATTCACTAGCTAATAGGATTTGTTTCTGCATCTATTGTGGTAAATAAAGATTCTGCAACATCTGACTGATAAATTGCCCGAATTTCCTCCGGCGTCAAAAACAGCCAAAGCACCGTTTGGCTATACGAATCTGCAGGAAAATAACGTTCTCCTTTTTCCGTATCTACCGGGAAGAATCCATTTAGTGTTTCTGAGAGAACCTGTTTTTCATATTCCTGACGCAGCTGTGCAATCTGTTGCAAAATTTCTTTGCGCCGTGGTTCCCATTTTTCGTTCCATTGATTTTCCGCTTTGGTAAATTCACTATTCATTTCTATCACATTTGAGTTGGTATTGATTCCCATTTCTTCAAATTCTTTAACAGAATCAAAATGACGGAGCTGATTAAATTCTTCTTCAAGCTGGTCAATTTCAAGGCTGTCCTTTAATATAAGCCGAACGTCAAGCTCCTCTGGCCATTCCTGGTTTGGCGTTTCATCAGAAATAATCTTCTGTAGTAGTTCAGAATATAGAACAGTGGGGGAATCTATATATGTTTGTCTGCTCTCATGGCTATTCTTTTTCGGCTGGTTTGAAGAAGGGATTTCCGACTGTGCAGGGGGTGCAGTGGATTCACTGGAAATACCTGTCTGAGATGATTGGACTGGGAGAGAGGGCTGCACAAAATGTGGAATGGATTCTTGGGATGGCATCTGCAATGAAGAGGAAGATAACTCCATTTTTGATGGGGTAGATGATTGCAGGGAAGTAGAACCAACTAAAGTATTTGAATTTTGCGAGGAAGAAGATTTGGAAACTTCCACTGAAGATGAGTGAAAAGAAGAAATTTCTGATAAAGAGGATGCCGCCTTCTCATCCATGCGGGTACAAGAACATATGGATGTCAGCAAAGAAAAAGAAATGATTGCAACTATCAAGTATCTCATGATTCATACCTCCTTCAGCTATTATATCGACTAATTTTGACATAAGTAAAGTGCATTCTATGAAACTGAGGAACAGAAATTTTTATGTTTCTGCTCCTCATATTTATTTGTAAACCATTAATCCTTTCTTTCTTCCTGTCGGTCAAAAATGGTCATCCATTCATTAAGCGTCATACTTTTGGAATCTTCCAACTGGGATGGGAACATTTTAAGTGATTCAGCCAACAAGTCGTTTAAAGAAGGGATTTCACCAGCCAAAGATGAGAAGCTCTGCCCGGTCAGCTTTGAAGTTTCATTGACGCTTTTAATATAGTCCTCTCTGCTTTGTGCATAACAGTCTTTAATGGTTGCTTTCACATTGTCAACGCAGGAACCCGCTCCCATTTCTTTATAAATTGTTGACATACTCTTTAAAAGTTCTTCCTGATAGGCGTGTTCTTTCATTTGTGGGGGAGTGAATTGTTTGTCCTGTGCAATCCCTTTTTCGTTAAGGTGGTTTAACTCTACCTGCAAAGCTAAAGCCGTTAAAAAGTCATCGCCTGGCTCTGGGCTGAAGAAAATCGGATCAACTCCCTGGTCATATCCATACATAACACACATAAAATCTTTTCCATAAAGTTTCATGTGATATTCCAAGGTAGTTTGTTCCGGCGGTATGTACTCCCGCGGGCTGAGAACCCCTCTTTCTTCCAGATAGTCAGTCAGCTTATCGCCTTCTTTTTGGGTCAGATGCTCCAAATTGAAATTTTTACGGATATAATCCTTTTCTTCCCTGTTTAAACTCCGGTTCAGTGTACCCGGAACCCCCAGTACGGCAGTTTCCGGCGGACGGACATTTTTTACACAAAAACTGCGTTGGACATTTTACCTTTAAAATCAGAATTTTTTGCCAGTTCCGCCTGCTCCTGATTGATAGGGATTCCATCTTTCACAAAAATCTGCGTTGGACGCCGCCTGGTTGTTGTGACTGACATTGACATTTCATCAGCTCCTTTAATACAACGATATCCCAGTATTTTGCTATTATCTATTCTATCGACTGATTTCGATAGAAGTAAAGTGTTTTTTATAAAACTGTGGAGCAAAACTGATATATTTCTGCTCCACAGCAGTATTTTTATTGATTGAAAATTATTCAACAGATGATGAAATAAGATAAGAAATATCCACAGCTTCTTTTTCAAAGGCTTGCGGAGAAATATAATAATAGTTCCCTTCTGGTTCCGCTTCCTTTGCTGCACTTGTATTGGAAGGGTTTACTTTTAAAATTAAACTGTTATCCTCTCCTACGGAAAGAGACAGCAATGTATTATCTCCAATATTTTCTAATCTTTTCCAAGGAAGCTCCTTTAAATCCAATGTATCTGGTTCAAACCGTATAATAGCCTTTCTTCCATAATCAAGAAGAAATAAATCCTTTTCGGTATTATAAAAAGAGTTGCATTTTGAATAAATTACTGACTCTAGCTCATCATAAATTAAGGATGCAATTATTTTTGATGTATCTCCCTCAGCTTGAACAATAAATGACCCCTGGGAACTATCATGTTGGATATAGAAACAACCATTATCAAGAGCTACCAAATATCCGGGACAATAGTCTTGATAATAACGAGATTTATATTCAGAAATTTCACTCGGCAAAATAATTTTTTCCTTTTGATTCCCTTCTAAATCATACCCTAGAAGATAATGTTCCTTTTGCACTGTATTAATAGGCTTTGTTATATAAACCCATATCATATTATTATGATATGAAGCCGCATTTACATAATCTTCTGTCTCAAACTCTATAACAGGTTTCATAGTATCTTCTATACAGTTATAGCGATAAACCCCTTGAGTTGAATATCCGTCCCAGTTTTTCATCCATATTAGAAATTCGTTTTGACTGAGCCATTCTAATTGAGATGTTATCATCCCTCTGCTTCCATAATTATAACCTTTTTTAAGAGTTTTTTGGTTAAAGTCATAAATATATGTTCCAATTTCAGGCTGCGGAGTAGGATTAAGAGAAAGATTAACTGGTTGTGTGTCCATTCCTACTATATACAGTTTTCCATCTTGCAATAAACAGGAACCATTATGGTAATCTGCAACATTCATATTTTGCTGAAATTTTTCTGTATCATTGGTAAGGGTTTTGCTCTTTAAATTATATGTTCCATATTGTATATTTTTTTTGTGAAGTGTATATTTATCACGTTCCCTTCCTTCTAACGTTTCCTCAGTCTCTCCAGCATAACAGATGTAAGCTGTATCCTTATCCAGTGCAAGAATTTTAACTGATTCTGGATATTGTATATTAAAATGTAATTCTTGAATAGTATTATCTTTAATCGGTTGACAGGATGCCAAAATAACGCACAGAGAGATTAAGCAGAAAGATTTGATAAATAGTTTCATTTTATTTCCTTCCCATTCGTATAATTTTC
>CAJUSD010000035.1 GCA_910589145.1 uncultured Oscillospiraceae bacterium
TCTTTGCACTTAACTTGACAATTCGCATCGCAAAAAAGAAAGAAGGAAAGAAAAAAGCTCTTTGCAAAAGGAGTTTCGCGCCTTGCGGGTTCAGTTCAGCAGAGCTACGTTCAGCAGAGCTGAACTGGCGGCCGGCGGCTCTGGGCAGCTCCGCTGCTCAACCCTGGCCCCCCGCCGCTTTCGGGAAAGCGGCCAAAGCTTTTCATACGGGTTTGGTTTGTGACTGATGTTGCTATGTGCCCGCGCCGGAGGTTTTCTGATTCTTTTTTATAATGATTCTGAAAATTGACTTCCATTATTATCTATGTTACACTGATAACAACCATAACAGTGGAGTGAACGGAGAAAAGGTATGGGGAAAAGAACAAAACAAATTGTATCAATGCTTTTTATATCTGTTTTATTCTTGTTGGTTGGATGCAGTAAAGGATATATAGACAGCCGCAGAGAAATAGATCGCATATATAGAGCTGCCGAACGATTTGCAGAAAAAAGGGCAGCGGGCTATATCTTTGAAAAGTATGGAATATCTGCCGTTCCCCAAGGACATTGGGTACAGGCAAATTATGATCTGTATACACCCTATATTAACCCCAATGTAATTGTTTTTATGGTTTATGGGGATAAAAAATTTTGTGTTGGGGTTCATGTGGACGATGAAACGATCCTATGGGATAATTATCAAAAAGAAGAGATTGAGGCAGTCCTTCAGGGGCATCTGATAAATTTATATTCCCTGCCTCAGCCATATACAATAAAAACAGAGTTTCGTCTGGAACATACACCCAATTACAAATCTTTCGTTCCGGCTGAATGGAGGGATAAGGGGTATAGCCATACAAACATGGTTGATTTCTTTTTTAGCGGGCAGCCAGTGGAAGAACTGCTTTCCCAGATTGGTTATTTAGAGTATTTTGTTTCTTATTTGTCCCTTGACCGCCCGTTAGATGAAATTGAATTCAAGGCAAAGGACTGGCCGGTAAGCGAGGGCGGGTATATTGCGTGGAATTTCCGCCGGTATGCTTCCCCGGAGGCCGAGCTTGTGGATACAGATGTTAATCACCCCAAAATTGCCGGATTCCCGCATTTTAAGGAATGGCTGCATACTGTCCTCAAACATAAAGGTACTGAGGGGCAGGAAATGGTCAAGGATTACTTTGAGTTTCATACAACAGTGGCTGAAGGCATTACCTTTATTACGATACTGCCCCATGAAATGGGGGATATCCTTTATATCAGTGAGGGAAAGGATGCATGGGCAGTTGATCCCGGAAACGGCAATGTACAAACTTACCAGTTAGTTTCCAGTCTGTTTGAAGTGACTGAAAAAGCTCCTGACAGCTATTATATTGCGGCAATGTCCGTCCCAGCCGCCTTTACAGAGCAATATAAAAATCCTTTGTATATCCTCAGCAGGAATAAGGAAACCGGAAAAATAATGGCAGAGGCTTATATTTCTTCACAGGAAGAACTGGATAACCTGCCGGAAACAGAACATAACAGGAACTATAAATTCTATATTAACGGCATTAAGGGTATGACCAAGGGGTTCCAATATGCAGTAGCAGAGAGGATAGAAGATTCAGGGGAGAAAAAGTTATGAACCGGAAACGGATTACACATATCATTTTTTTGCTGGCGGTGGCTTTGACTTTTGTATGCCTGTATCGAAGCTGTTACCCATTCTTTGGTTATGCAGAGGAAGAGGTTTATACGTCGCCAGAGGGGACAAATACAATTATTGTCAAGTATGACCTTGTCTGCCGCCCTGATGTTTTTAAAAAAGGACTTTTATGGGATAAAAAGATATGGGATTATCCTAGCAGCGGCTTTATGGAAACCATCCATTTTGGCGTAGAGTGGCTGTCGGAAAACCAAATCCTGCTTACCTACGATGATGTAACGCATGACGAATATGACGAGAAATATGTCATTGACATACCGGGATAATCCCAAAAAATACTGGAGGTATAAATTTTGGATACAGCCGCATTTATGAAGGATTTTTTTGAACGGTATTATAGGAAGCTGTCAAAGGAATACAGGGGTGCGCCAGAGCTTCCAGATGTTCCAAAAGAAATGTGGACGGATGGGGCAGACCCCAAATCCGAATGGAAACCGTGGAAACTCATCCCTGCAACAATCAGTGACCAGGAAATAGAGGAACTTGAAAGGGACTTGGGGGTAAAACTTCCTGACATAATGAAAATTTTTTTAACAACGTATTTCCATCTGTTTGACGATCCGGTTGGCAGGAACTCAAGCAGGGATCACTTTGAAGGGATAAAAAGCGCATGGAACCCGCTGCTTATAAAAGCGGGGTATCTGCCGATTGCCTGGGATGAAGACTGTTATATCCGCTGTTTTGATTTGGCAAATATGCCTGATGAAGATCATTGTGAGATCTGTCAGATTGACCATGAAGCACTATTTGGCTTTGAAGAGGGACCAGAGGTTAGCCGGGAGAAAATTGAGAAGGAAATGAAAGTCATAGCAAATAATTTTATAGAATATCTGGAAAAAATATGATAGGAAAGGCAATAGGGTTAAAAAATTTCCCAGAAAATAAAGGAGGAAAATAATGTATCGAGAAATGCGCCGTAAAAAACAAATTCTGTCAAATAAGGAGACGATTTCTGTCCTAGAAAAATGTACATCAGGGGTTCTTGCAGTATTAGGTGACGATGGATATCCATATACTGTCCCCCTAAGCTATGTGTATGAAGGGAAAACCAATAAAATCTACTTCCACAGCGCCAAGACAGGACATAAAATTGACGCCATAAGGAAATTGGATAAAGTTTCTTTCTGTGTCATTGAGCAGGATCAGATTGTTCCAGAAAGGTTTACTACATATTATCGCAGCGTTATTGTATTTGGGAGGATACAGGTAATTGAAAGCGGGGAGGAATGGCAGGACGCGATTCATAAGCTGATCTCCAGATATTCCCCTAATGAAAGCAGCGAGAATATACAGAAGGAAATTAAAACTGCATCTCAGTTTTGTATTTTGGAGATGTCTATAGAACATATGACCGGAAAAGAAGCAATAGAGCTTGTAAGAGAGAAACAGGAAAAGAGCTAAAATGCCTGCATATCTGATACCAAAACATGTTTAAAAGATAAAGCCCGCTCGCCCTATTAACAGGTTGAGCGGGTTTTTATTTCTCTGGCTGTGACAGGATAAGTTTTATTTCGGGGATCGTTTTTCCCTGCTGCCGAAATTCCTTGATCCGCTGAATCTGTATAATTGTTTCCTGACGCTTGTACCGTCTTGTCAGGTTTTCGCCAGCCTGATCAAATTGCAGCATGCCCTCCTCGGTATAAAATTTTAATGTACTGTACCGAACACCTGTCAGCCTGACAAGTTCGCCGATAGTGACATAATCAGCTGATTGGATTACTTCTAAACTTCTTTGTCTGGATATGTCTGTCCCCCCTTATACAGATGCAGAACTAGCAGATGCGGCGGCTACAGCTAAAATACTTTCAATATGCGCTACCATATCCTTTACTAACTTCCCGTTTGGTGAGCTGACAATTTCATGTAGTTTTTTCTTGATTTCCCTCTGCTCAAACTGGGAAAAGTATGGCTTTAGGCATTTGCCTTTTTCCAGCAGTATAACAAGGACAGCAGTATCTTCTGTAATTTCCCCATCCTCAAGAAGTTCTGCCCTCAGTAATTCTACTACGGAGCGGATGGCCTCTGTACTTGGGATATAACATTTTTTATTTCCGGTCAGCCCGGCTTTCTTTTCCTCAGCCAGCCCCAAACCAACAAGGGAACCGCCTACAGCTTCCATGAGTTCACGAAAGCGCTTGTTTGTAAGTGATATATGATACGCCTCAGCTATCTTATTCATTTTTACAGGTCTTTTCTGCTCGATAAAGTCATAAAGGGATTTTAAATATTGCCGGTCTGCTGGAAGTGTGCTGATGATATCTACCTTATTTGCATTGACCGATATGCACCCCTCAAGCTGCAGCTCCAATATGCCAGCAGCTAAAAAGCATACCATTTTTTCTACGTTAAAATTGGATATTTTCCCCTTTGCATTTACAGAACAGACCATATACTTTTGAATAACAGACATTTCCTTCATGGTAATCCTCCTAAAGTAATTTATTGTAGGAAAGGAATTTATAAATTTACTTACTACTTACTACTTACGATTTAATTATATCATGGTACGAGTGATTGTCAATAGGAGAATCCAATTTTTATAGTGGGCGTCTGCATAAAATCCTGCCTAACGGTAGGAAAGAAAAAAGTTGAGGAATAAAAGGCTTTTTGGAAAGCACATTGATTCCTCAACTTTTTGTATTTCTCGGAGGTAATATATGAATGGTCCCATACGTTTAACCGCCTGCACTGTTGTACTTTTTCAGCCCCAACCGCCAGAGTATCCAGAAAGCAAAATTGGCGGCAGCCCCCACCAGCATAGAGATTAAAGGATATAAAACAGCTTTGGATGATGTATCCTTTCCAAGCAGATACAGACATGGATAATAAGCTACAAAGGCATATGGGATAATATAAACAAGCAGCTGAATAAACTTGGGATAGATGGTAACGGGATATTTGAGGGTTTCCCGAAGACCGCCGCGGATAAAACCTGTTACTGAGCGGGATTTCCCCCACCAAAATGATAAAGGCGTAGCAATCAGGGAAATGCCGCTCATGACGACGCTTCCCGCCAGGATACTGAAAAAGAAAAGAATCCAATGGATTATGGTCCAGGAAATACCGGACATCCCCTTTACCATAAACATACACCCCAGCCCTAAGATGAGATGGGAGATGTAGCCAACCTGAATATCCCGGACAAACATCTGCACAAGAGGCGATACAGGCCGCACAAGGTAAAGGTCGAGACCGCCCCGCAGAACCAGGTCGTCAATTTTCCAGAATTCCCGTGTATGGATATTTCCCAGGGCATAGCACACAAGCCCCATAGAATACAGGAAGCAGACATCTAAGGCGTTAAAACCACCAATTCCGGGGAAATTCATAATCATGGAATAGAGAACCACATAATCCCCCAGATAGCCTATAATCAGGCCAATTCCATGGACAAGGGCAGACCATCCCTTATGGCTGATATAGCCTCTCCAGCACATGGAAAGGGTCATGCCACAAAGCTGGAAAAACCAGATAATGCTATGAAAGAACCGTTTGCATGGATTCATCAAAAAACATCCCCCTTTCCTAACCGCCTAAAACCACAATCCGTCTTTTTCCCCGCTGCCAAAGCCATTCCTGAATCAGGAACAGCCCTATAATCCAAAATATCTGGGTTCCAAAGGCGCTTAGAATTTCGGCAGAGCTGGTGCCGCCCAGATAAATCTGCATAGGGATATAGGCGGCAGCCTGGAAAGGAAGGGCGCGGCAAATGGTTTGAAGCCAGGAAGGAAACAGCCACAAAGGAACTGCTGTCCCAGACAGGGCCGTAAAAAAGGAAACAAACCATCGCAGTGTATTGACCTCGACAAACCAGAAGGCAAAGGTAGCCATCACAAGCTCAAAAGTAAGATTGATTAAGTATCCCAAACAGAGCGACACGCAAAAGGCCACAAATACGCCGGGGGATGCGGGAAGCTGTATTCCTCCTACAATCAAAACAGATCCCAAAAAAATCAGGATAGACGGGATAAAGTAATAAAATTTTTCTCCCCAGGAGCGGGCGATGAGGATGCCGCGGGGAGCAGCCGGCCGGAGCATGTCTGTTGCAATTTCACCGCTGGACATACGCTGTTCCAGCGTCCCTGCAATGCGGTTGGCAGAGGTAAAATTTCCAACAATCTGCATAACCAGATAGTAAGTAATCATGGTTTCATAGCTTCGCCCCATAACAGGGGAGAAATCTACACTATGGTATAGGGCATACCAGGCGCATAATTGAAGTACAAGCCCAAATACAGAAAATATAATAAAAGAGATATAATCCTTCCAATAGGTCAGGGATTCTTTTAGGGATAAGTACGCCATTAGAAAATAGGCATACAATTTCATTTTTTCTCCCCTCCCTCATATAGATCGCGGACAACCTCTTCAATAGGGGGTTCGGTGATAGAAATATCCCGCACATGGTTCTGAGAAATGACCTTCGCTAAAAGTTCCCCTTCCCCCATATGGCGGCTGAAGTTAAAGGAAACATGGCTCCCTTCCCGCCTTACATTGCGCAGGCTGTCCGGGAGAGATGGCTCTCCATCAATGTCAATAGATACGGAAGAATCTGCCGGGCACCGGCGGCGCAGTTCTGCCATAGTACCGTCATAAAGCAGATTTCCGTGGTTAATTACCATAACCCGTGAGCAAAGGCGTTCAATATCTTCCAGGTCGTGGGTAGTCAGCAAAATGGTTATGCCGTCGCGGCGGTTAATTTCCCCCAGCAGTTCCCGAATACGTTCCTTAACCAAAACGTCCATTCCAACAGTGGGCTCGTCCAAATACAGATAGGAAGGATTATGGAGCAGCGCAGCCGCCAATTCTCCGCGCATCCTTTGGCCAAGGGATAGTTGGCGGACCGGCTGCTGCCAAAATTCGTCCAGCTCCAGTACCTCCCGAAGGGTAGACAGCCGAGCCTTATACTGCTTGTCAGGGATTTCATAGAGATGTTTTAAAAGACGGTAAGTATCGTCCAGGCGGAGATGCCACCAGAGCTGGGAGCGCTGGCCAAACAGAACGCCCATATTCCGACAGTTCTGCTTCCGCTGGTGAAAAGGGTCAAGCCCGTCAATACGGACGGTGCCGCCGTCAGGCAAAAGGATGCCGGTAAGCATTTTAATCGTAGTAGACTTGCCAGCTCCGTTCGGGCCAATATAACCTACCAACTCGCCAGGGTGGATTGTAAAGCTAATATCGGATACTGCATGTTTTTTCTGTTTCCCACGGCTGAAAATGCCTTCCTTGGCACCTTTGACGAGGTAATCTTTTCTAAGGCTTTCAACTTCAATCATAATTACCCTCCAGGTTTGATTTTTGGTTACAGGGGTGGAGCTTAAAAGGCCGCCGCCCATATTGGGGAGCTGCCTTTTTTGCTATACTTTTCATATTTCAATGCCGAATTCCTCAGCAAGAGAAAAAAGCTTTGTTCCATCAAGCAGGGCTTCCTGCAATTCATTTGTCCGCCCAAGGGGATTCATTCTGTCAAAAAGCTCTTTATAGAGTTGCAGTAATTCCTGCTGTCCCTCCTGTTTCCCTTTTTGAATCCCTGCCTGGATTCCCTTCTCTATTCCCTGCTGTTCCCGTTCCCACAAAGCCATCTCCATTACTTCTTCCTGACTGAACAGCAATTCCATAATATCTACAACCTCCATCCTTCTAGATGCCAGAAAGGGGACAAGTATCCCCTTTTCCTGGCAGATTCGTATGGTTTCTCGAATTGCTTTGTTGGTTGGACCATGTACAGCCCGTTGTTCATCGGCAATTTTACAAAAATCAACATACTGTCCTATAATACTATTGTCCCCGCCTCGAAGAACCTTTACCATAACTTCTGCGCTTCCCTCACCACACAAGTCTGAAAGCCGCAAAATATCAGGAACATGTTCTTTGAAACCGGTATATACCACATACAGCTCTGCTTTTGGAACAATGGCAGGTTTACTGCTATACAATGATATCTTATTCTTTAAGACATATTCCCGATAGGACTCTGCCAAATATATCAACATCCGCAGAGGCAGATTAACGGAAAATGTACTTTGGGATTCTACAAGCAGAATCAGCTTATCCCTTACCTGAATTCCAAGATCGTTATAGAACCCATTTGAGAGGATATTTTTGAAGTAATCAATTTACATTCTGCCTCTGTAACGTCTGCATCCTCTGGATGCAGATACTGGTATAACTCCAGAAGGTATCTTGGTTCGCTGAACAGAAATGTAAATACGCTGCCTTTTATGGCCCGCTTCATCTCCGGCATATACTCACCTTTTTCTTCTGCTTGCATATCACCCGCCAGTCCTTACCCGCAAGCCAGTGATAGAAGCTGCATCCATCAGCTTCTGCATATGCTCGTTAGACGGCGGCTGGACATTGGATAGGGTGTAATCTCTCCCCAATCCGGCATACTTATCCATTCCCAACCGATGGTATGGAAGCAAATGCAGCCGTTCTACCCCTGGCAGAGTCGCTGCAAACCGCGCAATCTCCAATATTTCTTTTTCAGTTGCGTTAAACCCGGGGATCACCGGAACACGGATCACTAGGTTCTGTCCCGAAGCAGCAATCTTCCTGGCGTTATCCAAAATCAAATCATTGGAAACGCCAGTAAAAAACTTATGCTTTTCCCGGTCAATGTGTTTGATATCCATAAGGTAAATATCCAGGTGGGGCAGAATCTTTTCCTCAATCACACGGAAGGGAGCAAACCCGGTAGACTCCATTGCGGTATTGATCCCCATAGCATGGGCCGCCTGGAGCAATGCTGACGCAAAATCTGCCTGCATCAGCGATTCCCCGCCCGACAAAGTTAGCCCTCCGTCAGAACGCCGGTAATAAAACCGATCCTGCATAACTTCATCCATTACTTCCCCAACAGAAACATCCCTGCCAATAATTTTTGGCTTGCCTGCAGTAATCATTGTCTGGATTTCCCGTTCCTGGGATTCTGGATTGCAGCACCACTTGCACCGCAGGGGGCAGCCCTTTAAAAAGACAATGGTTCGAATTCCCGGCCCATCGTGGATGGAATATTTTTGGATGTCAAATATCCTGCCCTGAACTTGAAGATACTCTTTTTCCATATAATTATTTCCTGTTCCCTTCTTTAAATAGAAAGCCATCATGATAACGATTCAAAAAACGTACTGGAACAGTCCGCATATGGGTTTTCAGGTTCGTTTTTTGGGTCAACTTTTCTGACGTTTTCTATCTGTGTAAGGATGCTTTTCTTTGCGGCGTTTTCCTATAAGAAAACGCCGCTGCATTTATATTCTTTTAAGGCCTAGAATCCCTGCATAGTACGGTTGATAATATCATCCTGCAAGGACTTAGACAGTGTGGTAAACAGGGCGCTGTATCCTGCAACACGGACAACAAGATTCCGATATTTATCAGGATGTGCCTGGGCGTCTAAAAGGGTTTCCCGGCTGACCACATTAAACTGCATGTGCATCCCTTTTTGGTCAAAGAACGCCCGAATAAACGCGCAGAATTTCTGAAGTCCCTCCACACCGCTTAAAGCAGAAGGATGGAATTTCTGGTTAAGTAAAGTACCATTAGAGGCAATCCCATGGTCAATTTTCGCCACAGAGTTGACAGCAGCGGTTGGCCCATGGGTATCCCTGCCGGAAGCAGGCCCAATCCCATCAGCAATGGGCGTATTGGCCAGCCTGCCATCAGGAGTCGCTCCTGTCTGGGCGCCCAGAGGCACATTAGCGGAAACCGGATATAATCCCGCCTGGAAAATGCCGCCCCTTGGGTTGCGGTACTGATTCAAAGGTTTTGTATAGGTATAAGCCACATCCCTGGCAAATTGATCCGCTTCCTCTATATCGTTTCCGTACTTTGGAACCTGATCGATCCACTCCAAAAGCTGGTCATACTTTGCCTTCTTTTCCGGGGAAATGTTCTGGTTTGCGACAGTTTGATAGACAGCAGCAATTTCTTTTTCTCCCACAGGTTGTCCCGCATCAGCGAGGTTTTTGACAATTTGAGTGGTCATAGATTCAACCTGTTGTTTGCTGAATCCCCTGCCGTAATTATCAGCAAGAGCCTCTTTCCACTCTGCAAGGGTTACCTTCTTTTCCTCAAAGACAAGCTGCCTGATTGCATATAGGGAATCGGAGACATTTGCAATTCCAAATCCCTGGGGGCCGGTAAAGTTATAGACTGCCCCGCCTTCCTGAAGGGATTTCCCCCTGCCGATACAATCGTCAATCATTGAGGATTGGAAAGGCAGCGGGCAGCGCTCTGCATGGGCAGCATCAATGGCGTTGTCAGCATTTACCATCAGTTCAATAAAGTAGTTCATCTGTGCCTTATATGCATCGTAGAATTCATGAAAGGTTTTCATTTGGGTAACGTCACCAGTACGTGGGCCTACCTGAACGCCGCCTTCCATGCCGTTAAAGAATACCATTTCCAGCGGTCGGCACATATTAAAGAAAGCTGCATCGTGCCAGCCGTCGGTTTTCCCAGCTTTTTGGGGTTCCACACATCCAATAATATTATAAGTCCGTGCATCCTCCAGGGTAACGCCGCGGCTCATCATGGCGGGAATAATTACCTCGTCATTATAATAAGCAGGTAAACCGATACCGGTGCGGGTAACCTTTGCAGCTTTCATCAAAAGCTCGTCTGGGGTCTTATTCCATACACGGATAGAAAGTGAGGGAGCAGGAAGTAAAACATGAAGAGCTGCTTCCAAACACATAAAGGATAGATCGTTCGTTGCGTCCTCCCCTTCTTCGGTCTGCCCTCCTACAATCAGGTTTTGGAACAGGCTGTAACCGGCAAAACCTTCTGCTGAGGCTGCGTCCCGTACCTTGTTCAGATCGTTCAGTTTAACCCAAATGCAGTCGAGCAATTCTTGAGCTTTCTCCCGTGTAATGATTCCCTCCTTAATATCTTTTTCATAGTAGGGATACATGTACTGGTCAAACCGTCCGGGAGAAATAGAATGGCCGCTGGATTCTGTCTGCAAAAGCATTTGAACAAACCAGAAGGATTGGCATGCCTCATAAAAATTCCGTGCGGGTTTGCCTGGAACCTGGGCGCAGTTTTCCGCTATTTTAAGCAGCTCCATTTTTCTTTGAGAGTTTGTTTCCTTTTGGGCTGCTTCCAAGGCAAGCATTGCATAACGATGGGCATAAGCAATGGCTGCATTACAGCATATAATTACAGCATTTAAAAAATGGCTTTTCTTTGCATAATCTGCGTCCCCTATTCTGCACACGGACAAAGCAGTTTTAGCCTTTGCAGCAATCCCCTCAAAGCCAATGGCAAGCACTTCCTCATATTTAACCGTAAAGTGCCCTATACCATTATAAAAATAATTCCCAGGGGTAAATATGTTATGTTCCATAGCAGTAAGGGTTTCTTTTGCCATGTATGAGGTAGCCAGCTCGCTGGTAGTTTTTCCTTTCCAATAAGGGTATACACTCCGCAGGCGCTGCTTTGTTTCTTCCGATATATAAAAGGGGTCAGCGCTTCGCTTTTCTACAGTGTCGAATTCAGCCTCAAGCCATTCATAGGAGTATTCTGGAAATACCTGGCATCCCCGGGGCGCCTGGCTGTTGCTGCCAACAATTAGCTCCTCTGGACGAATAATAATGGGGAGTTCTTCACATATTTTTTGAAACGCTTTGGCGCGGCGTGTAATGACAGGTTCTCCCTCAGTAGAACGATAGCTTTCCGTCAGCAAAACCGCCCGGTCAGCCTCAATTTCTGGCATTTTTGCATATAGATGGTCAATCAGCCGTTGAATTCGGGGGCTTTTTTCAATATCACCATCATAGAAATGACGCATATGCAGACTTCCTCTCTTAAACTAATATATTAATCCGTTATATTTACACAGAACTTTCAGCCCAAACCCTAAAATGGGATTTGGGCTGTTGCATGGAGAGGTTTTATAAATATAATTAGCCCTCCGCACTTTCATTCTGTTTTTCAGGCTCCGATTCTTCCTGTTCACAGCAATTTTCGCTGCATGTGGCGCAATCTGCACAGCAGCCGTTTTCCTCTTCCTCTTGAGAATCCAATACATCGTCAAAATCCAATGTTTCTTCGTCGTCGATATCGTCAAAATCATCGTCGATATCGGTAAGCAAATCGCACCGCTTCTTCTGCAAAAAGAGGATAACGGCTGCCGCTATGCCTGCAACTGCTGCAATTAAAGCAATCAGGGACAAAATTGTATTACGTTTCATTTTAGTTTCCTCCTTAGATTTTCAATTTTGGCAGGGCTGCTTCCTTATTTATATATTATAAGCGATTCCCATGGAAATAACAATGCAAGTTGTCATGTTTTCCTGAAAAAGTTTTTGTTGAGATTTTCATTTTTGTTGCAGGAAATGGCCGATATTAGATTTTGGCCTTGAGGTTTGGCTCTTACGTTTGGATTAGCTGTACGGCAGCGTCCGCGAATCAGGATTCGCTGGGTCAATAAGCCCTTTTGTTTTCCTTATAATATTTGACGAAGCTTAAACTTGTTCCCCTACTGTGTCAATTTTGCTTTTGCAAACGGGCTTTTTCATTATGTTATTTTCTTTTACTCCTTTAGAAAAGCTTCCCATCCCTTTTTGGTTTGTGCAGCTCCGCTGCACAAACCTGGGACCTTCAAATCTTTTTAATTTGCTGTAGGCGGTTCCCGTTTTAGGGTTTTACAGTGCTTTATGCAGTTCGCGGTATTGCCCTGGTGTAGTATCTTCAAACCGTTTAAAGGCTCGGATTAGGGTTTTGGTATTATTATATCCCACCTGCGCCGCAAGGTCATCTAAATTCGTATACTTATCGCTGCACAAAATTTTTTTTGCAGCCTCAATTCTTACGTGATTAATATAGTCCGGCATACCTTCCCTGGTTATTTCCCGGAAAACACGTGAAAGCTGGTTCACGTTTAACTCAAATTGGGCTGCCAATGAACTGAGCGACAAATTCGGGTCGCTGTAATGGTGTTTGATATACCTGCAAACATCCTCAACCGTTTTTTGCTGGCTGTTTTCTTCCAGGTTACGGCTGAACAGTTCAAAGGCGTCCGATATATTATGAAACAGCTCCAACAATTTCCGCAGAATGCGGACTGGATTTTCTGCAGCGGCAGCGTCATTTAAAAGCTGGGAAGTCTGCGCAGAATTTTTCCATCCCTCCATATGAGTTTGCCGAACAAAATCCACTCCAAAGGAAACCAATTCTGAAACCGCTAAAGAAAAATCATCCCTTAAAAGGGTAGCATTTCCAGTTAAAGTGTACCCCCGGAATAGTGCAATTAACATTTCGTCTATTTTTTCTATATTATGGGTTCGGATGTAACGTTCTAAAACGCGCCGTTCCTCCGGTGGGAAAAGGTTTGGTAGATCCGCGCCGCGGCTGGGCAAATCGGGAATATCAGCAATTTGTTCTGTTTTTGTACGTTCCTTTTCTGTGATAAATCGAAGCAGTTCCGAGCACCCTTGGGAAAGATTATCCACACTGCACGCTTTCGGCAGAATAATATAGTCTGTTTCCATATAGATTTGGGCATTGGTTTCGTCACATATCCGCGCTGACATATCTTTTAAATAGTCTGCTGCGTTTTCCATCCGCAAAAATGCGGCCGCTATATGCACGTTTTTTAGGTCAAATAAATAAACCTGGACTGCCTCTGACTGAACACGGGGCGGGGAAAACTGTTCGGCTGCGGTTCTCCGCAGTACCAGGCGGGAATATGCGTAATAATCTTCCATAATCAGCGAAAAGGGTTCCGCACGCATCTCGTTGCCTGTACGAACCCCATAATCACACAAGTAAAAGGCAGCCAGCCAGCACTCCATTCCTTCTAATTGAAATGTAATTCCATTTTCCCTTTGAGAATTCGCGCAGCTTTCATAAAAGCGCAGCAACAGGTTTTCCTCTCCCTGCGCAATCCGTCTTAAAAGGCTTGATTCCCATTCTTGCATTTGTCTGCGTTTAAAAAATGTTTCATGTCCATGACGTATTCCGTTCAGGCTGTCAGATAAAAAGATAAATTCGTTTTTTTCTCCTGGGGGGGGGGTATATAAATTGATCTTTTTCCAGGTCCTCTATTAATTTTTTGACAGGCTGGTATTGACGGCGTACGCTGAGAAATACAACCGCTATTCCTACAGCTAGATATAACACCATTCCGATTGCCGCAATTCGCTGTGTGAAAAAATACCAAGAATAAAAAATATTGTATGGGGTAGAAACATAATAAAACAAATTTTGCAGTTTGGATTTTTTACAGGAAACCATCCTATGGCCTTCGCCAAAGCGATGGCGTTCCGTTTGAATGCTCTTCCCTTCCGGGAGGTCTGATATTACCATATTTAGTTCCTGCCAGTCAATCTCATTAGAGGGACGGGCAGCAATTAATTTTTGGGGATTTTTATCCTCGTGCCCTGCACTTACCAGATAAAGGTCGCTGTTGAGTAGTTCCACATCAGCTATTAACTTTTGGGAATCTATTACAGCTGCCAGCTTCATTCCATTGCGAACAGGGTATACATAATATAAAAGAAATGGGGTGTCCTCATCTTCGGAATATACCGGAAGCAGGGAAGGCTCCCCTATGCCTTTAAGGCTGCCCGTCCATTCGTCATAGCCTATTCCCTTAGGCAAAATATACGTATAATGGTAAATTTCTGCACTGGCGGCCGTTAAAGAGGAAACAATTGACTCGGTTTGGGGATAGAAAACCAATATTTCTTTAATAAACGGCAGCGACAACAGTGCATTTTGAAGACGGCCATTAGCTTGATAGATTTCATATGGAGGGAGATAACGGAAATTCCCATTTATATTGTTCAGGCTTGTTAAAGTGTAATCTTCCTGCAGTTCATATAAAATGCTGCGTACCATTAAAAGATCCCGGTCTAAACCCTTTGCAGCGTTTTCCATAATACTGTTGTTTGCCTGTATAATTTCCTGTTTTACTACCTTTTGTGTTGCTATGTAGACCAAGGCCATGGAAATTAGGGAAAGCAATATGATTACAGTATATGAAAACGACCAATAGAGAACAATGCTCCTTCGTTGTTTCAATGAACTTCCTCCTTTCGACATGGCTCCTTTAGTCTGCAGGACAGACTGATTCGCTTATGGTCAGTATAGCGTATTTTATCTGTGAGTGCAATGGAATTTTTATATATGTGGATAAAATGTATCAAAATAACTATATATACTAACATGCTAAATAATAATTAAATTCTATTTAAAAGCATTTTTGTTCAATAATTTTGTTTGGAAAGGAATTTTATTTTAGGAAAAATGAATAATGTCCCTTAAATATAGAAAATGTCCACGATAAAAAGGCAAAATGTCCACGAAATATAGAATCTGTCTATATTATTTGCAGGGATGTCACTATATAATAATTGTACGAAAATGTGAAATAAATTTGGCCGTACTATGACAAAACTGCCAAATGGTAATTACATATGGCTCGCTGACGTGCTGGAACGAGGACTGTCATGGCTCCAGCGTCCGTCTATAAATGATAGAAACTAAGGAGGGTATTCCATGAGCGCTTCCAGTCTCCAAAATGGAGGAAATCCAGGCAGCCCATCCCCAAGGGTACGGGACACATCCTTTAAAGCAAGGGCAATTCGAGATCTGAAAAGGAACTATGAAATCTATTTGATTCTGGTGCCTGTCATCGTATTTTACCTGATTTTCGCCTATGCGCCGATGGGAGGCCTGGCGATTGCATTTCAGGATTGGCGGCCAGGCCGGGCGATGTTCGGTGAAGGGGCGCGTTGGGTTGGGTTAAAACATTTTAAGGATTTCTTCAGCAGTTATTATTTTGTCCGTGTTTTGCGGAACACTGTCACCATCAGCGTTTCTTCCCTGGTGTTCGGCTTTCCAGCGCCGATTATCCTTGCACTAATGCTCAACGAACTAAAAAGTAAATATTACGCCCGTGCAGTACAGACAGTTGTTTATCTGCCCCACTTTATTTCTATGGTTGTCCTCTGCGGTATGATTAACCTGTTTGTCCGCGACAACGGTGTTATTACCCAGGTATTAGGGTTCTTCGGTTTCCCGAAACAAAATATGCTGCTGAATCCAGACTTGTTTGTTCCTATTTATGTTATTTCCGGTATTTGGTCTGGTGTTGGCTGGGGTTCCATTATATATCTTGCCGCCCTGTCCGGCGTAGACCAGCAGCTTTATGAAGCCGCTGAGATTGATGGTGCCGGCAAATGGATGCAGACGATTCATATAACACTTCCCTGTATTGTTCCAACAATTATTATTCAGTTTATTATGCGTACTGGTCAAATCCTCAGTGTCGGCCAGGAAAAAATTATCCTGCTCTATAATGAAACGATTTACGATAAAGCTGACGTTATCAGTTCTTTCGTATACCGCAAGGGTTTGTTGGAAAGCAACTGGAGCTATTCAACGGCAGTTGGACTTTTTAACTCAGTCATCAATTTCGCGCTGGTTACTGTTGTAAATAAGATAAGCAGTACTGTCAGCGAAACAAGTTTATGGTAAAGGGGGATATGGCAAGTGGCTCAAAATAAAAACAAAATTAAGATCAGCCCTGCAGAACGTGCCTTTGATATTTTCAATGTTTTGTTTATGTTTTTCCTCTGCATTATAATGATCTATCCGTTCTTCTATGTAGTGGTTGCATCTATCAGCGAACCAGCCAAGCTTATGGCCCATGACGGCCTGCTTCTTGGTCCCCAGGGGCTTTCTGGCGGTGCATACTCTTCTGTTTTGAAAAACCCCCGTGTGTGGACAGGTTACGGAAACACTATCTTTTATGTAATTGTAGGCACCACTTTTAATATTATCATGACCGTTCTGTGTGCTTACGGGCTGTCCCGTAAGGGTTTGATGTTTAACCGGATTGTCACCATTATGGTTGTATTTACAATGTATTTTTCCGGCGGCATGGTTCCATCGTTCCTTGTTGTCCGCGGATTGGGCTTGTACAACAGCCGCTTGGCACTGATTATTCCCGGTGCAATCAGCACCTTTAATATGATTATTATGCGCACTGCTATGGCAGGCGTCCCAGACAGTTTGGAGGAATCCGCCCGTCTGGAAGGCGCAAGTCATTTGCAGGTGCTCTTTAAAATCATGATACCCGTCACAATGCCGACCATTGCAGTTTTGATCCTTTATTATGGCGTTGGTCACTGGAATTCATGGTTCAGTGCATCCATTTATCTGAAAGACCCAAGCAAATATCCGCTGCAGCTTTATCTGCGCCAGATCCTCATCCAAAGCCAGATGAGCGATATGAACCAGGCCAGTGCATCGGAAGACCAGGCGCTTTTGGCGGAAACCATCAAGTATGCTACCATTATCGTTGCAACGGTTCCAATCCTGATATTGTACCCCTTCCTGCAAAAGTATTTTGTAAAGGGTGTTATGGTTGGTTCCCTGAAAGGGTAAGTTTTACAGAACTTTGTATCGGCGACCGCTGTATTTTTGCCGATGGCGTCCTTATGGTACAGCGGATTTGATATAGGCTGGATCATTGGCAGGAACTGCAATTATCCTATAGTTTGACATATTACGATTATGCCGTGCTTCCGGCCGAATTTTTAAAGGAGGAATTATTTTATGTCTATCAAAAAAGTGTCGGCAGCCGTCCTGGCTGCGGCGATGCTGACAGCTATGACAGCTTGCAGCAGTCCATCATCCTCAACCCCCGCTTCTGGCGGCAGCAGTACAGCACCTAGCAACAGCTCCACAGCCCCCAGCGGCGGCGATTCATCGTCTGCGGCTTCCGGCGGCGAGGCCTCTGGCAGTGATGCTGTTTACCCAATGTCCGGTGACAAAAAGCTGACCTACTGGGTGGGTGTAAGCGTCTCCAACTATAATGACAACAACGCAAAGCTTCCTATGTGGCAGGAACTGATGAAACGTACTGGGATTACCATTGAATTCCAGCATCCGGCAGTAGGCCAGGAGCAGGAAAACTTTAATCTGATGCTGGCTTCCGGCGAGTATCCAGACATTATCGAATCCAAGTATGCAGAGCCCGCCGCTATGATGGAAGATGAAATTATCATTGACCTGACGGACGTTCTTCCCCAGTACGCCCCCAATCTTTACAACTATCTGAAAGCCAATCCTGACATTGACCGCCAGGTTAAGAATGATGATGGCCAATACCTGTTGTTCCCATTCATCCGTCCCGATCCTGTGCTTCAGATATCCTCTGGACCTATTGTCCGTAAAGACTGGCTGGACGAGCTCGGCCTTGGTATGCCTGAAACCATTGATGAATGGACTGCTATGCTGACTGCCTTCCGCGATCAAAAGGGTGCAGAAGTTCCTCTGGCATTTGACTCCTCTGGTAACCTTGACCGTTTGATGTATGCTTGGGAAACCGTAAATGATTTTGTCAATGAAAACGGTACTGTTGAATATGGTTATCTCCGTCCCGGTTATAAGGACTTCCTGATTCAGATGAACCAGTGGTTCAAAGATGGGCTCCTTGATAACAACTATCCAACATCTACCCGTGACATTTTGAACACCAACATCCTGACTGGAAAAACTGGCGCAACTTATGGTTCCGGCGGCTCCTACCTGGGCGTTTGGCTGAGTTCCAAACCTTCTGAACCTGCTACCTATGATCTTTGCGGCCTGAAGTACCCTGTACTTAAAAAGGGTGATGTCAACTATCATGGAGGCAATGTCCAATTTGAGTTCTCCAACTCCAACGGCTGGGCTATGATTTCTACCCAGTGTAAAGATGTTGAAGCTGCTGCCCGTTTCCTTGATTATGGTTATTCCGAAGATGGGCATATCCTTTACAACTTTGGTATTGAGAACGAATCCTATACGATCCAAAACGGCGAATATACCTATACTGACGCAATGTTTAATGATCCTGACGGAAAATCCGTTTCCGATACTTTGGGCTATTACGTCCGTGCTACCGGTTCCGGTCCCTTTATCCAGGATCCTGGGTACATTATGCAGTATTATCAGACCCAGCAGCAGAAAGATGCTCTTGCTCTGTGGGCTGACCAGCAGCAGAAATCTACCAAGATGCCTGCTATCGTTCATACTACAGACGAAGCTACCGAGTTTACCAACATTATGAACGATATTAAAACCTATATTAAAGAAGAACAGGTTAAGTTTATCATGGGCACCCGTTCTATGGACACCTTTGATGATTTCATTAATCAAATCAAGAGCATGAAGATTGACCGCGCTATTGAGATTAAACAAGGCGCTCTGGACCGTTTCTTCAATCGGTAAGTTTTCATTTTCTCTAGTTTCGGAATGGTGTAATAAGTTGGCAGGGGTTGATCGCCTTCCCCTGCCAATTTTTATAAATTATAACTATGGAGTTTGTATTAATTCCGCCGTCCCCTGTTTCAGGACAGCTGCCAGTTCCCTGCTGTTCTGAACATTTGTGGATAGGATAATTCCGCCCAGTCCTGCATCTTCCAGTTGATGGAAGTCGCTGCCGGAGGATACCATTAAGTGGTACTTTTCCGCCCATTTTTTTGCCCTGCGGTTGTTGTTTTCATGGCGGGGGTTCCCGTTATAAATTTCCACACCGTCCAATAAATGGGGATCGCGCGGTTTACAGTAAGAACGGCATGGATGGGCCTGGAAAAATAATGCGCCATATTCCCGGCAGGTCTGATATGCCTGTTCCTGGGTGTACTGGTAGAACCTGGGATTTTGGTAAAGAAAGTCCTTGTCTATTCCGTAAACAAGAAAATCCTCCGGCCCTCCTGCTATACAGCTTTCCATTCCTAAAATAACCTGGATTCCCAGCTTTGCCCCTGCTTCCTGGGCACGTTGGAAGCCCTCCAGATAACGTGTAACCCGGTCCCGTGCTGAACCTGGAAAGGATTCCAGAACATAGTCATTAAAATGATCGGTTACAACAACCCCCTGGTATCCTGCTTCTGCACAGGCTTTTACCATCCCATCTGCCGGAACCTTGGCACAGGGGCTGACTTCTGATGTGTGAGCATGCATTTCTATTTTCAAAATATGTACCTCCTTTTTATAGCCGCTATATAATATGCTTTTCAAACTAATATAAATATAATACTCTATTTGCATTATCTGCGCAAGAACTGCCATATTTTTCTCTGGGTTGACTTAGTTTTGTATTATACGGTATAATTTTATTAAAGAATATGCCATTCAATGACAAAATTTGCTATCGGGAGGAAATTTGGCAATGTTTCAATTACCACGACGCGCTATTTCTATGGCGCTTGTATTACTTTTCTCATTTTATACAGGATCATCTTGCTACGCTGCTGATTTACTTTCAGAGAGCCTGGAACGATTCAGCGGCCCAAACCTGCGGGTTTCACCTTTACAGCAAAGGGCAGAAGCACCAGAGAAACAGCGCGCTGTACCGGAAGCATTAAAAGCCCCGGTAAAGGGCTCTATTTCTTTGGGGGAAAATCCCGAAGATGCGTTAAACGCCCAGCAGATAGCCTTGATAGAAGATTACTTTTTTTACTATTTTGAATCACTGGCCCTGCTGGAACCCCAAGACGTATCCCTGATATTTGCGGAAGACGGAGCAGCTCAGGCCCAAGCAGCTATGCACACAGCAACCTTTGAAGTATTGACAGAAACCCGTAAAATGCAGCCAGTAGATTTACGCCTGGTAAATTGTACATATGAAATTACAATAGGGGAACAGCGGCTGAGGGAAAATGGGGATTTAATGGTCTATGTTACAGAAAATAATGTGCAAAATTTTGCATATCTGCCGGAAACCAATGCACAAACGCTTTCTATGGGACATGCTTTTTATATGAAAGAAACAGAAGATGGCTGGAAATTGACGAAGCATTGGCAGAACGAGGATTTCCATTTGCTGGTATCTGATCTATTCAGATGGGGTGTGAGGGATGAAAATAAGGAAACAGATGTGGAAGCCTCCAAGGAACTTTTAAGGGGAATTGTTGACAGGATCTTATCAGAAGCAAGAAAAAATCTTGCCCAAAGGGAGAAGGAACGTTCAGAGTATCGTGGAACGGCGGAACCAATACAAACATGGGACGTTGATTATGACCGGCAAAAGGCGCTAGCCTATTCTGAAAAATGGGTTGGTGTTAGAAATCCAGACTGGCCTGCATATGATATTTATGGAGGCAACTGCAATAATTTTGCTTCACAGGTGCTTTTGGCTGGCGGGATTCCTATGGATACAGTTGGAAGCGCCCAGTGGAAGTGGTTTAGCGAAACTCCCAATGTGGGGAATTCTTCTTGGGGGCGTTCGCCCTCTTGGGCTGGAGTAAATGAGTTTTACCAATATGCTCAGGAAAATACTGGGTTTGGCCTGGCGTGTGATCTGACAGGAAGTTACTTTGATGGCAGACCAGGGGATTTGCTTCAATTTGGTGCTTTGGGAGATTGGAAGCATACTGTGGTAATTGCGGAGGTTGTGAGGGATGAGAAAGGGAATTTTGTGGATTACCTGATTCATTCCAATACCGCAGACCGTCTTTATTACCCGGCATCTGCCTATCCATATACCGCTCATAGATTAATTCAGATTTTAGGGTGGTCAAAATAATGGGCGGCTTGTGAAACAGTTGTTATAATTGTAATTCAGATTTGGCGGACCGTCCTCTAAATAAGCGGAATTATAAAATCTGCTAAAATCGGGGGGGGGTATTTGTCTAAAGTAAACAAACAATTAATTGCATGTACATTTTGTTTTTATAGATTTAGGGCTTGTGCAAATTGCTATTTGAGGGTATAATAGAACACGGCAACTGAAGGCGAACTATTAAGAAAGAGGGAAATTGAAAAACGAGTGGCAAGGGAGAATCGAAACATGGCAGAAATTGCTCATAGCAGTATTGTACAAACAAAGGAAAAAGTTTTTTATGATACCTTTAAGCGGTTGATGGATGTGGTATGTTCTTTAGCGGCTTTGGTGCTGCTGTCACCGCTCTTTTTTATTACAGCGGTTGCGATTAGACGGGAGGATCAAGGGCCGGTTATTTTTGCCCAGGATCGCACCGGGAAGAATGGCAAAGTATTCCGTATGTATAAATTCCGCAGTATGTATGTAGATGCGGAGAAAAGACGGAACGAACTTTTAGCCCAAAACGAGGCAGATGGGCCTTTATTTAAAATAGCGGAAGATCCTCGTATTACAAAGGTAGGAAGGTTTATTCGCAAAACCAGTATTGATGAGCTTCCCCAGCTTATCAATATCCTAAAAGGTGAAATGAGTATAGTGGGACCCCGTCCCTTAGTTACATATGAACAGAACCAATGTAATGAATATCAGGCCCAGAGGCTTTTGGTAAAACCCGGGCTTACCTGTATTTGGCAGGTCTCTGGCAGAAGTGATACTAAGTTTGACGAGTTAATTGAGATGGATTTGGAATATATTAGGAATCGCTCTTTGTGGCTGGATATTAAACTTATCTTGAAAACCGTCGTCGTTGTTTTTACTCATAAGGGCGCATATTGATGCGGTTCGGGGATATTTTTTATATAAGGGCTTCCCTGCGCGGCTTTTTCAGTTGGCAGGGAAGCCTTTAAATCTTTTAGGATTCTTTTGACGTTTTGCTGGCAGGTGTGTTTTAACGGAACGTTGATGGGAATACATTTTTTGAGGAGGACATGAGCATGAGACGATTTCTGGCTTCCCTTCTGGCGGCGGCTGTTCTGGCGGCTTCGGTTCAGACCGCAGTTTTTGCCGATGATACGGCACCGGCAGATGGAAATGACATTGCAGCGGCAGATACCGTTGATGATGGACAGCAGCCCAAAGAAGACGCAGAACCAACGGATACCCAGGAGCCGCAAGACCCCCAGGCACCCGAAGATTCAACAGAAGAGGGAACAGATGGGGATTTAGGAGAAGCAGATCCACCTTCTGAAACAGACGGCGGGCAGATCCCTGATGATTCGCAGGCCCCTGAGGACAAGCCCAATGAAGATAATGGGCAGGAAACCGAACCCCCTGCTGATAAAGATAACTCCAATGAGGGCGGCGAACAGAACCCCGACGGGGACAAACCCACAGAGGATGAAAAACCTGCTGAGGGGGAGGATAAGCTTCCAGAGGGAGAAAAGCCTGCTGAAGGCGAGGACAAAACCCCCGAAGGTGAGAAACCCGCCGAGGGCGGCGGAGAAAAACTCCCGGACGGTGAGAAGAAGCCCACAGATGCGGAACTTCCCAAACAGGACGGGATTTTACCTGAAGAAATAGGAAATGAACCACAGCCAGAATATTTTGAGGATATAAGAGCTGTACCAGATGTCTCTGGCAGTGAACCAGATTATCTGGAAACTTTTACAGGCAAAACCGGATTGCAGCGTGTGCCTAGAGCAAGTAGCAGTATTGTAGGATTTTATGGGCAGCAATTGAGTTCCTTTGGAAGAATTATTTATGAAGAACTATATAAGGTTGTCAGCAATCCACAAAGTTTGGGTGTTCGCGTTTACCATGATCCTGTGGAGTATAGTTTTAAAATTGAGCTTACTGCTGAACAGGTTGCAGATGAAATGGAAAAGGCAAAAGCCATTGAGAATGAATTTAATAAAATTCGCAGTCTGCAGATTCAATCTGTCTTTGACTCTATAGGTTTGGATCATTCTGATAAATTTTTCTGGGTAAAGTTGGGCTCAGGTGGCGGTGAAATATATAGTAGCTTTGTTGAATTTACGCTTGAATCATGGGACAGTTCTACAAAAATAGCAAGAGGAAAGGTCTCCTTTGATACAAAGTTCTATGAGCAAGGATATAATTTGATTAATCTAGCCATAGAGGATTATTATGGTTCAACACTGGAAGATGTGCAGACTGTATTAGAAAAGCTGGAGGAAGCTATTAAAGCGTTTCCAGCAACAGGAAAAAGTCGCTATGACAAAGTAAAAACAATTCATGATGAGCTTGCAAAACAGGTTGCATACAACCATGAAAATATGTCAGCAACAGAAGCACATGACCCGACGGGAGCGCTTTTCTCTCCATATCTTGCTGTTTGTGAGGGATATGCAAAAGCATTTAAAGCTGTCTGCAATGCAAATGGTATTCCTTGTGAACTCGGCTGGGGTGACGCTGGTGGGGCTCATATGTGGAATTATGTACAGATGGATGATGGAAATTGGTATCCTGTGGATGTTACATGGGACGATCAACCAAATTTGCCAGGAGGCATCATTTACGACTATTTTCTTATTGGAAATGAAGAATTTAAGAAAGATCATACTGCCCGTTCTAACTATACAAATGGTATAGACTTTAAATACCCTGGTCCTATCAGCGACACAGAGTATGACCCAACTGCTCCTGTCGTTCCCACCTATAGTTTATTTATTGAAGGGGATGAGACAGTAACCGTTAAAGCAGGGTATACAGAACCCCCTGAGTTTTCTTTTGATATCAGCAATACTGGCACAGGGGCTTTGAGTGTAACGCTTGTGCTGGACAATGAAGATGTTTTCACCCTTTCCAAAAACTCGCTGTCATTAGACGGCGGAGCAGCTGAAACGGTAACTGTGACGGCTGCAACTGGAAAAGAAATTGGTACATATCAGGCTGTATTAACCGTTTCTGATGAAGAACACGAAATATCAGAAACAAAAACATTCACGCTAAAAGTTATAGATAAATCCTTGGTAACATTTACGGGAGAGCCAAAGGATTCAACATCCGTTTATAATGGGCAGTCCCAGGAAGTAAGCTTGAACGGCATTACTGCGCAGGCAGAAGACGGAACTAAGTTTACTGAAAAAGACTTTACAGTTACCTATGCACAGGAAGGTTCCGCTGCGTCTGGAGAAATGCGGAACGCTGGCAAATATATTGTAACGGTTCACCTGGATACGACAGGTTATACAGGCGAAACAACCTTTATCCACACAATTACCCCTGTTGCCCTTGCCCTGACCGCAAAAGCAACAGACAGGGAATATGATGGTACAAAAACCGTTGCAGTTGAAACGACTCTTAGCGGCGTTCTCGGTTCAGATGATGTTAAGGCTGATCCTGCATCTGTCCCGACTACTGGCACCATGGAAGATCAACACGGCGGTAAAGACAAAAAAGTTACCATTGACTTGAGTAAGGTTGTTTTGACTGGTGAAGATGCCGCCAACTATACCCTGGAAGGGGTAACATCCGAAACCACTGTTACTATTTCCCCAAAGCCAATAGAATTCCATATTTATGCTGAACCAAAGGTATATGATGGAACGACTAACGCGAAATTTAAAGCAGAGTTTATAGGATTAATTGATGGTGACAGAATTCCTACCGTTGAAGCGGAAGCAAATTTTAAGCAGGCAGATGTAGGGAATAATATTTCAATTACTACAAGAAATATAAAAATAATATTGGATGCTCATTTCAAGGACAATTATGATTATGGGAAGAAAATTAACCTGCATGGCGCAGATATCACCCCTAAGCCTGTAACCGTCACCTTTGGAGAAAACGAATTTACCTATGACGGTTCCCCGAAACCCATGACAGCGGTTTATACCGATGTAAAAGGGGAGAAAAAGCAAGCCTCTCTAACCTATGGCAGCGGCAACACAACAGCCCCAACGAAGGCTGGGACTTATACAGTTACTGCGTCCATTCCCGATACCAACTATGAACTTACCGGCGAGAAAACCGCGTCAATGACAATCGCTGCTGGAAAACTGACCTTCTCAGGGTCAACCATTACTATCCGCCGTGGCAGCACTGACCCTGTTACTGCCCAGTTAGCAGTAAATGCACCAACGGGTTCTGCTGCACCAAAAGGCAAATTTGAGATTGAAAGCATCAGCGATCCGGCATTAATTGATGCCTCCATTACGGAGAATGGGCTGCTTTCTGTTTCTCTGAAGCCTGAAGTGACCGCAAGCAGTGAAATTAAAGTCAGGTTTGTACCAGAAGAAGGCACTTATGAATCCGCTTCTGCTTCTATAACCATCAATGTAAAGGACTTTAAAGCTGTGGATACCATCAAAGGCAATCCAACAGAAGTTAAGTTTGGCGAGAAACTTCCCACTATGCAGGTAGTTTGTGAATATGATTTCGGGGGTGGGGACAAGCAGACAAAAACCCTTGATATTACAGAGGATATGATACAAGGTTATGACAGCAATAAACTGGGTGAACAGAAGCTGATCCTTACTATAAAGGATAATGGTTATACCCGTACCTTGGAGTTCCAGGTAACAGTCGTTGATTTTGCAAAGAGTATCGCTGTAAAAACAGAACCAAGCAAAAAAGGCTACACACTGAATCAGGATAAAGCCCTTGATTTAACGGGCGGAACAGCCGTCATTACCATGGCAAGCGGTGCAGAAAAAGAGGTTTCCCTAGGCGCCCCTGAAATCACCTGTACCGGATTTATTTCCGGGATTGTCGGAAACCAGGAAATTTCTGTCACTTATAAGGATCAATTCAGTGAAATTACTGCTGAAAACGGTTTTACTGTAACCGTTTCCAGCAAGGTTGCCGTTGATGCTCCAGAGGATAACAGCAGCCCATCTGTTACACTTGGCAAGGATACCAAGTTGGAAAACGAAGACGGAGATGAGGTTGAACCCGATGATGTTTCCCTGGTTGTTGGGCCTGTAGACAGTAAAGATCAGGAAGCTGTTGATGAAGTCATTAATAAGGAAATTCCCAAAACGATGGAAACAATGCCTGTTGAAATCCGGCTAGAAACAACTACAGGCGATGTAGTTCAGCCAAATGGTTCTATTACCATACGCCTGCCATTTCCTGAGGGAACAAACCGGAACTATACTTTCAGCCTGTACCACATTAAGGACGGTAAAGGCGAAAAGGTAAATATAACAATAAGCAGCAACGGCATTCTCTTTACAGTTACCAGCCTGAGCCCGTTTGTTCTGGCGTGGAAGGCTCCTGAATCAAAGCCGGAAACCCCCTCACGACCCGGTTCCTCTGTCTCCTATGACGACGATGACGAAGAGGAAACCCTGTCCCCTGCACAGCGCGAAAAACAGGAGGAAACGGAATTCTGGGATGATGTGGAAAACAACGTCTACCGTGCACGCAGGGGGGATACCCTCCGCATTGAAATGGGTGGATATAATGTCCCCGCCCGTGTTATGAATGCTTTGGCGGAGAGATCTGGCCTTACTGTCATCTTTATAGATGAAGATGACAACAAGGTAACGATTCCTTCTGACCAGATCCGCCGCAATGCTCTCAAATTAGCTTATTCTATGAGCGATCTCATGAAACTCTACACCAATATCAGCACCGACAAAGAAGTTGCTAAACTGAATGTTGCCGGTACTGCCAATACGGGTGCACCAGGAACAGGTTCCACCAATACCCAGAACGGCGGTTATTCTGTCAGCGGAACCAACCCCAACACCGGGGCAGGCGATGTGATTCAAATCATTGCCCCGCAGTCTGCCTTTAAGGACCCGGAAAAGGGCATTAAGGTTATTTCGGCTCCAACTGCTCCTACCGGTGCAGTTTATGAAAAGGAAAGCACTGATTCTAAGGAGGCAATCGTTTCTGTTCAAACTGAGGAAACTCCTGTCCAAGAAAAATCAGGCAGCCATTTGCCTGCGGTTTTAGCAGTTGCCGCATCCCTGCTCTGTGCGGCCGGTCTGGTTTGGAAATTCGGATTCCTTGACGGGAAATTCCATAACCTTCGTAAATAAGCCTATTCCTTAAATTTTAGGTCTCTTTATCCTGAAAAGGCTGCCTTTACCTAATGGTAAGGGCGGCTTTTTCCTTTTATGACTGCAACTTGAAATGGCTTTTGTCCACTCCGCAGAGTGGGCATAAATAGGAATCCGGTTCCTGGGAGATATCCCCCTCGTATATATACCCGCATATGTCGCATTTATAAGATTTGCTTCCTTTTTTGCGTTCAACGGTTTCATTTGAGGAATAGGTTGGGGCTGTTTTAGGGGCTTTCCCCTTGATTACTTCATGATAGTAGGCATAGGTCATAGGCCGGAAGGAACCTTCATCTTCTGCACAGATAACCCTCGCTAATATTAACACATGGGTTTCTGCATCTGTTTCATTTACCGGTTCGCAAATCAGATAACCAGGAATGTTTTCCATAACTAAAGGGACGCCTTCCAGTTCCTTCCACCGGATACCCTCAAATTTATTTACCTGCCGGGAACTTTTAAAGCCGAATGTTCCAATGATAGCTGGGTCTGTTTCTTCCGAAAGAATTGATACGCTGAACCGTCCTGTTTGCCGGATTGCTTCCAATGTAGCATTTTCCTTACTCATACTGATACATATGAGCGGGTTTTCATTTGTCACCTGAAATACAGTGTTGACAATACATCCTGCCTCCTTTCCATTCAGTTTCGCCCCTATTACATATAGCCCATAACTCAGGCTATGTAGTCCTTTATCTTTCATGCGGCTTTCTCCTTTCATTTTCTAATTTATAGTTTGTCTGCCTTCCTTGGCTTTATTCAAGTTAAACATTTAAATTCATCTTTGCTTTTTTAACCTTTGTATGGTAGAATAGGAAAAATCGGCTAGTTTACTTTTATCCTAAAAGAAGGTGATTTTAGTGAAAATTGCTACCTATAATGTTTGGAACGATAATAAGGGAATGGGTATGCGGTTCCAACAGCTTTTAAAGGAAATTCAATCTGTTGATGCAGATATTATTGGATTACAAGAGGTTACACCGTTTTTTTATGAAAAGATCCTTTTACAACAAAGCGGATATCCCTATATGAAATTTCATCAGTATTCTAATGAACAGGAGGGTTTGGCAGTTTTAAGCCGTTTTCCCTTTGATGGATCGTTCTTTTTGCAGACTTTACCGGAATATAGTTGCAGCACTGCTCTTTGCGTTACCTTTCAGGTTGCAGGAAAACATTATTCCTGTACCAATCTTCATCTCCCCTGGGATTCTGCCTGTAAGAAGGAACAACAAATTGCTGAAATTGACCGGTTTATACACGAGCTGTATCAGAAGGGGAAATCTGATGTTTCGATTCTTTTGGGGGATTTTAACGGCAGCCTCAATTCCAGTGTTCACCGCTTCCTTTTGGGGGAACAGACCCTAAATGGGCGGGAGGCAAAACCCTATTGGTTTGAACTGTCCAGTACTTTCGCTGAAATACATAACCTTCCCCTGCGCCCTACTCTTGATTTTGTCCGCAATCCCAGATGGAAAGGTCAGAATTCGACAGAAATTCCTTACCCGGCAGATCGAATTTACGTAATGTACGGCAGCGGAAATGATTGCTTAAGGTCTGTGAATATTTTTGGGACAGAGGTTTCTAAGGAAAATGGTTTAGCAGCCAGCGACCATTATGGAGTAGCAGCTGAGATTGATTTCTGCCGTTAATTTCTTTTTGAAATCTATTGACTGGTTCTGCAATTATTGGTATTATTGTAATCAGTTTAGGCAAATCTTGGTATGCCTATATTGAAAGAAGGAGTTGATTATATGAATGCATTAAAACTGCATCGGTTTATTACAGCCTTAGCCTTCCTTTTGATGGTCGTGTTTTGTATTTCCAGTTTGCCGGTTAGCGCTGATGATTCCCTAAACGCTGCTGAACCTGGGACAGATGCGCCTGCTGAAAGCGATGGGTTTGAGCCTGGGACTATCAAGGCGGATTTAGGGGAATGGGTTTATGAAAAAATAGATTCCAGTTATACATATAAAACATTTACTGTCCATAACGCTTCAGGAAAAGTCCTGACATTCAGCAAAGCATATTCCCTCAATTCTGAGTCAAACGAGTTTGAAGAATGTACAATTAATGCCTCTGGAAATTTAGTAATCCCTTTTTTCAGAGTTAATATTCCAAATGACTATTTTCCTGTAAATTCTACAGGTAATATAAACATTATGGGATCGCAATCTGAAAAACCCCCTGTTCAGGAGGAACCCCATACTGCACAGGTAAAACTGGAATACTTGGATCCAGACTCAAATACATATGAAATCTATATTAATATTTCTGTTAAAGTTGTATCTTCAGGCGCTGTCTCACATATCAGCGATGTTTCCCCCTTCCAGGATGAGGATGCTGCTGAAGGAAGCATTTCCATTTACATGAATAGAGATCTTGTCAGTGCAGAAGAACTAAAAAATATAAAACGCAGCGATTTCAAGATTAAGGTCACTGACCCGGAAAATAACGGAGAAGAAATTGAACTGACAGAAACCGGATTCCAGATTGACTCTGCAGTAGAAGACAGCAGAATTCTTAAACTTACCTTTAAAGCAATTCCATCGACTGAATCAGAAAAGGTTTATAATGTATCTGTCCAGTATCTTGATGAGGAACCTGTCGAGAAAACAATTGCTGTTTATCCTGCAACGATAAAAGTCAATGTCCCATCTGACGGCAATGTTGTCATTAAGGTTATTGATCAAGATACCCAAAAGCCAATCCAGGGCGCAACGGTACGCCTTACTTCTGATATTACCGGGGAAATAGCCAAAACTACTGATGCTGATGGTTATGTAAAGGTTAAAGTTGCCCTGGCACAGTATTCCCTTGTTATAGAGAAAGATGGTTATGAAACGCAGGAATTTGCCGAGCCTGATTTGACAAAGGAACTTATAGCAGGCTTATCCCTTCCGGGAGACCTTCCAGCAGGCGAAGCTGCTAATGTACAGATTATTGTTGCCGATCAAGATGGGCAGCCTGTAGAGGATGCAGTTGTGAGGTTTTTCTGCCCTGCCAACAATAACAGCGGTGCGGCGACAACCAATGAGGAAGGAATTGCAACCCTTAAACTGAAAAGAAACAACTATGAAATTACAGTAGCTTGCAGTGGGCATTTTTCCTCCAGCAGAACGTTAACGGTCAACAATAAAGAAGAAGTTCTGAATGTTGAACTGGAACGCCGTTATATGTGCAATGTCACCACAACCGTTTTAGATGAAAACGGCCGTCCTGTCAGCGGCGCAGAAGTATACTATACCTGCCCCACCGATAACGATTTAGGCAAGTCTACCACTAACAGCCAGGGGAAAACCCCCGGATACATTGCTATTCGCGCTAACGATTATGTTCTTAAAGTTTCCAAGGCAGGTTATGAAACATATGAAAGAAATGTCAGGGTCAGCGAGTCGAATTCTGATTTTACTGTAACATTGAAACGTCCACGTTACGATGACGTTGACGATGATGACGATGATGACGACAGCAGCAGTTCCAATTCAAACTTTGGTTCTTCCGGCAGCTCCAGCGGGTCTATTAGTATTGGAAGCAGCAGTTCCAGCAGCGGTACAGCAGTCAATTCTCAAAATCAGGTAGCTGCTTCTGAAATAAACCGCCAGATAACCCAGGCAATCCAAAGCCAAATCTCCGCTGGGCAGAAATCCGGCGCTGCTGAAGTTAAAGTTAAAAATGCCGGTTCTATTACTGCGAATGCGTTGAGCTCTATACGCCAAACAGTTTTATCCTCTAAAGGGACAGCGAAGCTTTTAGCGGATTCAACCACTACCGACGGCAAACTTACCGCCCGCCTTTATATCGACCCTGAAAAATCCTCTGGTGTAAGGACTGATATTAAATTAGGCGTTTCCATGGAAGAAAAGGACATTCAGAAAACTTCTTCAACCTTTGAAAAGTATTTTGACAACAATGTTTCCGTTGTCCACTTTGATCATCAGGGAGCATTTGGCATGGAGATTGACGCTGCCGTTAAGGTTGACCTCTCTAAACTTAACACCCAAAATCTGATGTTCTATTCCTATAATCCTGCAACCAATCGTTATACCCCTATTACCAACCCCAAGGCGTCAATTGACCAAAACGGATTCCTTCATTTTACCACCAATTTAGGCGGCGATCTCATTATTACTGATAAACCTCTCTCCCGCCGTTCCTAATATTATCTGCTAAATTTTTCCGTCAGCGGATTATAGCCTAAATCCCTTGCTTTTCTATTTGAGCTATAGTAAACTTATAGTATTCCCTTTTTTATCCGTTATTTACTTATAGGAGGAATTTATTCTATGGGACCTGAAAAACGCTCGCCCGGCGTAGTCATTCTTTTGTCTGTTGTCACCTGTGGGATTTACCTTTATTATTGGATTTACTGTGTTTCCAAAGAGACAAAGGAATTCCTTGGGAACGACCAGATTAATCCTGGCATGGAAGTTTTGCTCAGTATTGTAACATGTGGAATCTATTTTATTTACTGGTTCTATAAGTATGGCAAGCTGCAGGCTGAAATGTGTGAACGTGCGCAGATAGCAGTTACTGACAACAGTATTGTTTACCTTATCCTTGCAATCGTTGGGCTTTCTATTATCTCTGTGGCGATTATGCAGAGCCAGCTTAATACAATTTGGGATAATACTTATTACAAACCTCAAATGTGATTTGCTTTCCGCTTTCTATGGAGGGCTGCCAAGGGAAGGCGGCCCTTCTTTTTAAAAATTGCAAAGTATTCTAATATTTGTACAAGATCATATATAAATTTCATTTTATATTTCTGATTTGTAAATTTTTTTACAGCTTTGCTATTGACGGGCGGTACTTTTATGTTATCATATAATTTAGAATGAGTAAGTTTTGGCATAAATTTGCCGACAATTTTCTTTAAAAGGAGTAGAGTTTATGCAGTTGAGAAAGTCACATCGTTTTATTGCGGCTTTTATCAGTTTCCTGTTAATTACCACCCTTTGTACATCTATTTTTCCGGTCAGCGCTGCGGATGAAGGCGAAATGCCCCCAAGTCAGGGCGGAGTCGAGGTTGATACAAACCTGGTTGATATGGGGGCGATTGCTGAGACAGACCTTACAAGTAAAACAGAAGGTACGTTTTCTGTTACAAATGCAACAGGGGAACGCCTTACCTTCAGCAAAGTTCTATATCAGAACACAGAGGGAGCCTTTGTAGAGTCCGAATATGTATCACAGTGTTATAACGGAAATCATTTCTATTTATATGGGCCAAATTATATAGATGGCAGCAGTGAATTTGTAAAGCAGTCATATTTTATTAAGCCATTTACCAGCGGAAGTAAAAAATTAACCGCCAGGGAAGAACCTTATACAGATACTTTCCAGCTTGTTTTTACAAATGGAGAAAAAGAATATTCTGCGGAAGTATCGGTTTCCTTAACCGTGATACAGGAAGGGCAGCACTTAATCAGCCTTACAGCGCTTAATGGACATATTTACGCATATATGAGCGAAACCATCTACGCAACAACGGATGACTTACAAAAAATCCAGCTTGAGGATTTTGAGATTACAGCGACAGATGAAGATGGGAAAGATGTTGAACTTGAGGGATTGAGGATAGAAACCCGTGACGCAAGCCGGAACTCTATCATCATTGCATTCAATGATCTCCAATCTGATACGACAAAGGTAATAAATGTATCTGTCAAGCATGAAGACGACAGTGCTGCAAAAACCGCAGAGTTTAAGGTGGAGGGAAATGTTACTGAAAGCAATATCCCGGAAAGCGGAAACGTTGTAATCAAGGTTATTGACAGCGAAACCAAAAAACCTGTACCAGGTGTTCCTGTCAAACTGATTTGCTCCGGTATTCCGGACGTTACAGCCACGACAGACAGCGATGGTTATGCACGGTTCAGCAATCTGCAGCCAGGCCAGTATTCACTTTCCATTCATATGGAAGGTTATAATGAAGTGGATTTGGTAAGCCCTGATTTGACTGCTGAGGAAATTCCAGTAAACCTTTCCCGTCCTGGCGACCTTGGCTCAGATGAATCTGCCAATATTCAAATTATTGTTAAAAATCAGTATGGTGAGCCAGTAGATGATGCAACGGTTCAATTCTTCTGCCCTGCAAACAATGGCAAAGGGGCTGCCCAAACGAATGCGCAGGGGATAGCGACCTTTGAACTCAAGGCCAACAACTATGAAATTACTGTATCCAAGAGCGGGCACTTTGACTCTGGAAGCAAAATTTTGTCAGTCACACATAAAGAAGAAGTCCTGGAAATCACTCTTGAAGAGCGTTTTATGTGCCAGGTTATGACTACTGTCTTAGATGAGGATGGCCGTCCCGTCAGCGGTGCAGAGGTTTATTATACCTGCCCCACCGATAACGATGTAGGCAAATCTAAGACCAACAGCCAGGGCAAAACCTCCGAATGGATTTCTATCCGTGCCAACGATTACATTTTGACTGTTACCAAAGCTGGTTTTGAAACGTATGAAAGAAGGGTCAGGGTAAGCGAATCGAATTCAGAATTTTCTGTTACACTTGAACGTATACGTGCTGTAGATGACGATGACGATGACGACAGCAGTTCTGATTCTGGTTCTTCCGGCAGTTCCAGCGGTTCTATTGGCATTGGCGGAGGCTCTGGCAGCACAACTGTTAATTCCAAAAACCAGGTGGTGGCCTCGGAAGTAAACCGTCAGATCCAGCAGGGCATCCGCGATCTTTCTGCTGCAGGCAAAAGTGCCGTTGCAGAGGTTAAAGTTAAAAATGCTGATTCCATTACCCCGGAGGCTTTGAGGTCTATGCGTTTGACTACAGAGGCTTCCAAGGGCAAGGCAAAGCTTTTAGCAGACTCTACTTCCCCTGACGGAAAAGTGGCTGCCCGTCTGTATATTGACCCTGAAAAATCCTTCTATGTTGACAAAGAGATTAAACTGGGCGTTTCTATGGAGGAAAAAGATATCCAGAAAACCTCTTCTACCTTTGAGAAATACTTTGACAACAATGTTTCTGTTGTCCATTTTGACCACCAGGGAGCTTTTGGCATGGACATAGAAGCTGCTGTTAAAGTTGACCTCTCCAAACTAAATACCCAGAACCTCATGTTCTATTCCTATAATGCTGCAACTAACCGCTATACCCCTATAGTTGCTCCTAATGCTTCGATTGACAAAAATGGATTTCTGCACTTTACAACCAGTTTAGGCGGCGACCTCATTATTACTGATAAACCTCTTACCCCTCGTTCTTAAAAGGTTGACACCTTTAATGGAGATTTTCTGGCGGAGAGTTTGCTTTTTATGTTTTCATACAGGCAGCTCTCTGCCAGAAGGGCGGTTGAAGGGATACAGCCACCAAATTTAGATTATAGTATGGGATTCTTCTCTTTTCTTAAACCTATACTGTAACAGATTTGA
Organism: uncultured Oscillospiraceae bacterium; assembly: GCA_910589145.1. GTDB lineage: Bacteria > Bacillota > Clostridia > Oscillospirales > Ruminococcaceae > UBA1405. The sequence goes on from CAJUSD010000035.1 coordinate 34,712, forward strand.
TTGATAACCATTAGATTTCAAAATTATGAATGTTGTAGCTGACACCGTTCTGTTCCCATATCTTTAATGGTTAGCGAACAGATCTAAATTACTTAATGCTAAACCTTAGTTATTTAAAAAACGCTTAGGGGAGAGAAAACCGATGAAAAACCTTAAAATTAGAACTAAACTTTTTTTGTTGTCTGGTTTTATGCTGATTGGCATAATTGTAATGGGGCTTGTTTCGCTTATATACATGAATCAAATTAACCAGGGGACTGCAATTATTTCATCTAACTGGATGCCTTCTATTATTGTGTCGGAAGAACTCAATACGCTTACATCTGATTTTCGGAAAGAGGAATATAAGCATATAGTCGTTCAGGATGAAAAAACAATGCAGGAAACAGAAGCAAAGATGGAAGAATTTAGTAAAGAAATTGACGAAATGTTCAGACAATATTCTTCCTCCCTGGTAACGAATAGTACAGACCAGCAGCTTTTACAACAAGCACAGACGGCTTGGAATAAGTATATGCAGCTTCACAACTCTGTTATGGAATTGAGCCGCCAAAATAAGACGGATGAGGCTATAGAGGTTATTTTGGAATCCTTTGCACCATTTGATGAAGCGGCAGGTTATTTCGATCAAATAGTGCTGTTTAACAAAAACGGAGCGGATCAGGCGAATTCAGACGGCAACAGCTTATTTGCATCAGCTGTTAGATTTGTTATTTTAA
>CAJUSD010000036.1 GCA_910589145.1 uncultured Oscillospiraceae bacterium
ATGCGATTCTGTCATAGTATTGCTGCTGACTTCAACTTTTACTGCATCCAAAACAGTATATGAGCTGTATAAGCTTTCCAACTGTTCACTTATTGGAACAGGGGCAGTACTGGAAACAGGACTTGTATTATTTCTGTTTAGTAATTTGATAGCTGAGAATAATATTATACTCGGGACTACTATTATAAAAGCTGCTGCTATAATTTTGTTAGGGACTGTTTTCATACAAATGCTCCTCTCCTGTCTTATAAATGAAGTAATGAGTATAGAGGGAGATAAAGCATTTTAGCTCCCTCTATACTCTCTTAGAACCTATTCAAAAATTAATCAAATTGGATCGGCATCATCCAGTCTAATGGCAGCAGGAAAGAATGTTCCACCATCCTTACAGCGATAGGAATATTTTACATCGACATAAACAGTATCAGGTGCACCATCAGGATAGGAGAAGTACATTTCATCTTCATATGAATTGCACTTGACAGACTTTTCATGTTTATACCATTCGTCCCCATTTTTGGGACGAATTTGTAGTATGTTCTTTGTAAATTGATTCGTCTCGGCAATTTCAGCAGATAACCTAACGTAATATGTTCCATTCTTATCAACAACAAAGTTTAAAACATAAGTTACACGAGAGTCATCTCCAGAATAGGTATTATCATATGGCATAATGCCATCTTCAGGGGTATATTCAACAACCACCCGATCCAATAGAACCGCAGTAGATTCGTCAAATTCCGCAGCAGAAACCTCAATAGGCTTGTTGTCGGACGTATCAGAGGGAATGTCAATGTCTGCCGCAAAAGCTGTGGTGCTCATGCCTAGAATCATTACCAGAGACGCCAGGAAAGAAACAGGTTTTCTCAGTTTTATTTTCATGAGAGTTCCTCCAAAGTTTATAAAATTGAGAAAATCCAATTTCCCCTTTCACCCATTAAGACAAAACAGTAGTCTCAAGCGTCACAGAAAAATGCAAAAAAAGACATTATTTTTTTAAAGGGTTATGTAATACTGAAACAGGAAAAATTTTCTGAAAAAGCTGAAAAACCTGTGACGTTTGCAGGATGAAAATTGTCTTAATAATGGAAGGGGGAAATTTAAGAAAAAATGAAGACAAAACAAAATCTGTCAGATGCGGAAAACGTTCTGCTGGGTGAATTTTACCAAAACCATTTTGATGAATTATGGCGGCTGGCTCTGACAATCGTTAAAAACAGCGATACTGCCTATGATATCGTACAATCTGCCTTTGAAAAAACCATAGGCTCCTTTCATAATATAGTAAATCCTACCGAAAAGGTTTTACGCTCCTACCTGTATGTAGCTGTAAGATATACGGCATTAAACTATGTCCAAAGGCAAAAACTCCACCCCATTATTTCATATAATGAACTTACTGGCCAATCGGTTGATCTGATGCCGGAGGAATATACCGATTTGGAAAGTGAATATGAAGAACTCCAACAGTGTATTGAACAGTTAAAAGATCCTTATAAGAGCTATATCCAAATGAAATATTATGAATCGCAGGACAATAAAACCATCGCGGAGACCACAAAAAAGAAAGAGGGCTCTGTCCGAATGATACATAAAAGGGCTATCGAGCATTTAGAACATATGATGAGCAAATTGGAAGAGGGGGAATCCGATGAAAAGGGGAAAAAACCCTAAACCTATATGCAAAGGGGAAAAGGAAATATCAGAAATACAAATAGATCATAAAAAAATTAGGAAAGAGCTGGAACGTTTAAGAAATGATGATTCCCTGCCTTTGCCTGATCCCCAGAGAAAAGAAGCTGTTCGAAAATATCTGGTAGAGAAATGCAGGCAGATGGAATGGGAACAGGAAAATGCTGTACAGAATAGACAGTGTTTTTATTTTAACCGGCGTTTCTGGAAAATTTTTTGTATTGCAGCAATCATCTCAAGCTGTCTTTCCATAACAGTTTGGGCATATTACAGGGAATTTGTATTGACGGATTATGGAACACATACAGATGTAAATGTTTATACCGATGAAGAAGACATTAACGAAAAAGTTTTAACTTACTATTATAAGCCCAATTATATACCAGAAGGTTTTCGATTGGCAATAGAAGGATATTATAAAATCGATGTTTCGTATACTTATTATACAGAGAATGAGGATTATCTTACAGTTGCTATGTGGACTGGTAATAATAGTGCTATTAATACAGAGAATATGGAAATACTGCCACAGGAAAATATTAACGGGTTTGAATGTACCCTCTATTCTAAAAAGGACAAATCCACCTCTTGTATTATTATAGATCATATTGACTGTTTTGTCTATGTCTATGGAGACCTACCACCAGATGAAATTGTTAAAATTGCAGAAAATCTTGAACCTGTTCCAATGCCGGATATAGGGGATGGATATTCTAATAGATATTTTTAAGAGGAGTTGTTTACTCATGAAAAAGAAAATTGCTGCCTTACTTCTAACTGCTGCACTGATAACTTGTACTTCACAAGCTGCTTTTGCCATTGAAAATTTGCCGGAACCTACCGAACAGTCACAAATAGTGGTATCCCCACGCTATACAAATATTAGCAGATTCAGCCCTAGTTTAAGCAGAACAGGTGCTGTTTCCTGTGTTATCCAAACCTCTAACTGCGATTATTCTTTGTCGGTAGACCTTCAACAATATATCGACGGAAGTTGGGAAGATATTGATAGCTGGGGTGAGGACGGAAATTCTTATGGCTATTTTTCCGCAAGCAGCAGCCTGGAGCGCGGCCAAAAATACCGCATCCGCGCTTACGTTGAAGTTTACGGCGACAGCGGGGATATAATTGAAACCGCTACAAAGTATTCTTCCACTGTTACAGCATAACAGCCTTTTCTGCATTTTTTATTAAACAGCCAGCCCCCGGGATAACGAAAATCCCAAGGGCTGGCTGCTTTGCTTTATGTCTGCAATCCAGCGAACTGGTTCTGATACAGCCGGTAATAAACGCCTTCCTGTTTCAGCAATTCCGCATGGTTGCCGGACTCAACAATTTTCCCATCATCCACAACAATAATCTTGTCAGCAGTCCGAATGGTTGAAAGCCTGTGGGCAATAATCAGACTGGTTCTGTTCTTCATCAAAGCGAGCATAGCCTCCTGAATGTGGAGTTCCGTTCTGGTATCAACACTGGAAGTAGCTTCATCCAGAATTAAAATGCTTGGGTCAGCTAAAACCGCCCTGGCGATAGAAAGAAGCTGCCTTTGGCCCTGGCTCAGATTCCCGCCGGATTCGCTTAAAACGGAGTTATACCCATCCGGCAGGCGTTCAATGAAAATATCTGCATTGGCGGTCTGGGCGGCGCGTTTAACGGCGTTATCATCCGCATCCAGCTTTCCGTAACGGATGTTTCCTGCAATGGTATCGGAAAAAAGCACAGTGTCCTGTAAAACAATGGCGATGTTCCCCCTGAGTTCATCTTTAGGAATGTCCTGGATATTAACGCCGTCCAGCAGTATATTGCCTTTGTCAACATCGTAAAAGCGTGTAAGAAGATTAACGACAGTGGTCTTACCAGACCCAGTAGCCCCAACAATAGCGATTCTCTGACCGCTTTTGACGTGAAGGTCAAAGTCTTTCAAAACGGGCTTATCCGGCACATAGGAAAAGAAGATGTGGTTAAAATCAATGTCCCCGCGTACAGAAGGAAGGCTTTTCCTGCCCTCGTCAACTTCGGGGGGAGAGTCCAGAATCGCAAAGACACGTTCCGCGCCAGCGATAGCGGTTTGAATCTGCCCATACAGGTTCGCCAACTCGTTAATAGGGCGGGTAAATTGTTTGGAATACAGAATAAACGCCTGAATTACACCAATGCTGATGGCTCCCTGTAAAGCGAAGTAACCGCCAAAAGCGGCAATCAACAGAAATCCGATATTGCCGATAACATTCATTACTGGCCCCATAATGCCCCCAAGGAGCTGTGCAATGATACCTGTTTTTTTCAGGTCTGCACTGATTGCGTTGAATTCCCGTTCAGCGTTGTCTTCCCGGCTGAAAGCGACAACCGTATGATATCCGGTAATCATTTCCTCGGCATGGCCGTTTAATTGTCCCAGCAGGCTGGACTGTCTTGAAAAGTACTTTCTCATGTATTTGGACATTTTTGCAGTTGCCAGAAGGCTTAAAATAACAGTTACCAAACTAATACCTGTCAGCGCAGGGGAGTAGTACAACATAATAACAATCGAGCCAACTACTGTTAAAGCCCCGGAAAACAGTGAACCAATGGAAGATGAAACCACTTGTGAAATATTTTCTACATCGTTGGTCATTCGGCTCATAATATCGCCGTGCTGGTGGGTGTCAATAAAACGGATTGGGAGCTTGACAATCCGGTTGAAAAGATCTGTCCTCATTCTGCGGACAGTAGCCTGGGAAAGGGAAACGCTGAAAATTCCCTGGAAGTATTGCATGACCGCAGTCAGAAGGTAGACGACTGCCAGCATTGCCAGCGTCCGAAGAACTGCCGCCATATCTACCGAGGAATTTCCGTCAACAGGGGTCATTGAGTTGATGGCCTCTCCCTGTAAACTGGGTGCTAAAAGCTGAAGGACTGTCACTGCCAGCATTACCACCAGCATACCTAATACCAAGTATTTGCTGGAACCAATATACTGAACCAGGCGCTTTATCGTTTCTTTGCCGTTTTTCGGTTTTTCAACAAATAAGTTGCGCGGGCCTCTGCCGGGGCCTCCAGGCCCTCCTGGACCCCTCATCCCCATGGGAGGGCCTTGTCTTGCTGGGGCTTTATTTGCTTCACTCATTTCCCACTTCCCCCTTTCGGATTTGGGAATTATATATGTCCTGATACAGAGGGCTGCGTTCCAGCAGTTCATAATGGCTGCCGCAGTCGGCAATCGCACCGTTTTCAATCACTGCTATCCGGTCTGCACCCATTACGCTGGCGACGCGCTGGGCAATCATAATAACAGTAGTACCCTTTAAGCTTTGCCGCATTGCCTTTTGAAGCCTGGCTTCTGTACCCAAATCCAGCGCCGACGTGGAATCGTCAAAAATCAGGATTTCCGGTTTTTTCAAAATCGCCCGCGCTATGGAAAGCCGCTGCTTCTGCCCGCCGGACAGCGACGCGCCTTTTTGGGTAATCTGGGTTTGGTATCCGTCAGGGAAAGACTGAATAAACTCGTCTGCCTGGGCTATTTTAGCTGCTTCAATTACTTCTTCTTCCGTTGCGTTTTCGTTTCCCCACCGGATATTATCAAGGATCGTACCAGCAAATAGTTCGCTGGTCTGCAATACCATTCCAACCTTTTCCCGTAATCCGTCTAAAGAATATTCCTTTACATCTACACCATCCACCAATACACGGCCTTCTGTAGTATCGTAAAATCTGGGGACCAGGTTTACCATGGAAGATTTTCCCGACCCGGTTGCACCTAAAACCGCAACCATTTCGCCAGGCCGAACTTCCAGGTTAATCCCCTGCAATACCGGACGGCCTGTCGTATTGGGATAGTGAAAAGAGGCATTTTCAAAGCGGACAGTTCCTTTTTCCTTCTGCTCCGTCGAAAGGGAAAGGCTTCCGTTATGGATAACCGGTTCAGTTTCCAGCACCTCAATTAAACGGGACGCAGAAGCGGAAGCGCGGGAAAACACCTGGAACATCATACTAAACATCATAACCCCATGGAGAATCTGGGAAATATAGGTGACAGCTGCCATAACTTCCCCAACCTGCATCTGGCGTGCCTGTACCTGAAGCCCGCCCATATAGATAATTAAAAGGACAGTGATATTCATCAGAATGGAAAGCAGAGGCATGGCAGTAGCCATAAGCTTTTGAACCCGCATAGTAACACCAATTAAATCCTCATTGGCGCTGTAAAAACGTTCCTTTTCGTGATCTTCGCGGGTATAAGCCTTTACAACACGGGCCCCGGAAACATTTTCCTGAACCACAGCGTTTACTTTATCCAGTTTTTTCTGTACTACTTTAAATAAAGGGCTGCCCTTTTTCAAAACAATATAAGTTCCCAAAGCCTGCAAGGGCAGGACTGCAGCCAGCACTAACCCAAACTTTACATTAAGAGATAGTACCATAACAATTCCGCCAACGAACAGCATGCCCGTCCGAACCATCATACGCAGAATTTGGTTGACAAGGTTCTGCACCATGGTAATATCATTGGTCAAGCGGGTGACAAGCGAACCGGTGGTAAATTTATCTGTCTGCTGAAACGAGAGATGCATGGTTTTTTTAAATACATCATTGCGCAAATCCATTGCGAAACTTTGAGAAGTTGCGCTGGAAAACGCCGCGCTTCCGATTCCCCCAATTCCCCCTAATATAACAAACAGCATCATAGTAATACCGGTGGTAATAATCAATTCCATATTTCCCGCCAGTACGCCCTCGTCTACAATTTTTGACATCAGTTTGGGTTGTATCAGGTCTACCACAACTTCTATTACCATAAACAACGGAGTCATCAGTGCGATAAACCAATATGGCTTTAAATATTTAATCAGTTTCATGGTCAGCCTTTTCTCCCCTTTCCTCTATTAAATTTTTCCTCATTTGGGATAATATAGACAACAGTTTTTGGCAATCCTGTTCGGATATCCCCCTTAAAGTTTGTTCTTCCGCTTTGCGTATTTGTTCACGGGCCTTTGCATGAATCGCCCTTCCTGCCTCTGTAATATATACAAGTAGCTGACGTTGATCCTTTGTGTCTGTCTGCCGCATAATAAGCCCCTCCTGCTCCATCTTTTGCAGCGTTACGCTGACAGTTGGCGCAGCCAAATGGGTTACATTTGCCAAATCAAGCTGCGTTACTCCGTCGTGCTCACTTAAAAAATGGATAAATGGACGGTATGTGGGATTAATGCCAATGCGTTCTGTCTGCTCCCTCATGAGTTGGTGGAGGAGCCTGCTGACTTCTCCACAAAGCATACAGGGATTTTGACGCATTTCCTCCCATGGCGGATGAGGATGGCCCTTATGTTTATCCTTCATTTCATTTACTCCTTATCTGTCCAGAAGGACGGATACTATTAATTAGTTTATAAACTAATTAATAGTATAAAACGGAGTAAATGCTTTGTCAAGGAAATTTTTAGAAGGCAAAACAAGTTCTGCAATTAGGTAAACTCCACACAATCTACAAAAAAATATGGTATACTGAATGATGAAAAAGGGGTGCTTATCATATGAAACATATTTTAGTTGTGGAAGATGAAATGGACATTCAGGAACTGCTGGAAAATTTCCTGATAGATGCAGGATACCAGGTAACGTTAGCGTCTGATGGAGTAGAGGGAATAGCGGCATTTCGATCTGGGGAGTTTGATTTAATATTATTGGACATTATGCTCCCCAAAATAGATGGGTATGGAGTATGCGAAGTAATCCGGCAGGAATCGGAAGTTCCGATAATGATGCTGACAGCGTTAGACAGCGAAACAGATCAGCTGAAAGGCTTTGATCTTAGGATAGACGATTATGTTACAAAGCCTTTTTCAATGGCAATCCTTCTTCGGAAAATAGAGGCAGTATTGCGCAGAACACAAAAACAGGAAGAGAAAGAAGGTAAAATTCAATATCGGGAGCTGACATTAAACATAGACAGCCGCCAAATCTATCAAAACGGACAGTTAATTGAAACAACATTTCGTGAATTTGAACTGTTGCGGGAACTTTTGCAGAACAGTGGAAGGGTTATGACACGGCAAATGCTGTTAGACCAGGTATGGGACTATAATTATTATGGGGACGAGCGTATTGTAGATACACACATAAAAAACCTGAGAAAAAAGCTGGGAGCGGGTTATATTGAGACGGTGAGGGGAGTTGGATACCGTGTGGATAAAGAAAATTAAAAGGAGTTTGACGCTGCGGATATTCTGGATAACGGTTTGTCTGCTGACAGCGGCCTGTTTTCTGACCTATGTGTTTATTGCGTTGGCGATGCCGGTATCCTATAACGGGCAAATAACCAAAGAAATAGAGGACAGGCTTGGTGAACTGGCCAATGAATTGGAACATCAATCGTTGGAGGACTGGGGGCCTATGATAGACCAGTTTATCCTGCAAAATGAAACAAATATCACTTTATTTGATGAAAATGGACAGCCTGTCGAGATACCAGGGCAGTCAATTCATGTGATACAAACTGAAAACAGAGGTACACTTGTCACAACGACATTAGTTGAAGATGTGGGAATTTTGCAGGAAGGTTCCAAGTCAGATATTACAGACCCGTCAAAAGAGACAGCATCAGCCTATAATATATCTGTTGCTGTGGCTGATGATGCTTTGCAGGAAATTGGAACAGCAGAATACATTAGGCTGAAGGCAAAGGAAATTCTGGGGAAACTGGGGCTGGGAACAATAACATCAGTAAAGTTCTCACAGACAGTAGGATCTGTAAGCAGCAGTTATCCTGTCATCCCATATGGAGAGGACAAGCCTTATTCTCTGGAAGCGTTTACTGTCTGTCGTCCAGTAAACCAAGCTGTAGAAGCTATGGGGAGGATTTTACCATGGCTTGCAGCCGGGATTTTAAGCGTTTCCATATTAGGGGCGTTAATTTACTCACACTATATTACAAAACCAATTGTCGCACTTAACGGGATATCACAGAAAATGGCTAAACTGGACTTTTCCTGGAAGTGTGATGAAACCCGTGAAGATGAAATAGGGGAGCTTGCCCGAAGTTTCAACTTTTTGTCAGAGGAGCTGTCAACTGCTTTGGAACAGCTTCAGCAAGCTAATAAAACGCTGAAAGAGGATATTGACCGGGAGAGAGAAATGGAACAGCAGAGGACAATGTTCTTTTCTGCTGTTTCTCATGAGCTGAAAACCCCCATTACCATTATTAAGGGACAGCTGGAGGGGATGATCGGGAATGTCGGCGTTTACCGGGACAGAGATAAATATCTAGCCCGCTCTCTGGAAACAACTAACCGGATGGAAGACATGGTTCAGGAAATCCTTACGGTTTCCAGAATGAAATCTGAATTTACGCTCCAAAAGATGCAGATTGATTTTACAGAGCTTGTTGAGAGGCAAACGGAACATTTCCGCGATCTGGCTGAACAAAAAGGTATTTCATTGGAACTCCATCTGGAACCAGGGCTTATAGTTTCGGGGGATGCCTCCCTTTTGAAAAGAGTTGCAGATAATTTGTTGTCCAATGCTTTGATTTACTCAGAGGAGGGGGAAAAGGTTTTTGTCGCAGTACGAAAGAAAGGGGAGAAGGTTTTTTTGATGGTTGAAAATACAGGGACTTCTATTCCAGAGGATTGCCTGCCGCATTTGTTTGAGGCCTTTTATCGGGTAGAGAAATCACGAAACAGAAGGACAGGAGGGTCTGGGTTGGGACTATATTTAGTGAAGATGATTCTTGATAAACATGAAGCAAGATGTATGGTTGAGAATACAGCAGGAGGCGTTTTGGTTTCGGCAGTGCTTCCTGTAAGCTAATAGGCGGGTACAGCCTAAAATGAGAACCACCTAAAGCAAATGAAAAAAGGTTTTGGGTCTAGGGGGCTGCTCCTTCCCCCCAGCTGCCAGTTCAGCAGAGCGTGTAAGCTATAATACTCTGTTTAAGCTGATATTCCATAAAAATAAAAACTGTCCTTTCCCACCAGAAAAGACAGTTTAAGACAACATTTAAAATGTTAAACAGATTTATCAGAAACCGGTTCATATAGTTCTGATTTCTGCAAAACAGAGGAGATAAGATTAGTAGCGTTTACCTCCAAAATATCTTCCTCTATTTTTTCACCTCTGCCGATGCCAAGCACATAAGGGGATTTTTGAATGCTCTGGAAAGCTTCCTGAACGTTAGAAGAAATAAACATTTCAACTGCAAGTACAGCGTCAATCAAAACTCCAATTCGATATTCCTTCTCCATTAAAACAAGTACGATAGATTGATCGAAGGTTGCTTGATAAGCACTCGCAGCTTTTTCAAGAGCTTGGAGAACCTTTGGCATGTATACATTACGGGCATTCTGCAAAATAGTTTCTTGCACTTTAGCTTTTTTATTTTCATCCAAAATATTTTTGCTGTGTTCGATTTCATCAATGGTCTTATGAAGCAAACGATGAGGTTCCTCCATTTTTTTCAAATAAAACATGATCGTCTTATCATCACATGTAAAGTGATCGTACCATTTTCCTAATGCACATTTGTGAGGATCGTTAGTCAGGGTAAAGGGTTCTCCAGAATGAACGGTACGTTCCAGCTCGTTTACCCAGTTAATATGATCCTGTTTTCTTGCATCAATCATCTGCTGAAAGGTGCTGCACTCCGTTTTAAGGGAGATCTTCCCAAGCATGGTACGCAGATCTAAAATTTGAATCATTTTCCCACGGTATGGAAATACCCCAACTATATTTTCCGGTGCATTGGGAACCTTTTCATATTCAGGAAGCGAAAGAATACTATCGACATATTTACTGTTAATGCAATATAATGTGTTGGAAACTTTAAAAATAATAGAAGGGTAAAGGATTTCTTCCTGACTGTCCATAGATTGAATGTTTATATGATCCATGATTTCAGATACCTCTCTCTCGATTCTGTTTCATTGGGAGGGTGGGGGATAGACTGCGCTCCGCCGCTGTCCAGCCCTGATTTAAGACGGATAGACCATTAAATTGAACGGCTGCGAATCAATACCTATTATAACACAATAAGACAAAAGATGAAATGTTTTCTGACAAATTTCATGTATGCTATTATATTTTATTCCAAGGAACCATTAATGGGGAAAGGCAGCATAGTTTCGATCTATCGTGATTACACAGCAGTAGTCCGGGTAGGATTCTGCTACCATCCTATTAATCTGTTCTTTCAGTTCCGCTTCCTTTACATTACAATCCATTGGAACAACACAGTCAAAAATTACGTTTGTATGTGTAACTCCTGGAACTATTCTAAGATCATGAATACTAAATTGGGGGTTTATTTGCTGGACATGTTCGGAAATCCAAATACGGATATCATTTGCTGCGGAACTTTCTGTAATAATCGGATCATAATGTACAATCAAATGCAATCCAAGCTGTTGGAGAAAATCCCGTTCTATATTGTCTATAACATCATGGCTTTCCAAAACATCTGCTTCTGCCGCCATTTCTACATGTACACTTGCAAACTGCCGCCCAGGGCCATAATCATGTATCATAAGGTCGTGGGTTCCAAGAACGCCAGGATACTCCAGGACCTTTTCCTTCACCTGTTCCACCAGTGCAGGGTTAGGGGCACCCCCTAACAAGGGGTTCAAGGTATCCTTTATCAGCCCGAACCCGCTATATAAAATAAAACACGCCACTCCAAAACCCATCCAGCCATCCAGTTCAATTTTTGCAAAGTGTGAGATGACAGCTGCCGTTAAAACCGCTGCTGTAGAGATGACATCGTTACGGCTGTCTGCTGCAGTTGCAAGGAGGGTTTGGGACTGGATGAGGTTTCCAATCCGCTTATTAAAGTGGGCCATCCATAATTTTACCAGGATGGATAAAAGTAAAATCAGCACCGTTATCCAGGTGAACTCTACCAAAGTAGGGTGCAGCAATTTTTGAAAACTGCCCTGCAGAAGATTTACCCCAATGACCATAATCAGTACTGAGACCATCAATCCAGATAAATATTCGTACCTGCCATGTCCATATGGGTGCTCGGAATCCGCCGGTTTACTGGCCATTTTGAATCCAAGCAGGCTGATGATACTGGAGGATGCATCTGATAGGTTGTTTACAGCGTCCGCTGTAATAGAAACCGATCCTGTGAAAAGACCGATTGTTATTTTACCAAGGAACAAAACAAAATTGCAGCAAATGCCTACTGTGCTGGAAAGCTTGCCGTAGGCGGTGTGTACAGATGGGTTTTTAAGGTTATCAAAGTCTTTTATAAATTTATGGATGAGCCAATTTATCATAATTTTATCTCCCCTATTCTGTAAAGAAGGTTTGAAGGTTCAGGTGATTCTTAGTTTCCTGAACCTTCAAACCTTTTCTATTCTGCAATTTGGATAGCGCTGGTAACTTTCTTATACAACGGTTGGGTGTTGCTATGGTGACGGCATCACTGAACCGGAGATTCTACGTTTTCCTGAACTGGGTGGCAGCGTCCGCGAATTAGAACTCGCTGGGTCAAAAAGCCCTTATTATCCCCCATCTAAGGTGAAGCGAAACTTATGCTGATTTCTCCCACCAAGGAATTTTGCTTATGCAAACGGGCTTTTTGATTTTCCTTTTAGAGTTTGCTTTTCTAAACTTTTTAGCGGGCTGGGGTGTTTCGCGTCTGCGGACGCGACCAGGGTGCTTTTTAGGAAAGCACCCTGGACCCGAAACCTTTTTAATCCGCTTTAGGTTGTATCCTTATATTGGGGTTTATAGATAAGTTTTATCCGGCATGGAATATTCGCCTCGATAATTAGAGGAATTCCACCGGGGATATTTTTCAGGCTGATAAACCTTTCCCTCCAACTGATTATCCTGTGTATAAATGAACATCCGCTTTTGATCCCATACGACAATTTCATCCCGCGGATCGCCAGTCAAATCAATCACTTCACAACACAATTCAGGGTGTCCATCCTTCGGGAAAACAACAGCCTGGCCGCCATGCCCATCAATCATACCGCCTCCAACCGTATCGGGATTTAAAAGAATTAAATCCCGTCCGTCTCCTGTCCAATTAACGGGAGCAATTATATTTCCGTTCAGCCCGTTTTCCAGTTCCCATAAAGAGGATCCGTCATGATCGTACATATAGACAATTCCCTGATGCCCCCAGTAATTGGTAGCACAAATTTGAAAACCAGGCTTATCCGGCAGATAATTCCCGACGCTGATTCTCTGTGCATGACCAATATTGTCGTGGAATAGAATGTTTCCCTTCATATCCACAAGCATAAAGCCTTTTGTCCCTGAAACAATTCCAATTGCTAATTCTCCCGAATGTGGACCATCCAGCGGGAATAGTTTACAGGCAATAATTTCATCGGTGTGGTCTCCGTCAACAGGCAAAGACCATAAAAGTTTCCCGTCGTGGTCTACCAGGTTATAGCCGCAGAACATTTCGTCATGTCCATCTCCATCAATGTCGAAGGTATAGGGGAAATGTCCGGTATTGCTGTCTTTTTTGGTAAACATCCACATAACTTCCAGGTCAGAATTCAAAGCATATACCCGGCTGTATCGGTCTTTAATCAGAAGGTCAGAGGGATGTTCGTTCCCGGAAAAGTTAGCAATACGGATTCCATCCAGATTCAGCCGGTCAAAGGCGTATTGGTCAAAGGGGATTCCAATGCGGTTATCCACATCTTCATAGAGGGGGCTTTTGGCTTTTTTCTTAATTTCGCCAGTCCTCCCGTCCAGAATCAAAATTTCAAAGTTTTTAAAGGTAATTACCTCATCAATACCATCGTTGTCAATATCGTAAACCTGTAAAGGTACATCGGCAGTTAGGTTTGCAACAGCAAATTCGGCTGACGGCTCCCCGCGCTGCCATAGGATTTTCCCATTGAGGTCAATAGCAGTCAAACAGCTTATATGGCAGTAAGCATCTTTAAAAACCCGCTTCTGGGCTTGGGCCAAGACAATATGCCAATCTTCTGTTCCTGTCAGATGTCCAAAACGGATCTGCCGCCCAGTTCCAAAGTTTTGAAGGTCAATGGTTTTCCATAACTTCATTTTTGGATATTGGGCTATATTTTTTTCAGCAACAACCTCTTCAGCCTGCTCCCTAAATAAAATGTCCATCCATGTGGAAGGCTCTACTGAAACCTTAATGTCAGTAAACCTTGCGGGGGTAGTTGCCGTTACTGCAATTTTTCCGCCAATAGAAGCATATGGACTGGAGGTTTCCAAAAGGATTTCACCGTCCACGGCACAGGAAATCTGCTCCCCCTGAACATCAACAGATATAGTATAATCGCTGTCGCAGTCAATCGAATATGGTTTAGACGCGAGAATTTCTTCCTCCGCTTTATGGCGGCGAAGCAGCTCAATGTTTCCGCCCTTAAAACGGAGAACCAACAGGTTTAGGCTGTTCTGATAACAAAAACCAATCCCCGCTTCTCCCTTTGTGGAAAAACAGCGGACAGCCGCCTGATATTTATAGTTATGCCAGGTGTTGTGGCCTGTTACAAGGGTTGGCCATGTTGGATGTGGGTTTGCCACCTGGCAGGAGAGCCGCATCTGCTCTAAATAATGTTTGCCGCTGTCCTCTGTAATAATCCAGGACGGCCCCCGATAGGTATAGTTACAGACTGGGTCGTACCATCCTCCCATAAAACCAGGAACCTGATAGAGATGATATTCTCCTATTGCGGAATGTTCAACATCATAGGGAAAATCCCCAATAGGGAATTCCTGAAAAGCTTCCTCTAAAAGAATATAGTTTTTCAATATAATACCCTCTTTATTTTAGAAGTTGTACCGATAGACGAGGTGTGCAGATTGACGAGCAAATTTTTCCTATGCCGACGCCAAAAAAACGCAGAAATACTGTATGTCTTTCAAGTTTTTTGGCAAAGGCAGGCGGAAAATCTGCCGTCAAGATGCATACGGCGGCTATTGGGACAGCTGCTTATAATCTCTGAATATGGAAACCGCCGTCTACATGTAATACCTGTCCAGTTGCAAAATCCAGTTTGCCGCTGGCGCAAACAGAAACAGCATCAGCAATGTCTTTCGGGGTTCCCCATCTGCGGATAGGGGTAATTCCTTCAGAAATCATTTTGTCATACTTTTCTTTTACGCCTGAAGTCATGTCTGTTGCAATGATACCAGGCTGGATTTCAAATACAGGTATGCCGGTTTCAGCCAGCTTGTCGGCAAAAAGCATTGTCACCATGGAAATTCCAGCTTTTGAAATGCAGTATTCGCCGCGGTTGGTAGAGGAAGTAAAACTGGACATAGAGGAAATATTTACAATCCTGGGGCAGTAATCAGAAAGCTGGGTTTTGAGCTGAATCATGGAATTGGCAAAAAGCTGTGTTAAGAAAAACATGCTTTTTAAATTAATGCCCATAACGCGGTCATAACTTTCCTCAGTTGTCTGGAGGATGTCAAGACGGGCAGAGGGCGCAACTCCTGCATTATTGACCAATAAATCAATCCTGCCAAAAGAAGAAAGAATCGTATCTAAAAAATTCCGGCGATCCTGTGCGTTAGAGATATCACCTTGAATGTAAAGGGAATTTTCTGGAAATGGAAGGGACTGAACAGCCTCTGCAACCTTTTCAGATGTAGAAGTGCCGCTCATAACAGTAACGAATCCCTCTTGGTTCAGTTCTTGGGCGATTCCATAGCCGATTCCACGGGACGAACCTGTAATAAAAGCTATTTTTTTAGAATTGGTGCAGCTCATCAGAATGCATCCTTTCAGTCAACAATAGGTTATACAATAATATTCCTGTCATGGACAAACTGCTTAAATAAGGGAAGGTATACTTTTGCATCCCGAACAACACAGCCTGGAGTACTGCCATTACGCATAATCATAGAACACATCCCGCAGGCAAGGCAAACCTTAGATTTATCTGTTTTACCGGCAGCAGCATCTCTGGCAAAGTCGGGATAAGCAAAGGTCATCCGCCCAACTCCAATGAATGCAGCCATTCCATTTTCAATCAGCCCTGCACCAACATTGGGAAGAAATTCCCGCAGGTATGAGGTTCCAGAACAAATTATTTTAACATTGGGGTATGCCTTTTGCAGTTCTCCAGTAAAGTGAAGTATCCGTCCAACGCCTTTTAAAGGATGTTCTTCCGGGACATAGGGGCCGCCGTCAAAGGGACGGTTGACATGGGGATTAAAATAAGGGTTCCCCATAGTAACATTAACCAGTTCAACGCCTTCTTCCGCCAGCATTCCAATTATTTTTTTCGCTTCAGTTATATCCGGTTCTAATCCCCCGTCTGGAGTAACGCCAAAGCCATATGGATATGGGAAACCATCATATGCATTGAAGCGGGTGGTTATGATAAATTCCGGGCTTACAGCGGCTTTGACCTTACGGACACAATCCATTAAAAAGCGAGTCCGGTTTTCAAAAGAACCTCCAAAATCACCAGGACGGTTATAGGCGGAAAGCAGTTCGCAATTTAAATAACGATGACAGCATTTGATGTCCACACCGTCAAAGCCTACTTCCTGTGCTAACAGAGAGGACTGTACCATGTTTTCCTCCAATTCCCGCAGGTGCTCATCTGTTATAATATGCTCCGCTGAAAGAGGGGAGTCCTTTTCAAAAATTGGATTATTATAGGCTATGATAGGTTCCGGCTTTCCGTGAGGTTTGGAATAACGCCCGGAATGGGTTGCCTGCATAATAACAATTGGCTCATACCCGTTCTTTTCTTTGCAGGTTTCCTTAATCATTCGGACAATAGACCGGAAATCTTCTTTGTTGCTTTCGGTCAGCCATAGCTGGCGGGGATTTGCCCGGCCTTCTTCTGCAATGGCTACTGCTTCAAACCAGATAAGCCCTGGCCCGCCTGCTGCAAATCGCTCATACCGGCGGATGGTCAGCTCTCCAGGGGAACCGCCAGGCGTGCCGTCACAACCCTCCATGGGTTGGTATACAATGCGGTTAGGGATGGTTTTACCATGGACAATGAGGGGGGATGCAAGAATTTTACTGTCTTCACAGGAGGGAAGCGGGTATCCCTGCTGTGTTAGCGTATCAGTCAGTTCGGTTAAGGTTTTATAATGGAATTTTTCAAAAGCCATTTATGTTTCCTCCTGTTGCCCGTTTGGGGCGTATTATTCCCATATTGTTTCCATTTTAACATAAAAAAAGGAAGTCCACAATAACACTTTTAGATATATTGGAAAATTTATATCTATAGTGTTTTTTGATTTGGTTTGACAAAAGGGAAACCTCACGATATACTGAAATTATATCATTTTGCAGGAAAATCTAATTTGCAGATGTTGCCGCCCAATTAAGGATGAATATAAAATCACAAACATCCTCCCCGTCAATCCAATATATCAGCTAAAAGAAAGGACAAAAGAGTATGGATTATAAATCAATGCAGCAAACTGTTTGCCAGACCGTAAAAAATGTTACGCCAGAATTGGTCTCCCTGTCCCAATATTTGCATCAAAATCCTGAAATAGCTTTCCAGGAGGTAAAAGCTTGTGCAGCGTTGGTCATGCTGATGGAAAAGCATGGCTTCACAGTAGAAACAAATTGCTGTGATATCCCAACCGCATTTAAAGCGCGTTATAACAGCGGAAAGCCAGGGCCTAAAATTGCATTTATGGCGGAATATGACGCACTTAAAGGACTGGGCCACGCCTGCGGGCATAATATTATAGCAGCGTCCAGTTCGGGAGCGGCAATCGCGTTAAAGTCTGTCCTGGAAGAAACAGGGGGAGAAGTCCTTTTAATCGGCACTCCTGGAGAAGAAGGGGATGGCGGCAAAGTATTCATGGCAGATAGGGGAGCGTTTGATGATGTAGATTTTGCCCTTATGATGCACCCCACAACAGGAACTCCGCAGTTAGGGAAAATCAGTACAGCCTGCTGTGACGTAAGGGTGTTTTTCACAGGAAAAGATGCCCACTCCTCCCGCCCTGAAAACGGTGTTAACGCCCTGACGGCAGTAATACAAACCTTTAATAATATTGATAAAGTGCGCCCCTTGTTTGCATTAAAGGATAATATTAATGGGGTTATCCTGGACGGCGGCGCACAGCCTAATATTATTCCCGGAAAGGCAGCCTGTGCATTTACACTTCGTTCGCTCAATCTGGAAAACCTGGAACGGCTGATTGAATTTTTAAAGCAGTCGGTTTCTGCGGCGGAAATGCTAACAGGGACAACTGCCCGCTTTGAATTTGGCGGAAAGTTTGCGGAATATTATCCCAATAAACCAATGCTGGAACGTTTTAAACTGCATGGGGAAAATTTTGGGGAAAACTTCTGCTATGCAGACCAGTCAAAAATGACCGGTTCTTCCGATGTTGGAAACGTGTCAATCCGGGTGCCTACCATCCAGGAAAACCTGTCCATAGGCCCGTTGGGAGTTGCGGCGCATTCTCCCGCCTTTGCAGAGGCATCCTGTTCTGAACTGGGGAACCAGGTTTGCAGCAAAGGCGCGTCAGTTCTGGCTTTGACTGGGTTGGATTTGCTGACAGACGAGAACCTGAGAAAAGAGGCCAGAGAAAGTTTTGAAGAACAGGTCCCGGTTTCTTATCGCCAAAGTCGTAAATAATATAAGTTCGATAAAGCAAATTTGCGAAAACAAGCTAAGAAGAGTATAAGCTAAAGCCAATTAAAAAGGTTTCGGGTCCAGGGTGCTTTCCTGAAAAGCACCCTGGTCGCGCCCGCAGGCGCGAAATACCCCAGCTTGCTTAAAGAAATCATAAACCTTTTAAGAGACAGAAAACTGATTGTTTCCGTCAGTATTTAAAATAAAAGCCCGCTGGAATTGTCCAGGGGGTGGGATAAGATTGGGACTGGAACCAGTTTCGGGGGAGGGCCCCATTTAAGCGGGCTTCTTCCGCTTCGTCAAACTCCGCAGAGTTTGACAAAGCTTAAAGTTTTCTCTTGCAGCCATCCAGCAAACTGAAAGTTTGCCATGATGGCGTCCCCAAAACGGAAAAGCATAAATTTAAGAGGGACTTTTCACAAACCTTAAATGAATAAAAAGAGCTGAAATATATAGGTAGAAATCCCCTCAAAATTGGAGGAAGGTTTCTGCTTGTAACCTTTAGGGGTATAAAGTATGTTGAAAATAGCCATCTGCGACGACGAGCCTTTCATGTGCGGGTTGCTGAAAGAAAAAATAGAGGAATACCTGCAGAAAGGCTCTAAAGAATTTAAAATTTTCTGTTATCCCAATGGTGAAAGCCTGCCTGTTTTTGGAGATTTTGACATTGTGCTTCTGGATGTGCAGATGCCGGGGATCAATGGGATGGAACTTGCAAAACGGCTGCGGGAAAACGGAAATTCCTGCGCCGTTATTTTTGTCACTGTTTTAAAGGAACCTGTTTTCGATGCCTTTGAAGTGGATGCAGTAGATTACCTTTGTAAACCAGTCGATGAGGTGCGCCTGAAACGCGCCCTTGAGCGGGCAATTCGCCGGATAGACGTACAAAAGGGGAAAGCCCTCTTAATTCATACCATGAACCGCAGGCAGTCTGTCAAGCTGGATTCCATATTGTATTGTGAGGTATTTAACCGGAAAATTTTGCTCCATACGAAGCAGGGGGTTATAGAATATTACAGCCGGCTTTCCGATGTAGAAAACCAGCTTGACAAACGTTTTGCAAAGTGCCATAGAAGCTATCTGGTAAATTTAGACTATCTTTCAGAATGTTCCAAAGGGCAAATCATATTGACAAACGGCGAGCGTGTCCCTGTTTCAAAGACCCGCTGGCAGTCTTTTATGAGCCAAATGCTTCACTATATGAAAGATGGGGTGGAACCATGACCGCCGCAAACCTGATTTATTTTCTGGCATTTCCCTGCCTGCTTTCCTGGTTTTACTGCCGTTGTTCTTCCGTTGATTTTTCACCGATTTTCACGGTTCTTTATACAGCGGGATTTTTTGGAATCTCCTCAATGAATTTTCTTCCTGAGTTTCTCTCCCCGATTTTAGGGGTCTGTTTTCTGGCGCTTTGCGGAGTTGGAATATATAAACATCCCCCGTCTTTAGCAGTCAGTGTTTCTGCGTTGGTTTTATCCCTTTTTTTCCTTACAGTTGGTTTTGTACAGTCGGCGGGGTTTTGGTTAATAGAACGCTTCTGGTCTCCTGCCCAACTTATGGAATGGATTCTTGAGTATGGAGATATTATCCTTTTGCTGTTGGAATTACTGCTTTTAATTGGGTTATTTCAAATTTTCCTCCAGCCCTTTTCTAGAATTTCCTCTTATTTGGGCAATACTGCCCTTTTATTTTTAGCATTACCGCTGCTCTTTATTGTCTTTACGGAAAATATTGTTTCAAAGGGAATTTATGGGGATACTATTGTTTGGGATTCTGTGGAAGGAATTGTTTTTCCGGTTGTAGATAGTTTCAGCCTGTTTTGCCTGCATTTGCTGGGATATTTGGGGATGTTTGCCGTTTTAACTGCCTTTCAGTGGCTTTCCCAATCTATCCGTAAAAATCAGAACCTTCGCCAACTGGAATTTCAAATAGAACAACAAAGATCTTATTTGCTGGAAGCACAGGCAAGATATGATAAGACCCGCTCCCTCCGCCATGATATTAAAAACCATCTTGCCTTATTGAAAGGGTTCCTTTCCAAAGGGGAAACGGAACGAGCGGAGGAATATCTTGTTTCGCTGGGCCATGCCGCAGAAGCGCTGTCCTTTCCTGTTCATACCAATAACCCTGTGGCGGATATTTTACTGGAAAATAAATTTTTAGCAGCCCAACAGTACAGAGCTGCTATTGAATGTTGTTTGGATATTTCCGCCCAATGTCCTATTCAGGATATGGACTGGTGCATTATTCTGGCAAATGCCCTTGATAATGCTCTGGAAGAAATATGTTCGCTCCCGGAAGCAGAGAGGTTTATTCGGATTTACAGCCGCAAAAAAGGGGATTTTTTTCTGCTCCATATAGAAAATGGAACACATAAAGATTCTGTTCCCGTTTATGGCACAGGCTTATCTAATATGAAGGCTGCAATCGAGAAATACGAAGGTACAATGGAAGTTTCCGTAAAAGAAAATATTTTTACCCTGGATATCCTTTTTCACTTTTCGCAACATTGAAATGGCTATTTCACATCAATGCCCCTTTTCCTCTGTTTCCAAACCTGTTATGATGAAAGCTGGAAACAGAAGGAGGTGAAAGAGATGAATGTCAATGGAATCGGAGCGCTCGGTTCGCCCCAAGCTTCCCCAGCCCAGCCCCAGTCCGGCGGGGGGACGGAGCAGCAAATCCGCCAGTTGGAACAGAAACTGGAACAGTTAGGGAAGGAAAAAAGCAAAGCAGAAAAGGCGCATAACAAGGAAAAAGCAGAGAAAATCCAAAAGCAAATCGAAGAACTGCAAAAACAAATCCAATTGTTAAAACAGCGCCAAAAGCCCGCTGAAAAGATGGATGAACCTGAAGAAACCCAAACGCCGAAGAAATTTGAACGTTGGGCTTGAAAAAACTAAATCCATAAAAAGAGGCGTTGGACTGCTATGTTTCCAACGCCTCAATATGATTAAAAATTACAGAATATTTTTAGTTCAGTCAATCTCTTTCAACACCGCACTTAGATGTAACAGTTTTGCTTCCTGTGTTCTTAAATACTACATTGTAGTAACCAGCGGTATCAGCAGTAATATATACTCCATCCCAACCGCCGCCTGTAACAGTACCGCTTTCAACTTCTGTACAACTCCCTCCAACGGAAGATGCATAATAGATCGTTATAGTAAGTTCTCCATCCTCTGGGGATAAGTTTTTAATATATCCTCCAAAGGAATCACCTTCATTACAGTAGTATTGATAGGATGTCCATTTTCTACCTACCCTAAAGGTTCTATCAGCCTCATCATATCCTAATCTTGGTGAAACCAAATTGCTTGGGAAGTTTGGAATGTAGGGAATCCGTTCTTGGGCAAAAACCGTCATAGAGCTTGCTGCAATAGCAGACAGAGCAAGAATTGCTGCGAGTAACTTTTTCATATTAATTCCTTCTTTCTGTTTTGGATATTACCATTCATATCCTTTTCCATATTTGGAAAGGTCAACCGGATTTCCGTCTTTTGATTGGACACGAAGTTCACACATATAATGTTTAACAGCGCCGCTAGCCCCAACTGTTCCAATCAAAGATCCCTGGTTTAAGACATCCCCAACATTAACGGAAATTTTTTCTAAATGCGAGTATTGGAATTGATAATTGCCGCTTTCTGTAATAACATATTTTCCATAATAGCCTTTTCTTCCAGTTTCTACTACAGTTTCATTTGCAACAGAGTATACCTTTGTTCCAATATTGGCGTAAAACATTAAGTCTTGTTTAACAGCTTCAGGACTGGTTTCATACCAGACTGGAAACGCTACCCTATATGCTTCACAGGGGAAAATCTCCAGCTCAAACTCAACCGGCTGTTCCTCTTTCGTTTCTGGCTCGTCTGGTTGAACATGTTCAACACTGACAGTTTTTTTATTTGCAGTATTATCCATCTCTTCGTCATCTTTGCTGAAACCTGCTATTGTAATACTGGCAGGTTCTTCATTTATGGCATTGTCTGCTGCAAAGACTGGCTGTGGTTTTGCCTTTACATGGAAACTTACAATAGAACCTGCCATTAAAAATGCTAAAAAGCACGCTCCCAATTTTGTCCTAAAATCCATAGAACCAGATATTTCTTTTGGGCGCATTATTTTCTCAATTCTGGAAACCATTTGACTTTTCTCCTCCACTAATCCAAGAATTCCATCTGAAAATTTTTGATAATTAACCTGCCCTGACGCTTTCAAAATGGTTAAGCTGTATTTTCTGCGCGTTTCCATGGAAGCGTTCCGCAGTGCCCTTTCATCACAGGCATATTCCAGCGTTTCCGATACATTACGGGAAAAGCGGAAAATGAGAGGATGGAACCAGTATAAGCTTTTTACCCACAACAGGAGCCATTTCACCAATATGTCGCCCTGCCTGATATGTGTTGTTTCATGGAGCAGCGCATACTTGGAATCCTCCTGCTTCCAACTGTCGGGGAGCCATATAACCGGACGCAGCAGTCCTTCTGTTAAGGGAACGCTGGCAGAAAGCGAATAAGCAATTCTGACATTTTTATACCTGCCGTCTTCAGGACGCTCCATGCCCTGGAGAATTTTGCTTGTTCTCCAACGGCGTAAATTCCTGTTGGTACAGATATATCCTCCTATATGGAAAAGAAAAACTACAGCAGCCCCCAGCAGCCATATGGCAGCCACAGCATCAAAAAAGTGAAGGCGCGAGAGGTTCGTTTGGACGGGTTCAGGGGGGACAGGCATATCTGAACTGTTATTCAGGATTGCCACAGCCTTTTCTTTTGAAAAGAAGATTTCTGCTCTATAATAGATGTTCATAGAAACAGTAACCGGCAGCGCCAGCCATATGGAGAAAAAGACACCGGCCAGCCGCTGCAGCTGGGTGGGAATGATATGCTGCCTGTATTTGCGCTTTTTATAAGCTATTCCCAAACAGCTAACCAAGGAAAACCAAACACTTCGATAAAGAATCTGTACAAAAAGTATTTTCACTTACCCTCATCCCCAGATAATAACCGTTTGATTTCCTCTACATCGTCTTTGGACAGTTCCGCCTTTTCCGCCAGTGCCGCAAACAGGCTTTTGGTAGACCCTTCATAGAAACGGGTTAACAGTGTATTGGTTTCCATTTCCTTGTAGTCTTTCATAGAAACCAAAGGGTTATAAAAGTTTAAGCGTCCTAATTTTTCACAGGATAAAAATCCCTTTTCGGTTAAACGTACCAACAGATTCTGCACAGTTTGAGTTTTCCAGCTGCCGCATCTTGATTTCCTCAATAATTCTAAAATTTCCCCTGTATGGATTTTTTCAGCACCGCTTTTCCAAATTGCCAGCATTATGGTTAGCTCACTATCAGGCAATCTTTTTTTATCTTTCAATTTTATTCCTCATTTCATAAAAAGTCTGTTTATCAGATTTAATTCTGCTAAACAGTTATTTGTCTGTTTGATAGAATACTACTTTTTGAACAGCTTGTCAAGTGTTATTGGGGTCACTTCTTTAATATTAAAAAGTACAGCGGCTTATGTTAGGCCGCTGCACATCTAATTCTGGGATAGTCTATTAGTTTGAATTTAATGGCTTTCGGTATTTTCTTGGGCTGCTATAGGTACGCCATCATGGCAAACTTTCAGTTTGCTGTCTCTTAAAAGGTTTATGATTTCTTTAAGCAAGCTGGGAGTATTTCACGTCTTGCGGGTTCAGTTCAGCAAAGCTGAACTGGCGACCAGGGAACTTTTCAGGAGTGCAGCTCCGCTGCACAACCTTGGGACCTTCAAACCTTTTTCATCTGCCCTGGCTTGTACTCGTCTTAGGTTATCTCTACCCTAAAGCGTTTCCCTATATTTCCCAGGGGTAACGCCATAGTATTTTTTATACACCTTGATAAAAGTATTGGCACTTCCGAAACCAGTAATAGAGGCAATTTCCGCAATACTTAGGGAGCGGTTCGCCAGTAGTTCCTGGGCATAGCTGACACGGTAACTGTTTACATAACCCACAAACCCTTCCCCGGAAATCTCTTTAAATATACTGCTTAAATAAGTATAGGAAATACCCAATGTATCGGCAGTTTCCGCAAGGGTTATATTTCCATTGGTCTGGCGAATTAAAATGTCAATTTTCTGCATCAGCTGTTGACTCTGATTCTGGTTTTGCTGCTGGATATAGTCGCTGACATTTTTAAAAATCGCAAGCACAACCTCTTTCTTTTGGACAATATCCTGTTTGTCTGACAGAACTTTATACAAATTAGGCTGTTCTGGGAAAATCTGCTCTGTTGTAGAACGGATTTCATAAATAGTCCGTACTGCAGTTCCGATTAAGGCATAAAATAAATTTTGAATCCGTTCCGGTGTAACCTGTGCATTTGACAGATTTTCCTCTACAATTTGCTCTGTAAGGGCCCGCTGCCGGGAAACATCACCAATCTTGATTAGATTGATTAACTGTTGTTCTGTTCCAATGGCATATACGAAGGATGGGCCAGGAAGTGTTTTCACCTCATCAATATAAATGATACTGCCCTTTCCGCGTATTTCACAATGCTTCAGCGCCGCCAAAGCATCAATGAAGGACATATTGAACTGTGTAATGCTGCTGTAACAACCTCCTATGCCAACAGAGACAGCAACTCCAAATGAAGTTTGAAGAATGTTTTGCATCTGCCGAAGCAGGCTGTCTGTCTCCTGGAAGGCACTGGAATCCTGGTAAAAGCAAAACAGGCTGACAAAAGTTTTATAATCCTTTGGAAAGGTATGGCAGGAAAACAGCTCCTTTCCCTGCTCCAATGCCAGTTGGTTCAAGGCGCCCTCTATTTGCCCGTTTTGACGGCGTGAAAAATGCTGGGTTCCATATAAATCTAATTCTAAAACAACTGTTAGGTATTGTGTCCCACTCATGGAAATTCCCAGTTCCTCACATCGTTCGATTGCATCCCGGGCTGACAGCTTGCCGGAAATTAAACTGTTTAGTAAATTATCCTGAAGAAATGGCTTGTTTTTTTCATAGAGAACATGGAGGAGATGGTTTTCACGATAGGCTGAATTAATGATCTGTTGTATAAAGGACAGCTCGTTACCGGAGATTTCCAGGTCGGAGCGGGCGTCCTTATCGGAAAACGAACGGATTAATGACACAATGCTGCAAATTGGCTGGTACAGTCGAATGGTCAACAGGTAGGAAAGGGTCAGGCTGAGGATAAGGGCAATTACAAGAATTACAATCGTAGTCGTTTTAATATTGGCAGAACTTTGATAAATAAAGGAAAGAGGGGTAACAGCCAAATATGTCCACTGGTAATCCTTTGAAACACAATAGGTTGTTAGATAATCCGTATTTTTTGATTCACTGATCTGATATCCCTCTGAAATGTCCCTATTAATTTTGCTCCAAAGCTTTTGTACTTCAGATTCAGAAGGGGAGAAGTCGGATGGGCTGCTGATTAGGATATTGCCGCTGCTGTCCAAAACATAATAGGAAGAATACGGTGCTTCCTGGGGATTTCCCAAAGACTGCCTTAATTGGTCAGAGGACAGGCTAAGAACGATCATACCTGTGGGAATATTGGAATCAATCGGAATGGAACGGGCAAAACACAATGCTTTTTGCTCAATATCGTTTTCCTTCATCTGCTGCCCCCAGTAGAGAAACTGCGGATGAGACTGGCTGACCGCCGATAATTCAGGCGTGTTGCTGTAGGGATTTATTTTTGTAAAGAAAAGCGATGTGCTGTATTTTGAATCCCGGTTTAAAACTGTATTGGTTTTGGAAAGGTATATCCACAGATTTTCCCCTTCCTCATCCAGATTGGAAATACTGGCAATTGATTTTTGACAGGCCAACTGAAAATAGTTATTATTTAAGCTGCTGTAAGTCGCTGTTTTCAGATTGCTCTCCATTGCCAATTGGAAGGTCATCCGATCCAGCTTGGCAAGGTGGTTTTCTACCTCGCTTTGTGCCTGGCGGGTTAGCTGGAGATTGGTGTCATTGACGACTTCCATAATCCGGCGGTTGCAGATGGAGTAGACCAGCATCCCCAGAATCGTCACACATAAAACAATTAAGACATTAATCAATATCATTAGACGGACAAAAATACTGTCTCGGCGAAACAGTTTAAGGGTACCAGAAAGGTTTTCGTTCCAGGACGGCATAGGTGCATCCCTCCCTTTTCAAAAAAGGATATGTTAAATCTGCCCAATTTCCTGTAGTAACTTTTTCATTTATAGACTATTATACCAAAATAAAAGGGAGGATGCAAGCAAAATGACCATCCAGACATTCCCTGAAAATGCCTGAATGGTCAAAAGCAACTAAATTTTATTAAATTTCCTGATACTCAAACCAATCAAAATCGGCAAAAGACTGGCTGATCTTTCCGTTAGAAGTTGCATACATTCCAAGGAATGTCCCAGTAAAACGGTTAGCCTCGCTGACGCTGTATGGAGAAAGGCATATATTTTCTGCCAGAACATTCCAGGGCTGTACAAACCCGTCTTCACCAATTATGGCAAAAGAAAAAGTGCAGTCTGTCCCTGCAGACTCTATCCGAAGCAGCATTTCTTTTGACTGGCAGGGAAGCTGGACAGTAACCGTTTCCTGTCCAGACACCCTTTGAATAAGGCGAATTTGTTTTTCTCCTTCTAAAAGCCCTGTTTCAAAACGGAGATGGTATCCGGCGCTCATCAGGATAACAAGCCCAGCCCATTCCCCTTCCTGAGCGGGTTTAAATTCCATCCGGGTTTGAACGCAGAAGGAAAGGTGCTGCTGCCGACGGCCTATAAAGGCAGGGCAATGATATTCCGAGAGCGTTTGAGGGCAACAGAACAACCGCAGAAATCCCGGACGATCCTTTAAAGAATAGGGTGGAAATTCTGCGCTGGGAGTTCGTAACAGGCTGAATGGATATGGCAGCGTCGGCGTGTCGAACTGCTCACAGGCAGGGAGGCTTGGCCAATGGTGTTCCGGCAGGTTGGGAGCTGGAAAACTGAATTCAATACGTCCGGTATCAGGGCTGAAAACCGGCCATTCGTCTTCCCAGATAACCGGGACAGCATAGGTTTCCCTTCCCAAACGCCGGAAAGCTCCTCCGTCTGGACGGGATGCAAGCATAAACGCCCACCATTCGCCGTTCTGCGTTTCGATTAAATCTGCATGGCCGGTACTATTGATTTCACTTTTCCTTGAAAAATTACGATGGGTAAAAATCGGGTTGCGGGGGTTGACCTCATAAGGCCCTGTAAGAGAATGGCTGCGGAAAATAGAAACTGCATGGTTCATAGAGGTTCCACCCTCCGCAATCATTAGGTAGTAGTATTCTCCAATATGGTAAAGGTGCGGGCCTTCCGGGGCAGAGGCGTTATATACTGCGCCATCGGTGCGTAGGATATGGCGTTCCCCTAACAGCTTACCTGATTGGACATCCAATTCCTGAAGCCAAATATAGCGGGAAGAACCTGTGCTTTCTGGTTCCGGACGCATATTTCCCAAATAATAAACCTTTCCGCTGTCAAAGAACAGCGTAGGATCAATTCCCTGAGCCCCTTCAATAACAGTTGGTTCCGACCATGGGCCTGCGGGATTCTTTGCTGTAACAAAAAAGTTAATATTATTCCAGTAGTTTTCATCCTGTACCAGGGTTGTCACCATATAGAAGGTTCCCTCATGGTATCGAATGGTTGGGGCATAAATTCCCTTTGAGGGGGCTGTCCCGTCTAGTGGAAGTTGGGAGGGACGTGTCAGGCAGTACCCAATTTGATGCCAATGCGCCAGGTCGCGGGAATGGAATACTGGTACGCCGGGAAAATATTCAAAAGTGGAGGTGGCAAGGTAATAATCTTCCCCAACCCGGCAAACAGAAGGATCAGGATAAAAACCAGGGAGAATGGGATTGTGAAGGGTTTTCATATGGCTGTCTCTCCTTTCAAGAAAAAGGGAGAGCTGCACGCTCTCCCCGCAAAAGCCTGCTTTCGTTTCCCCCTATTATGCCATAATATTGATTATCTGGCAAGATAACGGTCATAGGCAGCCTGCTGAACCTTTAAAACTTCAGGAAGCCCTAATTTTTCCAGCGTTGCAAGGTAATCGTCAAAACTATTAGTGGATTCGATTCCCATAACATACTGGTTAATCATTTCATCGGTGTAGGTTTTGACTTCCTGATAGGTAGTATTAATAACGCTGCGTTCTTCCTCGGTAAATGTAAGGGTGGTTGGCCATTTGTTTCCAGATACATACTGCTTGTATGCATCGCGCTGAGCGTTCTGATTATCGGAATTCATGGCGTTTTCATAGGCAATATCAGAACGGTAAGGCCACATATCGCGGAACCCTAAAAGAATCAGCTTGGACATACCGGCGTTATCCGGATCTTTCATAACAAGATCAGTATACTTGAAGGTTCCATTTTCACGGACAAAGGTTTCCCCCTCTATGCCAAAGTTTGTGGCAATATGTCCTTCTTCGCTGTGAATCCAGTCCAAAAATTGAATGATTTGCTCTTTATACTGGCTCTTAGCGCTGACAGAAGTACCTTTTCCATATTTGTTCTGCTGTTCTTTTGTAACTTGTTTGCCGTTTTGATCTTTCAGCGGAGGAATGCTGACAAATTCCGCTTCTGGGTTGATCTGCTTAATCAGGTTGTTCAGGTAGTCAATACGGACAAAGTTATCATAGGTGATAGCCGAAAGTTCATTGGTTAGGCGGGATTCCCATACCTTCATATCATTGGTGGAATATTCCGCGTCAATCAGCCCTTCTCCGTACAGTTTGCTGACATATTTTAGCCCTTCCAGAAAACGTGGATCGGAATAGGTATATTTTACCTGACCGCCTTCTTCAAAAAATGCGTCCTTGATATACACCCCAAAGGGTTCCATAAACCCGTTCAAATCATTGAACTTGCCGCGGCAGGTCCAGGGGATTTCATCCTGCTGGCCGTTTTGATTCAGGTCGTAGGTTTGGAAGAACTTCAGGAATTCATACATTTCATCTGTAGTTGTGGGCATAGACAGCCCTTCCTTTTTCACAATATCCTCGCGTACCAGGAACATACCATAGGTTCTTACTGCGGTCAGGCGCGGCAGGTAATATAAATGTCCATCATCAGTCATAATGTCTTTTTTCATGCCGTCCCGCTCGCTGAACAGCTTTTGGATGTTAGGCATACTGGATTCAACCCATGGGAGGAGGTCTTCAAAAACCTTGTTTACGCCGCCGTTGTTGAGTACATTCATATCATGGTGAATCATCAGGTCGGGAATATCGCCGGATGCTACCAGAATGTTAAATTTTTCGGTGTACTGGTTTGCATCGGAAGGCGCAAGCTCCCAGTTGAAGTTTATGCCCGCCTTTTCACTGATGTTTTTTATAAAGGGCATATCATTTGATATGGGGCCTTCGGCGCGGGCCTGCATAAGTACCCGGACTGTAGGAGTTTCTCCGGAAGATTGCGGGGTGCTGGCAGAGGGAGCGCCGCCAGATGTGGATTGGGTTTGTGCTGGAGTTGAACCTGAAGGGGATTGGGATGATGTGGAGGATGGAGAACCATTGCATCCCGCAATACTTGCTGTGGACAATGCCAATAGCAGGCAAAGAGTACGTTTCCAGTTTCTGTTCATAAATGAAAGACTCCTTTCTGTAAATAGGAATTGCTTATAGATAATATGGGATTGACATTTAAAACCACAAGAGGGACTTGCTTATCCTTTGACGGAACCAATCATAACACCCTGTACAAAATACTTTTGAATAAAAGGATAAACAACCAAAATAGGAAGAGTGGCCGCAATAATTGTGGCATATTTGACGGCCTCGCCAACAATAGCCCTGTCGTCTGCGGTAGAATCCACTACAATATCCGTCTGGTTCTGGATTACCAGGTTGCGGAGCATAATCTGTAAAGGCAGCTTGGATTGATCGTTTAAATACATCATGGCGCTGAAAAAGCTGTTCCAGTGTCCTACTGCATAAAACATACCAACTGTCACCAAAGACGGCAGGGAAAGGGGAAGAATAATCCTCAGCAGAATAGTAAAATGACTTGCACCATCAATACGGGCAGATTCCTCCAAAGCGCCAGGAATCGCGTCAAAAAATGTCCTCATAATAATGACATAGTAAGAGGAAATTGCTCCAGGGATAACCAGGGCCCAAATAGTATCCCTCATTTTTAAGCCGTTTACCAAAACGAACTGTGGAATTAGTCCAGCATGGAACAGCATGGGAAAGAAAACAAAAAGATTCCAAAATTTCCTGCCAATAAAGCTTTTCCTGGAAAGAGGATAAGCAGCAAAAACAGTTCCAAAGATATTAATGAATGTACCAACCACAGTATAAACAATCGTATTCCAATAGGAACGCCATATCATCGGATAATTGGCAACCATGCGGTAAGCGCGGAAATTAAGCCCTTTGGGGATAACGCCGATTTCACCGCGGGAAATAAAGACAGGATCGCTTAAAGAAGCGGCAGCGATGTAAAGAAAGGGGTACAGGGTGGCAATACAGACCAAAAACATAACAAGGCCATTTAAGATGAGGAAGGCTTTTCTTCCAAAGCCATTATTCACACCAACCATAATAATAAAACCTCCTTATCCGTTCTACCAAAGCGAGGTGTCGGTGAGTTTACGGGAAAGCTTATTAGCCGCCACCACCATACCAAACCCAATGAGGGATTGGAAAAGCCCCACAGCAGCAGAATAACTATAGCTGGATTCCAGGATGCCGCGGCGGTAAACATAGGTACTGAATACATCGGCAGTAGAATAAATAGCCGGACTATACAAAAGAATAATCATTTCATATCCTACTTCCAGCAGGCTGCCGATACGGATAAGGAACATGACAACAATAGTTGGGGCAATGCCGGGAAGGGTAATATGCCAGGTTTGGCGAAGCCTTCCCGCGCCATCAATCCCAGCAGCTTCATATAATTCACTGTTAATGCCAGTCAGGGCCGCGATATAAATGATAGCACCCCATCCAGTTTCCTTCCAAACAGCTTGAATGGTCATAATTGCCCAAAAATATTGGGGGCGTTGGAGAAAGGCAACTGACCTGCCTCCAAACATATGAGTAATAATATTGTTGACAAGCCCGGTACTGGGGGAAAGGAATGTGACAATAATACTTGCAACAACAACTGTAGAAACAAAGTGCGGCAAGTAACTAATTGTCTGGATGACCCGCTTCACACCAGTATGGGCTATTTCATTTAACAAAAGTGCGAAAATAATAGGCGTTGTAAATGCAAAGGCGAGATTTAATAGGTTAATGCCAAGGGTATTTTTGAGCAGCCTTCCAAAGTAGATGGAATCAAAGAATTCCATAAAGTTTTGAAGCCCTACGAAATGGCTTCCTAAAAAACCCTTATAAATATCGTAATCGGTAAGGCTCATAAAAAACGCAGTAAAAACAGGGATATACTTAAAGAGGACATAATAAATAACAACTGGCAAAAACATTAGATATAGATGGTATTCGCCCCGTACCTGGTTCCAAAGGATACGAAGCTTCCCCTTTTTAGGGGAGTTTGCCAGGGAGGATTTGTTGGAAGTCATTGCGGTATCGCCCCTTTTCATCATTCATGTTATTTGGCTGCTGGTGCGGTTGCAGTTTTTCTGTTTCTTGTTTGATATCAGCATAATGCCAAAATGATGGGACGGCAATCGTTAATAATTTGTGAATCATTCTTTTTTTGGAAATCAATCGTTTATTTTTCAGAGTATCGTTATTTTTTAATTTTGACATTTTGTAAATGTTAAAAATGGGTATCGTTTATAATTTTTTACTATTTACAATCCATAAAAAAGCATTTTATAGTTATTATAACGAATTCTGCTGTTTGTGATTGCTTGAGACAATATTAATGTTTTATAGGCTATTTTAATTTATATTTAAAAAGTACTTTCTTGTAACATAGCAAATTTCAAGGAAATAAATCACTTTTGTAAAAAAAGGACGGCAGAAATGGAATTTTTTCCGTTTCTGCCGTCCCTTATATGTTAGACTTTCCGCATTGTTAAGCCAATCGTTTGTTGTCAAAAAATAAAACAGCTTACAAAAAAGTATACTTTTCTGTAAGCTGTTTTTTCCTGT